>NZ_CAXYKF010000001.1:0-347408 GCF_964278005.1 uncultured Xanthomonas sp.
GGGAGGCGCTGAGGCGACTCCCCACCCCAGCCGCTCGCGGCGCGCGCGCGGCTTAGGGCATGGCCGCCTACGAGGCGCAGGCGGGTGCCGTCGTACGTCCGTCGCCCTCAGCGGCGGACGTTGACCACGCGGGTGCCGGCGATCAGGTCGTGCAGGCAGCGCTTGTCCTGGCGGAAGATGAACAGCGCGTCCACCAGGGCGTAGATGCCGCCCACGATCGGCACCAGCGAAATCGCCTGGGTCGGCAGATAGCGCAGCGCGATCAGGCGCCAGAACGGCGGCTGCCCACCCTCCAGGTCGGCGATGCGGATCCACAACAGCTTCTTGCCCCAGGTCTGGCCGCTCTTGGCCAGCGGGTAGCCCTGCACCGCCAGGAAGATCACCATGCCCAGCACGCCGTAGCCGAGGGTGGTCAGGAACGGCACCTGCACGCCGCTGCGCGCGGCCTCCATGACCTTGCCGAAGTAGCCGGTCAGCGCCGCCACCGGCAGGAACGTCGCCAGCGAGATCACGCCGTCGATCAGCGACGCGCCGAGGCGCTCGCCGCGTCCGGCGAGGACCTCGCCGTCGGCGATGCCCGGCAGCGCGGGCGGCAATGCCGCGTCGGGGGCCTGGTAGGGATTGGGGTCGTTCATTGCGCGCTCCTTGTGCTGTCGGAAAGAGTGAGTTGGGTGGTCAGGTCTTGGGCAGGGTCACGCCGGTCTGGCCCTGGTACTTGCCGCCGCGGTCCTTGTAGCTGGTCTCGCAGACGTCGTCGGCATCGGACTGGAAGAACAACATCTGCGCCACGCCCTCGTTGGCGTAGATGCGCGCCGGCAGCGGTGTGGTGTTGCTGAACTCCAGGGTCACATGCCCTTCCCACTCCGGCTCCAGCGGGGTGACGTTGACGATGATGCCGCAGCGCGCGTAGGTGCTCTTGCCCAGGCACACCACCAGGGTGTCGCGCGGGATGCGGAAGAACTCGACGGTGCGCGCCAGCGCGAAGCTGTTGGGCGGGATGATGCACTCGTCGGCCTCGATGTCGACGAAGCTCTTGGGATCGAAGTGCTTGGGGTCGACGATGGTCGAGTTGATGTTGGTGAACACCTTGAACTCGCGCGAGCAGCGCACGTCGTAGCCGTAGCTGGAGGTGCCGTAGCTGACGATGCGCTGGCCGTCGAGCTGCTTGACCTGGCCCGGCTCGTAGGGCGCGATCATGCCGTGCTGTTCGGACATGCGGCGGATCCAGCGGTCGCTCTTGATGCTCATGGGGCTTCCTGATGCAGTGGCGGCAGGCCGCAGCCTGCCCGCCGGGAACGCGGCCGGCGACGAGCCGGCCGCGATGACCCGCGATTCTAGCCGGTCGCGACGCGTTCGCGGCAGGCGCCGCGCGCCGCTCAGCCCAACGCCGCGGAGATCGGGATGGCCGCGCGCGGGCGCTTGCGCAGTTCCTCGGTCAGGCGCTGCGCGGTGGCCAGGTAGGCCTGCGCCGCGGCCGAGTCCGGCGCGGCCGCCACCACCGGGGTGCCGGAATCGCCCTGCTCGCGGATCGCGATCGCCAGCGGCAGCGATCCCAGCAGCGGCACACCGTACTGCTGCGCCATGCGCTGGCCGCCGCCCTCGCCGAACAGGTGCTCGACATGGCCGCACTGGCTGCAGGTGTGCACCGCCATGTTCTCGACGATGCCCAGCACCGGCACCTCGACCTTCTCGAACATCTTCAGCGCCTTCTTCGCGTCCAGCGTGGCGATGTCCTGCGGGGTGGTGACGATCACCGCGCCGGCCACCGGGATCTTCTGCGCCAGGGTCAGCTGGATGTCGCCGGTGCCGGGCGGCAGGTCGATCAGCAGGTAGTCCAGGTCGTCCCACAGGGTATCGGCGAACAGTTGTGTGAGCGCCGAGGTCGCCATCGGACCGCGCCAGATCATCGGCGTGTCCTGGTCCACCAGCAGCCCGATCGACATCGCCTCGATGCCGAAGGCGCGCATCGGCTCGATGCTCTTGTCGTCCGGACTGTCCGGGCGCCCGCTCAGGCCGAGCATGGCCGGCACGCTGGGGCCGTAGACGTCGGCATCCAGCACGCCGACGCGCGCGCCCTGGCGCTGCAGGGCCAGGGCCAGGTTCACGGCAGTGGTGGACTTGCCCACCCCGCCCTTGCCGGAGCCGACGGCGACGACGTTGCGGATGCGCGGGTGCGGGGCGAGCTTGGGCTGGACGGCGTGGGCGGGGAGACGCGGGCGATCGGTCATCGGAAAACTCAACAAGAAAGCGTCGGCGACGCAGGCCAGGCATGCGCGCGACGGAAAGGAAACCATGGACCGCACACGGCGCCGCGGGCAGCGGCAGCGGCGCGGGCCGCACAGACACATGACTATACAAGTGCACCGACGCACGGTCCCGCGCCGCGGGCGGCGCGAGCGCTGGCGGATTTTGCGCAAATGCCGCGTGGCACGGCCTGCGACCGACCTTTCAGCTCCGTCATCGCGCGCCTCGGCACCGGCCCGCGCAGACGCCGGGATCGCGGCGCGCCATGCCGATGCGGCGATCACCCGCACTTGCACGCCCCACGATGGCGAGTCGCGCTCACCGAAATGGTGCGTCGTTAGCCGGGCCGCGCTGCCGGCGGTATCGGGATCGCCCAGTCGTCGCAGGCCTTCAGGGGCACGGCCCGCCACGCCCCACATCCGTTCAGCAACCTATACAACGAATGCCCCGCAATGGTGCAAAGCAACGCGAAACTTGTCTACACCGGTGCCGCGGCCCGGCGTTCGCCGACATTTCCCGCCTGATCGGCGCAGTTTTTGTTGGTAGACGAAAAAAGTGACACCCATGTACAAACCGCGTTAAGTCCGTGTTACGTTTGGGTTGATCGCAGGATGCGATCCCACTTTCAAGGCACACGTCGCGGCACGAGGCCCCTCGCCTTATCGATTGATTTTCGGGGAAGAGAAAGATGACTGTCCGTCATACTCGTAGTTTCAAGCACAGCCACCTGAGTGCCGCGCTGGCCTCCGCCATGCTTGTCCCGGCCGCGTTCGCCGCCTTCGCGCAGGACGCCACGACCGACGACAAGACCGATAAAGCGACGAATCTCGACAAGATCACCGTCACCGGCTCGCTGATCCCGCAGACCGAGATCGAGACCGCCACCCCGGTCACCACGATCAACGCCGAAGAAATCAAGGCGCGCGGCTTCAGCACCGTCGCCGACGTGCTGCAGAAGAGCTCGTTCGCCACCGGCGGCGTGCAGGGCGGGCAGAGCTCGGGCACCTTCACCCAGGGCGCGAAGACGGTGAGCCTGTTCGGCCTGCCGCCGGGCTACGTGAAGTACCTGATCGACGGCCGTCCGATGTCGAACTACCCGGCGCTGTACAACGGCAGCGACACGTTCAACAACATCAGCGGCATTCCGATCGACCTGGTCGACCGCATCGAAATCCTGCCGGGCGGCCAGTCGTCGCTGTACGGCTCCGATGCGATCGCCGGCGTGATCAACGTCATCCTGAAGAAGAAGATGGACGGCGCGGTGTTCAGCATCCGCGGCGGCGGCTACTCCGAGGGCGGCGGCAGCAACTTCCGCACCACCTTCGCCGACGGCTGGACCTCGGCCGATGGCCGCACCAGCATCCTGGGCGGCTTGCAGTACGAAGAAAAGGATCCGATCTGGGCCTATCAGCGCAGCCAGACCAAGCAGTTCAACACCCAGGGCTACAACGCCCAGCTGCCGAGCCGCGACTTCCTGGTCTACAGCCCGTTCACCAGCTACAAGTTCCTCGACCCGAACAACTGCAACAACGTGTCCGGCCTGTTTGGCGGCACGGAAGGGCTGCAGCGGCGTCGGGGCTTCGGCGACGAGTACTACTGCGGCTCCAAGTACACCCCGGGCTACCGCACCCTGGACAGCGGCACAAAGTCGCTGCAGGCCTACCTGCACGGCACCCATGACCTGAACGACAACGTGCAGCTGTACGGCGACGTGCTCTACAGCCACGACGAGGTCAAGTTCAACGCCGGTTCCAACTACATCTGGTGGGGCACCGCTGCCGACTTCGGTTATTACTACGATCCCAAGGTGGGCGACCTGCTGAACCTGCAGCGCGCGTTCGCGCCGGAAGAAATGGGCATCAACGGCATCAAGGACACGATGAGCCGCAACAAGAGCGACTCGGTACGCGTGACCTTCGGCGCCCAGGGCCAGCTCGGCCAGTCGAGCTGGGACTACGATGCCGGCGTCACCTACACCCAGTACAAGCTGGAAGAGCGCCAGTTGGTCCGCTACAAGAACGCGATCGACCAGTTCTTCGTGAACCGCGTGCTGGGTCCGCAACTCGGCCTGGATCCGCTGTACGGCGCCTACCCGGTGTACTCGCCGAACTATGCGGCGTTCTACTCGCCGATCAGCCAGGCGGACTTCGCCAGCTTCACCGGCCAGGCCACCAACAAGAGCAAGACCTCCGACGGCATGATTCGCGTGCAGGCCACCAACGGCAAGCTGTTCAGCCTGCCCGGCGGCGACGCGGGCCTGGCCGTGGTCGGCGAGTACGGCAAGCAGAAGTGGGACTACGCGCCGGATCCGGTCATCCTCAACGGCGAAGTCTGGGGTCTGACCTCGGTGGCCGGCGGCGGCCAGCGCGACCGCTACGCGCTGACCTCGGAACTGCGCATGCCGGTGTTCGACCCGCTGACCATCACCCTGGCCGGCCGCTACGACGCGTTCAAGGCCAGCGGCCGCACCATCGACAAGCCGACCTACAGCATCTCGCTGGAATACCGTCCTTTCGAGACCCTGCTGCTGCGCGGCAAGTACGGCACCGCGTTCCGCGCGCCGACCCTGTCCGACCTGTACCAGGGCCAGAGCGGCTACTACAGCAGCGTTGTCGATTACTACCAGTGCGCGCAGCGCGGCTATCTGCCCGGCAATACCGACAACTGCCCGCAGGCCTACTCGAGCCGTCAGTTCCGCGGCACGCAGTCCGGCAGCCTGGACCTGAAGCCGATCAACGCCGACGTGTGGAGCGCGGGCTTTGTGTGGTCGCCGGTGGACCGCATGGCGCTGACCGTCGACTACCTCAACTGGGACATCAGTGATGAGGTCACCCAGCAGAGCGCCGACGGCCTGAGCCTGCAGGACTACCGCTGCCGCGCCGGCATCGACGACGCCAACTCTGCACTGTGCAAGCAGACAGCGTCGCAGGTGACACGCAATGCGGCCGGCCAGATCACCAACATCTACACGCCGAAGATCAACGTCTCCAACCAGAAGCTGGAAGCGGTCACCGCCTCGTTCCGCTATGGCTACGACTTCGGTCGCTGGGGCGACCTGAGCACCATCGCCAGCTACAGCGAGAACCTGCGCCACAAGTACGTGCGCTACACGGGCGATACGCCGGTGGATCTGCTGAACGATCCGTACTGGAGCACCGACCCGAAGCGCAAGGCCGACGCGTCGCTGACCTGGGACATCGGCAAGTTCTCGACCACCTGGTACGCGAGCTGGTTCGACAAGACCCCGAACTACGCGGCGACCGTCGCACCGGCCGGCTATGCCTCCCCGCGCGCCGGCAAGCTGCCGTCGCACATCACCCACAACGCCAGCGTCACCTACAAGGCGTTCGAGGGCATGGAGCTGTCGCTGATGATGACCAACGTGTTCAACAAGATGCCGCCGCTGGACAAGTCCTACCCGGGCAGCGCGCAGTGGGCGTACAACGAATACAACTTCGATGTGTACGGCCGTGCGTACTACCTGGAAATGCGTTACTCGTTCGGCAAGTAAGCCGACACGCATGTCCTCACAGAGCCCACCCGCAAGGGTGGGCTTTTTTTTGCCTCGCATTCGCGGCCTGCCCGGTCGTTCCATGCATTGCAGGCATCTGCCCGCGCGGCACGTCGGCGAGATTGGTCAAGCACACATGATTTGCGCACGACAGCGTTCCGCCGCCGTGGCCGCTGGCGCCGTCAGCCCATGCTGTAATCGCGCCTAGCGCATCCGTCGCCGCCGAGACGCCCCCTCCTCGTCGTCGCATCCGATGCCGCAATGCATCCAGTGGAGATACCCGACATGCCGCGTCGCGACTTCGATCCCGCCACCTTCGCCGCGGATGGGCGGCCGGCAACCCAGGCACGGCTGTTCGATGCGGACACGCCGCCGCCGTGGCACGGCGTCGTCGCCGGCGCAGCCCTGGGTGGCGCGGTCACCGTCCTGACCTACGGCACCGATGCGATCGGCGACGGCCCGCCGCGCCACGTCCATCCGTACGACGAAACCTTCGTGGTCCTGGTCGGACGCGCGCGGTTCTTCGTCGGCGACAGCACGCTCGAGGCGGCGGCCGGAGACGTGGTCTTCGGTCCCGCCGGCGTGCCGCACCGGTTCGAGAACCTGGGCCCTGGCCGTCTGCAGACGCTGGACATCCATCATTCGCCGACCTGGATCCAGACCGATCTGGACTAGGCGAGGCCAGCCACGCGCAGTGCGGCAATGCCGCGGCACACAGGAGCGCCACGGAAGAAGTGCGCAGCGCTCACCGCTCCGCACCACGCCTGCGCCACGCGCCAGCGTGCGCGCCGGATACCACAGCGACCGATCACGGAGCGGTAGAAACCGGCCGCGCGGGCGGCCCAGTGGTTACGGATAGAACGCCGACAACAGCGCCTTCAGTTCCTGCAGATCCTCGCCGTAGCGCTGCCAACGCCCCATGTAGGAACGCGTCATCGACGTGCGCACCTGCACCACACTGGCGGTGGCCACCGGCGCCTGGTTCTGCTCGAAATGCAGGCAGGCGTCGTCCCACGGCAGGCCGCAGAACTCCAGCAGGCGGCGCGTGGTCGGCTCCTGTGCGGTCACCAGGTCCTCGTAGTCGACCTGCAGGATGCGCTGCGGCAGCACCGCGTTCCAGTGCGCCATCAACCGGTCGAACATCAGGAAGTAGCGGCCAACGTCCATCAGGTCGAAGGAATAGTCGTAGTACGGCGAGGACAGCGCGAACAACTGGCGGAAATTGCTCAGGCAGGTATCCATCGGGTCGCGCCGCAGGCACACGATCTTGGCCTTCGGCAAGGCGCGCGCGATGTGGCCGGCGTAGAGGAAGTTGTGCGGCAGCTTGTCCACGAAGCGCGGCTTCAGCGCCGTGCCGGGCCGCGTGGACTCGACATAGCCGCGGCCGAGCGCGCGCCAGTCCAGCCCCTGCACCTGGCTCAGCGTGGCTTCGTCGAGGATCTCCGGCGATGGCGTGCCGGTCAGGCGCTTGAGCACCACCGAGAAGTTCTGCAGTTCCCCCGCCGAGTGCACCTGCGGATGACTGGACAGGATCCGGTCCACCAGCGTGGTGCCGCTGCGCGGCATGCCGATCACGAAGATCGGCTCCTCGCTCTCGAAGCCCGCCACCGGCGCATCATCGGCACGGAAGCTCCGATGCAGGGCCTCGAACAGGCGCGCATCGCGCTCGGAGGTGTAGCCGCGCGCACGCTTGTGCACCGACTTGCCCTGCACATAACCGCGGAACGCCGCGCGGTAGTCGCCGAGGTCTTCGTGCTCCTTGGCCAGCGCCAGGTTCAGGTGCAGCACCGCGTCCGGATCGTCGCCGGCCGACGCCAACGCGGCCTCGAGCAGGGCCAGGTTGTTCTCTTCCGGCGTCCACTTGCGCAGCTGCGACAGCGACAGATACACCTTCCAGTAGCGCGGCTCCAGGGCCAGGCAGGCGCGGTATTCGGCCTCGGCCTCCTGCAGCCGTCCGGAGAACAGCAGCGAAGTTCCGAGGTTGTAGCGGAAGCTGGCCTGCTGCGGCGCCGCCTGCACCGCACGCGTGAACGCCTGCAGCGAGGCGGCATGTTCGTTGACCTGGCTGTAGACCACGCCCAGCGTGTCCAGGGTATGCGCATCGGTGGGCTGCAGCGCCATCGCCTGATCGGCGAAGCGGTGCGCATCCTGCAGGAACCGCCCCATCGCCAGCACCCGCGCCAGTTGCGCCGCGTAGTCGGCGCGTTCGGGATTGAGGGTCGCGGCTTGGTGAAGGTGCATGGCCGCGACCTGCATCTGCTGCAGTTCCAGTGCCGCCACGCCAGCGACGAAATGCACGCCCGGATGCTGCGGCAAGGCCTGCAGCAGCAGCTGCGCGATCCGCTGCGCCTGCAGCCAGTCGCTGCGGTTGAGCGCCGCGATGGCCTGGTTGTAGAGCTGAACCTGTTCGCTCATGGATGCGCCCGATCTCCCCTGGAAGGCTGGCCGCGGCGGCACGCAGGCGGGCGCGGCGGTCTCCGATTATGACCGCAGCGCAGCATTCGCGCGCATGCGCGGTTCTGCCGCCGGCCGCCGCCGCACACCCCGGCCGCAGGGCGAGCGCGGAGCGAAACGGGCTCGCCCTGATGGAAATGACGCAGCGACAAGGGCTTGCATCACGTGGCGTCCAGGTGCGCCTGCCGCGGCGACCGCCTTTACAGCAAGCCCACTTCAAAAACATGTCATGTAACGCAAATTTTTCGTTACTTTTCCGATTTGTTCATGCTACGGTCAAGAAACGTGAAACGGACCTCACGCTCTCTACACGTACCTGTCCAGGAAGGGACCTGGGTACTGCACATGCATCTAGGGGAAATTTGTCAATGTCAGTCAAAGCACCGACTCCCAAGCGGAGTCTTCTGGTCGTTGCTGTGTCCGCCATTCTGGCCCTGCCCGCCGCGTCGGCGCTGGCGCAAAGCCAGCCCGCGAGCGAGGAATCGGAGACGGAACAACTGACCGAGGCCACCGGCGCCAAGGCGCGCACCCTCGAGAAGGTGACGGTGACCGGTTCGCGCATCCAGCGCACCGAGGTCGAGGGCCCCTCGCCCGTCACCATCATCTCCGCCACGCAGATCGAGCGCGAAGGCTTCAACACCGTCTTCGACGCGCTGAGCACGCTCACCCAGGCCTCCGGCTCCACCCAGAACGAGCTGTTCCAGGGCGGCTTCACCCCCAACGCCAGCGTGATCAACCTGCGCGGCCTCGGCCCCGGCCGTACCCTGCTGCTGATCAACGGGCGCCGCGCCGCGGACTACCCGCTGCCCTACAACGGCCAGAGCAACTTCGCCAACTTCGGCAATATCCCGGCCGCGGCGGTCGACCGCATCGAGATCCTCGCCGGCGGCGCCTCGGCCATCTACGGCTCCGACGCGGTCGCCGGCGTGGTCAACGTCATCCTCAAGACCAACTACGAGGGCGACCTGGTCAAGCTGCGCGGCAGCACCCTGACCCGCGGCGGCGGCGACACCGGCGACTTCCAGTGGATCGGCGGCAAGACCGGCGACCGCTGGAGCCTGACCTACGCCTTCGAGTACACCGCCGGCGAGCCGCTGTACGGCTACCAGCGCGACTTCATGGATTCGTCGCTGGACAACCCGTTCCCGCCGGCTTTCGTCGGCATCCAGCCGACCGGCACCATGCGCGTGCGCCGCCGGACCGGCTCGACCACCAACTCCTACTTCGCGCCGCCGGCCGGCGCCTGCGAACAGTTGGGCGACGAGTGGGTGCGCTGGAACTACCGCAGCGCCAGCGCCGCCGGCGCCATCACCAACCTCGGCCAGGCCTGCGGCACCTTCAAGGATCCGGCCTACCAGACCATCCGCAACGAGAACAACGACCTGTCCGGCTACGCCTACGGCACCTTCGATTTCGAAGGCGGCATGCAGGGCTGGGCCAGCCTGCAGGCCTGGTCGTCCGAGTCCAAGTACACCTCGGGCACCCAGTTCTGGTCCGGCCGCACCAGTGGCGCGCTGTGGTTCGATCCGGGCTTCAACGCGCTGGTCGACGCGCAGCGCGTGTTCGCCCCGCAGGAAGCCGGCGGCGTCGAGCACCTGATGGCGCGCAACAAGGAGAAGTCCTACGACTTCGCCGCTGGCCTGCGCGGCAAGCTGGGCGACCGCTTCGACTGGGACCTGACCCTGTCGCGCGCCGAGTACAAGGTGAAGGTCGATCGTCCGCGCCTGATGGCCTCGGCGGTCAACGACTACTTCCTCGGCCAGCAACTGGGCACCCGCGTGGTCGGCGGCGTCACCTATCCGGTGTATCGCCTGAACCAGCAGCGCTACTACAGCGCACTGACCCCGGACCAGTTCGCGGCGTTGAGCACCACGGTCAAGACCGACGCCAACTCGCATGTCAACCAGGGCAGCTTCGTGCTCTCCGGCGACCTGTTTGAGCTGCCGGCCGGCGCGCTGGGCTTTGCCGGCGTGGTCGAAGCCTCGCAGCAGGAATACAAGCTCAATGCCGACCCGCGCATCCTGCCCGACTACACCGGCACCGACCGTCCGTACAATCTCACCGGCACCGGCGGCGGCGGCAAGCGCGACCGCTACGCGCTGGGCGTGGAGCTGTCGATTCCGATCCTCAGCTCGCTGAAGGCGCACCTGGCCGGACGCCTGGACAAGTACGACGACGTCACCGCGGTGGACGACGCCAAGACCTGGAACGCCGGCCTGGAATGGCGTCCGCTGGACAATCTGCTGTTCCGCGGCTCCTACTCCACCAGCTTCCGCGCGCCGGACCTGCACTACGTGTTCGCCGATCGCAGCGGTTCGTTCTCCAGCATCTTCGACACCCGTCGTTGCCTGGAAAGCGGCCGCGCCGCGGCGCAGTGCCCGACCTCGGACACCACGGTGAACTACACCGCGTACGGCGTGCGCCAGGGCACCACCAACCTCTCCGAGGAAACCGGCACGTCGTGGACCGCCGGCTTCGTGTGGGACGTGCTCGACGGCCTGTCGGTCACCGCCGACTACTACGACATCCGCCTGAAGAACGTGGTGGCCGACATCACCTCCACCTACATCCTCGACGGCGAAGCCGGCTGCGTGACCGGGCTGACCCGCAACCGCAACCCGTTCACCCTGGGTGCGCCGGGCTCGGCGTTCTGCAACGACATGCTGTCGCGGGTCACGCGCCTCAACGCGCCGGGCACGCCGAACGACGGCCAGATCACCGAGATTCGCCGCGGTCCGATCAACCGCGCCTTCCTCGGCACCAAGGGCATCGATGCGTCGCTGGACTACCGCCTGGACACCGACCGGCTTGGCGACTTCCGCTTCCAGGTGGGCTACTCGCACACCCTCGAGCAGAAGTCGGCCGAGTTCAAGGGCGACCCGATCCTCGATTACCGTGACGACCTGGGCAACTTCGACTTCCGCAGCCGCATCCGTACCACCGCGACCTGGCAGAAGAACGACTGGCAGGCGGCGGTGTTCATGATCCGCTACGGCAGCCTGCCGAACTGGCAGGAGACCGGCCGCATCGCGCCGTACTTCATCTGGAACGCCAACGTGGGCAAGAAGCTGACCGACAAGCTGACGGTCAACTTCTACGTCAACAACGTGTTCGACAAGACGCATCCGAAGGACAGCGGCTACAACACGTATCCGTACTTCTGGCGCGCCTACAGCCCGTACGGCCGCGAAGTGGCGGCGGAGTTCCAGTACCGCTTCCGCTGAGCCGCACCACGCACACTGGAGGTCAGCGAGAGCCCGGCATCGGGCTCTCGCTGTGTTCAATCACGCAAAAAGGATTCTCGTGAAACGACTCGTTGCTTTCTGCGCGCTGGGGCTGTGCCTGCACGTCGGCATCGCCGCAGCCGCTCCCCCGCCCATTGCGGATTTCGTCAAACGCCCCACCTACAGTGCGGTGAAGATTTCGCCGGACGGCGAATACCTGGCGCTGACCGTGGACCGCGGCGAGCAGGACGTGCTGACCGTGCTCGGCACGCGCGACCTCAAGCCGATCAAGGTCAACGTGCTGCCGGACGGCAAGAGCGTCGGCGCGTTCTACTGGACCGGCCGCAAGCGGCTGCTGTTCACCGCGGTCAAGAAGGTCGGTTCGTTCGAGCGGCCGATGGGCACCGGCGAGTGGTTCGCGGTCGACGCCGACGGCGGCCAGCCGCGCACCCTGATCGAATACGGCACCCAGGGCGTCACCCAGCGCGGCAAGAGCGTCGGCCGCGAATCGTTCTCCCTGCTCGACACGCTGCGCGACGACGAGCAGAACGTGGTCATGCAGGTGCGCTACCCGCGCTCCTCGGAAGGTGCCGGCACCGAAGTGGTGATGATCGACACCCTCAGCGGGCGGCGCAAATCGCTGGGCCGCGCGCCGAAGACGAACTGTTCCATCGCCCTGGACGCGGCCAAGCAGCCCGCGTTCGCCACCTGCCAGAGCGACAAGGACGAGGACACCGGCTACGACAGCCACAGCGAGGTGTACGCGCTGAAGGACGGCAAGTGGGAGCTCATCAACGCCAGCAAGGCCGATGGCGCGCGCCTGGACATCGCCTGGTCCACCGCCAACGGCCGCGTCTATGCCACCCGCGACGACGGCAAGGCGCCCGGCGCGTTCGGGTATCTGGATCCGCGCAGCGGCGGCTTCGTCACCCTGTTCCAGGACCCCACCAGCGAGGTGGCGCGCACCATCACCGCCACCGACGGCTCGGACACCGCGCTGGCGGTGGTCACCGAGGCCGGCGCGCCGCAGGTCAGGCTGATCGACGAGGCGCATCCGGACGCAGCGTTGTACGCCAGCCTGGCCGCGGCCTTTCCCGGCCAGTACGTCGACTTCGCCAGCGCCACCCGCAATGGCGACACCATCGTGGTCAGCGTGCGCAGCGACCAGAATCCCGGCGAGCTGTACCTGTACGAGCGCGCCACCGGCAAGGCGCGCTTCCTGATGAAGAGCCGGCCCTGGATCGATGCGGCGAAGATGGCCACGATCACGCCGATCCAGTTCACCGCCCGCGACGGTCTGCGCATCCATGGCTACCTCACCGTGCCGGCCGGAGCGCAGGCGAAGAACCTGCCGCTGATCGTCAACGTGCACGGCGGACCGATGGGGCCGCGCGACAACTGGGGCTTCCATTCGGAGGCGCAACTGTTCGCCAGCCGCGGCTACGCCACGCTGCAACTCAACTACCGCGGCTCCGGCGGCTTCGGCAAGGCGTTCATGGACCGCGCCTACGGGCAGTGGGACGGGGGCATCATCAACGACATCGTCGACGGCACCCAGTACGCCATCCAGCAGGGTCTGGCCGATCCGGCGCGGATCTGCATCTACGGCGGCAGCTTCGGCGGCTACGCCGCGATGATGGCGCCGGTGCGCGCGCCGGGGCTGTTCCGCTGCGCGTTCGGCTACGTCGGCATGTACGACGCCAAGATCCAGTTGCGGCTCAGCGACACCAGCAAGAGCGAGAGCGGCAGGCGCTATCTGCTGCGCGCCTTCGGCAGCACCAGTGCCGAGCAGGAGCGGATGTCGCCGATCAACCACGTGCAGGCGCTGACGCTGCCGATCTACCTCGCCGCCGGTGCACGCGACGACCGCTGCCCGCCGGAGCACACCGAGGCGCTGGCCAAGGCGCTGCAGGCGGCCGGCAACCCACCCGAAGGCGTGATCGTGCAGTCCGGCGAAGGCCACGGCTTCTACAAAGAAGACAACAACCTCAACCTCTACACCCGGATGCTGGGGTTCTTCGACGCGCACCTGGGCGGTTCCGCGGCACGACCGAGCGCATCCGCGCAGGCCGGCGCGCCCTGACGCTGGCGCAGACAACGCCACGGCGCGCCGCCGTGGCACGCGCGGCGCGCTGCACGCGCCGCGCCTTTCCCTCGCCCTGGTCGCCATGCCAGGGTTCTTTTTTTTCTTGCCGCTATCGTCCGCCGCCGCTCAACCGCGCAACAACGCCATCGCCGCATTGTGGCCGGGCGCGCCGGTCACGCCGCCGCCGGGGTGGGTGCCGGAGCCGCACAGGAACAGGCCGGGAATCGCACCGCGGTACGCCGCCTGGCCGAGCATCGGCCGTGCGCTGAACAACTGGTTGAGGCTCAGCGCGCCGTGGAAGATGTCGCCGCCGATCAGCCCGAAAGTGCGTTCCAGGTCCAGCGGGCTCAGCACCTGCCGGCCCAGCACCGAGGCGGCGAAGCCCGGCGCATAGCGCTCGACGGTGGCGATCATCAGGTCGGCGACCTCCTCGCGGTGCGCGTCCCAGCTGCGCCCGTCCGGCAACTGCGGCGCGACGTGCTGGCAGAACAGGCTGGCCACGTGCTGGCCGGGCGGCGCCAGGCCATCGTCCAGGGTGCTGGGAATCAGCAGTTCGACGATCGGTTCGCGCGACCAGCCGTGCCGGCGCGCGTCGTGGTAGGCGCGGTCCATGTAGTCCAGGCTAGGCGCCAGTACGATGCCGGCGGTGAGATGATCGCCCGGCCCCGGAAGCGCGCTGAAACTGGGCAGCCGCGACAGCGCCACGTTCATGCGGAACGTGCCGGAACCGCAGCGCCAGTGCGCCATGCGCTCGCGGGTGGCGGCCGGCACGTGCGCCGGATCGAGCAGGCGTTCGTACAGCAGCTTGGGATTGACGTTGGCGACCACGTGCCGCGCCCGCAGGCGCTCGCCCTGCTCGGTGACCACGCCGACCGCACGCCCGCCCTCGACCAGGATCTCGCGCACGCCCGCATCGGTGCGGATGCGCGCGCCGGCCGCAGTGGCCGCACGGGCCATGGCCTGGGTGATCGCGCCCATGCCGCCCAGCGCATGGCCCCAGGCGCCCTTCACCCCGTTGCTCTCGCCGAACACGTGGTGCAGCAGCACGTAGGCCGATCCCGGCGTGTACGGGCTGGCGTAGTTGCCGACGATGCCGTCGAAGCCGAACAACGCCTGCGCCGCGTCGCTCTCGAACCAGCGCTGCAGATACTCGGCGGCGGAGATGGTGAACAGGTCCAGCAGGTCCTGGCGCAGCTCCGCATCCAGCGCATGCAGGCGGCGCCCGAGGCGGCCGGCGCGCAGCAGCTCGGGCAGTGCCTGCAGCCAGCCGCCATCGGTGACGTTGGGGGGCGGCTGCAACGCCAGCGCGCGCAGCACGTCGGCGATGCCCTCCAGCCGCGCCTCGTAGGCCGGCAGGCGCGCGGCGTCGCGCGCGGAGAACTTGGCCAGTTCGGCCTGAGTGTGGCCGGCGCCGGTCAGCAGGTAGCGCCCATCCGGCAACGGCAGGAAGTTGTTGCGCCGGCGCGGCACGATGCGCAGGCCGTGGCCGGCCAGATCCAGGTCGGCGATCACCTTCGGCTGCAGCAGCGACACGGTGTAGGACGCCACCGAGTTGCGGAACCCGGGGTGGAACTCCTCGGTCACCGCGGCGCCGCCGACCACGCCGCGCCGTTCGAGCACCGTCACCTTCCAGCCGGCCCGCGCCAGGTAGGCGGCGCAGACCAGGCCGTTGTGGCCGGCGCCGACGATCAGGGCATCGCATGGCGGTTCGCGGGTCATGGCCGCATGGTAAGCCAGCGCCGGCGGGCCTGCCGACGGCAGGCGGCGACGCCGTCCCGCGGCCCAATGGCCAGGGCCACCCATGACCTTCGACACCCCTGAAACCTGCAGTGGCGGCGTAGAGTCTCGCCACGGCCCGTGCGGGCCATTCCTTTATCCACGTCGGCCTGGAGCCTGCCTGTGACCCTTCGCAATCCCAAGATGCTGCTGTTGACCCTGGCCGTGAGCGCCGCGCTGACCGGCTGCAACAAGCCCGAGAGCGCCGCGCCCGCCGCCGATGCCGCCAAGTCCGCGCCGGCCGCCGCCCCGGCCGCGGCGTCGACCGACCTCAAGCTCGACACCAGCAAGCTGCCGGCCTACAACGCCTTCAACGTCGACGACCTGGACGCCAGCAAGAACGCCTGCGACGACTTCAACGGCTACGTCAACGGCAAGTGGCTGGCCGCCAACGAGATCCCCAAGGACCGCAGCAGCTGGGGCGCGTTCTCGATCCTTGACGAGCGCTCGGTCGCGGCGCAGCACCAGCTGGCCGAACAGGCCGCCGCCGCGGCCAACCCGCAGGGCGTGGAGAAGATCGTCGGCGACTTCTGGTCCTCGGGCATGGACGACGCCAAGATCAACGCCCAGGGCATCGCGCCGCTGAAGGCCGACCTGGCCGCGATCGACGGCCTCAAGGACGGCCCGGCGGTGGCCGAGTACCTGCGCCAGAGCGCGGCCAAGGGCGAGAACGGCCTGTTCGGCTTCGGCGCCGAGGCGGACTTCAAGAATTCGGCGATGAACATGGCCTACGCCATGCAGGGCGGCCTCGGCCTGCCCGACCGCAGCTACTACTTCGACGCCGACAAGCAGGACAAGCTCAAGGCCTACCAGGCGCACGTGGCCAAGGTGCTGGAGCTGGCCGGCGTGCCGGCGGCCGACGCGGCCAAGCAGGCGCAGGACGTGGTGGCGCTGGAAACGCGCCTGGCCAAGGTGTCCAAGTCCAGCGAGCAGCTCTCGCGCGACGCCGAGCTGTCCTACAACCCGGTCACCCCGGCCGACGCCGACAAGCTGACCCCGAACTTCCCCTGGACCAAGTTCTTCGAGTCGCAGGGCGTGGCCGTGCCGGAGAAGTTCTCGCTGGCGATCCCGGCCTTCCATCAGGAAGTGAGCAAGGCGCTGGGCGACACCGACCCGTCGGTGTGGCGCGCCTACCTGCGCTTCCACACCGTGGACAGCGCCTCGCCGTACCTGAGCGACGCCTTCGCGCAGGAAAACTTCGCCTTCTACGGCAAGGAACTCAACGGCCAGGCCGAGATGAAGCCGCGCTGGAAGCGCGTGCTCGGTAGCATCAACGAGGGCGCCGGCGAGGCGATGGGCCAGATGTACGTCAAGGTCGCCTTCTCGGCCGACGACAAGGCCAAGATGCAGCAACTGGTCGAGAACCTGAGCCAGGCGCTGAAGGCGCGCCTGGAGAAGCTGACCTGGATGAGCGACGAGACCAAAGCCAAGGCCCTGGACAAGTGGAAGACCTTCACCCCGAAGATCGGCTACCCGGACAAGTGGCGCGACTACGCCAGCCTGAGCACCCAGCGCGACAGCTACCTGGACAACGTGCGCGCCGCCACCGCGTTCAACTACAAGTACAACCTCAGCAAGATCGGCAAGCCGGTGGACAAGACCGAGTGGGGCATGACCCCGCAGACGGTCAACGCCTACTACAACCCGCTGCAGAACGAGATCGTGTTCCCGGCGGCGATCCTGCAGCCGCCGTTCTTCGACCCCAAGGCCGACGACGCGTTCAACTACGGCGGCATCGGCGCGGTGATCGGTCACGAAATGACCCACGGCTACGACGACCAGGGCGCGCGCTTCGGGCCGACCGGCAACTTCGAGAACTGGTGGACCCCGGCCGACGCCAAGAAGTTCTCCGCGCTCACCGGCAAGCTGGTCCAGCAGTTCGACGGCTACGAGGTCGACGGCAAGCACGTCAACGGCAAGCTGACCCTGGGCGAGAACATCGCCGACCTGGGCGGCATCACCACCGCCTACGACGCGATGAAGAAGGCCACCGAGGGCAAGGACGACCCGAAGGTCGGCGGCATGAGCCGCGACCAGAACTTCTTCATCAACTGGGCCACCGTGTGGCGCACCAAGTACACCCCGCAGAACGCGATGGTGCGCCTGACCACCGACCCGCACGCCCCGGCGCAGTTCCGTGCGATCGGCGCGCCGTCGAACCTGGAGGCCTTCGCCACCGCGTTCCAGTGCAAGCCGGGCGCGCCGATGGTGCGCAGCGGCGACAAGCGCGTGGTGATCTGGTAAGCGAGGGCGTCACTGCCGTCTCGCGAAAAGGCCCGGCTTGTCCGGGCCTTTTCTTTGCGTGGGCATCGGCCTGCGACGACGGCGGCGATGCCGACCGCCCTGACCGGCCACCGGCACCCCGTGCCTGCCGGCGTCGCTCGCTGAATCCGATGGGGACGTGGACGCGCATCATCGCCACAGTTGCACACCGCGGCTTGTTAAACTCCGCCGACTTTAATCCTGACCGGATGCGTTCCCGATGCCCAATGCCCGTCCGCTTGCCCTCGCCGTCGCCCTCGGCCTGATCGCCCTCGCCTCCGCCGCCGATGCCGCGCCCAAGAAGAAGCGCGCCGCCGCGCCCAAGGCCCCGCCGATCAGCGCCGCCTGCAGCGACTTCTACGACGACGCCAATGCCGACTGGCTGAAGCAGAACCCGGTGCCGCAGACCGGCGCGGTCACCGCGCTGGGCCAGCTGGCCGAGCGCACCCAGCAACAGCAGCGCGACCTGCTCGACGCCTCCATGCAGTCGCCGCAGAACGCGGTGCAGAAGGCGCTGGGCGATTTCTGGGCCAGTGGCCTGGACGAGGCCGCGGTGGAGAAGGACGGCTCCAACCCGATCGCGCCGCTGCTCGGCCGCATCGATGCGATCAAGAAGGCCAGGGACGTGCCGGCCTCGATCGCCGCGCTGCACCAGATCGGCATCCCGGTCGCGTTCAACTTCGGCGCCGACGTCGACCTGAAGGCGCTGGACCGCCACATCGGCTACTTCATGCAGGGCGGCATGGGCCTGCCCGACCCGGCCTTCTACACCCGCACCGACGCCGACACCATGGCGCTGATGGGCCGCTACCGCACCTACGTCAAGCAGATCCTGACCCTGACCGGCACCCCGGCCGACGGCCTCGAGGCCGACGCACAATCGGTGCTGCAGATCGAGACCGCGCTGGCGCGCAGCGCCAAGTCGCTGGCCGGCATCAACAACCCGTTCAACAACTATTCGCCGATCTCGACCAAGGAGTTGAACAAGCAGTACCGCAACCTGCAACTCGACGCCTTCCTCAAGGCCCAGGGCGTCAACGACGACCTGGTGTCGATGGCCGACCCGGACATGTTCAAGCAGCTCGACGGCATGATCGTCAGCATCAAGCCCGAGCAGTGGAAGGCCTACCTGCGCTGGCGCGTGGGCGATGCGATGGCGCCGTACCTGTCCAAGAGCTTCCGCGACGCCAGCTTCGAGTTCCGCGGCCGCGTGCTGCAGGGCCAGGTCGCGCCGCCGCCGCGCTGGGCGCAGGTGCTGGACGCGATCAACGTCGCCGCCGGCCCGATGCTGGGCCGCGAGTACGTGGCCCGCTACCTGTCGGCCGACACCCGCCGCCAGGCCGAGACCATCGCCGACCAGGTGCGCGACGCGCAGATCGCCGCGGTCAAGCGCAGCACCTGGCTGAGCGAGCCGGCGCGCACCGAGGCGCAGGCCAAGCTGGCCGCACTGAAGATCGAGGTCGGCGCGCCGCGCCGCGACCTCGACTACACCCTGCAGCCGATGGGCCGCGGCAGCTTCGGCGGCAACATGCTGATCGCCTCCACCTGGCGTCACCGCGAGGAGATGAAGCGCATCGGCAAGGGCAACGCCGACCGCCGCTGGGACGTGCTGCCGCAGCAGCCCGCACTGACCTACGACATCGCCCAGAACCGCCTGATCGTCACCGCCGCGGTGCTGCAGCCGCCGGTGTACGCGGCCGGCGGCGACGCCGCGACGCTGTACGGCGCCTACGGCGCGATGGTCGCGCACGAGTTGATCGGCGCCATCGACAGCAAGGGCAGCCAGGTCGACGCGCAGGGCCAGTTGCGCAACTGGTGGACCCCGGAAGACAAGAGCGCCTGGAACGCGCTGGCCGCCCGTACCGCCGCGCAGTACGGCGCCTACGACTTCCCGGGCGTGAAGGGCGCCAAGGTCAACGGCCCGCTGACCCAGGACGAGGACCTGACCGACATCGGCAGCGTCGAACTGGCCTGGCAGGCCTACAGCGCCGCGCAACCGACCGCCAACGAGGCAAGCAAGCAGGCGTTCTACAAGGCCTGGGCCGGCCTGTGGGCGCAGCAACTGTCGCCGAACGAAGCCGTGCAGCGGGTCACCGCCGACGTGCACGCGCCCGGCCGCTGGCGCACCAACGGCGCGCTGGCCAACCTGCCCGCCTTCGCCGCGACCTTCACCTGCAAGCCGGGCCAGCCGATGGTGCGCAGCGAGGCCGAGCAGATCCACCTGTGGCCGTGAGCCGGTGCCGGCGCTAGCCGCCGGCCAGGCACACGCAGCAAGACGGCGCGGGCAACCGCGCCGTCTTGCGTTCAGGGGTCGGGAAAACGTGCCGCCGCGCCGGCGCCGCGCTTGCTACGAGCAGCAGCGCGGCAGGCGTTTTCGCTCAGCGCACGATGCGCGGACGCGGCGGCTTGCGCTTGCCGAACGGCGGCTGGCCGCGCCAGTAGCGGATCATCAGCCAGCCGAACAACATGCCGCCCAGATGCGCGAAATGCGCCACACCCGGCTGCCAGCCGGTGAAGCCCATCAGCAGTTCCAGCGCGCCGAACACGATCACGAAGGTGCGCGCCTTCATCGGGATCGGCGGGAACAGCAGCATCACCCGCTGGTTCGGGAACAGCATGCCGAAGGCCAGCAGCAGGCCGAAGATGCCGCCGGAGGCGCCCAGGGTCGGATACGGCGCGCTGCCGTTGCTGAGCATCCACCAGCCGACCAGCAACTGGCACAGGCCGGCGCCGGCCACGCAGACCAGGTAATAGGTCAGGAAGCGCTTCTCGCCCCAGGTCTGCTCCAGCGGCCCGCCGAACATGTACAGCGCCAGCATGTTGAAAAACAGATGCGAGAAGCTGCCGTGCAGGAAGCCGTAGGTCAGCAACTGCCAGAGCTGGAAGTTCTGCCCGGGCGAGAACGCATCGAAGACGCCGATCGGCCACAGCATGAACGGCTCGAACGTCGCGTCGCCCAGCAAAAAGGGTTGCTGCAGCAGGAACACCACGACATTTGCGATCAGAAGCGCTTTAGTGACGGGCGGAAGTCTGGGAAACATGGTCGGGTCCGTGGCAACTGACTCCATCATAGCCGCTCGCTGGAGCATGCACCCCAACCAATGCAGCGGCATGCCATGACCAACGACGCTCTTCCAAGAGGTATTGCGAGCGCGGTGCGCCGAAGAGACAGACGAGGGCGCGGGCGAAGCCTCGCGCAGTCAACATGCGGCATGCGCTTCGCGTCCGTACCCGCACCCCACCCCCGCCCCCGCAGGGAGAGGGGCTTTTACCTGCTTCTCCCACCGGGAGAAGGTGCCCCGCAGGGGCGGATGAGGGTAAGGGCGCAGCCTCGTGCAGCTGAAACACCGCTCGCGCTTCGCGCCCTACCCTCACCCCAACCCCTCTCCCGAAGGGAGGGGGGCTTGTACCTCCTTCTCCCTCCGGGAGAAGGTGCCCCGCAGGGGCGGATGAGGGTACGGGGCGCAGCCTCGTGCAGCGGAAACACCGCATGCGCTTCGCGCCCTACCCTCACCCCAACCCTCTCCCGGAGGGAGAGGGGCTAAGCCCTTCACAGCCGGCGTCTTGTGCTCTTCGAGACACGAGCCCCGCAGTTCTGGCGCGCCTCGCTACCGAGGCCCCCACACCTCGGCATCGAGATCGCGCGCCGGCGCCGGCGCATGCTTCACCCGTCCGCCCTGCACCGCCACGCCTTCGGCGCGCAGGCGCTGGCATTGCTCGCGATAGCCGCGCGAGCCTTCGGGAAAGGCGATGCGGCCGTCGCTGCGCAGCACCCGGTGCCAGGGCAGCGCGGCATCGGCATTGCCACCGAGCAGACGCGCCACCAGCCGCGCGCGTCCCGGCAACCCGGCCAGCATCGCCACCTCGCCATAGCCGCGCACCTGGCCCGACGGGATCGCCCGGATCGTCGCCAGGATCCGCGCATGCGCCTCGGCCGCCGCCGTCGCGGCCGGCGCCGACGCGCTCGCTGCGGGCGGCCGCCGTGGACTCATGCCGACCGTGCCCGCACCGGCCGCGACACCAGCAGCACCCCGCCCAGTACCAGCACGGTGCCGGCGATCTGCCACGGCCCCATTGCCTCGCCCAGCACCAGCACGCTGAGCACGATGGTGGAGACCGGGCCGAGCATGCCGATCTGCGACGCGAGCGCCGAGCCGATGCGCTGCACCGCGAGCATCGTCGCCAGCACCGGCACCGCCGTGCACAGCGTGCCGTTGAGCAGCGACAGCGCGTAGACCGGTGTCGGCAAGACCAGCGCGTGCAGCGGCCGCAGCAGCAGGAACTGGGCGATGCACAGCGCGCAGGCGACCAGGCTGGCGTAGGCGGTCAATCGCACCGCGCCGACCCGCGCCACCAGTTGGCCGCTGCCGACCAGATAGGCCGCATAGGCCAGCGCGCTGCCGAATACCAGCAAGCTCCCCCAAGCAGTACGCGCGCCGCCGATCTGCAGGTCGTGGCCGAACGCCAGCAACACGCCCAGGTAACTCAACGCCAGCGCCCACAGCTGGCGCCGCTGCGGACGCCGCCGCCACAGAAGTACGCCGATCAGCAACACCAGGGTCGGGGTGAGATAGAGGATCAGCCGCTCCAGGGTCGCGGTGATGTAGGCCAAGCCGAGGAAATCCAGGAAGCTGGCCAGGTAGTAGCCGAGCACGCCCAGGGCGACGATCCGCCAGCGGTCGCCCGCCTGCAGCGGCGGCGCGCGGCGCGCCGCCCACAGCGCCATCGCCGCGAAGCACGGCAGCGCCACCAGCATGCGCAAGGCCAGCAGGGTCACCGCATCGACGCCATAGCGATAGCCCAGCTTGACGATGATGGCCTTGCCCGAGAACGCGATCGCGCCGCCGGCAGCGAGCAGCACGCCACCGAGGCTGGCCTGGGTGGCGGTGGGGGCGACGGCGGCGGAGGTGCCGGGCGCGCTCATCGCGTAGCGCCGCGGCAGGGAGAAGAGAACACGTGCATGGCGCCATTCTACGGCGCCACAGCCAACCAGCCGCCGGATCGCGGCGACCTCAGCGCATCAGCACCACTTCCTCGGCCGAAGTCGGATGGATCGCCACGGTGTCTTCCAGTTGCTGCTTGGTCACGCCCAGCTTCAATGCCACCGCAAAGCCCTGCAGGATCTCGTCGGCCCCATCGCCGAGCAGGTGGACGCCGACCACACGCTCCTCGGCGCCAACGCACACCAGCTTGAACAGGCTGCGCTGCGGCGAATCGGCCAGCGCCTGCAGCATCGGCCGGAAATTGCTGCGGTACACGGTCACCGCGTCGGCGCCATAGCGCTCGCGTGCCTGCTCCTCGCCCAATCCCACCTGGCCCAGCGGCGGATGCGAGAACACCACGCTGGGCACGTTCTCGTAGTCCAGCCGCGCCTGCGGCCGGTCGCCGAACACGCGGTCCATCAGCTTGCGCCCGGCGGCGATCGCCACCGGGGTCAGGCCGACCTTGCCGGCCACGTCGCCGATCGCATACAGCCCAGGCACGTCGGTGTTCTGGTAGTCGTCCACCACGATCTCGTGCTTGTCGCCCAGGCGCACACCCAGCGCCTCCAGGCCGAGGTCGCGCGTGTTGGGGCGGCGCCCGATCGCGAAGAACACCTTGTCGACGCTCTCGCCGGGCTGCCCCTGCGCATCGACCACGCACAGGCCCTCGCCGCTGCGGCGCAGGGCGCTGGCGCGGTAACCGAAATGCAGGCGCACGCCCTGGTGGCGCAGGTTATCGGCAAGTTGCCGTGCCAGTTCCGCGTCGAACCGCTCCAGCAGGCGCTCGCCCTGCACGTATAACTCCACCCGGCTGCCCAGCGCCTGCAGCAGTCCTGCCAGTTCCACCGCGATATAGCCGCCGCCGACGATCGCCACCCACGGCGGCGCCTCGCAGAGATTGAAGAAGTCGTCGGAGACCAGGCCCAGCTCGGCGCCGTCGATGTTCGGCCGCAGCGCGTGCGCGCCGGTGGCGATCACCACGTGCTTGGCGCTGACCCGCACGCCGTCGTCGCATTCGACGGTGTGCGCATCGACCAGCCGGCCGCGCCGCGGGATCAGCACCACGCCGTCGGCATCCAGCCGGCGCCGGTAGCTGGCGTGGATGTTGCCGATGTAGCCCTGGCGATGCGCCACCAGTTCCGCCCAGGACAGCGTGGCCTCGGGAATGGCGAAGCCGACCGCGCGCGCCAGGTCGATGCGTTCGACCAGATCCGCCGCCAGCCACATCGCCTTCTTCGGCACGCAGCCGACGTTGACGCAGGTCCCGCCGAGCGCGCTCGGCTCCAGAATCGCCACCCGTGCGCCATGGCTGGCGGCGCGGAAGGCGGTGGCCAGGCCGCCGGACCCGCCGCCCAGCACCAGCAGGTCGTAATCGCGGATCGCCCCGTTCACGGCGCACGCTCGGCGCGCGGCGGGGTCGCATCGGGCGCGGCGCGGTGCGCGCGGTTCACATCGTCCATCGGCTGTCCTGTCGCATGTCTCGGTCGCCGCCGAGCATGCCATGGGCGGCCGCGCGGCAGATGTGAGGACGCCGCCGCAGCGCCTGCGCTCAGGCCGCGTCGCGGCGGCGCATCGGCTGCCAGCGCAGGTAGCTGGCCGAGCGCCACAGCCACTCCACCGGGCCGAAGCGGAACCGCTGCAGCCACCAGTGCGACAGCGCCACCTGCAGCGCGAACAGCGCGACCGCGAACGGGATCTGCCAGGCGCGCGGCAGTTGTTCGAAATAGCCGAAGCCGTAGCCGTAGAACAACGTGGTGCACACCAGCGACTGCAGCAGGTAGTTGCTCAGCGCCATGCGCCCGGCCGGCGCCAGCCACTGCAGCGCGGGCGCGGCGCGCACCAGCCAGGCCGCATAGCCCAGCGCCATCAGGCCGCTGGCGACACTGGCCAGGGCGTAGGCACAGGTCAGGCGCAGATCCAGCCGCGCCGGATCCATCCACGGCTCCAGCCGGAAGCTCAGCAGCATCAGCGCCAGGCCCAGCGGCAGCACACCCCAGCGCAGCACCGCCAGCAGCCGCGGGAAGCGCTGCGGCTGTGCGGCCAGGCCGCTGCGCACGCACCAGGCGCCGAGCAGGAACATGCCGAAGATGGTCGGCGCGTTGAACACCAGCACGCTCAGCGATTCGACCAGGTCGCGCGCGCGCTGCGCGGTGGCCTGGGCGTAGCTGCCATGGCCGAACACCTCGCGCTGCTGCGCCAGCGCCGCCGCGCCGTGCTGCGCCTGCTCGGCCATGTCCCGATGCCACTGCGCTGCACCGTGCGGATCGGCCTGCGCCGCCCAGGCGGCGGCGCCGACCAGCAGCCACAGCGCCGGCGCGAACAGGTAGACCACCAGCGCCATGCCCGGCAGCCAGCGCGTGGGCGCCTCGCGGAACGCCAGCAGCATGAACGCCAGCAACGCATAGCTGACCAGGATGTCGCCGGACCACAACAACAGCGCGTGCAGCAGGCCGATCAGCAGCAACCCCGCGCTGCGGCGCAGGAAGAAGCCACTGAACGGCCGCAGCGCGGTCTCGGCGCGCTGCGCCATCACCGCGAAGCCCATGCCGAACAGCAGCGAGAACAAGGTGTAGAACTTGCCCTGCACCAGGATGTAGACCAGGGCGTCGGCGATGCGGTCGGCGCCGCGCAGCGCCGGATCCAGGCCGGTCATCGCCGCGTCCAGCGGGCCGACGAAGCCCTCGATGTTCATCAGCAGGATGCCCAGCAGGGCGAAGCCGCGCAGCACGTCCAGCGTGGCGATGCGCTCGGCGGGCGCGACGGGCTGCAACACGGGGGCGGAAGTGGCCAAGGCGGCACCGGGCGGAAGGCCGGCGATGTCCCTCGCCGCGATCAGGAAGGCCGCCGGCGTCCGCAGCGGCACGATGGCGCCGCTGCGTGCGGCGCCAGGGCGGCGGCACCGGCGCGACCGGCACCGCCACAAACGCACTCAGTGGTGGTGGCCGCCGTCGCCGTGCACGTGGCCGTGCTCGATCTCTTCGGCGCTGGCCTCGCGCACGTCGACGATCTCCACGTCGAAGTGCAGGTCCTTGCCGGCCATCGGGTGGTTGAGGTCGACGTCGACCACGCTCATGCCGACCTTCTGCACGGTGACCGCGCGGGGGCCGAAGTTGGTCTGCAGCACCACCTGGCTCCCCGGCTGCAGCTTGACCGCGCCGAAATGCTTCTTCGGCACGCGCTGGCTCAGGCCCTCGCGGTATTCGCCGTAGGCGTCCTTGGCGGCCACGTCGACACCGAAGCTGTCGCCGGCGGCCTTGTCCATCATCGCGTTCTCCAGGCCCGGGATGATGTTGCCGTGGCCGACCAGGATCACCAGCGGATCGCGGTCCTTGGAGCTTTCGATCGGTTCTTGACCGACTTCCGAAACGGTGTAGTGGAAACGGACGACGCGGTCTTTTTCGATCTTCATGTGCACTCTGCGCTGTGGCTGCCGGGGGCAGACGGGATGGGCGGCTTGTCGGCCGCCGGGAGCGCCGCCATGATGGCGGCCTTCTGAGGTCGCGCATTATCCCGGCTCCATGCACAACACGCCAGTTTCGCCGCGCGCCCGCCGCGCGTTCCCGTGGTGGCTTCCGCTGCTGTGCACCGCCGCGCTGGCAGCCTGCGGACGCCACGAGGTCCGCCACACCCGGCCGGCACCGGTGGCGGTGCGCGAGTGGCCGCAGGTGGCGCCGGCCGACCCGGGCGCGGCCAACGCAGTGCTGATGCGGGCGCTGGGCCTGGTCGGCACACCCTACCGCTACGGCGGCAACACCCCCGAGTCCGGCTTCGACTGCAGCGGCCTGGTCGCCTACGTCTACCGCGACATGCTCGACCTGCGGCTGCCGCGCACCTCGCGCGAACTGGCCGCGGTACAGGGGCCGCGGATCGACCCGCAGCGCCTGAGCACCGGCGACCTGGTGTTCTTCGGCAGCGCGGGAAACGTGACGCACGTCGGAATTTATGTCGGTGAAGGCCGCTTCGTGCACGCTCCCAGCACGGGCGGCACGGTGCGCCTGGATTCGCTGGACGGGGCCTACTGGCGGGACCACTACACCGGCGCAAAGCGGGTTTTGCGCTGAACTGTGATTTCACCCACATTCATAATTACGAAAATTTAACCTTATTTGAACTTCCTATTTCTGTCTACAAGGCATGATCCCCCATCGTTTTATTTTGTGATCCAAGCGTGACGACCGAAGCCCAGACCTCTCCAGGCAAGCCCGCCGTTCCCCGCCGGACCGCTTTCCGCCTCTTCTGCACCGCCTCGCTCTGTTTCTCGGCCCTCCCGGCCCTGGCCCAGACCGCTCCCGCCGACACCGTCGTCCCGGAAGCGATCGCGACCGTCGCCCCCGCTCCCGCCCAGGTGAGCGCCGCCGCGACCACCGCCCAGGCGACCGCGCAGCCCCCCAACACCACCACCTCGGCCAAGCCGGCCGCCGCCCAGGCGCCCGCACCGTCGCGCAGCAAGGCCGACGCCGCCGCCACCGCTACCCTGGCCGCCCTGCTGCCGCACCTGGCCGCCAACGACACCATTCCGCTGATGGACCGCTCGGCGATGTTCGCCGGCGACATCAGCCGCCTGCTGGCCAACTACGACGTGTCCCAGCCGGTCCCGCGCGAAGGCGTGGTGCCGGGCGGCGACAAGGTCCAGTCCGTGCTCAAGCGCGCCATGGCGCTGCTGGGCACCCCGTACCGCTGGGGCGGCGAGGACACCGAAGGCTTCGACTGCAGCGGCCTGGTCGGCTACGTGTTCCGCACCGCGCTGGGCATCGAACTGCCGCGCGTGTCGCGCGAGATGGCCCGCGAGGCCAATGCCCAGCTGATCAAGGACCGCGACGCGCTGGCGCCGGGCGACCTGGTGTTCTTCGGTCGCAAGGGCCGCGTCGACCATGTCGGCCTGTACGTCGGCGAGGGCCGCTTCCTGCACGCCCCCAGCCGCGGCAAGGACGTGCGCGTGGACACGCTGACCTCCGGCTACTGGGGCGAGAAGTTCGTGCAGGCGCGCCGCGTGGCGATGTAAGCCGCCGCTCCGCAGATACCGCACAGAAAAGGCCGCTGGGGACAGCGGCCTTTTTCGTTGTGGCGTTTCGCGGCCGCCCGGCTGGCGCTCGTGCCACTGGCACCGACGCGGCCGCCCTCAGGCGGTGGCAACGATCGCGCGCACGTCCTTGTCGATCCGCAACGCGCCGTCGCCATGCGCAAACGCCGCCTCTACCGCCTGCCGCAAGGCTGACGCGTGCGCCTGCGGCGGCAACGGCAGACTCTGCAGATAGGCCATGACGTCCTCGGGATCGGTGCAGACCAGCACGTCGTCGAAGCGCGCGACCCGGACCTGTGCGAAGTGCATGGCGAACAGGCGCGCGCCCGCCTCGGCGTCCAGGCGCAGGGTGGACGGGTCGCGGTCCGGGCCACCGGCCACCCCGGCGACCAGTTGCGCGAGTTGACGCATGTTGTCGCGACCATTAAGCACCGCCAGTACTGCCGCGCCTGGACGAACGATGCGTCGCAGCTCGCGCACGCCCGCATGCGGATCGGGCAAGTGGTAAAGCATATGCACGGCCAATGCGGCGTCGATGCTGGCATCGCGCAGCGGCAGGCGCATCGCGTCGCCGACCACACCCTGTGGCCGCAACGTCGCCGCCTGCGCCAATGCCGCAGCGACCATGGCCGGCGAGCGATCCAGCAATTGCAATGCCAGCGATGGCGGCCACTGCCCGGCGAGCGCGCCCCACAGCTGGCCGGTGCCGCAGCCGATATCGGCCACGCGCATGTCTGCGGCCAACGGCACCTGTGCGCGCAACCACGGGTACCAATCGCCGCGGCCGTACTTGGCATGCAGCGACTTACGCTGCACCAGCCGCTGTGTATCGCCGTATTGCCGCTGCAGTTCCGCGCTGTCCGCCTGGAGGGTCATCGTCGCCGTCCGCGTTGCCCGCCGGCACGATACGCTGTCCGCCTCGATCGCGTCACCGGAACTTCGATGACACCACGCCCCTCGCCTGCCCCGCAGTCCTGCCGTGCCGATGAGCCCGTCCGCCGGGTCGCGTCCTGGCCGCAGTTGCAGGCGCTGCGCTGATGCCGGCCACGCTCACCCTGCCCACGCCCGCCCAGGCGCTGGCGATCGCGCAATCGCTGCTGTCCACCCGCTACGCCGACGCGGCCTTCGGCTTCGCCGCCGGCTCGATCCTGCGCGGCGAAGGCACGCATCTGTCCGATCTCGACCTGGTCGTGGTCTATGAGCGCCTGCCGGCGGCACGCCGCGAATCGTTCCTCGCCGACGGCATGCCCGTCGAAGCCTTCGTGCACGACCCGGGCACGCTGGCCTGGTTCGTCGAGGAAGACGCCGCCCGCGGCCGCCCCAGCCTGCTGCACATGATCGCCGAGGGCACCCTCGTCGGCACCGCGACCGAATCCGCACGCAGCCTGCAAGGCCAGGTCGCCGCGCGGCTGCAGGCCGGGCCGCCGCCGCTGACGCAGGCGCAACGGGACGCGCTGCGCTACGAGATCACTGATCTGGTCGACGACCTGTGCGGCGAGCGCAGCGCCGCCGAGATCGTCGCCATCGGCGCCCTGCTGCATCCGCGCCTGGCGGAACTGGCGCTGCGCGGACGCGGCCATTGGTACGGCAGCGGCAAGTGGGTGCCGCGCCTGCTAGCACGGATGGATCCGGCCTTGGGCCAACGCTTCGACCAGGCCTTCGCCGCGCTGTTCGCCAACGCCGACCGTGCGCCGGTGCTGGCACTGGCGCAGCAGGAACTGGCCGTGCACGGCGGCCGCCTGTTCGACGGCGACTGCCGCATCGCGCCCGCGGACTGGCGCGCCTGAGCCAGCGTGCGGGCGCGCGCGCTCAGCCGTGGTAGTGGGCGATGGTGTCCTCGATGCCCTTGCTCAGTTCCATCACCTTCTGCGCGTACTCGGCCAGGCGATGATCTTCCGGCGTGTCCGGATGCCAGGCCGGCACCGCGGTCGGACGGCCTTCGACGCCGTCCAGGGCCACGAACACGATGATGCAATGCGTGCACAGCCGCGGCTCGCCGCCCATCGGATCGCGGGCACGCACCTCGATGGCGAAGTGCATGCTGCTGGTGCCGGTGTGGACCAGCTTGGCGCTGACCGTGACCATGTCGCTGATGCGGATCGGCGAGACGAAGCGGATGCCGCCCACCGCCACGGTCACGCTGTAGTGGCCGCTCCAGCCCACCGCCGCGGCATAGCCGACCTGGTCGATCCACTTCATCACCACGCCGCCGTGGACCTTGCCGCCGTAGTTGACGTCGATCGGTTCGGCCAGGAAGCGGAAGGTCAGTTCGCGTTGCGTGCCGCTCATCGGGAGTCCATGCAGGGGAAGGAGGCGGCAGTCTGCCATGCGCCGCCGCCGCCAATCGCAACGGCGCCGCAATAAGGTGTCGCCGCAGACGCGCCGGCGGTCGGCGGCGCCGGCTAGACCGCGGCCAGCGCGAGATTGTCGCGCTTGCGGATGCACAGCCACGGGAAATGCGGCTGGCGCCAGCGCAACGCCCGCAGGCAGCGCACCGACAGCCGCCGTGGGTCGAACAACCGGCGCAGCACGATGCCGTCCAGTACCGCCTCGGTGTGCTGGTGGTACTGCTGCGCCAGTTCGGCGCAGCCCAGTCCGCTGAAGTAGCGCAGGCTGCGCGCGGCGCTGGCCCTGGCTTGCTCGACGTCGGCGTAGAACGGGCTGTCGAGGATGTGCAGTTCGCCGTCGTGCTGCAGCAGCTGCAGCAGGCGGGCGATCAGCGCACGCGGATCGGCGAAGTATTGGAGGCAGGCCGGCACCACCACGACATCGAACCGCTGCGCCGGCAGCGGCAAACGCAGGATGTCGCCGGCGACGAAGCTCAACCGCGGCGCGTCGGCGAAGACTCGCGCCGCCTGCGCCAGTTCGGTGCGATTGACGTCGACACCGCAGACTTCGCGCTGCAGGCCGCTGGCCAGGCGATACGACAGCCAGCCGTTGCCGCAGCCGAGTTCCAGCAGAGGACCGTCGCCGCCACGCGCACGCAGACGGCGCAACAGGCGCCGGCACGATTCGGCGCGCACCCGCCATTCGTGGCTGGCGCCGAGCGCGCCGGGCGGCTGCGGCAGCGTGCGCACTTGGGCGTCGCTGTAGAGCCGGCCTTCGCGGCGGCGCACGTCCAGGTAGCGCTGCTCGAACGGGTCGTCCGGCAGCGCGTCGTGCACCAGCACACCCGCGTGCAGCGTCAGCCCGGGCAACTGTCGCAGCTGCGCGCGCAGGCTCTCGGCAGGCGTACTCACGGACGCATCAACGCACCTGGCCGGAACCGTCGACCGGCGGATCTTCCAGGCCGACATTGCTCGGGGCGGCCTCGTAGATGCTGCGATCGAGCAGGCCGGTCTCCTTGGCCACCAGCACCGGCACCAGCATCTGCCCGGTCACGTTGGTCATGGTGCGCATCATGTCCAGCACGCGGTCGATGGCGTACAGGTAGCCGATGACCTCCAGCGGCAGGTTGGCCGCGCTCAGCACCACCGTGGCCATCACCACCGCGGTGCCGGGCACGCCGGCGGTGCCGAAGCTGCCCAGCACCGAGGCGATCAGCACCACGAAATACTGGTTGGCGGTCAGCGGCACGCCGGTGTACTGGGCGATGAACACCGCGCACAGCGCCGGGAAGATCGCGCCGCAGCCATCCATCTTGATGCTGGCGCCCAGCGGCACCGCGAACGCGGCGTAGTCCTTGTTGACGCCGAGGTTGTGGGTGATCGAGCGCAACGCCACCGGCATCGCGGCGAAGCTGGAGGAACTGACGAAGGCCACCTGCATGCCCGGCGCGGCGCCGCGGAAGAACTTCCACGGATTGAGCCCGTGCACCAGCAGCAGGCCGCTGTACACCACCACGATGTGGATCGCGCAGGCCAGGTACAGCGCCAGCACGAAATTGCCGAACGGCAGCAGCTTGCCGAACCCATAGCCGCCGACCAGCGCGGCGATCAGGCCGAAGGTGCCGAGCGGGGTCATCTCCAGCACGAAGCGGGTGACCTGGATCATGATCTCGCTCATCTGCTTGGTGAGCTTGCGCGCCTCGGCCACGCGCTCGCCGAGCTTGACCATGGCAAAGCCCAGCAGCGCGGCGAAGAAGATCACCGGCAGAATCGAACCGCGCCCTGCCGCCAGCACGGTCTCGCCAGCGGCATTGGTCCTGGTGCCGATACCGGTGAGCGCATAGAACGGGTTGGACGGCACCACGTCCAGCAGCACCTGCACCGGGCTGGGCACGTCGCGCGGGGTCCAGGCGCTGTCCACCCGCAGGCCCAGGTGGCCGGCGCCCGGCTGCAGCACCGTGCCCACGGCCAGGCCGACGCCGACCGCCAGCGCCGCGGTGACCACGAACCATAGGAAGGTGCGCCCGCCCAGCTTGGCCACCGACTGCTGCCCGTGCAGCGCCGAGATCGCGTTGATGACGGCGAAGAACACCAGCGGCACCGCGATCATCTTGATCAGGGTGACGTACAGATCGCCCAGCGGCTTGAACCAGGTCTCGGCGGTCGGGCCCAGCGCCCAGCCCGCCAGGGCGCCCAGCAGGAAGCCGGCGACCACGCGCTGCCAGAACGGAATGCGTAACCAGGCCGTCACCAGTTTCATCGACGCTGTCCAGAGAGATCGGGGGGTTTCGCACGATAGCGCACCCCGGCAGCAGCGACGACGCCATGGCTGGAAAGGCGCGATGTCATCGGCGTGCCTTGTCGTAGCCGGCATAATGCGGGGGACTTCGTTGTTCAGGACCCGTTCTGCGTATGCGCCTACCCGTTTCCGCCCTCGCCGCCGCCTCCACCCTGCTGCTGGGCGCCTGCGCCAGCACGCCGCATGCGCCGGCCGCCAGCGCCAACGTCGCGCCGATCGTCGTCCCCGCCGTGGCCCATCCGGCCGGCGAGACCCCGGCCTGGTGGTACCGCAGCGGCGCCGCCAAGGCCGCCAACAACGGTGCGATGCGCGGCAAGGCCAAGAACGTCATCCTGTTCCTTGGCGACGGCATGAGCCTGACCACGGTCGCCGCCGCACGCATCCTCGACGGCCAGCGCAAGGGCGCCTCCGGCGAAGAGAACCAGCTGTCGTGGGAGGCGTTCCCCGCCACCGCGCTGAGCAAGACCTACAACACCGATTCGCAGACGCCGGATTCGGCCGGCACCATGACCTCGATCACCACCGGGGTGAAGACCCACATGGGCGCGATCGGCGTGGCCGCCGGCAAGCGCGACGCCTGCGCCGACAGCCTCGGCAAGCAGTTGCTGAGCTGGCTGGAACTGGCCGACAGCGCCGGCATGGGCACCGGCATCGTCACCACCACCCGGCTGACCCACGCCACCCCGGCCGCGACCTACGCGCACGTGCCCGAGCGCAACTGGGAGAGCGATGCCGACCTGCCGGAGAAGGCGGTGGCCGAGGGTTGCCGCGACATCGCCCAGCAGATGGTCGGCGCGCGCTTCGGGCGCGGCCCGCAGGTGATGCTGGCCGGTGGCCGCGGCCAGTTCACCACCGTCGAGCAGCGCGACCCCGAGTACGACGACAAGGTCGGCCTGCGCCTGGACGGCCGCGATCTGGTCGGCGAATGGCGCCAGCGCCATCCGCAGGGCGCCTACGTGTGGACCCGCGGGCAACTGGAAGCGGCGCAGAACGCGCCGGCGCTGCTGGGGCTGTTCGAGCCGGACCACATGCAGTTCGACCACGACCGCGACCGCAGCGCCAATGGCGACCCGAGCCTGGCCGAGATGACCAAGGCCGCGATCCGTACCCTGTCGCAGGACAAGAACGGCTATGTGCTGATGGTCGAAGGCGGCCGCATCGACCACGCGCACCACGCCGGCAACGCCTACCGCGCGCTGGACGAGACCATCGCCCTGTCGCAGGCGGTGCAGGCCGCGGCGGACGCGACCTCGGCCGAGGACACGCTGATCATCGTCACCGCCGACCACTCGCATACGCTGAACTTCGTCGGCTACCCGCAGCGCGGCAACCCGATCCTGGGCAAGGTGCGCGGCACCAGCGGCGAGGACGCCAACACCGGCGACCTGGCGCTGGACGGCAACGGCCAGCCCTATGCCACGCTCAGCTACGCCAACGGCCCCGGCTACACCGGCGCCAGCAACCAGCAGCCGGCGGGGGTCAAGACCTTCCCGCATGCGCCGAGCAATTTCGAGCCGGCCAACGGCCGCCCGGACCTGACCCACGTCGACACCGAAAGCCCGGACTTCATGCAGGAAGCGCTGGTGCCGACCAAGGCCGAGACCCATGGCGGCGACGACGTCGGCATCTGGGCGCGCGGCCCCGGCAGCAACGCGTTCCGCGGCAGTCTGGAAGAGAACGTGATCTACCACGTGATCGTGCAGGCCACCCCGACGCTGCGCGCGCGGCTGTGCCAGGCGGGCACCTGCAACGGCGACGGCGTGCCGGTGGAGCTGCCCAAGCCGGCGGCGTTCATGACCAGCGCTGCCACCGCGCAATGAGGCGGCGTCGGCCGCACCGCGGCCGCCTGCGCGTGGCCGTTGCGGTGTGCGCAGGGTTCGCTGCGTGTACCGCGCTCGGCACGGTGCCGGCCGCCGCCGAGCAACCGGCCATCGAGGCCTGCCGACTGGGCGACCCGAACAGCGATCGGCCGGTGGTGCCGGGCTGTCGGCTCGGCGCCGACGAACGCCTGCTACTGACGCCACAGGCGCTGCGACGCCTGCCCTTCGATCGCGACTGGCTGGCGCTGCTGAGCGTCGGCGCACGCTTCTACTACGTCCGCGCCGATGGTCGCAGCCTGCCGGTGATCACCTGGGACAACGGCCCGGACGGTTTCACCGAAGGGCTGACCCGCGGCATCTTTCACGGTCGCATCGGCTTCTACGACCGGCAACTGCGCGAGGTGATCGCGCCGGTCCACGACTTCGCCTGGCCGTTCGAGCACGGCGTCGCCGCGGTTTGCGACGGCTGCAGCGCGGACACGCCCGACACCGACGGTCATACGCCGATGCAGGGTGGCCGCTGGTACTCCATCGACCGCCACAACCGCGAGGTGCCGGCGCCCAAGCGCTGAGCCGATGCTCGTGTGCGGCATGGCCGCGTTGTCGCGGAGAAGGTCGCCAAGGCTGGTTCTCTGTAACGCGTCTCTTTGAATCTCCCGCGATGTCGCGGAAGCGCATCGTCCGCGAGGTGAGACATCCCCGCGTCGGGACTGAAGTCCCTCCCACATGGGGCTACCTCACGTTGCGCGGCTTCAAGCGCCGTCGCGCGCTGGCGGCGCGCCAGTCGTCGCGTGCTGGCGACCAACATCGAGCGGGCACCGGGCTGAGCAAGCATTTGGGACAGCCACGAGTGCCGACAATTGCTTTTTTGGGAGGGACTTCAGTCCCGACGCATTGAACTGCAAGGCGTCGGAACTCTGGCCGCAGGCCGGTCATCGCGTGCTGGCGGCCGACATCGAGCAGGCAACGGCTGAGCAAGCAGTCTGGATAGTCCCGAGTGCCGACACCTGCTCTTGTGGGAGGGACTTCAGTCCCGACGCATTGAACTGAAAGGCGTCGGAACTCTGGCCGCAGGCCAGTCGTCGCGCACTGGCCGCCGACATCGAGCGGGCAACGGGCTGAGCAAGCAGTCTGGATAGTCCCGAGTGCCGACACCTGCTCTTGTGGGAGGGACTTCAGTCCCGACGCATTGAACTGAAAGGCGTCGGAACTCTGGCCGCAGGCCGGTCGTCGCGTGCTGGCCGCCGACATCCAGCGGGCAACGGGCTGAGCAAGCAGTCTGGATAGTCCCGAGTGCCGACACCTGCTCTTGTGGGAGGGACTTCAGTCCCGACGCGATTAGCTGAAAGGCATCGGGACTGAAGTTCCTCCCACAACGCTGCCAAGCGCAAAGACGTCGCCATGCCACGCTTCGCGCTGACCTGCGCTTGCGTCTACAGTGACGCGATGCCGCCGCACGCCTCTACGCCCCCGTTGTCCGCACTCGCCACCGCGCTACCCGATCCGGCACCGGCGCCGCTGCTGCTCGGCTTCAGCGGCGGGCTGGATTCGACCGTGCTGCTGCACCTGCTCGCGCAGCAGCCGTCGTACCGCGCCGCCGGCCTGCGTGCGCTGCATGTGCACCACGGCCTGCATACCGACGCCGACGCCTGGGCCGCGCAGTGCGCGCAGCTGTGCAACGCGCTGGCGGTGCCGCTGCAGGTGGTGCGGGTGCAGGTGCCGCGCGACAGCGGCGATGGCCTGGAAGCGGCCGCGCGGCAGGCGCGCCGCCACGCCTTCGCGCAGGCGCTGCAGCCCGGCGAGTGGCTAACGCTGGCGCAGCACCGCGACGATCAGGCCGAAACCTTCCTGCTGCGCGCGCTGCGCGCCTCCGGGCCCGATGGCCTGGCGGCGATGCAGGCGCTGTCCGATTTCGCCGGCAGCCGCCTGTGGCGGCCGCTGCTGGCGCAGCCGCGCACTGCGCTGTATGCCTATGCACAGCAGCACGGCCTGCAGTGGATCGACGACCCCAGCAACGCCGACCCCGGCTTCGACCGCAATTTCCTGCGCCTGCAGGTGCTGCCGCTGCTGCGCCAGCGCTGGCCGCACGCCGACGCCGCCCTCGCCCGCAGCGCGCGGCTATGTGCCGACGCCAGTGCACTGCTGGAGGCGGACGACCGCACGGCGCTCGATGCGCTGCAGGACGCCCCGGGTGCTCCGCTGCCACTCGCGCCGCTGCGCGTCCTGCCCGCGGCACGACGCGCACGCGTACTGCGCCACTGGGTCGCACAGGCCGGACTGCCGCCATTGCCTGCGGCCGGCCTGGCCGCGATCGAACGCGACCTGCTGCAGCCGCGCGCCGATGCCGCGGCGCAGTTCGCCTGGCACGGCGCCTGCGTGCGCAGCTGGCACGACACGCTGTACGCCGAGCGCGACCCTGCGCCCTGGCCGGCCGACTGGCAGGCGCAGTGGGACGGCCGCGCGCCGCTGGCGTTGCCCGATGGCCGCCGCCTGCACCTGCGCGCCGACACCACGCTGGCCTTCGATACGCCGCTGATGGCGCGCGCGCGCCGCGGCGGCGAACGTCTGCTTCTGCCAGGGCGGACGCAGTCGCAGGCATTGAAGCACCTGCTGCAGACGCAGGCGTTGCCGCCGTGGCAGCGCATGCGACTGCCGCTGCTGTTCGACGCCACGCAACTGCTGGCTGCCGGACCGGACCTGCTGGCCGCGCCGCTGCACGATTGGCTGCAGGCGCACGCTGCACGCCTTGAGCTGGATGCGCTGCCGGCGCCGGCGCCCGCCTCGCATTGACCCTGCCGCCGCCGCCGCGCACACTTTCGCCATGCCCAAGAAGTCCCAAGACGATGCCTCCCCGGTCGCGCGCTTCGAGCAGTCGCTCGAGGAGCTGGAAGTGCTGGTGGAGAAGATGGAAGCCGGCGACCTGAGCCTGGAGCAGTCGCTCAGCGCCTACGAGCGTGGCGTGGGCCTGTATCGGCAATGCCAGCAGGCGCTGGAGCAGGCCGAATTGCGCGTGCGCCTGCTCAGCGATCCCGAACAGCCCGACAGCGCCGAACCCTTCGACCCCGTGCCGCCCCATGGCGGCTGAGGCGGCGTTCGCGCGCTGGCGCGATCGGGTGGAAGCCGGGCTGCAGGCGCAGTTGCCGGCGGCCACGCTGGCGCCGCAGCGCCTGCACGCGGCGATGCGCCACGCCACCCTCGGCGGCGGCAAGCGCATGCGCCCGCTGCTGGTCTACGCCAGCGGCGCGCTGTTCGGCGCCGACGCCGCGCGCCTGGATGCACCGGCGCTGGCAGTGGAACTGATCCACGCGTATTCGCTGGTCCACGACGACCTGCCGGCGATGGACGACGATGCCCTGCGCCGCGGCCAGCCGACCGTGCACATCGCCTTCGACGAAGCCACCGCGATCCTCGCCGGCGACGCGCTGCAGAGCCTGGCGTTCGCGTTGCTGGCCAATGCCGAAGACGCGGCGGCGACGCTGCGCGTGCAGTGGCTGCAGACCCTGGCCGAGGCCGCCGGTGCGGCCGGCATGTGCGGCGGGCAGGCATTGGACATCGACGCCACCGGCCGCGTGCAGGCGCTGCCGGACCTGCAACGCATGCATGCGCTGAAGACCGGCGCGCTGATCCGCGCCAGCGTGCGCCTGGGCGCGCTCGGCGGCGGCGCCGACACCGCCGCGCTCGCGCAACTGGACAGCTTCGCCGCCGCGCTGGGCCTGGCCTTCCAGGTGCGCGACGACATCCTCGACGTGGAAGCCAGCTCCGAACAGCTCGGCAAGACCGCCGGCAAGGACGTCGCGCAGGCCAAGTCCACCTACCCGGCCCTGCTGGGCATGGACGGCGCCAAGGCCAAGCTGGCCGAGCTGGCGCAGGCGATGCAGGACAGCCTGGAAGGCTATGGCGCTGCCGCCGATGCACTGGCGGCGCTGGCGCGGCTCGCGGTCGATCGCGCGCACTGATCGCCACGCTCGACGCGTGCGATCGTTGCGGCTGGGCCGCACGCGTCATTAGCCGCGCAGGCGCTGCACCGCATCCGCGAAACCAGGGATGGATGCTGGCGCTGGCCGCGCGCAGCCCGTGATGACCAGAGGCGCTGTTGCAGGAGCGGCTTCAGCCGCGACAGACGGCATCGGTCATGCCTGTCGCGGCTGAAGCCACTGCTACATGGGCTTGCGGTGAGTGTCTGAGGCAATGTGGGAGGGACGTCAGTCCCGACTGCTTTCGCGGTCCGATCGTCCGCAACGCCGCTCGTCGCGAATGCATGACGGTTGACTCCCACACCAGGCGACCAGGCGCATCTCACGCCACGGCAACCCGCGTTGCCGCAAAAATTCCGACGCCGCGCATACCGCTGCAGATCGCGATGACGCCGGCTGCGGCGAATGGAGATCCCGGACGTCCTCATCGCCTTCGGCAAACGCCGCCACCAGCACGATCTCGCACGCACACGCACACGCACACGCACAGTGCGAGCGTGATCGCCACATGGCCTATCCGCAACGCTGCGCTCGATCCAGTGCATGCCGCTGCAGCGCGACACTCACGCGCGGCGATGTCTGTCCGCGATGCCGATACTGAGACCTGGCGCGCGCTTCGCTGGACGAAATCGAAGACAAACGCACCTGCGACGCGCACGCGCGCATCACCGGGCTAGTTTGCTTCGGCCCCTGTCACGGGGCGCCCACTTTCGACGGAGAGAGACTGCATGAAACACGCATCCCGGATCTCGGCAGCGATCGGCTTCAGCCTGGTCGGCATCATCTCGGCGGCCACGGCGCAATCGCAACTCACGCGCACGCCCGCGCCGCTGCAGGTCGAACTGACGCCGGTCGCCGACGCCGACGGCCAGCAGCGCGGCCAGATGGCGGTGACCGTGCGCAACACCGGCACGCAGGTCGCACGCGTGCCCAAGTGGGAACTGCCGCTTGGCGATCTCGACAACGCCCTGTTCCAGGTCCAGCGCGACGGCAAGCCGGTGGATTACGTCGGGCGCCTGGTCAAGCGCGCCGCGCCGCGCGCCGAGGACATGGTGGTGCTGCAGCCGGGCGAAGCGAAGCAGGCGCAGATCGACCTGAGCCGCGCCTACGACCTGACCCGCAGCGGCACCTACAGCATCCGCCTCGACGCGCCGCTGCAGGGCGCCGCGCTCGCCGATGGCGCGCGCATGCTGCGTGCCGACGGCGAGCCGCAGACCCTGTCCAGCGCGCCGCTGACGGTATGGCTGGATGGCGGCCGCGGCCATGCGGTGCGCAACGACCTGATGGTCGGCCCGCAGGCGGTGGTCAACGGCGTCAACTACGCCTCGTGCAGCACCAGCCAGATCAGCACCATCGGCAGCGCGGTGAACGCGGCGCGCACCTACTCGCAGAACGCCAAGACCTATCTCAACGGCGGCAGCACCGGCGCGCGCTACACCACCTGGTTCGGCGCCTACAACACCAGCCGCTACAGCACCGCCACGTCCAACTTCGTCAACATCGATTCGGCGATCGACCAGAACAACGGCCAGATCACCATCAATTGCGGCTGCAGCGACAGTTCCTACGCCTACGTGTATCCGAACCAGCCGTACCAGATCTACGTGTGCAATGCGTTCTGGAGCGCGCCGCTGACCGGCACCGACTCCAAGGCCGGCACCCTGATCCACGAAATGAGCCACTTCAGCGTGGTCGCCGGCACGCAGGACACCGCGTACGGCCAGAGCGCGGCCAAGAGCCTGGCCAAGAGCGATCCGGCGCGCGCGGTGAAGAACGCCGACAGCCACGAGTACTTCGCCGAGAACAATCCGTCGCAGAACTGAGTCCGGCACGCCGGTGATGTCCCCGGGCGCCGACCTCGCGTCGGCGCCCGGTTCGCGTGCGGCCCAGGCCGCACCCTCTGTGCCCGCGTGGTGTCCTAGGCCACCAGGCCCTCCAATCTGGGCAGCCCCGCGCTGCCGGGAAACACCTGGGTGTCCAGCGCGCGCTCGGACACGCCCAGATGCGCGCCGAGCACGTGCCGGAACAGGCTGCGCAGGTCGCTGGTGGCGCGCAGGTCGCGGCCCTCGTTCAAGGCCCGCGGCGACAGGCCGGGCCAGTCTCCGGCGATGCGCCCGCCGCGCACCGCGCCGCCGGCCAGGAACGCCACCCCGCCGGTGCCATGGTCGGTCCCGCCGGTGCCGTTCACCGCCGCGGTGCGGCCGAACTCGGTCACCACCGCGACCACGCTGCGCGACCAGCAGGCCTGCGCGCCATCGTGGAACGCGCGCAGCCCCGCATCCAGCTCGCCCAGCTTGCGCTGCAGCACCGCGGCCTGGTTGCCATGGGTATCCCAGCCGGCATCCTCGACGAAGCCGATCCGCGGCCCGTCGGGCTTGGCCATGAAGCTGGCCGCCGCACTCATCGCCTGCGGCAATTGCCCACCCTTGACGCTGTCCACCTGCATGCCCTGCTCGCGCAGCGCGCGCGCGAAATCGCCGGCCAGCTGCGGATCGGCGGCATACAGCGGCTGCAGACGCTGCAGCAGGATCGGATTGACCGCGCTCGGCAGCGGCGGCGACCAGCTGTTCACCGCGCCCGGGCCGCGCATGATCAGCGGCGTCACCGCGCTCACCGACACCGCCTCGGCGCCGTGCAGGGCCAATGCGCAGCGGTTGAGCCAGCCGCTGGAGGCGCCACTGGGCCGCGCGGTGCCGTTCTCCAGGCAATCCTGCGCCTCGAAGTGCGAGCGCTCGCGGTACGGCGGCGCCACCGCCACCACCGGCAGCCATTGCTTGCGCGCGTACAGCGCGTGCGCGAACGCCAGCGCCGGATGCAGCGCGAAGCTGCCATCCAGGGCCAGGGTCTGCGGCGGCGCCAGCGCGCCGCGCAGGCGTGCGTAGTCGGGGTCGGCGGTCGGCACCAGTGCGTGCAGCCCGTCCAGCGCGCCGCGCAGCAGCACCACCAGCAGGCGCGTATCGGCGCCCGGCGCGGCCAGGCCGCTGCCCGACCACAGGCTCAACACGGTGGCCGCACCGCTGGCGGCAAGGAAACGACGGCGTGTCAGTTGCATCGGAGCTTCTCCCATCGCGGATCGGACCGCGCGCCGCTCAGGCGCGCCATTGGAAGGCCGGGCTGGCCAGCAGCACCGCCACGCCTTCGCGTGGCGATTCGGCGCGCCGCACCGCGGTCAGCGTGTCCGCATCCGGACCGTCGCCGAACGCGGTCGCGGCCAATGCCAGCGACTCGCCCGGGGTCATCCCCGCCAGCGCCTCGGCCGCCTGCACGCGCTTCCACAGTGCGTCGGCGCCGCTCCATTCCGCCGCCACGTCGGCATAGCCGGCCGGCGAGCGCGGCGTGAACGGCGGCTGCCCCATCCGTGCCAGCAGGGTCAGCACGGTCTTCTGCTGCGGCGGCGCCTCGGGCCAGGCACCTCCGGCGCGCAGTGCGGACACCACGAAATCCTGCGGCGGCTTGAACTTGCGCGCCTGCGCGTCCCATGCCTCGGGGCTGTCGATCAGGGCGCGGTAGACGTGGCGCAGGTCGCCATCGCTGCGCCGCCACGCGTCGGCCATGCGCTGTACCAAGGCCGGCGGCGGATCGTCGCGGACGAAATGCCGGGCCAGCTTGAACGACACGTGCTGCGCAGTAGCCGGGTGCCGCGCCAGCGCCGTCAGGATCGCCTCGCCCTGTGCCACGCCGTCCTCGGCATAGCGCCGGCCCAGCACCAGGCGGCTGCCGGCGGCATGCGCCGGCGCGCGAAACACGAAGGCACTGGCGGGCGCGCCCTGCTCGAAATCGCGCGGCGCCGGCACGCCCCAGCCGGTGATCGCACGCGCCAGTTCGGTGACGTCGGCCTGGGTGTAGCCGCCGTCCACGCCCAGCGTGTGCAGTTCCAGGATCTCGCGCGCCAGGTTCTCGTTGAGCCCCAGGCGGCGCACGGGGCGTTCGGGATCCAGGCGCAGGACCCGGCGCTGCGCACGTTGCGCCAGCAGCGAGTCGGGGCCGACCGAATTGGCGTTGTCCAGGTAGCGCAGCATCGCCGGGTGCCGTTCCACCGCCAGCAGCAGGTCGGCGAAGCGGCCGATGCAGTGAGGGCGGATCGCCTCGCGCTCCATCGGCGCCGCGTACAGCGCGGCTGCGCGCTTGTCGACCGAGACCGCGAAATGATTGGACCAGAACTGCACCAGGCGCTCGGCGAATCCGGCCGGGGTGGACACCGCGACCCGGTAGCGCGCCGCCAGTTCCTGCGCCTGTGCCTGCCGGTACAGCCCGCGCGCGGCCTGCTGCGCCTGCTGGGCGGCCTGCTGCGGATCGCCGGCCGCCTGCTGCCGCGCCTGGCGTCGTTCGCGCTGGTAGTCGGCCTCGCGGCGCAGGTAGGCCAGGCTGTCGGGCAGGCCCTGCAACGCCGGCGCCAGCGGCGGCGACTGCAGTTGCGCGGCCAGCCAGGCGCGCGGTTCGCCCATGGCAGCCAGGTCCCCGGGACGGGCGCCCAGGCCGAAGCGGTTGGCGGCGCTCAAGCTCTCGCGGCGGATCATGCGGCGCTCCGGTGATGGCGACAGCCTTGCAAACGCGCAGCACGGGCCGCGGTTGACCGGCCGGTGGCGGCGTTGCGCCTGGCCGCCCTGCGACCTCCCGCCGGAGCGCGGCGCGGGCACAAAAAAGGCCCGGCGCAGCGGCCGGGCCTTCGGGGACGCGCCGCAGGCGCGCTTACTTGATCAGGCGCAGCGCGAACGGGTAGCGGTAGGCGACGCCGTCGTTGGCCTTGATGCCGGCCAGGATGCAGAACACCAGGTTCACCACCCACACCACCGGCATCAGCAATCCGCCGATGACGATCACGCTGAGCACCACGCAGATCACGTACGCGATGGCGACGGTGATCTGGAAATTCAGCGCTTCCTTGGCCTGGTCGTTGAGGAAGGACTTGGCCGGGTTGTCCTTGTTCACCAGCCAGATGATCAGCGGCACGATGAAGCCGGCGATGATCCCGGACAGATGGGTGATCAGCGCGACAGTGCGATCTTCCTGGGGGCCTGCCGAGGCCGGCGGCGGCGGCGGGGCAGTGACGTTGTCGAATTCGCTCATCGGTATTCCGTTCCTTTGGTGGTGAGGGGGACAAGACGTTTGGCGCGTCACTCTCGGCGGCTGGCGCAGCGCTGTCAAGCCAAGCCGGCAAGGCGGGAAGACGCCTCGACGGGCTCAAGGATCGCCCCCTAGGCAACCGCGGCGCTGATCCGACGCCCCATACGGCAGCGGATCGCGCTAGCGGCGACCGAGCATGGCCTTGGCCGCCGCGTATAGGCTGATGCCCATCGCCACAAGCAGCATCAGGGCCAGCAGCCACCCGAACACGAGCACGGCACCGAAGATCAGCACGCTCGGCGCCAGCAAGACCGCACTCAGCAGGGACAGGCCGAGGCCCATCCGCATGGCCTGGCGCGCGTGTTCGGCGACGAACGGCTGCCTGCCCCGCATCGCCCACCATTGCGCGCCCGGCAGCAGCCACAGCAACAGCAGCCACCACAGCGCGTCGCCCAGGTGCGCATTGCAGGCGGCGAACAAGCCGATCCACATCGACAGATGCGCAAATGCCGCCAGCGCGCGCTCCCACGCGGGCGCGGGCCCGTCGGTGATCGTGTTCTCGGTGTCGCTTGCCTGCATGCCTGTGCGTCCTTGCGCGCTGCCTGCGTCGCTGCGCTCAGTCGTTGCCGGCCACCGTCATCCTGCCGACCAGCACCGCACCGATGTGCACGTGCGAGCGCACGTCGATGTCGGCACCGACCGCCTCGATGTCCTGGAACATCTGCCGCAGGTTGCCGGCGATGGTGATTTCGTCCACCGGATAGGCGATTTCGCCGTTCTCGATCCAGAATCCGCCGGCGCCGCGCGAGTAGTCGCCGGTGACCGGGTTGACGCCGTTGCCCATCAGGTCGGTGACCAGCAGGCCGCGCGGCAGGCCCTTGACGATGGTCTGCAGGTCGGTGGCATTGGCCGCCACCTGCAGGTTGTGCACCCCGCCGGCATTGGCGGTGGTCTGCAGGCCCAGCTTGCGCGCCGAATAGCTGCCCAGCACGTAGCGCTGCAGCACGCCGTCGCGCACCAGCGGCGCCTCGCGGGTGGCCACGCCCTCGCCGTCGAAGGCGGCCGAGCGCAGGCCGCGGCGCAGGTGCGGCCGTTCGTCGATCGCGAACCACTCCGGGAACAGGCGGGTGCCGGCGCTGTCGAGCAGGAAACTGGCGCGGCGGTACAGCGCGCCGCCGGACACCGCGCCGAGCAGATGCCCGATCAACGAGCGCGCCATTTCCGGCGCGAACAGCACCGGCACCTCGCCGGTCGGCAGCGAGCGCGGCTGCAGCCGCGCCACGGTGCGCTCGGCGGCACGGCGGCCGATCGCCGAGGCGCGTTCCAGGTCCTCGCGCGCCAGCGCGCTGCTGTACCAGCCGTCGCGCTGCATGCCGTCGCCCTGCCCGGCGATCAGCGTGCAGGCGATCGAATGGTGAGTGCTGCGCTCGCAGCCGACGAAGCCGTGCGAATTGGCATAGACCGACAGGCTCTCGCTGCTGCCGGCCGAGGCGCCGTCGGAATTGCTGATCAGCGCATCGGCATCGCGACCGGCGGCCTCGCAGGCCAGCGCCAGGTCGATCGCCTCCTCGGCCTGCAGCGGCCACGGATGCCAGCGGTCGAAATCCGGCTGCTCGCGCGCCATCAGTGCCGCCTCGGCCAGGCCGGCGGCCACATCGTCCTCGGTGTAGCGGGCGATCGCGCAGGCCTGGGCCACGGTGGCTTCCAGGCTGGACTCGTGCAGGTCGGCGGTGCTGGCGCTGCCCTTGCGCTGGCCGAAGTAGACGGTGACGCCGATGCCGCGGTCGCGGGTGGATTCCACCGTCTCCACCGCGCCCAGGCGCACGTTGACGTCCAGCCCGCGGTCTTCGCTGCAGCTGACCTCGGCCTGGCTGGCGCCGAGCGCGCGGGCGCGCGCCAGCAGCCGTTCGGCGATGTCGGACAGGCGCTCCAGGCGCTGCTGGCTGTCGTCGCGGTGCAAATCGGGGGTGATCGCGTTCAATGCTTTATCCTTGTTGTGCGAATCCCTTCGCCCCTGTCCGGCCGTCCTGGCCGGATGTGTTGATTTGATTTCCAGCCCGATCGAGTAGTACGAGCATGCGCGGACGCGACGAAGACACCGGTGAATTCCGCGGCGAAAGCCGCAGCCAGCAACGCCGCGAGGCGCTGGAAGTGCTGAGCCTGGGCGAGAAGCTGGTGGCGCTGACCCCGGCGCAGCTGGCCAAGCTGCCGGTGCCCGAGTCGCTGCTGCCGCACATCGCCGAGACCAAGCGCATCACCTCGCACATCGCGCACAAGCGGCAGCTGGCGTTCCTGGCCAAGCAGATGCGGCGCGAGGACGAGGCGGTTCTGGAGGCGATCCGCGAGGCGATGGACGTCAACAGCGACAGCGCGCGCCGCGAAGTGGCGGCCATGCACCGGGTCGAGGACTGGCGCGAACGGCTGCTCGCCGAAGGCGACACCGCGCTGGCCGAACTGCTGGCCGAGCATCCCGACGCCGACCGCCAGCGGCTGCGCCAACTGGTCCGCAACGCCAAGGACGAGCGGCTGAAGAACAAGCCGCCGCACGCTTACCGCGAGTTGTTCCGGGAGCTGCGCGAGATGATCCTGGGTGGTGCGTCGGGAATGGGGAATGGAGAATCGGGAATCGAAGAAGCGGACGACGACGCGGCGTTCGACGACACGCGCGACTGAGGCGCGGCAACGTCGGTTGCCGCGCACGGCGGCCAGCGCGCTCCCAGCCCAGCAAGCGCGGTGCGCGATGAACCTATCCGCCAGGCCAGCAACGCCGCAGCACACCGCGGCGCCCGCTTTGCCGATTCCCGATTCCCGAATCCCCACTCCCGGCTCCTAGGCCGTCCCGCCCACGGTCAGCCCGTCGATCAGCAGCGACGGCTGGCCCACGCCCACCGGCACGCTCTGCCCGTCCTTGCCGCAGACGCCGACGCCTTCGTCCAGCGCCAGGTCGTGGCCGATCATGCGCACCTTCTGCATGGTCTCCGGGCCGTTGCCGATCAGGGTGGCGCCCTTCACCGGCGCGGTGACCTTGCCGTCCTCGATCAGGTAGGCCTCGGTGGCCGAGAACACGTACTTGCCGCTGGTGATGTCGACCTGGCCGCCACCGAAGTTGACCGCGTACAGGCCCTTCTTCACCGAGCGGATCATTTCCTCGGGATCGTGCTGGCCGGCGCGCATGTAGGTATTGGTCATGCGCGGCATCGGCAGGTGCGCGAACGATTCGCGGCGGCCGTTGCCGGTCGGCGCCACGCCCATCAGCCGCGCGTTGAGCGTGTCCTGCATGTAGCCGACCAGCACGCCGTCCTCGATCAGGGTGGTGCAGTTGGTCGCGGTGCCCTCGTCGTCGACGTTGAGCGAACCGCGGCGGCCGTCCAGGGTGCCGTCGTCGACGATGGTGACGCCGGGCGAGGCCACGCGCTGGCCGATGCGGCCGGCGTAGACGCTGGTGCCCTTGCGGTTGAAGTCGCCTTCCAGGCCGTGGCCGACCGCCTCGTGCAGCAGCACGCCGGGCCAACCCGGGCCCAGCACCACCTGCATGACCCCGGCCGGTGCCGGCACCGCCTCCAGGTTCACCAGCGCCTGGCGCAAGGCCTCGCGGGCGAAGGCTTCCGGGCGGCCGTCGGCGAACAGCGTGGCGTAGTCGTAGCGGCCGCCGCCGCCGGCATAGCCGGATTCGCGGCGGCCCTGCTGTTCGACGATCACCTGTACGTTCAGCCGCACCAGCGGGCGCACGTCGGCGGCGAGCACGCCGTCGCTGCGCGCCACCAACACCGTGTCCACGCCGCCGGACAGGCTCACCATCACCTGCTGCACGCGCGGGTCGGCGGCGCGCAGGTATTGGTCCAGCCGCCGCAGCAGCTCGACCTTGTGCGCGTTGTCCATCGCGTCCACCGGGTCCAGCGCCGGGTACAGCGCGCGGCCGCCGCCGCGCTGCAGCGCGTGCGCCGGCTGCGCGCCGCCGTCGCGGGAGATGGCCCGCGCCGACTGCGCGGCGGCCAGCAGCGCGTCGCGGTGGATGTCGTCGGAATAGGCGAAGCCGGTCTTCTCGCCGGAGATCGCGCGCACCCCCACGCCCTGCTCGATGGAGTGGGCGCCATCCTTGACGATGCCGTCCTCCACGCTCCAGCTCTCGCGCCGCGAATGCTGGAAATACAGGTCGCCGAAATCGATGCCGGGACCGAGCAGCGTGCCGAAGGCGCGCTCCAGGCTGGTGGCATCCAGGCCGGCGGGAAGCAACAGGCGGGTTTCGGCAAGACTCAGGGCGTGATCGTTCATGGGCTCAACATGGGGGACGAAGGCGCGCAGCGCAAGCGGCGGGCGGCACAGTGTGAACACAGCAGGCGCGCGGGAAGCGCGGCGGTCTCCAGGCAATGCACCGCATCCCATGCACGCGCGGGGCGCCGCGCCACTGCCATCGTTGCGACCGGCATCGCGCGCAACCGCCGCCGTCCCCACTCCCGGCTTTCAACAGCCGCAGGCTGGTCATCCCCAATCCCGGCTTTTCAGGGCTTCCCGGACGCAGCCGGCGGCGTCGCGGCAGGCGCCGCCGGCGGGCGCCCCGACTCGCGCTCGATCACGTCCACCTTGGGATCCTTCCACGGCCCGGTGACCCGGTAGGTGCGCGCGCCGATGTTGCCCAGCGGCTTGCCCAGCACCGCGTTGGCGGCGGCGCCGACCGCCGCGCCGACCGGCCCGCCGGCCACCGCGCCGACCACGGTCAGCAGGTTGCCGGACTTGGGATTGACGTCGATGGTCTGGTCGAACTGCTGGGCGCGCAGGTCGGCCTCGCCGCGCACCTTGATCTCCGCGGCCGGGCCATCGATGACCAGGTTGTCGCTGCGCGCCAGGCCGTCGCCGAAACGGATCTGGCCATCGATGCGGTTGAAGGCGAAGCCCTTGGAGAAGAAGTCGCGGAAATCGAACATCAGCCGCCGCGGCAGTTGCGCCACGCTGAGCAGGCCGAGCACGCGTCCGGCGCCCGGGTTCAGTTCCAGCAACTGCCCATTGCGCGCGGCCACGTCGAGCTGCCCCTGCACCGTGGCCAGCTGCAGGCCGGACGGCGTGCCCGGCCAGGCGGCGCTGAGCGTCAGCTGGCCTTCGCCGCCGCGCACCTGCCCGCCGAAGTCCAGGTTCTGCATCAGTTCGCCCAGGTCGCGGCTGTCGACGTTGGCGTTGAGCTGGGTGCGGGCGGTGGCGCCCTTGCCGCGCCAGTCGCCGCTGATGTCGATCTTCTGCTTGTCCGAGCGCAGGTGCAGCTGGTCCACCTGCATGCCGTCGGCGAGCTTGCGCGTGCGCAGCGAGGCCGCGCCGAGGGTCATCGCGCCGAAGCGCAGGTCGTCCACGTCCAGCGCCAGCGCCGGGATCGTGGCCGGGTCCAGGCTGTCGGCGAACGGGCCGGCCGGGACCGGGCCGGCGCTGCCGGCGACCCCGCTGCCGGCGGGCGTGGCGACCACCGCCGTCGGCGTGCCGTTCGCCACCGGCAAGGTGGCCGTGGCCGAGCGCCAGTGCACCCGCGCCAGGCGTCCGCCGAGCACGCCGCCGTCCTTGGTCGGCACGCTGAGGTCGCCGGCCAGGGCCGGGCCGTCCAGATGCACGTCGATGCTGTCGGCCTGCGGCAGCAGGCGCAGGCGGGTGTTGTCGAACACCCCGCCCAGCAGCAGCAGATGGTCGGCCAGGATCTCGATGCGCCGCAGCGGCATCGGGTCTTCGCCGCCGTTGGCCGCGGCGGCGTTCGGATCGGGGCGGCTGACCACGCCGATCCAGTCGATGGCGTTCAATGCCGCGGTGCGCCCACTGACCACCAGGCCGCTGGCCGGCGGTTCGTCGGCGACGTGGTCGCTGCCCATCACCACGCGCACGCCGGTCTTGCCGCCCTGGCTGCGCGCCGCCAGCGCCATCAGCTTGCCGAAGGCCACCTCGATGCGGCCGCTGCCGACCGGCAGCGGCACGTTGACCGAGGTCGCCAGCGGCGTGGCCGGCGCCTTGTCCATCGGCGCCGGCATCAGCAACTGGGTGCCGACCAGGTCCGAGCGCAGTTGCAGCCGGGTCGGCGGCTGCGCGCCGCCGTCGGGGGTCTTGGGCAGGCCGACGCCGATGTTCCAGCGCGAGCGGCCCTGCACGTACGGCTTGAGCCAGGCCATTTCCGGCACCCGGTCGAGCAGTTCGTTCGCGTCCAGCGACGCGCTCAGCGCGGCCTCGAAGGCCTGTTGCGGATCCTGCACGCCGTCGCCGGCGCGCAGCGCCAGTTCGCCCTGGTGGCCCTGGTAGGCCACGCTCAGCTTCTGCGCGGCGAATCCGGTATCGCTGTAGTTGGCGCTGCCGCGCATGTCGTCGAAGGCCAGGTCCCAGCGCTTGTCGGCGATATGCGCGCCGAGCAGGTCGACCGTGCCGCGCAGGTGGTGGGTGCCGATGTCGGCGCGCAGCGGCTGCAGCAGGTCGAAGGTGACATCGGCCGGCCCCGACGCGCTGAGCGCATCCAGGGTGTCGCCGTAATGGGCATGCAGCGGACTCTGCCGCAGCATCGCCAGCAGCTTGCCGGTCTCGGCGCGGGTGCTGGCCAGCACGCTGAGCTGGCCTTCCTTGTAGTCGGGCAGCGCCGCCGACAGCTGCTCCACCGGCACCCCGCCCATGCTGCCGCGGCCGTGCACCTCGAAGCCGTTGCCGATGAAGGCGACGCTGGCGTCCACGTTCTCCACCGCCGGCCAGTCGTGCTGGAAGCGCACCTTGGCGTCCTCCAGCCGCGCGGTCGCCTCGAAGCGGCCGTTGTGGTCGGCGAACGGCCAGTCGTCCAGGTCGCCGGAGACCAGCGCATGGCCGTCGCGCAGGCGCCCGCCCTGCAGCGCGGCGTCGAGCCAGTCGGTGGCGGCCTTGCTCATCTTGGAATGGACCCAGAACTTCTTCGCCGCCACCACCGGCGCGTCCTGCAGGTCGGCGGCCAGGTCGATCCACGGCCGCGAGCCGTCGTCCTGGAAGCGCAGCCCGCCGCGCACGTCGGCGCCGTAGTCGCTGCCCTGCACGCGCAGCCCCGGGGTCGCTACGCGCAGGCCGTCGCCATCGCGGAAGGCGACGATGCGCCCGGCCAACTGGACTTGGTGGACCACGCCGAAGCCGCTGGGCCAGTCGACGCGGACCGGGCTGCCGGCCTCCAGCGCCAGTTCGCCGGCCTGCGCATCGCCGTCGAAGCGGCCGCGCAGCCCGCTCACACCCGGCGCACCGCCCGCCGGCGCGAACGCCAGGTCCGCCAGCCGCCCCTGGCCGTACAGCGGACCGCCGGGAACCCCGCTCACCGCCACCTGGGTCAGTTGCAGACGCGGCCGTGCCACCGCCAACCAACTGCGCAGGCTGGGCGAAAGCCGATCGCTGAGTCCGGCCACCGCGATCAGCGGCGCCAGGTCGAGCCGATCGCCGTACAGAGCGAAACGGCGACCGCCGGCCACGGTCAGCCCGTCCAGGCGCTGCAGCGGCTGTCCGGCCTGGCCGAACTGCAGTTGCGGCGCATCCAGCCGCCAGCCGCCGTCGATCTGGCGCCAGCGCGCCTTCGCGCGGAAGGTGGTGAAGGCGAGCTGCGGCCGGGTGCGCCCGTCGGCCAGCGGCGCGCCGCGCAGGCGCAGCGCGCGCAGCGTGGCGTCCACGGTCACCCCGGCGACCCGGCGCTGCTGCAGGTCCAGCCAGGCCTGGACGTCGCCGACGCCGCCCTGCAGTTCGATGCCGGCCGCATGCAGCAGGCCGGCCCAGCCCGCCAGTTCCGCCGGGCGCACCGCCAGGTAGGCCTGGCCGTCGCCACTGCGACGGTCCAGGTCCAGCACCGCGGTCAGCGGCGCCTGTTGCAGATCGCTCCAGCCGTGCACGCCCACCTGCAGGCGCTCGCCGTTCACGCGCATCCGCAGGTCGATCTTCGGCACCTGCGCTTCCAGGCCCAGCGACGGGGCGTGTACACGCAGGCGTCCATCGATGACCTGCAACTCGCCCAGCCCTTCCAGCGCATCCAGCGGATCGCCGCCCTGCCCCGAGGTCGGCAGGCCCTGCACGCTCCAGTTGCCGTCGTCGGCGCGCTGCAGGGTCAGCGCCAGGCCGCGCAGGCGCAGCTCGGTGAACGAGCGCCCGGGCAGCAATCCCGCGTACATCGACACCAGCACCTCGGCCTGGCCGATGCGCACGCCGTCGCCGGCGCCGATGCGCAGTCCGTCCAGGCGCAGCAACGGACCGCGCCGGGTCCAGGCCGTCTCCAGCCGGTCGAAGCGGATCGGCCGCCCGGCGCGCTCGCTCAGCCACGCCGCCACCTGCTGCGGATGCCGCTCCACGAACGGCAGCGCCTGGCTCAGCGCGCCCACCGCCAGGGCCACGCACACCAGCCCGATCGCCACCGCGTAGAACGCGAAACGGCGAGCCAGGCGCAGGCGGCGGCGCAGCGGGGTGTGCATCAGGGGCGGGGAATGGGGAATAGGAAATGGGGAATCGCAACAGCAGAGCGCGAACTGCTCATTGCCGTGTGAAATTCGGCCGAGGAATCCAGGGACGCGTCAGCGCAAACAGCGCGCTCTTCCCCCATTCCCCATTCCCGATTCCCCACTCCCAGCCTCACAACAACACCACGTCGAACTGCTCCTGCAGGTATTGTTCGTCGGCCTGGAAGCGGATGGTCTTGCCGAGGAATTCCTCTAGCTCGGCCACCGCCGCCGATTCCTCGTCGGTGATGCGCGCCACCACCTTGGTCGAGGCGATCACCAGCAGCCGCGCCGCGTCGAACTGGCGCACCGCGCGGGTGATCTCGCGGAAGATCTCGTAGGTCACGGTCTCGGCGGTCTTGATCGAGCCGCGCCCGCTGCATTCCGGGCACGGTTCGGACAGCTGCCGCTCCAGGCTCTCCACGGTGCGCTTGCGGGTCATCTCCACCAGGCCCAGCGGCGAGAACTCGTACACCGTGGTCTTGGCGTGGTCGCGCGAAAGCGCCTTCTCCAGCGTGCGCAGCACCTGGCGGCGGTGCTCGGCATCGTCCATGTCGATGAAGTCGATGATGATGATGCCGCCGAGGTTGCGCAGGCGCAGTTGCCGCGCCACCGCCTGCGCCGCCTCCAGGTTGGTGCGGAACACCGTCTCCTCGAGGTTGCGCTGGCCCAGGAACGAGCCGGTGTTGACGTCGATGGTGGTCATCGCCTCGGTCTGGTCGATGACCAGGTAGCCGCCGGACTTCAGCGGCACCTGCTTGTCCAGCGCGCGGGCGATCTCGTCCTCGACCCCGTACAGGTCGAAGATCGGACGGTCGCCGGTGTACAGCTCCAGGCGCTCGGCCAGCACCGGCATGTACTTGGCGACGAAGGCCTGCAGCCGTTCGAAGGTCTCGTGCGAATCGACCTTGACCTTCTCCACGTCCTTGCGGATCAGGTCGCGCACCGCGCGCAGCGGCAGGCTCAGGTCCTCGTAGATGATGCTGGCCGGGGCGCCGTCGCGGCCGCGCCGCTCGACCACGTTCCAGACCCGCGACAGGTAGGCGATGTCCTCGGCCAGGGCCTCGGCCGGCTGGCCCTCGGCATTGGTGCGGATGATGTAGCCGAAGCCGCCGTGGCTGGCGGCCAGGTCGGCGACCAGGGTCTTCAGGCGCTGCCGTTCGGCCTCGTCCTCGATCCGCGCCGACACCCCGATCACCCGCGACTGCGGCAGCAGCACCAGGTAGCGCGAGGGGATGCTGATCTGCGTGGTCAGCCGTGCGCCCTTGCTGCCGATCGGATCCTTGACCACCTGCACCACGATGTCCTGGCCGTCGCGCAGCAGCTCCACGATCGGCACCGCGGCCGAGACCGGCAATGGCGTCGCCTCCTCGGTGTCGCCATTGCCGACCGGCGCCGGCCGCACCACGTCGTTGGCGTGCAGGAACGCCGCGCGCTCCAGCCCGACCTCGACGAAGGCCGCCTGCATGCCCGGCATCACCCGCTGCACCCGACCCTTGTAGATGTTGCCGACCACGCCGCGGCGCCAGCCGCGCTCGATGTGCAGCTCCTGCAGCATGCCGTTCTCGATGACGGCCACCCGGGTCTCGCGTGGTGTGACGTTGACCAGGATCTCTTGCGACATCACAGCACTCCGAAGGTGCGCAGCAGGTGGTGGGTCTGGTGCAGGGGCAGGCCCATCACCCCGGAATAACTGCCGTCGAGACGGCTGACGAAACGCTCGGCGCCGCCCTGGATCGCATACGCGCCGGCCCGCCCCATCGGCTCGCCGCTGGCCACGTAGTCGGCGATGTCGCGCGCGGACAACGCGGCGAAGGTCACCGCCGTGGGCACCAGCACCAGCTCTTCGCGGCCGGCGGCGACCAGCGCCACCGCGGTCATCGCCTGGTGGGTGCGCCCGGACAGGGCCGCCAGCATCGCCGCCGCATCCTCGGCGTCGGCCGGCTTGCCGAACACGCGATCGTCCAGCACCACCTCGGTGTCGGCGCCGAGCACCACCGCGTCGGCGGCGTCGGCCAGTTGCGCCAAGCCGGCGCGGGCCTTGTCCAGCGCCACCCGGCGCACATAGGCCTGCGCCGACTCGTCGGCCGCGCGCACTTCCGGCACCTCGAGATCGAGGATCCGGAACGGCACGCCGAGGCGGGTCAGCAGTTCGTTTCTGCGAGGGGAACGGGACGCGAGATACAGCATGGCCGAAGGATAACCCGACCGGACTGACTGAACGATCGCTAATTGCGGGACGATCGCTTCGACCCCGGCGAAGATCACGACGCGTTCATCGTCGCGGCAACACCCTCGCCCAATCGTCACAAGGAGAACATCGATGCGCGCATTGTCCGTCCGCCCGCTGCTGCTGGCCCTGTCCCTCGCCCTAGGAGGCACGATGACCGCCCACGCCCAATCCGCCGCGCCCGGCTACGCCGTGCCCGCCGACGGCACCCTGCTCAACATCGCCGCGCAGGCCGAGGCCAAGCGCGCGCCCGACGTCGCCGCCATCTCCGCCGGCGTGGTCACCCAGGCCACCGACAGCGCCGCGGCGATGCGCCAGAACGCCGAGCAGATGACCAAGGTACTGGCCGCGATCCGCGCCGCCGGCATCGCCGACAAGGACGTGCAGACCAGCGGGGTCAGCCTAAACCCGCAGTACAAGTACGCCGAGAACCAGGCGCCGCAGATCATCGGCTACCAGGCCAACAACTCGGTGAACCTCAAGGTGCGCGACATCGCCAAGCTCGGCAAGGTGCTCGACGCGCTGGCCGCGCAGGGCGCCAACCAGATCAACGGCCCCACCTTCGAGATCGACGACCCGGAACCGCTGTACGACCAGGCGCGGGTCGATGCGCTGAAGAAGGCGCAGGCACGCGCGCAGAGCTACGCCAAGGCGCTTGGCCTGCGCGTGCGGCGGATCGTCAGCATCTCCGAGGGCAGCAGCGGCGGGGTGCGCCCGCCGATGCCGATGATGCGGATGCAGGCAATGAAGGCGGAAATGGACAGCACCCCGGTGGCCGCGGGCGAAAGCAGCGTCTCGGTCAACCTGGATGTGGTGTTCGAACTGGGCAAGTAAGCCCGGTCCGCCCCCTCCTTCGCGACGGCGCCTGCGGGCGCCGTCGTCGTTTCCAGTCCGCCGCAGCGCCCCTCGCCAATACGGCACCCGGCCTCGATCGCCGCCGCCTCTTGCCAAAGTGCCCGCGACCGGCGCACTGTCGAAACGCGGACGGGCGCGATGACCCCATCCGCCACGCCCGTGCGTTTTTGCCGTACCGCAGTCCACGACACTCCTATCGCAGAGGTGGATCCATGGTTCGCACGCAACTCCCCGCCCCGTCCTTCCGCATCGACCTGTCCCGGGTCCTGGCCTACAGCACCGCGATCGCCCTGCACGTGCTGGCCGCCCTGTTGCTGCTGCTTCCGCTCTCGCACGTGACCGCGCCACCGGAACCGGCGCAGGTGCAGCCGCCCTGGCAGCAACCCGTGGTGATTCCGGTCACGCCGACGCCGCCCACCATCCCCACCGTCGAGAAACAGCTGCCGACACAGCCGCGCACGCCGACCGCAGTACCGGTGCCGACCCCGACGCCGGCGCCGCTGGTCGACAGCAGCCCGGTGGCCTTGGACACCGCGCCCAATGTCGACCCCACGCCCAGCATCGCCGCGCCCAGCCTGCCGCCGGCCAGCGCGAGCGCGCCGGTGGACGGCATGCAGTTGCAGTACCTGCGCGCGCCGGCCCCGCCGTATCCGCGCGACGCGCTGCGCGATCGCCTGCAGGGCAGCGTGCTGCTGCGGGTGCTGGTCGGCACCGACGGGCAGCCGCTGCAGGTCACCGTCGAGAAGAGCAGCGGCCACCGGGTGCTGGACCAGGCCGCACGCGACCAGGTGCTCAAGCGCTGGGCGTTCAAGCCGGCGCTGCAGAACGGCACGCCGGTGCAGGCGTACGGGCTGGTACCGGTCGATTTTTCGATGGACCGCTGAATCACCCCGGCGCGGCCGGCCGGCATTCGCCGGCCGGCCGCGTTAATCTAAAATTCACGATTTGTTCACGATAGATACACCTAGATGAGAGACAGCCGGCCACCAAGACGTCGGCGCTTTCGTCAGAAAGTCACAACCTGCGTTTCCAGTTAGGAGAGAAACTGTGAACACCTCGACCCAACGGCGTGCAACCCGCCGTACCCTGTTGTGCGCCTCCGTCGCCGGCGTTCTCGCCACCCTCGCGGGCCCTGCCGCCTTCGCCCAGGAAGCGGCCACCAATCTCGACCGCATCACCGTCACCGGCTCCAACATCCCCCGCACCAACACCGAGACCCCGGCACCGGTGCAGGTGGTGAGCCGCCAGGAAATCGACCGCAGCGGCAAGACCTCGCTGGGCGAGTACCTGCAGACCCTGACCGCCAATGGCGCCGGCGCGGTGCCGAAGAGCTTCGGCCAAGGTTTCGCAGGCGGTGGCTCCGGCATCTCGCTGCGCGGCCTGGGCGCCGGCTCCACCCTGGTGCTGTTGAACGGCCGGCGCATGGCCACCTACGGCTTGGCCGACGACGGCCAGAAGGTCTTCACCGACCTCAGCACCATCCCGCTGGACGCGGTCGAGCGGGTCGAAGTGCTGAAGGACGGCGCCTCGGCGATCTACGGCTCCGACGCCATCGCCGGCGTGGTCAACATCATCCTGCGCAGCGACTTCCAGGGCGCGATCCTGCGCGGCTCCTACGGCATCTCCGGCGACGGTGATGGCGATGCGCGCAAAGCGACCCTCACTGCCGGCACCGGCGACCTCTCCAGCGATGGCTGGAACGCGTTCTTCAGCCTCGACGTGGGCAAGACCGATGCGATCAAGATCGGCGACCGCAAGGACCGCAAGTGGATCGGCACCGGCGACATCCGCCGCTGGGGCTACGCGGCACAGGATGCGCAGTTCCTCGGCGGCGCCTACCGCAGCGGCGGCACCAACATCGGCAGCCTGAACGGCCCGAACGGCTCCGTGTTCGACACCACCGGACAACTGGTCGCGCTGCCCGGCTGCGCCGGCCTGACGACCATCCCAGGGCAGACCGAAGCCACCTCGCAGGCGCAGGGCTGCCTGTGGGATCCGGTGCAGCAGTTCCGCGACCTGTCACCCGAAGAGAAGTACGTCAATGTGTTCGGCCGCGCCAGCTTCGCCTTCGGCGAGGGCGGCGAGATCTACACCGAGATCGGCTACTCGAAGAAGAACACGGTCTTTTCCAATACCCCGTCCAACGTGTCCGGCGGCTGGGGCTACCCGGGCGGGCCGGTCAACGCCAACAGCGGTGCCGGCGCCACCGTGCTCTATGCCGGCCATCCGGACAACCCGCTGCCCTACGCCGCGCGCGTGCGCTACAGCGCCTGGGACGTGGGCCCGCGCGTCACCGACAACACCAACGAGTTCAACCGCTTCCTGGTCGGCGTGAAGGGCAACTGGGGCGACTGGACCTACGACACCGGCTATCTGCACTCGGGTACCGATCTGAGCAGCAAGCGCACCGGCTTCCTGCGTTACAGCGCGGTACGCTGCGTGCTCGGCAACCCGGCCTGCCCGGCCGGCACCTGGCGTATCGGCGACAACGCCAACCTCAACTCGCAGGCGTTGTACGACTACATCTCGCCGACCATCAGCGCGCGCGCCAAGTCCGCATTGGACATGTTCGACTTCACCGTCTCGCGCAGCCTGGCCGACCTCAAGGGCGGCCCATTGGGCCTGGCGCTGGGTGCGGAATGGCGCAAGACCAGCAACAGCCTGACCCCACAGACCTACACCGATATCGGCGACATCATCGGCCTGGGCTACTCGGCCTACGACGGCACCCAGAACGTGTATGCCGGCTATGTCGAGCTGTCGGCGCCGGTGCTGGAGCAACTGGAACTGTCGGCGGCGCTGCGCTACGACAAGTACGACGGCGGCGACGGCAAGGCCACGCCGAAGCTGGGGGTGAAGTGGACGCCGGCCGAGTGGATCGCGCTGCGCGCGAGCTACGCCGAAGGCTTCCGTGCGCCGAACCCGGCCGAGAACGGCAACGGCGGCTTGGCCGCATTCTCCAATGCGGCCGATCCGGTACGCTGTGCGATCAGTGCCAGCGAGTGCGGCACGCGTTCGGTGGCGATCATCACCCGGCCGAACCCGGCGCTGAAGCCCGAGGAATCCAAGAGCTACTCGGTGGGCTTCGTGTTGCAGCCGACCTCGACGACTTCGCTGACCGTGGATGGCTGGGAAATCAAGCGAACGAACGAGATCGCCCCAAGCAGCACCCGCGATGCGATCCTTGCCGGCAACGTGCTGCGCGACAGCAACAACATCGGCGGCGTCGCCAACAGCGGCACCATCCTGGCGGTCAATACCGGCTACGTGAACGCGAACTCCTCGCGCGTGCGCGGCATCGACACAGACATCCGCCAGACCTTCGCGATCGGCCCGGGCCAGTTGGAACTGGACGCGCAGTGGAGCCACCTGCTCAAGTTCGAGCGCACCGAAGGCGGCAGCACCGTCGACTACGTGGGCACGCACGGCAACTGCGACGTCACCAACTGCATCGGCACCCCGCAGGACCGCATCAACTTCGGCACCACCTGGAAACAGGGCAGCTGGAGCGTGAGCGGCGTGCTGAACTACATCGACAGCATCGAGAACAAGGACAGCCGCGGTGGCGAGTACCAGGCGTTCTACGCCGACGGCACGCCGGTCAAGAAGATCGCCTCGTTCACCACCTTCGATCTTTCCGGCCGCTGGAACATCACCGAGGCGTTCGAGCTGAGCGCGTCGGTGGAGAACGTGTTCGACCGGATCGCGCCGCTGGATCCGACCACCTACGGTGCGGTCAACTACAACCCGCTGCACGTCAGCGGCGCGATCGGCCGCTACTTCACGGTGGGTGCGAAGTACACATTCAACTGATCGCGAACGTCGCAAGGCAGTAACGAAAAGCCCGGGCGAAAGCCCGGGCTTTTTTTGTTGCCTGAGCGGTGCGCCAGCATCGGCATCACGCACGCATTGCCGCCACGCGCACGCGATCCGCGATCCGCGATCCGCGATCAGGCGCGATGGTAAGGATGATTGGCCAGCATCGCCGCCGCACGGTACAACTGCTCGGCCACCACCAGCCGCACCAGCATGTGCGGCAGGGTCAGCGGCCCCAGCGACCAGGATTCGCTGGCCACCGCCAGCACCTCCGGCGAATGGCCCTCGGGGCCGCCGATCAGGAACGCCAGATCGCGTCCCTGTCCACGCCAGTGCTCCATGCGCTGCGCCAGTTGCTCGGAACTGTGTTGCTTGCCGGGCACGTCCAGCGCCACCACCAGTGCATTCTTCGGCAGCGCCGCCAGGACCCGGCGGCCTTCGTCCTCGATCGCGCGCTGCGCATCGCGGCCCTTGCCGCGCAGGCCGGGTTCGATCTCGACCAGATCCAGCGGCAACCAGTGCGAGAGCCGCTTGCGGTACTCGGCGAAGCCTTGCGCCACCCAGGCCGGGGCGCGCTCGCCGGTGGCGATGAGGCGCGCCTTCATCGCTGCGCGCGGCAGGCGCGCATCACCAACGCTCGCCCAGCAGCAGGGCGTCGTACATCGCGTCGTCCAGTTCCTGCTCGGCCAGCCGGGCACGCTCCCGCTTCAACCATTGCTTCAGCGTGTCGGCCTGCCGCGCCGCAGCGCGATCGTCGGCACAGGAGCGGATCTCCTCCTGCACCTGCCGCTTGATCTGCGCCAACAGCGCATCCAGGCGCTGCGGCTGCGGCGCGCGCTCGTCTTGAAGACCGTAACGCCCCATGAAGTCATCGACCAGTCCGGCCAATGTCTGCTCGACCTGCCGCAGTTGCGCGGCGAACAGGTCGTTGTAGTCACGGATGCGCTCCTCGGCCATCGCCGCGATACCGGCCTGATCCAACTGACCGATTTCCAGTTGCAGTTCCAGCAGTGCCAGCAGGTCGTCGTTTTGATACGCCTGGTTGAGCCGCTGCATCAAGGCGGTCTTGCGCTCGCGCTGCTGCGGATCGGGTTCGCGGTCCGGATGCAATGCGGCAACCAGGTTGCGGTACAGCGCGCGACGCGTCTGTTGCGGATCGGCGGCGACCTGCGCGGCCTTGCCTGCACCGGCACGGCGGCGCTTGTCGCGCTGCTGGGCGCGCCCGGCCGCATGCGCCTGCTGTGCGTGCAGCCGCTGCTGGATCTGCGCATACAGCGCTTCAGGGGAGTGGATATGCGCCATTTCCTCTTCGGTCAGGCCGAATTCCTCACCGATGACCGACGTCAGCAATGCCTCGGATTCGGCCAGATCCTGGTCGAATCCGAGGGGGCTATGCCGGTCGTAGATGTCCTTCAGGCCATCGTTGTCGCCGTCCCGGATCAACAGCGCAGCCAACTCGCAAATGAGCTCGGACAGATCGGCGCGATCGCGCTTGCTCAACTTGTAGGTGGCATGCGCTGCGTCCAGTTCCCGCAACAACTGTACCTGCGCCGCATCGCGCTCCTGCAGCAAGGGATCGACCTGCTCGTGGAAACGCTGCTCCCAGCGCGGCAGCGCGTCCTGCCACGCATGCAACTGCGCACGGGCGCGCTCCAGACGCTTGACCAGGGAGTCGAAGCGCTTGCGCGCCGGCGTCGCGCGTGTCGATTCGGTCGCGCCGACACGCTTGCTGACCGGCAACGCCTCGCTGCCGACGCTGCGCGCGGGATTGCGCCGCTTAGGCATCGCGTGCCGAGTCGTCGTCGTCGCCAGGCGGCTGGTCGCCGACCGTCCACAGCCGCTCCAGCGCATAGAACTCGCGCACCCGCGGCAGCATCACGTGCACCACCACGTCGCCGAGATCGACCAGTACCCACTCGGCCTCGCGCTCGCCTTCCACGCCCAGCGGCATGACATCCAGGCGCTTGGCGTACTTGATGACTTCGTCGGCGATCGACTTGACGTGGCGGGTGGAGGTGCCCGAAACGATGACCAGGTAGTCGGTGACGCTGGACTTGCCGCGCACGTCGATTTCCGCCACGTCCTTGGCCTTGAGTTCCTCGACTGCCTCGCGGACATGGGCGAGCAGGACCGGCAGCGGCGGCGGCGGATTGGGGACTTGGGTCTTGATGACGTGGGCTTGACTGGACAAAGCGGCGAACTCGATGGAATGGGGCGAATTATAGGCGACCCCGGCAGGACGCGTATTCAGCCAGCAGCGGCGGCACCGGACGCATACAGCGCATGGTCGCGGATATAGGCCGCCACTGGTGCCGGCAGCAAGGCCGCCCAGTCCTCGCCGGCGGCGATGCGCGCGCGCACCAGGCTGGCCGATTCGCTGCGCAGCGGTTGCCGCAGGCACCACAGGCGGCCGCCCGGCGCACGGGCCAGCGCCTGCGGCGTGTCGGCCCAGCGTCCGGCCATCGCCTGCGCCAGTTCCGCCGGCACCGCCCGCTCCCAGCCGCTGCCGGCGCGGTCGGCGACGATCAGGTGCGCGGCCTCGAGCAGCGCCCGCCACTCGCGCCAGCCGTTGAAGCCGACGAAGCTGTCGCTGCCGATCAGCAGCGCCAGCGGCGCGTCGGCGCCGAGCTCGGCGCGCAACTCGCGCACCGTGTCGATACTGTAGGACGCCACGCCCGGCCGGGCCTGCGCACGGCGCACTTCGTGCAGGTCCAGGACCAGCCCCGGCGTGTCGGCGATGGCCAATGCCAGCATCGCGCAACGCTGCTGCGCATCGGCGCCGGGCGCCGGGCGATGCGGCGGATCGGCCGCCGGCATCAGCCGCACCGGCACCCCGAACGCCTCCCGCGCCGCCCGCGCGATCGCCAGGTGGCCGTTGTGGATGGGATCGAAGGTGCCGCCGTAGATCAGATGCAGTGGTGGGGAATGGGGAATGCGGAATGCGGAAGAAGCAACAGCCGCAGGCTGCGAGGTCTCTGGCGGGACCACAGCGCCGCTGTTCCCATTCCCCATTCCCGATTCCCGGCTCCCAGCCGTCATACCACCAACAACCGCACCGCCCGCGCCTCGGCGATCGCCAGCAGCAGGCGCTCCAGGGCGATCCAGGCGTCGCCGTCGGCGCGGCCCTTGGCGATGCGGTCGATGCGGCCGGCCTCGGCGGCGAAACGTTCCCAGCGGCGCGGTTCGGCGTGGCGCTGCAGGGCGCGCTTGAACGGCGCCTGCCGCGACTCCCAGATGCCCTGCCCCTTCATTTCCGCCGCCAGGTTGCCGCCGGCGGCCTGCACCTTGGCCAGGGTGGCAGTGCGCAGCAGCTCCTTGATCAGGATCGGCAGCAGTGCGGCCACCGCCTCGCCCTCGGCGCGCAGGCCGGCGAGCATGCGCCGCACCGCCGGCGCCTGCCCGCCGAGCGTGGCCTCGGCCAGGCGGAACACGTCGTAGCGGGCGGCATCGGCGACCAGCGACTCCATCGCCGCCACGTCCAGCCCCTGGCCGTCGGCCAGCAGGGCCAGCTTGTCGATCTCCTGCGCCGCCGCCAGCAGGTTGCCTTCCACCCGTTCGGCCAGGCGCTGCACCGCGCCGGCGTCGGCGCGCAGGCCCTTGCTGCGCAGGCGCCGCTCGATCCAGTCGCCCAGTTCGTGCGGCTTGATCGCCCAGGCAACGGCGATGGTGCCGATGCGCGCGACCGCGTCGGCCCACTTGCCCTGGTGCGCCTTGCTCCATTCGTTGCAGGTGATCAGCAGCACCACGTCCGGCGGCGGATCGGCGCAGAACGCACTGATGACCTCGCCGCCCTCCTTGCCGGGCTTGCCGCTGGGCAGGCGCAGCTCGATCAGGCGTTGCGCGCTGAACAGGCTGGGCGCATTGAAACTGGAATACAGCTGGCCCCAATCGAAATCGCGACCATCGGCATCGAACACTTCGCGCTCGCCGATACCGGCGGCGCGCGCGCGGGCGCGCACCGCATCGGCGGCTTCCAGCACACGCAGGGTTTCCGGACCGGCGATCAAATAGACCGGCTGCAGCGGCTGCGACGCCGGTTGGGTGGCGAGTTGTTCGGGGCGCAGTTCCATGGCGACAGCCTACGCTGCTGCAGGCACATACGGCGAACGCCATGCGCCGGCAGCGAACGGCGTGGCCGCCGTGCGCGGCGGCGAAGGCAGCAGGGCCAAGCTCAAGGCTGCGGCGTGGTCGCCGGCTTGCCTGCGGCCGGGGTACCGTCGGCCGGCTTGCCTTCCACCGGCGTGCCGTCGGTCGACGGCGGCGCGGCGTTGACGTCCTTGCCGTCGCGCACCTGCGCGCGCACCACGCTGTCGATCCGGCGCAGCATCGAGGCCGACATCTCGCGGCGCAGTTCGTCGGCCAGGATCTCGCGCTCGGTGGAGGTACCGGTGGCGTCGGTCGGCGGGGAGACGTAGTCGCGCGACAGCTCGATCACCTGCTGCGGCACCAGCACGCTGCCATCGGCGCGGCGGAACACGAAGATCGCCGCGTAGCGCAGGCTGTATTCCTGGGCGCGGCCTTCGGCATCGAGCGCGATCGGCAGGTCGCCCCAGCGCTCGGACAGCACCTCCAGACGGGCCACGCCGGCGTTGACGTCCTTGGGCGCGATCTGCGCGCCGGCCGCGCGCAGGCCGCGTTCGAGCAGCTTGGCCAGCTCGCTGTACGGCGCCGAGGACACCACCTTCACCGACGGCGTATCGGCCGGCAGGGTCAGCTTGTTGCGCAGGTGGAAACCGCAGGCGGTCAGGGACGCCGCGAAGACGAGAGCGAGCAGGAGTCGGGTCATGGACACAGTCTGGAGGAGCCGGCTGGGCGCGGCAACAGGCGGCTAGCCTGCCGTACGTCGCGTGAACGCGGGTTGAGACCTGCCGCGCCGCACGGCCGCGACGCGGCCGCAGCGGCGCGCCGGCTCACGCCGCCACCAGATTCACGATCTTGCCGGGGACGATGATGATCTTGCGGATGCTCAGCCCTTCCAAGAACTTGGCCGCATTCGGCTCGGCCTGGGCCAGCGCCTCGATCTGCTCGCGCGGGGTGTCGGCGCCGACCTCGATGGTGCCGCGCAGCTTGCCGTTGACCTGCACCGCCAGAGTCACCGCGTCGCGTACCAGCGCGGCCGGGTCCGGCTGCGGGAACGGCACGTCCTCCAGCAGCGTCGCCGGATGGCCCAGCGCCTGCCACAGCGCGTGGCTGGCGTGCGGGGTGATCGGGTTGAGCAGCAGCACCGCCGCTTCCAGCGCTTCCTGGCGCACCGCACGACCCTGATCGCCGGCGTCGTCGAACTTGGCCAGCGCGTTGGTCAGCTCCATCACCGCGGCGATGGCGGTGTTGAAGCTGTGGCGGCGGCCGTAGTCGTCGGCGACCTTGCCGATGGTCTCGTGGGTCTTGCGCCGCAGCGCCTTGTGCTCGGCATTCAGCGCGGCCGGGTCCAGCGCCGGCGCGGCGCCGTCGGCGACATGCTTGTGCACCTGCGCCCACAACCGGCGCAGGAACCGCGCCATGCCGTCCACGCCGGCCTCGTTCCACTCCAGCGACTGCTCCGGCGGCGCGGCGAACATCGAGAACAGGCGCACCGTGTCGGCGCCGTACTTGCCGACCATCGCCTGCGGATCCACGCCGTTGTTCTTGGACTTGGACATCTTCTCGGTGCCGCCGATCAGCACCGGCTGGCCGTCGCCGCGGTGCACCGCGCCGATCACCCGCGCCTTGTCGTCGCGCTGCACGTCCACGTCGGCCGGGTTGATCCAGTCCTTGGAACCGTCCGGGTTCTGCCGGTAGAAGGTCTCGGCGATCACCATGCCCTGGGTCAGCAGGTTGGTCGCCGGCTCGTCGCTGTCCACCAGGCGCGCGTCGCGCAGCAGCTTGTGGAAGAAGCGGAAGTACATCAGGTGCAGGATCGCGTGTTCGATGCCGCCGATGTACTGGTCCACCGGCAGCCAGTAGTTGCCGCGCTTGTCGACCATGTCCTTGGCGCCGGGCGAGGTGTAGCGCGCGTAGTACCAGCTCGACTCCATGAAGGTGTCGAAGGTGTCGGTCTCGCGCTCGGCCGCCGCGCCGCACTGCGGGCAGGTGGTCTTGCGCCATTCCGGGTCGGTCTTCAGCGGCGAACCGGTGCCGCTCAGGGCCACGTTCTCCGGCAGCAGCACCGGCAACTGGTCCTCGGGGACCGGCACCGCGCCGCAGCTCTGGCAATAGATCACCGGGATCGGGCAGCCCCAGTAGCGCTGGCGGCTGACGCCCCAGTCGCGCAGGCGGTAGTTGACCCGGCGCTGGCCCTGGCCCTTGCGCTCGAAGCGCTCGGCCAGCGCCTCGAACGCGCCCTGGAAGTCCAGCCCGTCGAACTCGGCGGAATTGACCAGTTCCAGTTCGCGGGTCTTGTCGCCGTACCAGTCCTGCCAGCGGCTCGGGTCGTAGCTGCGCTCGTCGTCGTTCTTCGGCGCCTTCAGCGCGATCACCTGGCGGATCGGCAGGGCGTACTTGCTGGCGAATTCGAAATCGCGCTGGTCGTGGCCGGGCACCGCCATCACCGCGCCGGTGCCGTAGCCCATCAGCACGAAGTTGGCGACCCACACCGGCACCTGCTCGCCGCTGATCGGGTGCACCGCGGTCAGGCCGGTGGCCATGCCGCGCTTTTCCTGGGTTTCCAGTTCGGCCTCGGAGACGCCGCCCTGCTTCAGCTCGGCCAGCAGCGCGGCCAGCTCGGGATTGGACTTGGCCGCGTGCAACGCCAGCGGGTGCTCGCTGGCGATGGACACGAAGGTCACGCCCATCAGCGTGTCCGGGCGCGTGGTGAACACGCGCAGCGGGTCCAGCGCGCTGCCGTCGGCGTCGCGCACGTCGAACTGGATCTCCAGGCCCTCGGAGCGGCCGATCCAGTTGCGCTGCATGGTCTTGACCGACTCCGGCCAGCCCGGCAACTGGTCCAGGCCGTCCAGCAGTTCCTGCGCGTAGTCGGTGATGCGCAGGAACCACTGCGGGATCTCGCGCTTTTCCACCAGCGCGCCGGAGCGCCAGCCGCGGCCGTCGATGACCTGCTCGTTGGCCAGCACGGTCTGGTCGATCGGGTCCCAGTTCACCACCGCGTTGCGGCGGTAGGCCAGGCCCTTGCGCATCAGCCGGGTGAACATGCGCTGCTCGTGCACGTAGTACTCGGGCCGGCAGGTGGCGAACTCGCGCGACCAGTCGATGGCATAGCCCAGCGACTTGAGCTGGCTGCGCATGTGGTCGATGTTGGCGTAGGTCCACTTCGCCGGCGCGGTCTTGTTCTTGATCGCCGCGTTCTCGGCCGGCAGGCCGAACGCGTCCCAGCCCATCGGCTGCAGCACGTTCTTGCCGATCATGCGCTGGTAGCGGCTGATCACGTCGCCGATGGTGTAGTTGCGCACGTGGCCCATGTGCAGCGCCCCGGACGGGTACGGCAGCATCGACAGGCAGTAGAACTTGGGCTTGTCGGAGGTCTCGTCGACCTCGAAGGCGCGGGTGGCGTCCCAGAACTGCTGGGCGGAGGATTCGACCTGCTGCGGGTCGTAGGCGGTGGGCTCGACGGCGGACATGGAAACGGGCAAGGGCCAGGCGGCAACAAAGCGGCCAAGGGTACCGTAGCGCGGCAAGCCGCTCCAATCCCGGCGACGGGCGGCAGCGGCGCGGGACGCCGCGGCGGCGCCTGGCAGGCGCCGGGACCGCGGCTGCAACGCGATTGGCGACGCCGGGCCGCACGCCGGCGTCGGTCCTGCGGCAGCCCGCCTCGACGGCCGACTGCGCAAGCCCGACCGGGTCAGCCGCGGTGCGGGACCCTCGTTGGCCCCGGCCACCAGGCCAGCAACGCCAGCCAGCCCCACCACAGCAGGAACACCAGCCGCTGCGCCAGCGCCGGCGACAGCAGCCGATCCAGCGCGAACGCGCCCAGCGTCACCAGCAGCGCCATCGCCAACGCCAGCGCGGCCCAGCCGCGCGCGGCCGGATCGCGGCGCGCGCCCAGCCCCAGCAGGGCCGCGGCCGCCACCAGGGCCACCACCCACAGCAACCAGGCGCTGGCATGCAACTGGGTCGCACGCGCGTCCAGGTCGGTCGGATCCAGCGGCAGCAGGCCCATGCCGGCGGAAGCCAGGCCGGCCAACAGCAGCAACTGCCCACCAACGCGCAACGACCAGGGCGCGTGGCGGCCGGCGCGGCGCAGCAGCCGCAGCGCCAGCGCCATCGCCAGGCCCCCGGGCAACACGAATGCCAGCAGGTTGAACGCCCAGGCGTGCGGGATGCCGCGCGCGCCGAGCAGGGCCAGCGGATGCGACCACGGCAGATAGCCGGGCAGCACCGCGCCGAAGCCCAGCATCGCCGCCACCGCGGCCACTGCCAGCAGCGGCCCGATCCAGCGCAGCACCCGTTCGCTCACCTCGCCCATCCGTTCCCGTCCTTTCGCGCCGGCATGGCGCCTCCAGCCGGGCATTGTCGCCGCTGCGGCCGCGGCCGGCACGCGCGGCGTGGCGCCGCCGCCCTTGCATCGGCGCCGCGACGCCTCCATACAGAGCGTCCTCTCGCCTGCGATGACACTGCCCATGTCCGACACGCCCCACGTTTTCGACGCCAAGACCGAGACCTTCGAAGCCGACGTGCTGCAGCGCTCGCTGCAGACCCCGGTGCTGGTGGACTTCTGGGCGCCCTGGTGCGGCCCGTGCAAGACCCTGAGCCCGATCCTGGAAAAGCTGGCGGCCGAGTACAACGGCGGCTTCGTGCTGGCCAAGGTCGACGTGGACCAGGAGCAGCAGATCGCGGCGGCGTTCCAGATCCGCTCGGTGCCGACGGTGTTCCTGGTCAAGGGCGGGCAACTGGTCGACGGCTTCCCCGGCGCCCTGCCGGAGGGCCAGTTGCGCGAGTTCCTGACCCAGCACGGGATCGTGCCGCTGGCCGCGCAGGAACCGGCCGAGGACGTCCCGGCGGCGCCGCTGGATCCGCAGGCCGAGGTGCAGCGCCTGCGCGAGGCGGTGGCGGCCGAGCCGGACAAGGACGAACTGAAGCTGGATCTGGCCCTGGCCCTGGTCAAGGTCGGCGCCGCCGCCGAGGCCGAGACCCTGATCGACGCATTGCCGGCCAATCTCGCCACCGACGAGCGCGCGGTGCGGGCACGGGCGCGACTGGGCTTCGTCGGCGCGCTGCAGGCCGCCCCGCCGCTGGAGACCCTGCAGGCCACGCTGGCGCAGGATCCGGCCGATCTCAAGACGCGCTACCTGCTGGGCGTGCGCCACCTGGTCGGCGGCGACGACGCGGCCGCGCTGGAGCAGTTCCTGGAAATGCTGCGCCAGGACCGCGCGTTCGAGGACGGCCTGCCGAAGAAGGCGCTGATCGATGCGTTCCGGGTGATCGAGGACGAGGATCTGGTCGGGCAATACCGCCGGAAGATGTCCGCCCTGTTGTTCTAAGATTACAATCTCAGGTCCAGCGGCTGATTACGGCGTCTCCAGCCGCTGCGACGGACGGACGCGACCCGGCCTGACCCCAGGATGCCGCGATCAGGGACGAACGCCGCCTGCAGCCCCGCAGGCAGCGCAGGCCTGGTCTTTTGCCGGATGTATGCCGTGAACCAGTTCGATCGCCGCATGGCCTCGCCCACCCGCACCTCGTGGGCAGGCGCACGCAGACTGGTCGGCCTGCTGTGCTGGATTGGCCTGCTGCTCGCCCCCACTGCGATGGCGCAGGACTGGCACTACCGGGTGCGCCCCGGCGATACGCTCTGGGATCTCGGCCGGCTGTATCTGCGCCCGGGCATGGACTGGGTGCGGTTGGGCCAGCACAACCAAGTCGCCGATCCGCAGCGGCTGGTGCCGGGATCGCGCCTGCGGTTTCCGATCGCCTGGCTGCGCGTGCAACCGGCGCCGGCGCGGCTGGTCGCCCTGCGTGGACAGATCAGCGTGCAGACCGCCGACCGGGCGACGCTCTCGGCGCAGCAAGGCATGCCGCTGCCGATCGGCAGCGCCCTGCAGACCGGTGCCGATGCCAGCGCGACCGTGCAGTTCGCCGACGGCTCGCGCATGCAGGTGCGTGAGAACAGCCTGGTGCGCTTCGACCAGCTCGTCCGCTACGGCGCCACCGGCATGGTCGATACCCGGGTACGACTGGAGAAGGGTCGCACCAGCAACGACGTCATCCCCGCCACCGGCCCCGCCTCGCGCTACATCATCCAGACCCCGTCCAGCACCAGCAGCGTGCGCGGCACCCGCTTCCGGGTCGGCGCCGGCAGCGACAGCGCGTTCGCCAGCACCGAGGTGCTGCAGGGCGCGGTGCGCGTCGCCGGCCAGGGCGGCCAGCGCCTGCTGCAGCCAGGCGAGGCGGCGCGGGTCGCCACCGGGTCGGCGCCGCGGCAGGAAGCGCTGCTGCCGGCGCCGATCCTGGACCTGGCGCACAGTCGCCTGCAGCGTCCGCCCTACCTGCTCGCCTGGGCGCCGCTGGCCGGCGCCAGCCACTACCGCCTCGAGGCGGTGGACGCGCAGCAACGCGAGGTGCTGCGCTTCGCCCAGGAAACCGAGGCCACCGCACTGGCGCTGGACGCGCTGCCGGCCGGCGACCTGCGGCTGCTGCTGCGTGGCGTCACCGCCACCGGCGTGGAAGGCCAGGACGCCGAGCAGCCGCTGCAGGTCTCGGCCACGCCGCTGCCGCCGCTGACCGTGCAGCCGCTGCACGAGCAGCAACTGCGTATCGCGCGGCCGCGCTTCGCCTGGACCCGCAACCCGGAGGCGACCAGCAGCGTGCTGCAAGTGGCGCGCGATGCGCAGTTCCAGGACCTGCTGCTGGAGCAGGAGACCGACGCGACCCATCTGCGCGCGCCACAGCCCCTGCCGCCCGGCACCTACTTCTGGCGCCTCGCCTCGCGCGATGCGCAAGGCCGGCAAGGCCCGTTCGGGCAGGCGCTGACGCTGCATCTCAGCGATACGCCGGTCGATCCCGGCCTGGCGCCGGCGCAGGCCGAGCGCAGCACGCTGACCCTGCGCTGGCAGCCGGATCCGGGCGCGCACCATTACCGGGTGCAGCTGGCGCGCGATCCCGCGTTCCGCCGCGGCCTGCTCGAACGCACCGTGACCCAGCCGCAGGTCGCGCTGCCGCGGCCGCGCCGCGGCACCTGGTACGTGCGCATCCAGACCCTGGACGCCGACGGCGAGGCCGCGCCGTTCTCGACGCCGCAGACGCTGGACCTGCCCTGCCGCTACTGCAAGCTCGGCACGGCCGGCGGCGCGCTGCTGCTGTGGCTGGCGTTGTGAACGGCGCGCTGTTGCGACACGTTCTGGTGGCGCTCGCCGCAGCCGCACTGGCCGCGGCACTGAGCCTGGGCGATGTCACCGGGCGACTGGACAACGCGCTGTACGACGCGGCAATCGCGCAGGCGCCGCGTCCGGCCGATCCGCGCATGCTGCTGATCGCCATCGACGACCGCAGCCTGCAGGCACTGGGCCAGTGGCCATGGCGACGCGACCTGCACGCGCGTCTGCTGGACCGACTCAGCGCAGCGGGCACCGAGCGGGTGGCGCTGGATCTGCTGTTCAGCGAACCCGACCTGCAACATGCCGACGACGATGCGCGCCTGGCCGCGGCGCTGCGGCGCAATGGCCACACCGTGCTGCCGGTGATCGGCAGCGCCAGCGGTGCGGACATGCCGCAGGAGCTGCTGCCGATCCCCGCCATCGCCACCGCCGCGGCGGCGCTGGCGCACACCGACCTCGCCGTCGATGCCGACGGCATCGCGCGCGGCGTCTACCTGCGCGCCGGGCTCGGCAGTGCGCACTGGCCGGCGCTGGCCGCGGCCCTCACCGGCCGCGCGCTGCCGCCGGCGCCGGCCACCACCGACGCACCCTATGCATGGCATCGCGCGGACTACGTCGGCCTGCGTTTCGCCGCGCCGTCGGCACCGTTCGCGCAGGTGTCCTACGTCGACGTCGTGCAGGGCCGGATTCCGCCGCAGTCGCTGCGCGGACGCCTGGCGATCGTCGGCGTCACCGCCACCGGTCTGGGGCAGCGGGTGATGACGCCGATGTCCGATGCGCGCTGGATGAGCGCGCCCGAATACCAGGCCAACGTCGCGGCGATGCTGTTGCGCGGCGACCCGATCCTGCCGTCGTCGCGCACTGCCCAGGTGGCCGGGTCCACGCTGCTGGTGCTGCTGGCCTGCCTGGGCACGCAGTGCGCCGGTGGGCGCCGACGGCGCTGGCTGGTGCCGCTGGCGAGCATGGCGGTGGTCGCCGGCGGCAGCCTGCTGTGGCTGCTGCTCGGCAGCCGCTGGTTCGCGCCAGGGGCGGCCCTGCTCGCCCTGGCCATCGCCGCCGCCGGTCAGTTGTGCCTGCACGCGGCACGCTGGCGCCGCCAGGCGCATCGCGACGCCCTGACCGGGCTGGTGAACCGCCACGGCTTCGAACAGGCGTTCGCCCAGGCGCTGGACGAGGCGCGGCGCAGCGGCCGGCCGCTGACGCTGATCATCGTCGATGTGGATCACTTCAAGCGCTACAACGACACCCTGGGCCATCGCACCGGCGACCGCGCGCTGAAGCTGGTGGCCGCCGCGGTGGCGCGGCATGCGCGACATCCGCGCGAGGTCGCCGCGCGCTTTGGCGGCGACGAGTTCGCCGTGATCCTGCCCGCCACCGATGCCGCCGATGCCAGCCGCATCGCCGCGGCGCTGGTCGAGGAAATCCGCGGGCTGTCGCTGCGCGCGCCGAACGGCAGCGTCGCCATCACTGCCAGCCTGGGCGTGCACAGCGCCACCGCGACAGCGCTCACGTCGGAGCGCGCGTTCTTCGAATCCGCCGACGCGGCGCTGTACCGGGTCAAGCGCGACGGACGCGACGGCTACGCGCTCAGCGACGCGCCACCGGAGCACCATACGCATGCGTCTGGTACCCTGCCGCACTCCGATCCACCCACTGCCGCGCAATGAAGCCATCGCTGTTCCGCCTGGGCCTGAACCTGTGGCCGCCGTTCCTGTGCGCCGGGATCCACGTGACCGAACTGAGCGCGGACTACCGCCACGCCCGCGTCGAACTGCGCATGCGCCCGTGGAACCGCAACTACGTGGGCACCCATTTCGGCGGCAGCCTGTTCGCCATGACCGATCCGTTCTGGATGCTGCTGACCATGCAGAACCTGGGGCGCGACTACTACGTCTGGGACAAGGCCGGCAGCATCGAGTTCGTACGCCCGGGCCGCGGCACGGTCAGCGCGCGGTTCGACCTGGACCAGGCCCTGCTGGACGAACTGCGCGCGGCCACCGCCGGCGGCGACAAGCATCTGCGCTGGTTCGAGACCGACGTCGTCGACGCCCAGGGCGAGGTGGTGGCGCGGACGCGCAAGCAGCTGTACGTCAAGCGCAAGCCGCCGCGTTAGCGCGCCTGCCGCCCGCGGGTTCGCCAAGGCCGGCGCCGCCTCCACGCAGGCCGACACACATCGCTTGCGATACCGACCGCGCCGTCAGCGTGCGCGGCGTCGCGAGGCGGGCCGCATGGGCGGGTCCCGGCCCAATCGCAGCTGCACGGCCGCGCCACGAGACCATGCGGCGCCGCACCAACGGCCATCACGCGCCGCTACACTACGCGGATGTCGCCCGATCTCTCCGCTCCCGCCCCCCGCCCGTCCCTGCAACGGCTGTTCTTCACCGGCCTGCTGACCCTGTTGCCGATCTGGCTGACCTGGGTGGTGGTCAAGTTCGTGTTCGTGCTGCTCTCGGGCATCAGCAGCCCCTGGGTGGTGCCGCTGTCGGTGCGCATCGCCGCCTCGTTCCCGCGCGAGCTGGGCTGGGTCACCGCGCAATGGGTGCAGAACACCATCGCCCTGATCGCCACCCTGGCGGTGATCCTGCTGGTCGGCATCCTCAGCCGGCGCATGATCGGCCAGCGCCTGCTGCGCTGGTTCGAGGCCGTGATGCGCCGCATCCCGCTGGCCAGCGTGGTCTACGACAGCGTGCGCAAGCTGGTGGACATCCTGCAGACCCAGCCCGGCAGCACCCAGCGCGTGGTGCTGATCGACTTCCCGCACCGGGACATGAAGTCGGTGGGCCTGGTCACGCGGGTGATCAAGGAACACGGCACCGGCCGCGAGCTGGCCGCGGTGTACGTGCCGACCACGCCCAACCCGACCTCCGGCTACCTGGAAATCGTGCCGGTGGAACTGCTCACGCCCACCGACTGGAGCGTGGACCAGGCCATGAGCTTCATCATCTCCGGCGGCGCGGTGTCGCCGGAGAGCGTGCCCTTCACCCGCACCGTGGACCGCTGACGCCGATGCGCCGCGGCACGCTCGACGATCGCGCGGTCCGGCTGTTCATCGCCCTGGCGGCGTTCTTCTGCGTCAACGCCGCGCTGGCCGAGTTCATCGGGGTCAAGATCTTCGCCCTGGAAGACACCCTGGGCATCGCGCCGCTGAACTGGAACCTGTTCGGGCAGACGGGCTCGATGAACTTCACCGCCGGCACCCTGCTGTGGCCGCTGGTGTTCATCCTCACCGACACCATCAACGAGTTCTTCGGCCGCCGCGGCGTGCGCTTCATCTCCTGGCTGGCGGTGGGGCTGATCGGCTACGGCTTCCTGTTCGCGTTCGCCGCGATCGCGCTGGCCCCGGCCGGCTTCTGGGTCACCGCCGCGCAACACCAGGGCGTGCCCGACTACCAGGCCGCGTTCGCCGCGGTGTTCGGCCAGGGCATGTGGACCATCGCCGGCTCGCTGGTCGCATTCATGGCCGGCCAGCTGATCGACGTGGCGGTGTTCCACCGCATCCGCAACGTGACCGGCGAGAAGCACGTGTGGCTGCGCGCCACCGGCTCCACCGCGGTCTCGCAGCTGATCGACAGCTTCGTGGTGATCTACATCGCCTTCGTGCTCGGCCCGCAGCACTGGTCGATGCAGCTGTTCCTGGCGGTGAGCACGCTGAACTACATCTGCAAGATGCTGCTGGCGGTGCTGCTGATCCCGTTGCTGTACCTGATGCGGCGGCTGATCACCGATTACCTGACCCCCGAACGCGCCGAACAACTGCGCGAGGAAGCCGCCGCCGACTGAACGCCGGCACACGCGCGAGCGCACCGCACGCGCTTGCGCGCGGCCGTCGTGCAGCGCCGCAGACGCCGATGCCGCCTGGCCCGTCGCGACACGGCGCCCGCCCGCGACAGGGCGGTGGGCGCCCGCAGGCAGCGGCCATGGGTGGCCTCGGCGGTGCGGATCGGGCAAGCTCCCCGCTCGCTTGTCGTTGGAGCCCGCAATGCCGCCCCGCTTTTCCCGCCTGCTGTCCCTGGCCATCGCCACCGCCCTGAGCCTGTCGCTGGCGGCCCCGGCGGACGCGGCCAAGAAGAAGACCACCAAGCAGACCACCGCGCAGACCCGCGCCAAGGCGAGCAAGGCCCGCAAGGCGCGGCCGGCGCCGGCCCCGATGGTGCTGACCAAGGCGCAACAGCTGAACCGGCTGTACGACGACTACTGGGAAGCCTCGCTCAAGCTCAATCCGCTGCAGGCGACCTTCCAGGGCGACAGCCGCTACAACGACCAGTTGCCGAACTTCCTCTCGGCCGCGTTCCGCCAGCAGTCGCACGACTTCACCGTGGAGTGGCTGGGCAAGGCCGAGGCGATCGGCAAGGATGGCCTCAGCGGCCAGGACCTGCTCAGCTACGAGATCTTCGTCGGCGACGCGCGCAACGCGCTGGAGGCGGAGAAGTACCCCAGCTGGATGCAGCCGGTGAACCAGTTCTACAACGTCGGCAGCATCATGGTGATGCTCGGCTCCGGCACCGGCGCGCAGCCGTTCCGCACGGTCAAGGATTACGACAACTGGTCGCGGCGCGCGCTCGGCATCCCGGCGCTGTTCGACCAGGCCATCGCCAACATGCGCGAAGGCATGAAGGCCGGCGTGGTGCAGCCGCGCGCGCTGATGGAGAAGGTGCTGCCGCAGTTGGATGCGATCATCAAGCCCACCGCCGAGGAGAGCCTGTTCTGGGGCCCGGTGCGCAACCTGCCGGCGGACATCCCGGAGGCCGAGAAGCAGCGCATCACCGCCGAATACAAGCGCATGATCGAGTACCGGATCATGCCCGCCTACCGCGCGCTGCGCGGCTTCATCGCCACCGAATATCTGCCGGCCACGCGCAATACCGCCGGCATCGGCGCCCTGCCCGGCGGCGATGCCTGGTACGCCTGGAACGTGCGCCAGAGCACCACAACCGACCTGACCCCCGCCCAGATCCACCAGATCGGCCTGGACGAGGTGGCGCGCATCCAGGGCCAGATCCAGGCGGTGATGAAGCAGGTGCGCTTCCGCGGCTCGATGCAGAAGTTCTTCAAGTTCATGCAGACCGACAAGCGCTTCACCTTCAAGAGCGAGGACGAGCTGCTGAGCTACTACCGCGGCCTGGAAGGCCGGGTCGACGCGGCGGTGCCGCGCATGTTCTCGCTCAAGCCCAAGGCCGCGTTCGAGATCCGCCCGGTGGAGCCGTACCGCGCGCAGTCGGCCGCCAGCGGCTCGTACATGCGTCCCAGCGAGGATGGCCGCCCCGGCATCTTCTACGTCAACACCTACGACCTGCCCAGCCGCAAGACCTGGGATGCGGAAGACCTGTACCTGCACGAGGCCATTCCCGGCCACCACTTCCAGCTCGGCCTGCAGCAGGAGCTGACCAACCTGCCCAAGTTCCGCCGTTTCGGCGGCGAGACCGCCTTCATCGAAGGCTGGGGCCTGTACGCCGAATCGCTGGGCAAGGACCTGGGCCTGTACCAGGATCCCTACAACTATTTCGGCTACCTGCAGAACGAGCTGTGGCGCGCGATCCGCCTGGTGGTGGACACCGGCCTGCACAGCAAGGGCTGGACCCGCGAGCAGGTGATCGACTACATGCTGCAGAACTCGGCCACCAGCCGCACCGACGCCGAAGCCGAGGCCGAGCGCTACATGGCCATTCCCGGCCAGGCGCTGTCCTACAAGATCGGCGAGATGAAGATCCTGCAGCTGCGCGACTACGCGCGCGCGCAACTCGGCGACAAGTTCGACATCCGCGAATTCCACGCCGAAGTGCTGAAGGATGGCTCGGTACCGCTGAACGTGCTGCAGGAAAAGATCGAGCGCTGGGTGGCGAGCAAGAAGAAGGGGTGAGCGGGAAGCCGCTCCTCCCGCGGAACATGCGACCTGAGGCGTCGCGGGATCGCTGCAGGAGCGGCTTCAGCCGCGATGGGGCCTTCCTGGTGAAGCCCGGTCGCGGCTGAAGCCGCCCCTACGGGAAAGCAGCAGCCGCACGGAGGCGGATAGCACGCCAGTTCCACCAGGACATGAGCGCGCACGAACCCATTGTGGGAGGGACTTCAGTCCCGACGCGTTGTAGTGAAGGGCGTCGGGACTGAAGTCCCTCCCACAAACGGCCAAGGCGATCGATCAGCGCCGACACCCACTGAAAACCGACGGCGAAGCCATCGCGCCGTCGCGTGCAAGGCGCCCCGCCCTCTCTAAGACGATGCCAGACGCCGCGCCAGCTGCGCGATGTCCTGCGGGGTGGTGCGGCAGCAGCCGCCGATCAGGCGGGCGCCGGCCGCACGCCATGCGGCGAGGTGGTCGACCAGGGCGCCGGCATCGGCGCTGTCGGCCTGCCAGCATTTGCGCTCGGCGTCGTAGCGCTCGCCCGCGTTCGGATACACCACCAGCGGCAACCGCGTCAGCGTCGCCAGATGACGCAACGCCGCAGTGGCCAGCGACGGCGCGACGCAGTTGACACCGAGCGCGACCACCTGCGGATGGCCGTCGAGCAACGCCACCACCTCGCGCAACGGCGTGCCGTCGCTGAGGTGCGCGGCATCGCGCAGGGTGCAAGCGAACCAGGCGACAACCCCAGGAAACTCCTCCAGCACCTGCAGCAAGGCCGCCATTTCCGCCAGCGACGGCTGCGTTTCGCAGGCCAGCAACTCCACACCGGCCGCGACCAGGGACGCGATGCGCGGGCGATGGAAATCGCGCATTCGCGCCGGCGTCAGCGCATAGTCGCCACGGTACTCGGATCCGTCGGCCAGGCAGGCGCCATACGGACCGACCGAGCCGGCAACCAGCAACGGCCCCGCCTGCGGATGCCGCGCGAGATGCGCCTGCCGTGCCTGATGCGCCAGTTCGACGCTGCGTGCGATCAAGCGATGCGCTTGCACGAGGTCGATCCCGCGTGCGGCATACCCCTGCGGCGTGGCCTGGTAGCTGGCGGTGATCGCGCACTGCGCACCGGCGGCGAAATAATCCTGGTGCACTTGGCGGATCAGGTCCGGCTGTTCCAGCAGGATCTTCGCCGACCAAAGCGGATCGCGCAGATCGCAGCCGCGACGCTCCAGTTCGGTGGCCAGCGCGCCGTCGAGCACCAGGCACCGGTCCTCGGCCAGCAGCGCGGCAAGCGGGTTGTGCGGCATGGCACGGCCTCGCAGCGATGGATTGCGCAGTGTCGCAGACGGCACGCGCAGCGGTGCGGCCGCACCGCTGCGCTATGCTTCTCCCATGGATTGCCCCGTTTCGCTCGCCCCGACTCAGCGCATGACCTTCACGACGCTGACCCCGATGCTGCGCTGTGCCGACCTCACCACGGCACTGGCGTTCTATACCGAAACCCTGGCGTTTCGACTCGATGGCGGCGCAGTGGCGACGGGCTGGGTGTCGCTGCGGCACGGCCCGCTGGCACTGATGCTGGCTGCGCACCACACAGAGGCCGACACCTCCATTGCCAGCGCCGCCTGCTCGCTGTACTTCCGCACCGACGAGGTCGATGCCTGGTGGCAGCGGCTGCATCCGCATGGGCGCATCGTCTATCCGTTGCAAGACTTCGACTACGGCATGCGCGAATTCGCGATCCGCGATGCGGACGGCCATCTGCTGCAATTCGGACAGGCGCTGTGCCGATGAGCCTGACCCTGGACGGCCTGCACCACGTGGCGATCATCGCCTCCGACTACGCGCGCTCCAAGGACTTCTATTGCCGCATCCTGGGCCTGCCGGTGATCGCCGAGGTCTACCGCGATGCGCGCGACTCCTGGAAGCTGGACCTGGCCCTGCCCGACGGCAGCCAGCTCGAACTGTTCTCGTTCCCCGCGCCACCGCCGCGGCCGAGCCGCCCGGAAGCCTGCGGCCTGCGCCACCTGGCGCTGCGCGTGCGCGACCTGGACGCCGCCGTCGCGCACCTGCAGGCGCACGGCGTGGAGGTCGAACCGATCCGTGTGGACGAGTACACCGGCCGCCGCTTCACCTTCTTCGCCGATCCCGACGACCTGCCGCTGGAACTGTACGAGCACGGCTGAACGCCCACCGCCGGCCACGCTGAACCGCATGCCGCAGTGCGGATTCCCAGCACCATACGCTTGGGTATACAGTCGGATCAGGCCGGCATCGCGCCGGCCGCACCGGACATCCCTCGGGAGGGGAACATGCGCACGACCTTCAAGACCCTGATGCTGGCCCTGCCGCTGAGCGCGGCGGCATTCATGGCGCACGCCGCCGACACCTCGCCGGTCGGCCGCTGGCAGACCATCGACGACGAAACCGGCAAGCCCAAGTCGATCGTGCAGATCGAACAGGCCGGCAACGGCACGCTGAGCGGCAAGGTGGTCGAGATCCTGCAGTCCAACCACGGCCCCAACCCGATGTGCGACAAGTGCGACGGCGAGCGCAAGGGCAAGCCGATCAAGGGCATGACCATCCTGTGGGGCCTCAAGCCGGACGGCACCGCGGTGTGGGACGGCGGCTCGGTGCTGGACCCGGCCAAGGGCAAGACCTACAAGGCCAAGATCACCCTCACCGACGGCGGCAAGAAGCTGCAGATGCGCGGCTACATCGGCATCGAGGCGCTGGGGCGGACGCAGACCTGGATCAGGGAGTGACGAAAGCCGGGAATCGGGAGTAGAGAATCGGGAATCGCAAAAGCGGCATCTGCCGGCCTGATCCCACCCCACTCCGACAAGGCGCCTGCAAAGGCGCCTTTTTCGTGGTCATCAGCTCGCGGGCGGCGCTCTTGCGATTCCCCATTCCCGATTCCCCATTCCCAGCTCCATGCAATAATCCCCGGCCCCCAGAAACGCCGGCCGCCATGACCACCGCTCTCGTCACCACCGCCCTGCCCTATGCCAACGGACCGCTGCATCTGGGGCATCTGGTCGGCTATATCCAGGCCGACATCTGGGTGCGCGCGCGGCGGCTGCGCGGCGACCGCACCTGGTTCGTGTGCGCCGACGACACCCACGGCACGCCGATCATGCTGGCCGCGGAGAAGGCCGGGGTCACCCCGGAGAGCTTCATCGCCGCCATCCAGGCCAGCCACGAGCGCGATTTCGCCGCGTTCGGCGTGGCCTTCGACCATTACGACTCGACCAACTCGGACGCCAACCGCGCCCTGACCGAGGCGTTCTACGCCAAGCTCGACGCCGGCGGCCACATCGCGCGGCGCTCGGTGGCGCAGTTCTACGACCCGGCCAAGGGCATGTTCCTGCCCGACCGCTACATCAAGGGCATCTGCCCGAACTGCGGCAGCACCGACCAGTACGGCGACAACTGCGAGGTCTGCGGCGCCACTTATTCCCCGACCGAACTGAAGGAGCCCAAGTCGGTGATCTCCGGCGCCACGCCGGAACTGCGCGATTCGGAGCACTTCTTCTTCGAGGTCGGCCGTTTCGACGGCTTCCTGCGGCAGTGGCTGGCCGGCGACGTCGCCCTGCCCGGAGTCAAGGCCAAGCTGATGGAATGGCTGGACAGCGAAGGCGGCCTGCGCGCCTGGGACATCTCCCGCGACGCGCCGTACTTCGGCTTCCAGATCCCCGGCCAGCCGGGCAAGTATTTCTACGTGTGGCTGGACGCGCCGATCGGCTACCTGAGCAGCTTCCAGACCCTGTGCGCGAGCCTGGGCGAAGCCTTCGAGCCGCACCTGGCCGCCGGCACCGCCACCGAACTGCACCACTTCATCGGCAAGGACATCGTCAACTTCCACGGCCTGTTCTGGCCGGCGGTGCTGCACGGCACCGGCCACCGCGCGCCGACCCGGCTGCACGTCAACGGCTACCTGACCGTCGACGGCGCCAAGATGTCCAAGTCGCGCGGCACCTTCGTGATGGCCCGCACCTACCTGGACGTGGGCCTGGAGCCGGAAGCGCTGCGCTACTACTTCGCGGCCAAGTCCTCCGGCGGCGTCGACGACCTCGACCTGAACCTGGGCGACTTCGTGGCGCGGGTCAACGCGGACCTGGTCGGCAAGTTCGTCAACCTGGCCAGCCGCTGCGCCGGCTTCATCGACAAGCGCTTCGGCGGCACGCTCGCCGACGCGCTGCCGGATGCGGCGCAGTACGCGCGCTTCGTCGCCGCGCTGGCGCCGATCCGCGAGGCCTACGAGCGCAACGACCCGGCCAGCGCGATCCGCCAGACCATGGCCCTGGCCGACGAGGCCAACAAGTACATCGACGAACACAAGCCCTGGGTGCTGGCCAAGCAGGACGGCGCCGAAGCGCAACTGCAGGCCGTGTGCACGCAGGGCCTGAACCTGTTCCGGGTGCTGGCCGCCGCGCTCAAGCCGGTGCTGCCGCGCACCTGCGCCGAGGCCGAGGCGTTCCTGTCGGCCCCGCTCGGCGCCTGGGACGACCTCGACGCCCCGCTGCTGGCGCACGCCATCCAGCCCTACGCCCCCCTGTTCACCCGTATCGACCCCAAGCTGCTCGACGCCATGACCGACGCCTCCAAGGACACCCTCGCCCCCACTCCAACTGCCGCGCCCCCCGCCAAGCAGGAAGCGAAGGCCGCCACCAATCCCCAATCCCCAATCCCCAATCCCGGCCACATCGGCATCGACGACTTCGCCAAGCTCGACCTGCGCATCGGCAAGGTGCTGGCCTGCGAGTTCGTCGAAGGCTCGGACAAGCTGCTGCGCTTCGAACTGGACGCCGGCGAGCTGGGCAAGCGGCAGATCTTCTCCGGCATCCGCAGCAGCTACGGCGAACCTGAAAAGCTGGTCGGCCGCAACGTGGTGTTCATCGCCAACCTCGCCCCGCGCAAGATGCGCTTCGGCCTCAGCGAAGGCATGATCCTGTCGGCGGGCTTCGACGGCGGCGCCCTGGCCCTGCTCGACGCCGATAGCGGCGCGCAGCCGGGCATGCCGGTGCGGTAAGGCCGGGAAAGGAGAATCGGGAATCGCAGAGCTGCAGCCGCCGCCAGACCCGCTTTTGCGATTCCCGTTTCCCCATTCCCCATTCCCATGGACCTGGCCCTTTTCGACTTCGACCACACGGTCACCACCGCCGATACCTATTCGGGATTCCTGCGCCGTGTGGCCACGCCGGCACAACAGGCGCAGGCGCGGTGGGCGGTCGGGCCGTGGCTGGCCGGCTATCGGCTGGGCCTGGTGTCGGCGGCGACGTTGCGCACGCGGGTCACCCGGCTGGTGTTCGCCGGCCGCGATGCAGACGAGATCGCCCGCGAGGCCGAGCACTATGCGCAGCAGGCGCTGCCGCCGCTGCTGCGACCGGACATGATGCAGCGGATCGCCTGGCACCAGGCCCAGGGGCACACCGTGGTGCTGGTCTCCGGTTCGCTGGATCTGTATCTGCGGCCCTGGTGCACGCAACATGGGCTGGACCTGATCTGCAACCGCCTGGAAGTGCAGGATGGGCGCCTGACCGGCCGCTATCGCCACGGCGACTGCGGCCCTCGCAAGGCCGCGCTGATCCGCATGCATTACGACCTGAACGCTTATCGGCGCATCCATGCGTACGGCGACAGTCGCGAGGATCGGCCGATGCTGGCGCTGGCGCACGAGCGCTGGTACTGCGGGCGCCGGATCGCTTGAGCCGATGACACTGCCCGATGCGGCGCCGTCGGGCGAACATGGGCACCGCGTTACACTGTGCGGGCTGACCACGCCGATGCACCTTCTTCGCTCTGTAGTCCCCGCGGCGCTGCCGCGCGCCGCCCCTGCCATGACGCCCGCCCACGACGCCCTGCTCGAACGCCTCGATCGCCTGCTGCCGCAGACCCAATGCGGCCAGTGTGGGTTCGACGGCTGTCGTCCCTATGCCGAGGCGATGGCCGCCGGCACGGCGCAGGTGGACCGCTGCCCGCCCGGCGGCGACGCCGGCGCGCGCGCCCTGGCGCGGGTGCTCGGGGTCCCCGCCCTGCCCTACGATCGCAGCCGCGGCACGCACACGCCGCCGCAGGTGGCGTGGGTGGTCGAGGCCGAATGCATCGGCTGCACCAAGTGCATTCAGGCCTGCCCGGTGGACGCCATCGTCGGCGGCGCCAAGCACATGCACACGGTGCTGGCGCCCTTGTGCACCGGCTGCGCGCTGTGCCTGCCGGCCTGTCCGGTGGACTGCATCGTCCTGCGCTGAGACAGCCGCTGCAGCGCGAGCGCCACGGCCTGCGCATCCGAATCGGCACCCGCCGCGTATGTCCTGGTGTCATCCCACCGGAGCGCCGTGCATGCCGACGTCGACCGCCGCCTTCCCGCTCATCCGAGCGCACCTGCCGCTGGCCCTGGTCCTCGGCGCCGCCGCCCTGGTCGCCGCCGCGCCTGCGCGGGCGATGCTGCACTACGAGGGCATCGCCTATGCCGCCGACGGCAAACAGGTGCTGTACCGCGAAAGCCACTGGGTCCGCGAGGATGGCGCGCGCCTGGTGCTGTACCAGTGCAACGACGGCGCCGCGTTCGCGCGCAAGCGCGTGGACGACGGCAGCGCCGCGCCGGACTTCGAACTGGTCGATGCGCGCAGCGGCTACCGCGAGGGTGTGCGCCGCAGCGGCAGTGGGCGCGAGATGTTCAGTCAGGCCAAGGGTCAGGCCGAACGCCGCGCGCCGCTGCCCAAGAGCACCGAGGCGCAGGTGATCGACGCCGGTTTCGACGCCTATCTGCGCCAGCGCTGGGACAGCCTGGGCAGCGGCGGACCGCAGCGCATCGCCTTCGTGCTGCCCAGCGAACTGCGCACGCTCGACTTCCGCATCGCTCCCGGCCCGGCCGACGCCGAAGTGCAGCGCTACACCCTGAGCCTGGCCGCCTGGTACGGCACGCTGCTGCCCGACCTCAGCGTCGCCTACACGCGCCAGGACCGGCGCCTGCGCGAGTTCCGCGGTGTCGGCAACATCCGCGACGCGCGCGGCCGCTACCCGACCGTGCGAATCGAATTCCCCGAACGCCTGCGCGGCCAGGCCGATGCCGGCGCCTGGGAGCAGGCGCTGCAGCAACCGTTGGTCGCGCAATGCAGCGCGCGCTGAGCCGCGCCGCCAGCGCATTCACGCCGGCCATCGCCGCACCCGCTACAACCATGCCTGCGCATCGCCCGCGCATCGACGAGGACACCTCATGGCCAAGGCCTACCTGTGGTTCAACGCCGCGCTGTACGCGCTCCTGGCCGTCTGGTGCACGCTGCTGCCGGCGCAGACCGCCGCCGCGGTGGGCTATGTCGGCCTGGACCGCTCCGGCCAGTCCGAATACCTGGTCATCTACGGCGGCCTGCAATTGGGTATGGCCTTCCTGTTCGGCTACTTCGCCCGCACCGGGCAGTTGCGCACCGGCCTGCTCCTGGCGCTGGCGTTCTACGTGCCCATCGTGCTCTACCGCAGCGCCAGCCTGCTGCGGCTGTGGCCGGTGGGCCCGACCACGACCGGCCTGGCCGCGTTCGAGATCGTCCTGCTGCTCGCCGCCCTCGTCCTGTGGCGACGCCAGCGCGCCTGAGCGACGGCCGCGGCGAAAGCCTGTAGCATCGCGCCGACCTTCGCCACCGTCTCCCGGCATGACCGAGTCGCCCGATCACGACGAAGCAGGACAATTGCTGGTGGCCACCGCCACCGGCGACAGCGCCGCGTTCGAACGCCTGTACCGCACCACGTCCTCGCGCCTGTTCGGCGTGTGCCTGCGCATCGTGCCGCAGCGCGGCGAAGCCGAGGACGTGCTGCAGGAAGTGTTTTCCTCGGTCTGGCGCAAGGCGGCGCAGTTCGACCCGCAGCGCGCGCGCGGCCTGACCTGGCTGACCATGATCGCCCGCAACAAGGCCATCGACCATCTGCGCGCACGCGCCCCGGCGCGGCAGTCGGTGGCGCTGGACGACGCCGGTGAACTGCAGGACGAAGGCCGCGATCCGCTCGCCGATACCGAGTGGCGGGTGGCGGGACGGCGCCTGGACGTGTGCATGGGCGAACTGGAGCCGCCGCGCGGCGACTTGATCCGCACCGCGTTCTTCGAAGGCATCACCTACGAAGAACTGGCCCAGCGCAGCGGCACGCCGTTGGGCACGGTCAAGAGCTGGATCCGCCGTGGCCTGGCCAAACTGAAAGCGTGCCTGGAACGATGAACGCCTCCGTGCCCGATCCACAGGAAACCCCGCCGCCGCGCGACGTGCTGGCCGGCGAGTACGTGCTCGGCGTGCTCGACGCGCAGGAACGCCGCGCCGCCGAGGCACGCATCGACAGCGACCGCGAATTCGCCGCGGCCGTGCTGCAATGGCAGCAACACCTGATGCCGCTGGCCGATGAGATCGCCCCGGTGGCGGTGCCCGAGCGCGTGTGGGTGCGCATCCGCGCCTCGCTGGGCCTGGATGCGCCGGCGCCGCGCCCGCGGCCCGCCGCACCCGGGTTCTGGGACAGTGTGCGGACCTGGCGCTGGCTCAGCGCCGGCGGCTTCGCCACCGCCACGGCCTGCCTGCTGGCGCTGCTGCTGGCACGTGCGCCGGTGCCGCCGCCGGCCGCGCAGCCCCCGCCGGTCGCCACTACCACCACGCCCAAGCCCAGCGGCATCGCGATGACCTCCACGCTGATGCAGGACGACGGCAAGCCCGGCTACGTGGCGCTGATGGACGCCGACAAGCGCAGCATCACCCTCACCCCGCTGGGCGGCACCCACGACAGTGCGCGCGTGCCCGAACTGTGGCTGATCCCGGCCGACGGCAAGGCGCGCTCGATGGGTGTGTTCGACGAGGCCAAGGCGCGCGTGGCGCGCATCCCCGATGCGCTGATGCCCATGCTCAGCGACGGCGCGGTGCTGGCGGTGACCATGGAACCGCCCGGCGGCGCGCCCGGCGGCGTGGCCACCGGCCCGGTCGTGGCCAAGGGCGGCATCAGCACGCTGCAGCTGGCGCCGTAGACAACCCTTCTCCCATCGGGACCATGGATCCCCTTCTCCCGTCGGGAGAAGGTGCCCCGAAGGGGCGGATGAGGGTACGGGCGAAGCCTCGTACAGCGTCCGCTAGCGCAAGTTGGATACGCGAGGGCTTCGCTCCGTACCCTCACCCCAACCCCTCTCCCGATGGGAGAGGGGCAATAACGCCTTAGCTCGCTGCAGTTGGCTCAGTAGACACCCCTTCTCCCACCGGGACCATGGATCCCCTTCTCCCGTCGGGAGAAGGTGCCCCGAAGGGGCGGATGAGGGTACGGGCGAAGCCTCTTACAGCGTCCGCTAGCGCAAGTTGGATACGCGAGGGCGTCGCTCCGCACCCTCACCCCAACCCCTCTCCCGCCGGGAGAGGGGCAATAACGCCTTAGCACGCTGCAGCTGGCGCCGTAGACAACCCTTCTCCCACCAAGACCACGGATCCCCTTCTCCCATCGGGAGAAGGTGCCCCGAAGGGGCGGATGAGGGTCCGGGCGAAGCCTCGTACAGCGTCCGCTAGCGCAAGTTGGATACGCGAGAGCTTCGCTCCGCACCCTCACCCCAACCCCTCTCCCGATGGGAGAGGGGCAGTGCACCACGTACCTTGCACGCGCCGCGGAGAGATCGGGCCGCGGTCAGGCTATGCCGCGCTCGTCTACAAGAACCGGGCGCGCATTCACCCGCCCACCACTCGTGCGCAGGCAACATCGCCGCCGCCATCGCGCATCCGCACGACAGCCAGATCTTCCGATTCGTGCGACGCCTGCGCTGCGCCGTCGTGGCCGCCATGCCGCGCCCGCAGCCGTGCAGGGGAAATGCGACGCGGGTGCATCCGTGTTCCGGTTTCGCCCGTATCGCTCCCAAGTCCCCCAATGAGACGCGCTTGTGCCGAGTCCCGTTCCGGAACCCAGCCCTTCCACAACGCCACCTGCCGCGCGTGGCCGCATCCTGCGCACCTTGCGGCGGTGGTTCGACACCAGTGCCGAGATCGAGCTGGATCCGGCGCGTGCCGACCGCATCGACTGGCTGCGTGCCGCGCCCTACATCGGCCTGCACCTGGCGTGCCTGAGCGTGTTCTGGGTCGGCGTGTCGTGGTTCGCCGTCGGCATGGCGGTGGCGATGTACGCCGTGCGCATGTTCGCGCTCACCGGCTTCTACCACCGCTATTTCGCGCACCGCGCGTTCAAGACCTCGCGCCCGGTGCAGTTCCTGTTCGCCGCGATCGGCGCCACCTGCGTGCAGCGAGGGCCGCTGTGGTGGGCCGCCCACCACCGCAACCACCATCGCCATACCGATACCCCGGCCGATCCGCATTCGCCGCGCCAGCACGGCTTCTGGTGGAGCCATAGCGGCTGGTTCCTGACTCCGCGCGGCTTCCGCACCGACTGGGAGGCGATCCCGGACCTGCGCCGCTTCCCCGAACTGCGCTTCCTCGACCGCTTCGACCTGTTGCTGCCGGTGCTGCTGGCGCTGGCGCTGTTCCTGCTCGGCGAGTGGCTGCAGCAGCACGTGCCGCAGCTCGGCACCGACGGCCCGCAGTTGCTGGTGTGGGGCTTCTTCGTCTCCACCGTGGCGCTGTTCCATGCCACCTTCACCATCAACTCGCTGGCGCACCGCTTCGGCAGCCGCCGCTTCGACACCCGCGACGACAGCCGCAACAACCTGTGGCTGGCGCTGCTGACCTTCGGCGAAGGCTGGCACAACAACCACCATTTCTTCCCCGGTGCCGCGCGCCAGGGTTTCCGCTGGTGGGAGTTGGACCTGACCTGGTACGGCCTGAAGGCGCTGTCGTGGACGCGCGTGATCCGCGAGCTCAAGCCGGTGCCGGCCGGGCTGGTGCGTGCGCAGGCGCGTGCCCGATGAGCCGGATCGCGGTGGTGGGCTCGGGGATCGCCGGCCTCGGCGCGGCGTGGCTGCTGTCGCAGCGCCATGAGGTGACGCTGTACGAAGCGGCCGACTATCTCGGCGGCCATACCCATACCCATGCGATCGAACTGGACGGTGCGGAATACGCGGTGGACAGCGGCTTCATCGTGTTCAATCCGGAGCACTACCCGCTGCTGAGCGCGCTGTTCGCGCGGCTCGGGGTCGAGTCGCAGCCGACCACGATGAGTTTTTCTGTGCACGAAGAGCGCACCGGGCTGGAGTACAACGCCGGCACGCTCGATGGGCTGTTCTGTCAGCGCCGCAATCTGCTGTCGCCGCGCTTCTGGCGCATGCTGCGCGATCTGCGGCGGTTCTACCGTGAGGCGCCGCAGGTCCTACACGACGCCAAGCTGGCGCAGCTCACCCTCGGCGACTTCCTGCAGCGCCACCGCTACTCCGAGGTGTTTCGCGACGCGCACCTGGTGCCGATGGCCTCGGCGCTGTGGTCCTCGCCGTCGCGGCAGATCCTCGATTTCCCGATGCGCCAGCTGATCGGCTTCATGGCCAATCACCACATGCTGCAGGTCAGCGGCCGCCCGCAGTGGCGGGTGGTGCGCGGCGGCTCCAACAGCTACGTGCGCGCGCTGCGCAGCCGCTGGCGCGTGCGCGAGCGGCTCGGCACGCCGGTGCGCGCGCTGCAGCGCACGGCCCACGGCAGCGTCGCGATCGCCTGCGATACCGACACCCAGCAATACGACCACGCGGTATTGACCTGCCATGCCGACGACGCGCTGCGCCTGCTGACCGACCCCAGCGACGCGGAAATCGCGATCCTCGGCGCGATCGGCTACCAGGACAACGAGACCGTGCTGCACACCGATGCGCGCGTGCTGCCGCGCGACCGCCGCGCCTGGGCCGCCTGGAACGCGCACGTGCCGGCGGATCCGGACGCGCCTTGCACGGTCAGCTACTGGATGAACGCGCTGCAGTCGCTGCAGGCGCCGCAGCCGTTCATCGTCAGCCTCAACCGCACCGATGCGATCGATCCGGCCAAGGTGCTGCGACGCATGCGCTACCGGCATCCGCTGCAGACCCAGGCGTCGGTGGCGGCGCAGGCGCGCAAGGGCGAGATCCAGGGCCAGCGCAATACCTGGTTCGCCGGCGCTGGCTGGGGCTTCGGCTTCCACGAGGACGGCCTGCGCAGCGCGGTCGACGTCGCCGCCGCGCTGGGGGTACCCTGGTCATGACGCTGATGCGCCGTGCTGCCGTGCCCGCCCCGCCGGCTGGCGCCGTCTCGACAACGTCGGCGGCGGCGGGCACGACCCTGCATGGCCTGCACAGCGCGGTATACACCGGCTGGGTGCGGCATCGCCGTTACGCGCCGAAAGCGCTGGCGTTCCGCTATCCGCTGTTCCTGCTGTACCTGGACCTGGACGAACTGGAGCAGGTGTTCGCGCGGCGCTGGCTGTGGTCGGTGAACCGGCGCAACCTGGCCGAGTTCCGCCGCAGCGACTACCTGGGCGACCCCGCGCAGCCGCTGGACGAGGCGGTGCGCGACCGCGTGCAGCAGCACACCGGCGAGCGTCCGCTGGGCCCGGTGCGCATGCTCACCCACCTGCGCTACTTCGGCCACTGCTTCAATCCGGTCACGTTCTACTACTGCCACGACGCGCAGCAGCGCCTGCACAGCATCGTCGCCGAGATCACCAACACGCCGTGGCGGCAGCGCCACGCCTATGTGCTGCCGATGGCCGAGGCGCGCAGTCACGGCACCACGCACGCCTGGCGCTTCGCCAAGCGCTTCCACGTCTCGCCGTTCATGGCGATGGCGCACACCTACGCCTGGCGCTTCAGCGAACCCGGCGCGCAACTGCGCGTGCACATGGACGTGCTCGATCCCACGCCGGCGGCGACGCGGCGACGCTTCGACGCCACCCTTGTGCTCGAGCGCCGGGCCCTCGATGGCGCCAGCCTGGCGCAGGCACTGCTGCGCTATCCGGCGATGACCCTGCAGGTCATGGCCAAGATCCACTGGCAGGCGCTGCGGCTGTGGCTGCGCGGCAACCCGGTGCACGACCACCCCGACCACTCCCTTCCGCGAGAACGCCGATGAACGCTCCGCACGCGCCCTCTTCCGCCGCCGCGCTAGCCCCTGCCGCACCGCCGCTGCGCGGGCTCGACCGCCTGCTGCGGCAGCGCCTGCTCGCCACCCTGGACGGCCTGCGCGAGGGCCAGTTGCGCATCGAGGAAGCCGGCACGCTGACCACGCTGGGCGATCCCAACGTCAGCGCCGACACACTGCAGGCGCATCTGCGCATCCACGACCCGCGCTTCTACCGCCAGGCCGCGCTCAACGGCAGCGTCGGCGTCGGCGAGGCGTACATGGACGGCCTGTGGGACTGCGACGACCTGGTCGCACTGGTACGCCTGCTGGTGCGCAACCGCGACCGCCTGGACGCGATGGAAACCGGCCTGGCCCGGCTCGGCGGCCTGGCGATGCGCGGCCTGCACGCGTTCGCGCGCAATACCCGCGCCGGCAGCCGCCGCAACATCGCCGCGCACTACGACCTGGGCAATCCGTTGTTCGAGCTGTTCCTGGATCGCAACCTGATGTACTCCTCGGCGATCTTCCGCGACGCCGACGCCGCCTTGGGCGAAGCCGCGCTGGAACGCGCCGCCGAACGCAAGCTGCAGCGCATCTGCGCCAAGCTCGACCTGCAGCCGCACCACCACCTGGTCGAGATCGGCACCGGCTGGGGCGGCTTCGCGCTGCACGCGGCCAAGCACCACGGCTGCCGCGTCACCACCACCACCATCTCGCGCGAGCAGTACGAACTGGCCCGGCAGCGCATCGCGGCCGCCGGGCTGTCGGACCGGGTCGAGGTGCTGCTGCGCGACTACCGCGATCTCGACGGCCGCTACGATCGCCTGGTCTCGATCGAGATGATCGAGGCGATCGGCCATCAATACCTGGATACCTACTTCGGCAAGGTCGGCAGCCTGCTCAAGGACGACGGCCAGGCGCTGATCCAGGCCATCACCATCGAGGATCATCGCTACGCGCAGGCGTTGAAGTCGGTGGACTTCATCAAGCGCCATATCTTCCCGGGCAGCTTCATTCCCTCGGTGGCGGCGATGACCGGCGCGATCGGCCGCGCCAGCGACCTGCGCCTGTTCAACCTGGAAGACATCGGCCCCAGCTACGCGCTGACCCTGCGCGCCTGGCGCGAGCGCTTCATGGCCAGGCTGCCGCAGGTGCGCGCGCTCGGCTACGACGAACGCTTCATCCGCATGTGGGAGTTCTACCTGGCCTACTGCGAAGGCGGCTTCCTGGAGCGCTCGATCGGCGACGTGCACCTGTGGCTGAGCAAGCCGCGCGCACGGCCGGCCCAGTTCGCGCCGGCGCTGGCGGGCGACGCATGAGCAACCTGATCAACTACCTCGCCCTGCAGGGGCTGTGGCTGGCCGCCGTCGTCGGCGCCGCGCACGGCTTGGCCTGGGCCGGCCCGGCGGCGCTGGCGCTGTTCGCGCTGTACCAGTTGCAGCCGCGCCGCCGCGCGCATGGCGACGCCGCGCTGATCGCCCTGGCGTTGCCGCTGGGCGCCGGTGTCGATGCGGCCATGCGCGCCGGCGACTGGGTGCGCTACGCCGCCGCGCCGCCGGCACCGTGGCCGCCGCTGTGGATCCTGGCGCTGTGGGCCGGCTTCGCGCTGACCTTCCAGCACTCGCTGGCCTGGGTGATGCGCCATCCCTGGCGCGCGGCGCTGTTCGGCGCCATTGGCGGCCCGCTGGGCTATGTGCTGGCCGCGCGCGGCTGGCAGGCGGTGACGCTGGTGGCGCCCACGCCGCAGGCGCTGCTGGCACTGGCCGTCGGCTGGGCCACGGCGCTGACCTTGCTGAGCCTGGCGACGCGCCGCCTGATGGTCGCCACGCCGGCGCTGCCGGCCACCGGAGCGGCGCGATGAACGCCTGGCCGCTCCTGCATGTAGGCATCTTCACCGTGCTGGTCATGCTCGCCGGCTGGGCCTGGCAGCGACATACCCGCAATGCCGGCGTGGTCGATGTGCTGTGGTCGGCCTGCATGGCGCTGACCGCGGTGTACTGCGCCTGGCGCGCCGATGGCGCGCTGCTGCCGCGGGTGCTGACCGCGGTGCTGGGCGGGCTGTGGGGCGCGCGCCTGGCCTGGCATCTGGGCGTACGCGTGTTCGGCGATGCGCACGAAGACGGCCGCTATCGTGCCCTGCGCGAGCACTGGCACGGCGACCAGCGCAAGTTCCTGGCGTTCTTCCTCGGCCAGGCGCTGGTGGTGCTGGCGTTCGCGGTGCCGCTGTCGGTGGCCGCGCACAATCCGCAGCCGCAGTGGAGCGTGTGGACCACGTTGGCGGTCGCGACCTGGCTGATCGCGGTCGGCGGGGAAAGCCTGGCCGACCGGCAACTGGCCGCGTTCCGCACCGACCCGGCGAACAAGGGCAAGACCTGCCGCCAAGGCCTGTGGCGCTATTCGCGGCATCCGAACTACTTCTTCGAATTCGTGCACTGGTTCGCCTATGTGTTCCTGGCGGTGGGCAGCGGCGCGCTGTGGGTCGGCGTGGCCGCGCTGGGCCCGTTGCTGATGTTCGCCTTCCTCTATCGCGTCACCGGCATTCCCTATACCGAACAGCAAGCGCTGCGCTCGCGCGGCCGCGATTACGCCGACTACCAGCGCAGCACCAGCGCCTTCTTCCCCATGCCGCCGCGGCACTGAGCCGCGCGAGGAGATCCGCCATGTCCAGTACCTTTGCCACCTCTTCCCCGCCTGCCGCGCCGGCCGAGCCGCTGGCCACGCGCCTGGCCGAATCCGGCCTGCTGCCCGACGCCATGCTGCGCGCGGCGATGCGCCGGTTGTGCGCGCAACGCTTGCGCGACGAGCGCGCCGGCGGCGCCGACGCGGCCTGGGAACGCCAGCGCCTGCTGATCGAATCGCTGCGCGAGAGCGCCATCGCGATCGAGACCGACGCAGCCAACCGCCAGCACTACGAAGTGCCGCCGCGCTTCTTCGAGCTGTGCCTGGGCAAGCGCCTGAAGTACAGCAGCTGCTACTGGGACGCGACCACGCCCGACCTGGACGCGGCCGAGGAACGCATGCTGCAGCTGTACGCCGAACGCGCACAGTTGCGCGACCGCCAGCGCATCCTCGAACTGGGCTGCGGCTGGGGCTCGCTGACCTTGTGGATGGCCGAGCAATTCCCCGGCGCGCGCATCACCGCCGTGTCCAACTCGCGGCCGCAGCGCGAGCACATCGAAGCGCAGTGCCGTGCGCGCGGGCTGAACAACGTCAAGGTGATCACCCACGACGCCAACACCCTGACCCTGCCGACCGAGAGCTACGACCGTGTGGTCTCGATCGAGATGTTCGAGCACATGCGCAACTACCGCGAACTGCTCAAGCGGGTCAGCCACTGGCTGGTGCCGGGCGGCCGGCTGTTCGTGCACATCTTTTGCCATCGCGACTTGGCCTACCCGTTCGAGGTGCAGGGCGAGGACAACTGGATGGGCCGGCACTTCTTCACCGGCGGCCTGATGCCGGCGGCCGACACCCTGCTGCAGTTCCAGGACGACCTGGCGATCGAACGCCGCTGGCTGCTGTCCGGCCAGCATTACGAGAAGACCGCCAACGCCTGGCTGCACAACCAGGACCGCCACCGCGACACGCTGATGCCGGTGCTGCAGGCCACCTACGGCGCCGACGCCAAGATCTGGTGGCAACGCTGGCGCATGTTCTGGATGGCCTGCGCGGAACTGTTCGGCTACGAACAGGGCCAGCAGTGGGGCGTGGCGCATTACCGGTTCGTCAGGCGCTGAGGGGCTGGGGCGCTGGGGCGCCGGGAATGGAGAATGGGGAAACGGGAATGGGCGTCCCGCGAGTGCCCGGGTTACCTGCGTACCCAAGGAACTCCCGGTCAACCGCGACGGGCTTTACCGGCGACGCCTGTCGCGGCTAAAGCCACTGCTTCACGCGGTCGCTCAGGCGACGCACTGCCGGCTTTCCCATTCCCGATTCCCGACTCCCGACTCCCCATTCCCGGCTTTCACGCCGCCGCGGTAATCACGATCTCGATCTTCCAGGCCGGGTCGGCCAGGTTGGCCTGCACGGTGGCACGCGCCGGGGTGTTGCCCGGGCTGACCCATTCCTCCCAGACCTTGTTCATTTCGGCGAACTCGGCCAGGTCGGTCATGAAGATCTCCGCGCGCAGGATCCGGCTCTTGTCGGTGGCGGCGAGCGCCAGCAACCGGTCGATCGCGGCCAGCACCTGGCGGGTCTGGCCGGCGATGTCTTCGCTGGTATCGTCCGCGATCTGCCCGGCCAGATAGGCCACGCCGTTGTACACGGTCATCTCCGACATCCGCGGGCCGGTATCGAAACGCTGGATCATGATGCGCTGTCCTGTAGTGGGAAGACCGCGCCATTGTCGCGCGATTGCGCCGCGGCTGCAGGCACCGGCCGCCACACGCGATACGCCACCGGCAGCAGCCAGGCCAGGATCAACACGATCGGCAGTTTCTGGGTCAGCCCGCGCGGCGGTGCGCGCCACAGCACATGCACCCACAGGGCCACGAACGCCAGCACCGCCAGCAGCAACAGCGGCCCGGCGCGGCCCCGCCACGCCGCCTGCCCGCGCAGCCACGCGCTCTGCAGCAGCATCGCCGTGGTCACGCACAGGAACGCGGTCTGCGCGGAGAGCCCGTGCACCAGCGGCGCCAGCAGCGGTGCGCGCTGCGGCAGATAGCTGTCGCCGATCGCCACGCCGCACAGGCCGAGCGCGGCGCAGCCGAACAGCACGACCGGCGCGCCGCTGCGCGCGCGTGGTGGCGCCTGCGCATACAGCCCGGCCGCCAGCGCCACCACGCCGACGGCCAGCAGGACGTAGACGGTGCGCAGCAGCAGGCCGCCGGGCCCATGCAGGTACTGGCTGAGCGTGGCCTGCTGCCAGTGCAGATCGGCGCGCACGACCTGCAACGCCATGGCCACGCCGAGGAACAGCAGCGCCAGCAGCAGCGCTGCGGCGCCGGCCAGGCGCGTCCAGCGCGGCGGCGTGGGAAAGGGAGATGCGGACAAGGGCATCGACAGGCTCCGGAACCGACACAGACCGTCGCCATATGCGCCGGCCACGGCCCCTGCCGCGGTCCCGACGCCGTGGCGACGTGCGATTCCACTATCATGCGCGTCGCCGGCACGGCCGGTATAGCCTGGAGCGTGGGATGCACGGCAAGAGGAGCGGTACGGCTGACAGGGGGGCGATGTGTGCGCTGCGGGGTGCGGCCCGGGAGGGCGCCAAGCTCACCGGTACCGGACTCGCCTGCGCGCCGCTGACCGCGACCGCTGTCGGGACCTGACGCGTGGCATCCCACCGGGGTGATGCGCGGCAGGCCGGTGCAACCCGGCTTGCCCCGACACCCCACCCACCGCGACGCAGCCACTTGGTCGCAGCCCTCTCAATGTTCGTCACACGCTTTCATCCAACCGGTATCGCGATGGCCCGTCTTCGTTTCACCCGCACTTCCGCTCCGGCCGCGTCGCGCACCGCGCAACGTGCGCCGTCGCGCCTCGCCGCCGCCTGCCCGCAATGACCGACGCCGCGCCCTCTACTCCCGCACCCACGCCCGGCTGGCGCCGTGCGCTGCCGGTGCTGGCCAGCCTGGCGATCCTGGCCCTGGCGCTGCACGCGCTGGCCACGGAGTTCAGCACCCACGGCTACAGTGCGATCCGTCACGCCTTCAACCAGCTGAGCCTCAGCCAGATCGTGCTGACCCTGCTGCTGGGCCTGAGCAGCTATGCCTGCCTGATCGGCTTCGATGCCGTCGGCCTGCGCCGCAGCGGGCGCAAGCTGCACCCGATGCGGATCAGCATCACCGCGTTCCTGGCGCATGCGGTCGGGCAGACCCTGGGCTTCGCCGCATTGACCGGCGGCGCGGTGCGCCTGCGCGGTTACGGCCGGGTCGGGCTGAGCCTGGCCGAGATCGGCCAGGTGGTGCTGATGAGCACGCTCGGCTTCGTGTTCGGCGCGTGGCTGCTGCTGGCGCTGGCCCTGACCCTGGAACCGGCCGCGGCGGCGCTGGCGCTGCCGGTCGGCGCGACTGCGGTGCGCGCGATCGGCATCGCGTTGCTGGTCGGCTTCGCCACGATGCTGCTGCTGGCCGGCCGCGACGGCCGCACCCTGCGCTGGCGCAGCCACGAACTGTGGCTGCCGGACCGGCGCACCACCCTGGGCGTGACCGCGCTGAGCGTGGTCGAACTGGGCCTGGCCAGTGCCGCGTTCTACGTGCTGCTGCCCAACGAATCGGGCATCGAGTACATCGGCTTCGTCGGCCTGTACCTGGTCGCGGTGGTGGCGGGCCTGGTCTCGACCGTGCCGGCCGGCCTGGGCGTGTTCGAGTGGAGCCTGCTCAAGCTGCTGCCCGGCGTGGCGCCGGCGGCGGTGCTGGCGGCGGCGCTGATCTACCGCATCACCTACTACGTGGTGCCGCTGCTGCTGTCGGTGCTGATGGCGTCGCTGTCCGGCCTGCGTCGGCCGCTGGCCGCCAGTGCCGGCGGGGTCCGCGTGGCCTGGCGCACGCTGCGCCCGTGGCTGCCGCAGATCATCGCCCTTGCGGTGTTCGCGGTCGGCGCGGCGCTGGTCATCGACGGCACCCTGCCCACGCCCAAGCGCCGCCAGGACATGGCGCCGCTGTCGATCATGGAAACCTCGCACCTGCTGGCCAGCCTCGGCGGCGTGGTGCTGCTGCTGATCGGCCAGGGCCTGCAGCGGCGCAGCCATGCCGCCTGGGTGCTGGCGATCGGCATCTGCGTGCTGCTGCCGCTGCCGGCCTGGCTGCGCGGCGGCCACGTCTCGGTGGCGCTGTCCTCGCTGGTGGTGGCGGTCGGCCTGTGGGGCGCGCGCCGCGAGTTCTATCGCGAGGGCGCCCTGCTCGACGAGGCCTGGTCGTGGCCGTGGCTGCGCAACCTCGGCCTGGTGCTGATCGCCACGATCTGGCTGCTGTTCTTCGTCTACAGCCACGTCGAATACCAGAACGAGCTGTGGTGGGAGTTCGCCACCTCGGCCAACGCCCCACGCGCGCTGCGCGCGGTGCTGCTGGTCAGCGTGGCGGTGGTGGTGTTCGGGCTGGCGCGGCTGCTGCACAGCACGCGCTCGCCGTTGCCGCCGGCCGATGGCGCGCAACTGGACGCGCTGGCGCCGGTGCTGGCCGAGGCCACCGACACCCAGGCCTGCCTGGTGCTGACCGGCGACAAGGCGCTGCTGCAGGCCGAGGACGGCCCCGGCTTCGTGATGATGCAGCGCTACGGCGGCTCGCTGGTGGCGATGGGCGACCCGGTCGGCGCGCCGGAAGTGGCCCGCGCGCTGATCTGGCGCTTCCGCGAGGAAGCCGACCGCATGGGCCTGCGCCCGGTGTTCTACCAGGTCGGCGAGCAGCACTGGCAGACCTACCTGGACCTGGGCCTGACCCTGGTCAAGCTCGGCGAGGAAGCGATGGTGTCGCTGGAGGGCTTCCACCTGGAAGGCCGCGACCGCGCCGACCTGCGCCAGGCCTGGAACCGCGGCAAGCGCAGCGGGCTGAGCTTCCGCATCGTCGAGACCGACGCGGTGGACGCGCTGATGCCGGTGCTGGCCGAGGTCTCGCAGCAGTGGCTGGAAGACAAGGCCGGCGCCGAGAAGGGCTTCTCGCTGGGCAGCTTCGACCCGGCCTACCTGCGCCGCTTCCCGATCGCGGTGGTGGAGTTCGAAGGCAAGGTCGTGGCCTTCGCCAACCTGTGGCAGGCCCCGGCCGGCCACGAGCTGTCGGTGGACCTGATGCGGCACATCGCCGATGCGCCGAAGGGCACCATGGACTTCCTGTTCATCGAGCTGTTCCTGTGGGGCCGCGACCAGGGCTACAAGCGCTTCTCGCTGGGCATGGCGCCGCTGTCGGGCCTGGCCCAGCACCGCCTGGCCGGCCGCTGGAACCGCTTCGGCAACCTGATCGTGCGCCACGGCGAACGCTTCTACGGCTTCACCGGCCTGCGCCGCTTCAAGTCCAAGTTCGCCCCCGCCTGGCGCACCCGCTACCTCGCCGCCCCCGGCGGCATGCACCTGCCCGCCGCCCTGCTGGACGTGACCCGACTGATCTCGCTGGATCCGCGCAAGCCGGAGTGAGGCGGGGATTGGGGAGTCGGGATTGGGGATTGGCCTGGCTACCCCGTTTGCCGGAGCTTTACGAGGCTTCGCGCCGTACCCTCATCCGCCCCTTCGGGGCACCTTCCCCCGAAAAGGGGGCCGTGGTCCCGATGGGAGAAGGAAAAGCAAAGCCCCTCTCCCCCCGGGAGAGGGGTTGGGGTGAGGGTACGGCGGCCGACGACGCGAGCGCGCAAGCCCGCACCCGCGACCAACCCCCAATCCCCAATCCCGCCTCCCCAATCCCGGCGTCTACTGAATCCGCTGCAGAATCTGCTTGGCCAGCGTGGCGTAGTCGCCCTGGAAATGATGGTCGCCGGGCAGCTTGACCAGTTGCACCGCGCCCTTGGGCAGGTCCGGGCACAGCGCGTCGTCGTCGTCCTGCCCGTAGATGCACAGGGTCTGCGCCGGCGGCATCTTCGCCACTTCCGGGGCGATCGGCAGGCCGTCGTCGCCGGAACTGATCCAGTTGGACACGTGGAACTCGTAGTCGGCGGTCTTGCCCACCGACAGCAAGGCGGTGAGCTGCACCTGGTCGCGCATCGCTTCCGGCAACTGGTTGTAGGCCGCCGGCAGCACGTCGGCGCCCTGCGAGAAGCCGATCAGCACCACCCGCCCGCGTTGCCACAGGTGGCTGTAGTGGCGGTAGATGCGGTCCAGGTCGGTGGCGAAGCCCTGCGGCGTGCGCTCGCTCCAGAAGTAGCGCAGCGAATCCACGCCCACCACCGGGATGCCGGCCTTGGCCAGGGCGCCGGCGACCTGCTGGTCGAGCCCGGCCCAGCCGCCGTCGCCAGAGACGAAGATCGCGAACACGTTGCCGTTGTCGGCATCGCCCGCGCCCGCGGCGGCAGGCACTTCGACCACCGGCAGCCCGGCCAGGTCGGCCGGGGTCGGCGGCAGGCTGACGCCGGGCCGATCGCCCAGCGAACGCACCGCCGCACGCAGGCCCGGCAGCGCATCGCCGCTGGCGCTGCGGCGGAACTGCCGCGCCTGCGCCACCTTCTGCAGGAACGCATCGCTCTGCTGGGTGCAACGGTCGCGGCGGGTCTTGGCATCGAGCGCGGCCAGCCACGGCACCGGCAGCGCAGTCGCCTGCAACGCACGCGCCGGCGCGGTGATGCCGGCGCCGCAGATCTGGTCGTCGAGCACCTGCACCGGGCAGAAATCCTCGGTCAGCAGGCCCGCCAGCAGATGCTTGGGCGCCTGCGCCGCGACCGCATAGGCCAGCGCGGCGCCGTCGCCATCGCCCACCAGCAACGGCAGGTGGTAGGTCGGCACGTGGAAATAGGCCTGCACGTAGCGCGAGAAATTCTCCACGTCGCCGGCGGAGAAGCCGCAGGTGCCGTCGATCTTGGCCAGCACCGCCTGCAGGTGCGCACTGTCGATCACCGCGACCATCGCGCCGTCGTCGCGCAGCGCCTCGATCTGGCGCATGCGCTCGGCGTCGGCATGCTTGCCGCCGGCGAACCACAGCACCACGCGCTGCGCGTTGCCCTTGGGCAACAGCACCGGCACCTGCTCGAAGCGGCCGTGGCTGAGCTTTTCCGGCGCCGCGGCCGGTGCGCCGGCACGCGGCGCGGCGGTGGCCGCAGCGCCCGGTGCTGCGCCGGCGACGCCGGCCGCGAGCAGTCCGCCCAATGCACATCCCCACATCCAACCGCCACGCTTCTGCATCATCCGGCAATCCTGAAAAGGCGTGTAAAGATAATCCCGAACGGCGACGGCGCGAAGCGCGGCGCGCTCCCTGGTTCATGCCAGGTACGCCGGACCTGCGCCAGCGCCTGCACCGGCAGGCCTTTCAGGCGTCCGCGTCGGCGCCGGGATGGCGCAGCCGCCAGGCGGCCAGCGCCTGCCGGTAGCGCTCCAGCTCCTCGTGGTAGAGGTCGTAGACGCACAGCGGACAGCCGCTGTCGCAGCAGTCGCTGGGGCCCGGCGGCAGCGGCGCCTGCGGGCGGGGATCGGCATTGGCGGCAGGGTCGGACATGGGGCTCCGTGGCGGCGGCCGGGGCAGACCGGCGCGGCAGTGTAGAAGAAGGCGGCGCAGGCAGCGGTCAGCGTCCCCTCAGCCGATGGCGTGACGCAGGTTGGCGCGCGCGGCCGCGTCGTAGCGCGCATGGAAGCGCTCGCTGAGGAAGATGCGCGGCTGCGCCAGCACGGTGCGCAGGAACGCACGGCGCTTGCGTCGGTACAACCAGCCCGGCACCACGCCGCGGTACTCCTTGGCGATGGCGCGGTCGTAGGCGGCGAAGGCCTCCGGCGCGGCGCCGAGGATGGCCATGTCGCAATCCAGGAACAGCGCGGCGTCCGCATCCACCGAGTCGACGGTCAGTTGCCCGTGACGCGCGGTGAGTTCGATCAGCGCAGCCACCCGCGTCGCCTCCACCGCGGCGTCCGGCAGCCATTGCGCGATCGCCGCCTCGGCCAGGCGCGCCGACTGCGCTTCGTTGTCGCCGCGGCCGGCACGATAGACCGCATCGTGATAGAGCACGGCCAGGTAGACCTCGCGTGGCTGCCGCCAGCCGGTGTCGGCGGCGACCTCGGCGTAGTGCGCCAGCACCGCCTCGACGTGGCCGAAATGGTGATACGCCCGCGGCGGTTCGGCGTAGGCCGCCCGCAGTTGCGCCCATTGCGCCTCGGGCAGGGTCAGCGGCGCCGCATTCATGCGTCGTGCTGCGCAGGGGCGGCGCGCAACGGCCAGCTGGCTTCGTGCAGGTAACGGCCCTGGCCCTGTACGCTGCGGATCAGGCTCAGCGACGTCGCCTGCCAATGCAGCGCCGGCACCTGCTGCGGCGCCAACGCCTGATCGACATAGGCCAGGGTCATGTGCGGCAGATACGCGCCGTCGGCGCGCGGCGCCACGCCGTGCCGGGCCAACTGCTGCTGCAGCGCCTGACGCAACGCCAGCAACGGCGCAGGCTCGGCATCACCGCGCAGCACCAGTGGTCGGCTGCGCGCGCGGCTGTCGAAGGTCACCGCCTGGTCGAATGCAAGTTCAAATGGCGAGGCCGCAAGCGCCTGCCCGGCGGCGCATGCCTGCTGCAGCAAGCGTGGCGGAATCCCGGCGTATTCGCCGAGATAGTGCAAGGTGACATGCAGCCGCTCCGGCGGCAGCGCACGCCCGTGCAGACCATGCGCCTGGCACAGTTGCTGGCCAAGGCTGTGCACCGCTTGCGCGGTTCGCGTGTCGGGTAGCAGTGCAAAGAACAGGCTTTCGCGTGCGGCAGGCGCATCGAAACCGAGCGAGAACTGGGCGCCGGCAGGCGCGGCATCGGGAGACATTGGCAGAAGCGGCAAACGCCGCAATCAGGTCGGGCAGCGGTCGAGCACGCATGGTAGCAAGCGCACCGTCCCGCTGCAGACCATCGGCACGCCGACCCGGACAACGCCGCGATGCGGAGCGCCGGGCCGGCGGCGGGCGGCACTTATGCCGCGTTCTTCATCGCGTGCTTGCGGGTGCGCATCACGTCGTGGCAGGCGCGCACTTCCGGCAGCAGGCGGGTGGCGGCATCGCGCGCGGCGACCGGGGTGTCGGCGTCGGCGATCGTCTCGTTGAAGGCCTTCAGCAGGCGATCTTCTGACTCTTCCAGCTCGGCGACGTAGCCGTACTTGGTGTCGCCCAGCGCGGCGCGGACCTTGCCGTACATCTGCTGCATGCTGCCGACCATGGTGCCGTGCTCTTCCGGCTTGCCGCCGACCGACTGCACCACTGCGCTCAGGCTGCTCACGATGTCCGACTTGACGCCGGCGATGCGCAGGAACAGCGCGGACAACTCGGCGTCGCCCACCTTCTTGGCGGCTTCTTCGTAGAAGTCCTTGCCGTCGCGGGAAATGGCGATGAGGTCGTTGAGGCTGTGCGTGGTCTTGCTCTGGATGCTCATGGGAAACTCCTGTGGCGAGGCCAGCGATATCGCGCAACGGGCACACGGGGGTGAACCTGGATATCGCACGGCGCGGTAGAGAGGATTGCCGCGTTGCGTGGTGTTGGCAATGCTGGGCAGAGCGGCATAAAGCGCACGTGAGCCATCGGCGCTCGCTCGTCACGCGGCATTGCCCGTGGTGAACACGCGTTCATGGCCGCACTGCGCAGTCAGACATGTGGCGAAGTTTTCACCATCCTGTCTGCGTGCATTGTGGCGCCTGCGTGGCAGCGACTTATCCACACGGTTGCCCCACGTTCGTCCACAGCGGTTGTGGATGACCGCCGCCGTCGATCGCGTCGGCCGGAGACCGCTCGTCGGCACCGCCACGATGACCATCCTGTCTCGCCAGCGAGGGCCTATAGTGCAGGCGAGCCCTCGCCACTGCAGGGCACCGCGAGGTGCGTCATGTTCGCCTGGACCGCGTTCGCCCTGCTCGCCGCCGCCACGGCCGCCCCGTCGCCGCCCACACCGTCGCGACCTTCATCGCACACGGCAGCGGCCGTCCAGAGAGAGGCGACACCGCCGGTTCCGGCGACGACTACCGCGGCAACCGCCGTTCCGATCCCTGAGCAGATCATGCAACTTCCACCGGCGCTGCATGCGCTGCTGCAGCAGCGCATCGACCGCGGCGCCGATGCCGAACACCGTCTGCAGCAACTGGTGGCGCTGGCCTTCGATGCCAACGGCCTGGACCTGCAATACGACCCCAAGGCCACCCACAGCGTCGCCGAGAGCTACGCCACGCGCCACGTCAACTGCCTGTCCTTCACCCTGCTGTTCGTGGCGATGGCGCGCGACGTCGGGCTGCAGGCTCAGGTCCAGGAAGTACGCCGCGTGCTGAGCTGGTACGAGGACGGCAATGCGCTGTACAACGTCGGCCACGTCAACGCCGGCGTGCGCGTGGACAGCGGCCGCGGCAGCATCGACCTGGACCGCAGCGTGCTGATGGACCGGCGCGGGCCGCAGCCGATCTCCGACCGCCGCGCCCTCGCCCACTACTACAACAACCGCGGCGCCGAGCTGATGGTCGACGGCGATGTCGACGGCGCCCGCGCGCATCTGGCGATGGCCCTGCAGATGGACCCACGCTTCGCCGGGGCCTGGAACAACCGGGGCGTGCTGGCGATGCGCGATGGCGACAGCGCCGCCGCCGCACGCGACTACGCCAAGGCGCTGGAGATCGATCCGGAACACCTGCCGGCGCTGTCCAACGCCGTGGGCCTGGCCCGACGCCTGGGCGACGGCACGCGGGAGGCCGCCCTGCAGCGGCAGATGGAACAGGTGCGCCAACGCGACCCATTCCAGCAATACCTGCTCGGCAACGAGGCGGAGCGGCGCCAGGACTACCCCGCAGCGATCGCCTACTACCGGCACGCGCTGCACCTCTACGACGGCGCCCACCTGCTGTACTTCGCCCTGGCCCGCGCCTACCTGCACAGCGGCGACACCCGCCGCGCCACCGCGGCGCTGCGCGAGGCCATGGCCCACGCCGATCCAGCCACGCAACCGCGCTACCAAGGCAAGCTGGACGCGCTGCGCAGGCTGTCTTCCACCGCGCGGCCGCTGCGCTAGCGCACCCTAGCCGGCCGCATGCGCGCAGGCGCCACGCCGTGCCGCCTGGCGCGCCCACAGGTAGATCAGCAGGCCGCCCACGGCCATCGCCGCGCCGACATAGCCGGTGGAGGTCCAGCCCAGGCCGGCGCCGATCGCGATGCCGCCCAGCCACGGCCCCAGCGCGTTGGCCAGGTTGAACGCGGCATGGTTGGAGGCCGCGGCCAGGGTTTGCGCATCGCTGGCCACGTCCATCAGGCGGGTCTGCAGCACCGGCGCCAAAGCGCCCATGCTGCCGACCGCGACCACCGCCGGCAGCACCGCCCACGGCGAAGTGGCCGCCAGCGGGAACACCAGCAACACCGCCAGCGACCACAGCAACACCAGCGGCACCGCGCGGAATTGCATCCGGTCGAACAGCCAGCCGCCGGCCAGGTTGCCGAGCAGGCCGCCCAGCCCGAACGCGCCCATCGCCACCGGGATCCAATGCTCGGAGACCCCGGTGACCTCCATCAGGGTCGGCGCCAGATAGCTGAAGACGCAGAACATGCCGGCGAAGCCGATCGCGCCGATGCCCAGCGCCAGCCACACCTGCGTGCGGTTGAAGGCGCGCAGTTCGCGCAACGGCGAGGGCCGCGCCTCCTGCGGATCGGCCGGCAGCAGGCGCCACACCAGCACCACCGTCAGCACCGCGATCGCCGCGACCAGGGCGTAGGCATAGCGCCATTCCGCCACCTGGCCGAGCCAGGTCGCCAGCGGGTTGCCGACCAGCACCGCCAGGTTGAGGCCGAGCAGCACCCGGCTGACCGCCGCGCCACGCTGGTCGGGCGGACCGATCGACGCGGCCACCAGGGTCGCCACACCGAAATAGGCGCCATGCGGCAGGCCGGCGACGAAGCGCGCCAGCAGCATGCTGTGATAGTCCGGCGCCACCGCGCTGGCGAGATTGCCGAACGCATAGAAGCCCATCAGCGCCAGCAGCAGATCGCGGCGCGACCAGCGCGCGCCGAGGATCGCCAGCAGCGGCGCACCGACCACCACGCCCAGCGCATAGGCACTGATCAGATGCCCGACCTGCGGCGCATCGATGACCAGGCCACGGCCGATGTACGGCATCAGCCCCATGGTGGAGAACTCGCTGGTGCCGATCGCGAAACCGCCCATCGCCAGCGCGAACAGGATCAGCACGTAGCCGCGCCGCGACAGCGGCGCCGTGGCGGATGAGGTCATGCGCACGTCCCGAAGGAAAGGGCCGCCCATTATTGTGCATTGCAGCAAATCCTGCAGCCCCGCCTGCGCAACGCCGCGTTGCGTGGTGCCGCTGGTGGCGCCCGGGGTGGCGATGCCCTCGCGAAGGTGCCGCCGCAGCAACGCACTGTCCCACCGCACCGCCGCGAAACCGCCGCACGCGCCCCCATGTCCTGCACGCACGCCGCCTTGCAGCGCCCCGCTGTAGGGTCGGCCGCCCCACCCCACCACCAAGAGACCCACCGATGACCGACACCGCTTCCCCGCTGTTCACGCCGCTGCGCCTGGGCGCGATCGCACTGGCCAACCGCATCGTGATGGCGCCCCTGACCCGCAACCGTGCCGAAGGCGAAGGCCGCATCCCCTCGCCGCTGGCCGCCGAGTACTACGGCCAGCGCGCCAGCGCCGGCCTGCTCATCGCCGAGGCGACCCAGATCAGCCCGATGGGCCAGGGCTACAAGGACACCCCGGGGATCTACAGCGACGCGCAGGTCGCGGCCTGGAAGAAAGTCACCGACGAGGTGCATCACCGTGGCGGCAAGATCGTGCTGCAGCTGTGGCACGTCGGCCGCATCTCGCACGTCAGCCTGCTGCCGGGCGGCGCCGCGCCGGTGGCGCCCAGCGCGCTGCGCGCCGATGCCAAGACCTTCACCGCCGAGGGCTTCACCGACGTCTCCGCCCCGCGCGCACTGCGCCTGGACGAAATCCCCGCGCTGATCGAGGACTTCCGCCGCGCCGCCCGCAACGCCATCGCCGCCGGCTTCGACGGCGTGGAAGTGCATGCCGCCAACGGCTACCTGATCGACCAGTTCCTGCGCGACGGCAGCAACCACCGCGACGATGCCTACGGCGGCAGCATCGAGAACCGCACCCGCCTGCTGTTCGAAGTGGTTGAAGCGGTGGCACAGGAAATCGGCGCCGACCGTACCGGCGTGCGCCTGTCGCCGGTGACCCCGGCCAACGATGCGCGCGACAGCGACCCGCAGCCGCTGTTCGAGCGCGCGGTGGAACGCCTGGATCCGCTGGGCCTGGCCTTCGTGCACGTGATCGAAGGCGCCACCGGCGGCCCGCGCGACAACATCGCCTTCGACTATGCCGCGCTGCGCGCCAAGTTCCACGGTCCGTGGCTGGTCAACAACGGCTACGACAAGGCACTGGCCGAACAGACCGTGGCCTCCGGCCGCGCCGACGCAGTGGCGTTCGGCCGCCCGTTCATCGCCAACCCGGACCTGGTGGAACGACTGCGCCGCGACGCGCCCTTGAACCAGGTGGACGCCGACACGCTGTACGGCGGCGGCGCCAAGGGCTACACCGACTACCCGACGCTGGTTTGAACCCGCTGCGCAGGCTGCGGCACATGTGCCGCAGCCTGCAGTCGCAAGGCCGCGAACATCGGATCTGCGTGTAGCACCCGGCCATACCGCTGCACAACGCCATTGTGCGATTCCTGCACGCCTAGAACATCAATCGCTCGCCGAGGAAATCGACCAACACGCGCAGCTTCGGCAGCATGTGCCGGCTCGACGGCCACAGCAAATGGAAGGTGCCGGTGGAGTCGACATAGTCGTCGAGCAGCGTGCGCAACGTGCCGGCCGCGAGTTCCGCGCGCACCGAGTGCTCCGGCAGGAACGCGATGCCACAGCCGCGCACAGCGAAGCTGAGCCGCGTCTCGATGTTGTTGCACACCATCGACACCGGCAACGACAGGTCAGCCGCCGCCGCACCCAGCGGCCAGGCTTCCAGGCGCCCGCTGCTGCGGAAGCGGTAGTGCAGGCACTGGTGCGTCAGCAGGTCGGCCGGCCGCAACGGCGTGCCGCAGCGCTGCAGGTAATCGGGCGAGGCCACCAGGCAGCGGCGGAAACTGCCCAGGCGGCGTGAGGCCAGCCGCGAATCGTCCGGCTCGGCCACGCGCAACACCGCATCGAACCCCTCTTCGATCACGTCCACCAGGCGATCGTCGAAATCCAGGTCCAACTGCACCTGCGGATAGGCGCGCATGAAGTCGCCCAGCACCGGCAGCAGCACGTTGTTGTTCATCGGCAGGCTGATCCGCAGCCGCCCCTTCGGCGTCGCCGCCAGGCTTCCCAGCTCGCCGCGCGCCGCCTCGACCTCGGCCAGGATGCGCCGGCAGCGCGGCAGGAGCAGTTGGCCTTCGGCGGTCAGGGTCAGGCTGCGGGTGCTGCGATGGAACAGGCGCACCCCCAGCGACTGTTCCAGCCGCGCCACGCTCTTGGCCATCGCCGATGCGGACAGGCCCAGCGCCCGCCCGGCCTCGGCGAAGCCGCCGCTCTCCATCACCTGCACGAAGCCACGCAGGCTCCCCAGACTGTCCATTGCAGCGCTCCATTGCGGACATTTTTGTCCTTGTAGCCAGGAAATCTACCCGTCTTTTTCCGCAATTGGCAGGCGTCCACGCTGTCGTTCCCTTCACCGAGCGCTGCCCCCATGCCCGCATCCTCTGCCACCGCCTCCGCTTTTCCGTTCCCTGCGCTGCCGCCCCTGTCGCCCCAACAGGCCGCGCCGCTGGATGCCGCGATCGACGCCGCCCTGCAGCAGCAGCGGCTGGTCGGTGCGGTGGTGCTTGTCGCCCATCAGGGCGCCTGCGTCTACCGCCGCGCCGCCGGCTGGGCCGACCGCGAGGCGCAGCGGCCGATGCATGAGGAGACGCGTTTTCGCCTGGCCTCGGTCAGCAAGCCGATCGTCGCCACCGCGGCGTTGGCACTGGTGGCGCAGGGCCGCCTGAGCCTGGATGCGCCGGTCGCACGCTGGCTGCCGTGGTTCCGCCCCGCCCTGGCCGACGGCCGGGTGCCGGACATCAGCCTGCGCCAGTTGCTCAGCCACAGCGCCGGGCTGGGTTACCGCTTTCTTGAACCCGCCGGTGGCCCGCTCGCGCGCGCCGGCGTTTCCGATGGCATGGACGCCAGTGGCCTGAGCCTGGAGGAAAACCTGCGCCGTCTCGCTCAGGTACCGCTGCGGTACGCGCCGGGCAGCGGCTGGGGCTATTCCCTGTCGATCGACGTCGCCGGTGCGGTGCTGCAGGCCGCCAGTGGGCAGCCGCTGGCGCAACTGGTCCGTGATCTGGTCACTGGCCCGTTGGGGATGCAGGCCACGTCCTTCCATGCCGAGGACGTTTCCACCCTGGCGGTGCCGTACGTCAACGACCAGCCTTCGCCGCATCGGCTGGGCGAAGGCGAAGTGGTCGCGCCTTTTCCCGACGGCGCCGGGATCGTCTTCCATCCCTCGCGCGCACTGGACCGCAACGCGTTCGCGTCGGCTGGCGCCGGGATGGTCGGCAATGCCGGCGACGTGCTGCGGCTGCTGGAGACGCTGCGCAGCGGTGGCGCGGCGCTGCTGCCGGCTGCGCTGGTCGCGGAAATGGGCCGCGCCCAGGTCGGCGAACTCGGGCCGCCGGACGCACCGGGCTGGGTCTACGGCCTGGGCTTCTCGGTCCTGCGCGACCCGCTGCCGACCGCGACCCCGGAAGCGCCCGGCACCTGGCGCTGGGGCGGCGCCTACGGGCATAGCTGGTTCGTCGACCCAGCGCGGCAACTGAGCGTGGTGGCGCTGACCAACACGCTCTACGAGGGCATGTCAGGCGTGTTCGTCGCCGATCTGCGCGATGCGGTGTATGCCGCGCTGGGTGGCGCGCGCGCATGAATGGGGCGATGCCCCCACTGCGCCGGGACGCAGCGGTGCCGCCGGCCGCGCCGCGCCTGCCCTGGAGTGGCCTGCTCGCGCTGGCCTGCGCCGGGTTCGTCACCATCCTCACCGAGACGTTGCCGGCGGGGCTGCTGCGGGCGATGGCGGCCGGGTTGCAGGTCGAGGCGGCATGGATCGGGCAACTGGTCAGCGTCTACGCGCTGGGCTCGCTGCTGGCCGCGATCCCGCTGACCACCGCGACCCGCCGCCTGCGCCGGCGCCCCTTGCTGCTGCTGGCCATCGCCGGCTTCGCTGTCGCCAACATGGTCACCGCGATCTCCGACGACTACGCGTTGATCCTGGCCGCACGCCTGCTCGCCGGTGTCAGCGCCGGCCTGCTGTGGGCCTTGCTCGCCGGCCACGCCAGCCGCATGGCGGCGCCGGCACAGCAGGGCCGCGCGATCGCGGTGGCGATGATCGGCACGCCGCTGGCGCTGACTTTGGGCATTCCGGCCGGAACCCTGCTCGGCCAGCATCTTGGCTGGCGCTGGGCGTTCGGCGCGATGTCGCTGCTGAGTCTGGTATTGCTCGTCTGGGTGCGCGCCACGGTCCCTGACTTCGCTGGCCAGGCGACGCAGGCGCAACTGCCGCTGCGCCGGGTGCTGGCGCTGCCCGGAGTCGGCCAGGTGCTGGCAACGCTGCTGCCGTTCGTCCTGGCGCACAACCTGCTCTACACCTATGTGGCGCCATTGCTGGCGCGGATCGAAGCCGATCCCGCAGTGGACCGTTACCTGCTGCTGTTCGGGCTGGCCGCGCTGCTCGGCATCGCCGGGGTCGGGGTATGGATCGATCGCTGGCTACGGCCGCTGCTGCTGGCGAGCATTGCGCTGTTCGCACTGGCGACGCTGGCGTTGGCGCTGTGGCCACATGCGCCGCCCCTGGCGACGGCGGCGCTGGCGGTGTGGGGACTGGCCTTCGGCGGCTGCGCCACGCTGTTCCAGACCGCGATGGCGCGTCGCGCCGGCGCTGCCGCCGATCTGGCGCAATCGCTGATCGTCACCGCCTGGAACCTGGCGATCGCCGTCGGCGGCGGACTCGGCGGCGTGCTGTTGCAGCGCTCGGGCGTCGCTGCGCTGCCATGGAGCGCGTTGGCGCTGTTGTGCGCGGCCTGGATCCTCGCGCAGCCGGCACGCGCCTGGGCGCGCAGCGGCTGAGCCGGATCGCTGCCGCTGCGCCCGACATTCTCTGCGGCGCGGCGGCGCATCGGGCCAGCGGCTCACGCCTTGCGCAGGAAGCAGGTCTTCAGCACCAGGCCCTTGATCTTGTCCGAGTTGCCTTCGATGTGTTCGGCATCGTCTTCGACCAGGCGGATGCCGCGGATCACCGTGCCCTGCTTCAGCGGGATCGACGAGCCCTTGACCTTCAGGTCCTTGATCACCACCACCGTGTCGCCGGCCTGCAGCACGTTGCCGTTGCTGTCGCGCACCACCGTCGCCGCGTCGTTGGCGGCGTCGGCCGCGACCGGCCACTCGTGGCCGCAGTCCGCGCACACCCAGTTGGCGCCGTCGACATAGGTGTTTTCCAGGGTGCATTGCGGACAGGCGGGTGCGGCGGGCATGGGAATCCTTGATACGGCGACGACGGCGAGCCGCCTATTGTAGCCGCCCGCCCCGTGCCGCCGTGCGGCCGCGCCAGCCGCAGGAATCTCATGTCCGCTTCGTCCGGGTCCCGCCTCGCGATCTACGCCGCGCTCGCCGGCAATCTGGCCATCGCCATCGCCAAGTTCGTCGCCGCCGGGCTCTCCGGCAGTTCGGCGATGCTCAGCGAAGGCGTGCATTCGCTGGTGGACACGGTCAACGAGCTGTTGCTGCTGTACGGCCTGCGCCGCGCCGCGCGCCCGGCCGATGAGACCCATCCGTTCGGCCACGGGCGCGAACTGTACTTCTGGAGCTTCATCGTCGCCCTGTTGGTGTTCGCGCTCGGCGCGGGGGTGTCGCTGTACGAGGGCATCGCCCATATCCGCGATCCGCAGCCGGCCAGCGACCACACCCTCAACTACATCGTGCTGGGGCTGTCGCTGGTGTTCGAGGGCGGCTCGTGGTGGGTCTCGCTGCGCGAGTTCCGCGCGCGCAAGGGCCGCCTGAGCTACGTACAGGCGTTCCGCGAGAGCAAGGACCCGAGCCTGTTCACCGTGCTGGTGGAAGACAGCGCAGCGTTGATCGGCCTGTTGATCGCGCTGGCCGGGCTGTTCGCAGCGCAATGGCTGGACATGCCGGAACTGGACGGCGTCGCCTCCGTCGGCATCGCCGCGGTGCTGGCCTGCTCGGCGTTCGTGCTGGCGCGCGAGACCAAGGGCCTGCTGATCGGCGAGCCGGCGGCGCGTCCGCTCGGCGACGCGCTGCGGCGCATCGCCGCGGCCGATCCGGACGTGCGCGCGGTCAACGGCGTACTCAGCGTGCAGATGGGGCCGGACCAGGTGGTGGCCGCGCTCAGCGCCGAATTCGAGGACCAGCGCAGCACCGCGCAGATCGAAGCGTGCATCGAGCGCATCGAGGCCGCCGCGCGCGCCGAGCATCCGGAACTGCAGGCGCTGTTCGTCAAGCCGCAGACCCCGGAGACCTGGCTGGCCCGGCGCACCGCGCTGCGCCGGCCGCCGCCGGCCTGAATGGCGGCGCCCCCGACGCGACTTGCGGCCCTGCGCCGCTTTTCGTTAGGGTAGTCGGGTAGCACCCCTCTCATCGCGCTGTGACTGTGCCGGCGTATTCCCCTTACTCACTGAACGAGGTTTCCCATGGAGATCGCCAACGGGCTTGTCGCCACCATCCACTACACCCTCACCGACGACGCCGGTGAAGTGATCGACCAGTCCTCGCCGGACAATCCGCTGAGCTACCTGCACGGCGCCGGCAACATCGTGCCGGGCCTGGAAAAGGCGCTGACCGGCAAGCGCACCGGCGAGTCGGTCACCGCCGACGTGATCCCGGCCGAGGGCTACGGCCCGCGCCACGAGCAACTGGTGCAGCAGGTGCCGCGCGGTTCGTTCCCGGATGCCGGGTCGCTGGCGCCGGGCATGCAGTTCCAGGCGCAGACCGACCAGGGCCCGCTGCTGGTCACGGTCACCGAGGTCGGCGAAGAACTGGTGACCATCGACGGCAACCACCCGCTAGCCGGGCAGGTGCTGCACTTCGCCGTGGAAGTGGCCGGCGTGCGCGAGGCCACCGAGCAGGAAAAGAACCAGGGCCACGCCGGCGCCGCGCTGTAAGCGACCCGGTTTCGCGTCCCCGACGAGGCCCGCCGATGCGGGCCTCGTGCGTTTGCGGCCGCGCTTGCGTCGCGCGGCGGCTTGCCCCACAGTGCGCGGCCCCTCCCGCCCCCGGCACCGTCATGCGCCTCGGTATCGACTTCGGCACCAGCAATTCCGCCGCCGCCGCGGTGATCGACGGCCGCGTGGTGCCGATCGAGTTCGGCGCGCAGCAGCAGTTCCGCACCACGGTGTACTTCCCCGAGGTGATGCGCGACCCGGCCGAGTTCGATCTGACCCCGGCGCTGGAACGGCAGGTGGACGAGCTGATCGAATCCGGCCGCCGCGACGCGCTCGCCGCCGGCCGCGAACGCAGCCCCGACGCATTGCGCCGCGATGCGATCCGGGTGGTGCGCCGGCAATGGATGGAAACGCAGATGCGCGAGCCGCGCAGTTCCGCGGCGCTGCTGCAGAACGCGGTATACGGCGATGATGCACTGGACGCGTATTTCGTCGAAGGCGAAGGCAACCTGGTGCAGAGTCCCAAGTCGATGCTGGGCTACAACCTGCATCCGCGCGCGCGCCAGACCATCACCGGCATCGCCGCGCACATTCTCGAACACATCCGCCTGACCGCCTCGCAGCAACTGGGCGTGCAGGTGCGCCGCGCCCTGCTCGGCCGCCCGGTGCAGTTCCGCAGTTCGATCGGCGAGGCCGGCAACGCGCAGGCGCTGGAGATCCTGCACAGCGCCGCGATCACCGCCGGCTTCGACGACGTCGCCTTCCTGGAGGAACCGGCGGCCGCGGCGATGCATTACCACGCGGTCAGCCGCGAGCGCCACGCCGCGGTGGTGGTGGACATCGGCGGCGGCACCACCGACATCGCCCATGCCAGCGTCGGCGGCGATGCCGCGCCGCAGGTGCACCGCGCCTGGGGCATCCCGCGCGGCGGCACCGACATCGACCTGGCGCTGAGCCTGGCCGGGTTCATGCCGCAGTTCGGCCGCGGCCTCACCCGCGTGCCCTCGCACCACTACGTCGAAGCGGCGATGGTGCAGGACACCACCCGCCAGCGCGATTTCCGCCAGCACCGCTACGACGTCGTCCCCGCGCCGTACGAGGCGCGCCTGCAGGCGCTGCAGGAACCGGGCAACACCGCGCGCCTGTACCGTGCGGTGGAGCGCAGCAAGATCCGCCTCAGCGACGCCGAGCACCACGCCGAGACCCTGGACTACATCGAAGCCGGCTTGCAGGTGCAGGTGCAGGCCGAGGAACTGGTGCAGGCCGCACGCAGCTATCTGGAGGCCCTGCAGGAGTTGCTGGCGCAGGTGCGCCAGGACATCGGCGGCGACCCGGCCGCGGTGTTCCTGACCGGCGGCATGTCGCGCGCCGGCTACCTGCAGCGCCTGGTCGCTGCCGCGTTCCCGCAAGCGCGCCTGGTCCACGGCGACCCCTCGTTCGGCGTGGTACAGGGCCTGGCGCTGGCCGCCGCGCAGGACTGACGCAGCACAGGCGTCGGCGGCCCCTCCCCGACCGGCCGCTCGCGGCCGGCGCGCCGCCTGCGGCCCGCATTGTTCATGCAGCGGGCGCACGACTGGCGTAGCATGGCGGCACGCTTCAGCGTCACGTCGCTACGCGCGTCTCGTCCGGCCGTTCCTGTCGCCCGACTCGCTTCCTTCTCGCGCCAACCTCCGTCCCTTTACGGGCCGGATCCTTCGGAGCGCCATGTCCCCCGCCCTTGCCACGCTCCAGATCGAGCGTCTGGCGTCGCCGCTTCAGCCACCTTCCTGGCCGACAGGTCCGGATCGGGGCGGCGACGCATGAGCGAGAGCGCGCGGGACGCGACCGACGCTGACATCGCCTGCGACCGCTGCGACGCGATCTGCTGCCGCCTGACCGTCCTGGTGATGCCGGACGACCACGTCCCCGAGCATCTCACCGAGTACACCCGCGAGGGTCTGCACGTGATGGCGCGCGACGAGGACGGCTGGTGCGTGGCGGTGGACGGCGCGCGCATGTGTTGCTCGATCTACGCGCAGCGCCCGGCGGTCTGCCGCAAGTTCGCGATGGCCGGCCCGTACTGCCGCGAGATCCGCCGTACCCACCACGAGCAACTGACCCGTGGCATTCCCCTGACGATGTACTGACTGCAGGAGTTCCAGCATGGCACGACCGACCAGCACCACCGCTTCGCCCAGCGCCAGGAACACACGCGGCGCCAGCGCCGCGGACAAGGCGCAAAAGGGCCTCAGCCGCGAGCGCATCGAGGCCGACCTGGCCGCGTTCCACCAGGCCGGCGGCCGCGTCGAGGTGCTCGGCACCACCCGCGTGCTGAAGAAGGTCGACGTCGCCGACGCGGGCTAGCGCCCGCGCATCCCGCCGTCATCGCGCGCACCTGCGGCGGGACACGGCCGGACATGGACGCCGGTCCACGCCGCGCGAGGACGCGGCGCCTGGCACGCGACGACGGCGCCTCCGGCTGGCGCCGACGACCACACGGCCAGGCGAACACGGCGCCCTCGGAGTGCCGGCGCCGGTGCGCAAGCACGGCACCGTCTTCACGCCAGAAGCGCATACTGCGATCTCTTCCACGGTCTCGTTTCGGCATGCTCCTGCGCTCCCTGTCCGCCGAACTCGGCCAGCCCGCCTGCGGCAACTGTCGCGATGGCGAGCCGCTGGATTTCGCCGTGCGCATGGCGTTCCAGCCGATCGTCGATGCCGCCACCCGCTCCATCTACGCCTACGAGGCGCTGGTGCGCGGCGAGGACGGCAGCGGCGCGGCGGCGGTGCTGGCGCGGGTGCGCCCGCAGCAGATGTACCGCTTCGACCAGACCTGCCGGGTGCAGGCGATCGCCACCGCCGCGCAGCTGGGCCTGCGCACGCGCCTGTCGATCAACTTCATTCCCAATGCGGTGTACGAGCCGGCGACCTGCATCCGCCTGACCCTGAGGGCGGCCGAGCACTTCGGTGTGCCCACCGGCGACCTGATCTTCGAGTTGAGCGAGTCCGAACGCATCGCCGACCTGCCCAAGGTCGTGCGCATCCTGCGCGACTACGCGCAGCGCGGCTTCCTGACCGCGATCGACGACTTCGGCGCCGGCCACTCCGGCCTCAACCTGCTCGCCGATTTCCAGCCGCACCTGATCAAGCTGGACATGGCGCTGATCCGCGGCATCGACGGCAGCGCCGCGCGCCGCCACATCGTCGGCGGCATCGTCGCGATGGCCGCGCCGCTGGGCTGCCGCATCCTCGCCGAGGGCGTGGAGACGCCTGCCGAGTACCGCGCACTGCGTGCGCTGGGCATCGACCTCTACCAGGGCTATCTGTTCGCCAAGCCGGCGCTGGAAGCCTTGCCGGACGTCACCGAGGCCCAGTGGGAGGCGCTGGAACGCGCCGGCTGAACCGCCCACCGCCGCAGCGCACGCCAGCACGACTTGCCCGCGGCGGCCACGCTTGCGACCATCGCGCCTCCCCTGCGTGTTCCGAAGTGCAATGCCCTCGCTCCATACCCTGCTGCCGCCGTGGACGCACCGCTGGCTCGACGTGATCGTGCCCGGCGCGCAGATCGTGCTGATCGTGCTCGGCGCCTGGTTGCTGCGGACCTTGCTGCGACGGTTGATCCGGCGCCTGGGCGAGCACTACGCACTGCCGCCGGAACTGGTGATGATGGCGCGCCGCGGCATCGGCTTCGTGATCTACGCGGCGGCGCTGCTGCTGATCCTGGACCGCTTCGGCGTCTCCGGCACCGTGCTGTGGACCGCCTTCACCGGCTTCGCCGCGGTCGCGGCGGTGGCGTTCTTCGCCGCCTGGAGCGTGCTGTCCAACATCTTCTGCACGCTGTTGATCTTCACCACGCGCCCGTTCCGCCTGCACGACCACATCGAATTGCTGGAGAACGGCGAAAAGCCGGGACTGAAGGGCCAGGTGATCGACATCAACCTGATCTACACCACGCTGCGCGAGGAACGCGACGGCGACGGCGAGAGCGTGCTGCAGATCCCCAACAGCCTGTTCTTCCAGCGCAGCACGCGCCGCTGGCGCGGCCATCCGGCTCCATCCGGGCTGGGCTGAGCGCCGCACGCCACCGACGCGGACGCTGACGCCACGCACATGACGAAGCCGCTATGGTCGATGCCAGCCGCCTAGCGCGGCGATCTCCCCTTTCCCGACCAGGTACTGCATGGAACCCGTCATTCATCCGTTCGCCGACCTCTTCGCCCAACTTGGCCTGCCCAACAGCGAAGGCGAGATTCGCCAGTTCATCGCCCAGCATGCGCCGCTGCCCGATGACATGCGCCTGGAAGAAGCCCCGTTCTGGACACCCGCGCAGGCGCAACTGCTGCGCGAGGAGCGCCTGGAAGACGCCGACTGGGCGATCGTGGTCGATCAGCTCAACATCGCGCTGCACGCAAAGCCTGCGCTGGAGACCGATCGCGCCGGCTGAGCCTCAGCGCAGCTGGCTGTCCTTGCTGCCGCGGCGGTTGTAGCCGCTGTGCTCGTGCTGCGCGCGGTCCTGCGCGTCCTGGCAGGCCACGCACAGGCGCACACCCGGCACGGCCTTGCGCCGCGCCTCGGGAATCGGCGCGTCGCAGTCCTCGCAGTGGCTCAGCCCCGGCCCCTGCGGAAGTTGGCTGCGCGCCCGCTTGATCGCATCCTCGACGGTCGCATCGATCTGGTCCTGCACCGCGCCGTCGCCTGCCCACCCAGTGGCCATGGTCGTCTCCGCACTCTTGCCTTGCCTGGATGATGCGGCCGGCACCGGCGAATGCAATGCACGCCGGCTTCACCTCGCCGAGACGTTCATGCAGCGCCGCCCGGCGTCCCGCCTCACCAGATCAGGTCGTCCGGGACCTTGAACTGGCTGTAGTACGGATCGTCCTCGCCGCTGGCCGGCGTTGCTGCCAGCGCATCGAACACGATGGTCGCCGGATCGCGCGCGACGATCTTCTCCACGACGGCGCGCGGCACCGGCACGTAGCCGGCATCCAGCCGCGCGATCGCCACGCTGCCGGCGATCAGCTGCGCGCGCAGCGCCGCATCCACCCGCAGCCGCTGGATCTTGCCGGCATCGGTGAAGTGGTAGTCGATCTCGCCGTCGGCCTTGAGCTTGTGGCTTTCGACCAGTTGCCGCGCCTGCGCGCGCTGCTCCTGCACACGCGCCTGCGCATTGCGCTCGGCGGACAGCGCACGATCGCGCTCCACCCGCTCCTGCCGCAACCGCTCGCTCTCCAGCTGCTCGGCACTGGGCGGCGGCGGGGTCTTGCCCTGGCGCGCCTTGGCCTGCTCGCGCGCGACCTGCGCCACCTGGCTCTTCTTCACCAGGCCGGCCTTGAGCAGTTGCTCCTGCAGGGGATTGCGCATCGGAAGCGTCCACGGACTCGGATTCGGGAGGCGCATGATACCCGCAGCGCCGGTGCCCGCCCGCGAAGGCCGCACACGGCGGATGCCCCGCCGCGCGCGGCAGGCTAAGGTGGCGGGATGGACACCCTGCGCTACCTCGTCGGCTACCCACCCCAGGTCCTGGACCAGGTGCGCGAACTGATCGCGCGCCAGCGCCTGGGCGACTGGCTGCGCCGCCGCTACCCCGAGGCCAACGCGGTGCGCACCGATCGCCAGTTGTACGACTACACGCAGGCGCTGAAGGACCGTTGCATGCGCAGCGCCGAACCGCTGCACAAGGTGGTCTACGACAACCGCCTGCAGGCGGTGAAACATGCGCTGGGCACCCACACCACGGTGTCGCGCGTGCAGGGCGGCAAGCTCAAGGCCAGCCGCGAGATCCGCATCGCCGGCGTGTTCCGCGACGCGCCGGCGGCGTTCCTGCCGATGATCGTGGCCCACGAACTGGCGCACCTGAAGGAAAGCGCGCACAACAAGGCCTTCTACCAGCTGTGCGCACACATGACGCCGGACTACCACCAGTTGGAGTTCGACCTGCGTCTCTACCTGACCCAGTTGGAACTGGCCGAGCACTGAGGCGCAGCTGCGTGGCAGCGTCCCCGCGACGCCCGTACACTGCGCCCCCGACCGATCGCGTACTGCCGATGTCCAGCCCCGTCCGTCTCGACAAGCATCTCGCCGCCCTGCTGCCGTGTTCGCGCGGCGAGGCGCAGCAGTACATCGAGGGCGGCTGGGTCAGCGTGAACGGGGTGGTGGTCGAGGAACCGCAGACGCCGATCACCACCCAGCAGGTGACGCTGGCGCCCGACGCGCAACTCGGCCCGGCGCAGGCGGTCACGCTGCTGCTGCACAAACCGGCCGGGATGCGCGCCGAGGATGCGATGGCATTGGCGACGCCCGGCAACCGCAGCGCGCTGGATGCCAGCGACATGCGTGTGCTCAAGCGCCATTTCCTGCGCCTGAGTCTGCCGCTGCCATTGGAGACCGAGGCCAGCGGATTGCTGGTGCTGAGCCAGGACCGCCGCGTACTGCGGCGGCTGAGCGAGGACGCGGCCACGCTGGAGCAGGAGTTCGTGGTGGAGGTGAGCGGCACGTTGCAGCCCTACGGCCTGCATCGGCTCGCGCACGGCCTGCGCCATGGCCAGCGCACGCTGCCGCCGTGCAAGGTCAGCTGGCAGAGCGAACAGCGCCTGCGCTTCGCGATCAAGCACGTGCAGCCGGGCCAGTTGCACGACATGTGCGCGCAGGTCGGGCTGGAAGTGACCGGCCTGCGCCGCCTGCGCATCGGCCGCATTCCGCTGGGCAAGCTGGCGCCGGGCGAGTGGCGCTATCTGCCGGAGGGTGAGCGGTTCTGAGGGATTGCGGGTGCGGCCTCGCCGATCGTTGTTGCCGGCGGTCGTACCCTCACCCCAACCCCTCTCCCGGGGGGAGAGGGGCTAGGAGCGCGCGCGGTGACTCAGGGCTTTGCCAGCGCGCGCTGGATCGCCTGCTCGGCCAGTGGCGCCATCACCGCATAGCCGGCGTTGTTGGGGTGCACGCCATCGATGGCCACGGTCTTGTCCATGCCGCCGTCGCGGTTGCTCAGCTTGCTGTAGTAGTCCAGGTACACCGCGTCGTGCTGCTGCGCGTACTGCTGCATCCACGCGTTGAGCGCACGCACCTTCTGCGCCGGCTGCAGGCCCGGCCGCCACGGATAGTCGGTGACCGGCAACACCGAAGCCAGCACCACCTTGATGTGATGCGCCTGCGCAAGCTCGGTCATCGCGCTGAGGTTGTCCTCGATCATCTCCAGGGTGGACAGCCCGGTGTTGCCGGCCAGATCGTTGGTGCCGGCCAGGATCACCACCACCGCCGGCTTCAGGTCGATCACGTCCTGGCGGAAGCGCACCAGCATCTGCGCGGTGGTCTGCCCGGAAATGCCGCGATTGACGTAGGCGGACTTGCCGGGGAAGAACGTGGTGCCTTCGCGACGGCCCCAGGCGTCGGTGATGGAGTCGCCGTAGAACACCACGCGCGGCGCGTCCGCTGCCGGCGCCGGCAGCGCGGCATTGTCGGCGCGATAGCGCTGCAGTTGCGCCCAATCGAGCAGGCGCTGCTGCATCGCCTTCACTTCATCGGGCTTGAGCGTGTCCGGCGCCCGCGTGTACAGCGCATCGACCTTGCCCTCCAGCGCCGCGGTGGACACGGGCGTTGCCGCCTGCACGGCGCCAGCGGCCGTGGCGCACAGCGCGATGGCGAGGGACAACAGCGAGGGGCATTTCATCGAGGCATTCCTTGTGCGGACAACGGTGATCGCACAGTGTAACCAACCGCTCGCACCGCCCATGCGGCGTCGCCGCAGCGCACTGCGGCACGTCCGACTGCACCGCGATTCAGCCCGCGCTCACGCGGCGAATCCGGCACACGGGATCGATGGCGCATATCGCCACGCGCCACGCGGACGCAATCTGCCGCGCCGTGTCGATGCGCGGCAACACGCGGCCGCGACGGCCATCGCAGCCTGCGACGACATGCGTCACGCGCGTGCCGGCACGATGACAACGCGATGCCGCCACCATCGTTTTTCGCTATCGCAGCAACCTTTTGCAAAGGCCCTAACTTTTTCGTAAGTACATGACACGCAAGGATTTTCACTTCTAGGATGGCCGCGGACGTGACGGGGGGATCCTCACTCCCAAGCCCGAAGGACATCCATGAAAACGCGTGATGCACACCAGAACCACTCCCGCCTGCGGCTGGCGTTGATTCCCGGCTTGATGTTCAGCGCAATGGCGATGGCGCAGTCCGCAGGCACCGCAGCGGCGACGACCGACACCAGCGCCGCCAGCGCCGCCAGCGCCGCCAGCGCACAATGGCGCAGCACGTTCTCCGGCGGTACGCCGTTCGCCACGCACAGCCTCTGGGACAGCGCCGGCGGCGGCTTCCTCAACACCCGCTTCGCGCCCGGCGAATGGCAGATCACTCCGTTCAACGCCGCGCGCCTGAAGACCGCGTGGACCTTCACCACCCAGGGCGACGTCTCGGCCACGCCGACCGTGCAGGGCACGGCGCTGTACGTGCCGGACTGGGGCGGCCAGCTGTATCGCATCGACACCGACCTGGGCAAGGCGGTGTGGCAGGTGAAGCTGGCCGACTACACCGGCATCGCCGGTTCGCTGTCGCGCAACAGCCCTGCGATCGCGCGCGACAGCGTGCTGGTCGGCGACCAGGCCAGCGGCACGGTGCTGGCGATCGACAAGGCCACCGGCAAGCTGTTGTGGAAGACCCTGGTCGAGTCCAACCCGCAGGCGCGCATCACCGCCTCGCCGGTGATCTACGGCGACCGCGTCTACGTCGGCGTGTCCTCCGGCGACTGGGGCGGCCTGAGCGCCGGCTACAAGTATTCCTTCCGCGGCAGCGTCGCCGCGCTGGACCTGAAGACCGGCAAGCTGCTGTGGAGCTTCCGCACCACGCCGGAGGGCTACACCGGTGCCTCGGTGTGGGGCACGCTGGCGATCGATCCGCTGCGCCAGCGCGTCTACGCCACCACCGGCAACAACTACTCGGTGCCGACCGAGGTGGCCAGCTGCGTCAAGAACGCCAACGGCGACAAGACCGCGCAACTGGCCTGCATGGCGCCGGACAACTACGTCGACTCGGTGTTGGCGCTGGACATGCGCAGCGGCAAGCCGGTGTGGACGCGCCGCCTGCAGGGCGCCGACGCCTGGTCGCTGTCGTGCCTGGTCGCGCCGACCAATGGCCTGTGCCAGGACCCGCAGGGGCCGGACTACGACTTCAGCGGCGGCGGCGCCAACCTGTTCACGGCGATCCGCAACGGCAAGCCGCAGGCGCTGGTCGGTGCCGGCCAGAAGAGCGGCGTGTACTGGGCCTTCGACGCCGACACCGGGCAGACCGTGTGGTCGACCCAGGTCGGCCCGGGCGGCACCGCCGGCGGCATCGAGTGGGGCTCGTCGGTGGATCCGTTCTCCGGTCGCGTGTACGTGGCCATCAACAACAACGAGCACACGCCGTACACGCTGGCGCCGGGCAACACCGAGACCTGGAACGCCGGCTCGTGGGCCGCGCTGGATGCGGCCAGCGGCAAGATCCTCTGGCAGGTCAAGGTGCCGGGTACCGATCCGGTGCAGACCGCGTTCGGCGCCGGCGGCCGCGGCCCGCTGGCGTCGTCGCCGGGCCTGGTCTACGCGGGCTCGATGTCCGGCGCGATGACCGTGCTCGATGCCAAGACCGGCGCCACGCTGTGGAGCTTCGATGCCGGCGGCTCGGTGTCCAGCGCACCGGCGATCGTCGATGGTGCGGTGTACTGGGGTGCGGGCTACAGCCGCTTCAACTTCGGCACCGGGGTCAACAAGCTGTACAAGTTCGTGCCGTCGAACCGGCGCCGCTGAGCGCAGCTCAGGACCGCCTCTTCGGTTGTAGTGCCTCTCCTGCGAATGCCTCTCCTGCGCAAGCGGGAGAGGCTGTTGCACGATGATCGAGCGCATCGCATCGCGAAGCGCAAGGCGCCAGGTGAGATCACGTGGCGCACGTACGCTTGGACAGCGCGCGCTGCGACGAGAGCTGACATGAGGCAACGCCAGGCCCATGAAGATCCGGGGGCTCCGCTTCCCGCGAAGCCCGCCGACGATCAGCTGCCCGCTCAGTTGAACGTGTAGTCCAGGGTCAGGAACATTTCCCGGCCGTTGTACTCGCTCGCGGTCTGCCCGGTGGTGACGAACTCGAAGCCGCCGGCGTAATACGGAATCGCACCGACCTTGTCGAAGATGTTCGACACGGTGAGCTTCGCATGCAGGTCCGGCGTGACCTGCAGGCCGACCGAGCCGTTCCAGGTGATCCAGGCCGGCGCGTGGCCCCGGTAGGTCGTATCCGGCACGGTGACCTGGTTGCCGTCCTGGGTGACCTGGCAGACGCCGGTGGAGATCGTGTTGCCGCCATTGGACACCGTGACCATGCCGGGCTGGATGCCGTTGGGCAGCACGTCGCAGCCGGCGTAGTTGGGGGCGCGCATGCGGCCGTTGCGCACGCCGGAGATCGACACGTTCCAGCGGCCCTTGGTCCAGTCGGCGATCCAGGTCATGCGGCTGGCCACGTTCTGATAGCGGGTGTTCTGCAACGGATCCGACGCCAGCACGCGCTGCTTGTACGACAGGTTGTTGGTGTAGTTGATGCCGGCGCGGAAGTCGCCGTAGCCGTCGGTGTGGAACTTGTAGTCCAGCGTCGCATCGACGCCGGCCACGTACAGCGAGGCTTCGTTGATCGGGCCAGATTGCACGGACACGATCTGGCCGTTGGCGTCGCGCTTCACCATCTGGCTGACCATCCGGCAGTACTCCGATCCGGCCACGTGCGCCGTGTACGGCGACAGGCCCGACGTCCCGTTCGGCTTCAGCCCGGTCAGGCAGCCGGCTTCGTCGGCCAGCACGGTGTCCTGGCCGAGGTACTGGATGGCGTTGTCCACGCCCATGTTCCAGTAGTCGGCCGACACCGACAGCCCCTGCACGCCCGGCACCTGCCAGACGAAGCCGTAGGTCCAGGAGTGCCCGGTCTGCGGCAGCAGCAGGCGGCTGCCGTTGGTGTAGAGCGTGTAGTACTGCGACCCGGGACGCTGCACGCTGTTGCACCAGGTGTTGTTGTTCTGCCCGGCCTTGATCGCGTTCACGCACTGCAGCGGGTCGGCGTAGAAGCCCACCGGCGAGGTCGAACCGGTCAGGTAGATGGCCTGCATGTCCGGCGCCTTGAAGTTGGTGCCGTAGCTGCCGCGCAGCAGCAGACCGTCGTACGGACGCCACTCCAGGCCCGAGCCCCAGGTACGGGCGATGTCGGCACGGCTGGCGTCGTTGTACTTGTCCAGGCGGCCGGACAGCGTCCAGGTCACCGACTCCAGCACCGGCACGCGGAACTCCGTGCCCAGCGAGAAACGCTGCCGGGTGCCGGCACCGGTGAGGTAGGCGCCGAACGGGTTCTGGAACGTGGACGGATCGGCCGCACGCGGGTCGGGCGACAGCTTGAAGCCGTTGTGTGCGGCTTCGAGCACCGCGGCCCAGCCCACCGACCGGTCGGCCCAGGGCAGCTTGAACAGGTCGCCGTTGACGCGCAGTTGCGCCTGGTCGAGCCAGGACGACGCGGTGTTCACGCCGGTCACCGCGAACTGGTCGTACTGCTGCGGGGTGATCGGGTTCCAGAACTGCTGCCAGTTGAAGGCGTAGATCGGCAGGCCGTCGGCGGTGGTGCCCTGCTGCTGGCCGAGGAAGAAGGTGTTGGTGGCCTGCGCGTTGTAGCCGGTGAACTCCTCGCGGACGATGTACTTCTGCGTGTTGAGGTTGAGGTCCCAGTTGAAACGGCCGTCGAACACGGTGCCGCGCAGGCCGGCCTGCAGGTTCCAGTTGCGCTCGCGATCGTAGGTGTTGGCGCTGACGCCGATCTCTTTCTGGGTCAGCTGGCGGATCACCTGGTTGACCGTCTGCCCGGTGGTCTGGTCGTAGAACGGGCCGGCGCTGAACACGTTGAGCTGCGTGTTGGAGATGCCCACGGTCTGGTACAGCGCGGCCGAGCCGTAGAACTGCAGACCGTTCTGGAAGTCGTACTCGCCCGCCAGATAGCCGCTGTTGCTGATGCTGCCCGGGGTCAGCACCCAGTTCTGGAACAGCGCCGGCTGCGCGCAGTAGAAGCCGTTGTCGGTGACGCCGGTGACCTGGGTGCCGTTGGTGGTCACCGAGTGCGATTGGGTCAGGCGCGAGTTGGTGAACTTGTCGCAGGTGCCGGCGGGCGGCGTGATGTAGCGGCCGTTGGCATCGGTGGCCGACAGGGCGATCGCGCCGGCGGCGTCGTACTGGTAGCCGAACATGCGCGAGGCCGGCCCCCAGGCGCCGTAGCCCGCGTCGGCCACGGAATCCTGGTACGGCCGGTCCATGCCCCACAGCGCGCTGCGGTTGGAGTGCTCCAAATTGTAGGTCACGTGCCAGTTGTCGCCCGCGCGGCCACCGACGTAGTTGATGTCGCCGTATCGGCGGCCGCCACGCGTCGCGCCGCCCGCAGTGACCTGCAACTGGTTGCCCTGGTAGTCCTTCTTCAGGATCACGTTCACCACGCCGGCGACCGCGTCCGAGCCGTAGATCGACGACGCGCCGGAGGCCAGCACTTCGATGTGATCGATCATCCCGGTGGGGATGTTGTTGAAGTTCTGGAAGTTGCTCTGCTTGTTGAGCGGCTGCGGGTAATCGACCACGCGATGGCCGTCGATCATCAGCAGGCTGAAACCGGGGCCGAGCCCGCGCAGGTTCACCGAGCGCGCATTGACCGAACTGGAGCCCCACGAGGCCGGGTCGGACACCTGCTGGCCCACCTGCGGCAGCGAGTCGAGGAATTCCCACAGGGTGGTGTAGCCCTGCTTCTTGATCTCTTCGCCGGTGATGGTGACCACCGGCGCAGGGCCTTCGACCTCCACGCGCGGGATCAGCGATCCGGTGACCGTCACCGCCTTGAGTTCGACCGGCTTGTCGGCCTTGCCGGCGCCATTGGGCGGGGCCGCGTCATCGGGCGCGGATTGCGCCATGACAGAGGGCGCCCACAGGGCGAGCGCAACGGAACTGGCGATGAGTCCGCGCCGGAAAGCGATTCTGTTCACTGGTCTCCCCCCACAGGAGCGATCGATGTTCGAGATGTACCGAGCCCGCCCTAGCCCCCTGGCCTCGCGCGGGCCGTCCGCAAGGCGGTGCATACAAGAACGAAAAGTTCATATATGCGACGCCAGCGTTATAGGCCGAATTTGAATCGATGCAAGCTGCGTCGCAGCACGCCAGATACCGATTCAAGTGATTGAATCTACTGAAATTTGTCGGAAAGATTGCAGAAAGGTGGCAACCGGTCAGGACCGTGCTCGGCGGGAGCGTCCGCGCCTTGCTTCATGCGGCTCGGCGGGGCGGCCTGAGCCGCTGGTGAGCGTGAGCGGGCGGACTGGCCGACGTCCGTGTCGACGTGTCGATCAGGCCGCTCCAGATAGCGCTACCCATCCTGCCCTTCCCAGTCGACAGGCTCGTATCCGCATTGCAGCGCGCAGGCAACGGCACCGCTGCGGCATCGCAGCGCCGTGCGCTTCTTTCGCGCCATCACACGCAATGTGAGCAGCTGTCTACGAAACCGGCCCTCCGAGCGTGACGCCTGACACGCAACCGCCCTGGCGTCGTCCGTAGCCTCGGCAGGCACCTCGAACTCGGGTGCAATGGCATCCGGTCCCCTGCCGGATGGTCTCGTCCCTCTTCGCAGAAGGAAGATCGATGAATCGCAAGCATGCGTTGTACCTGGCGTTGCTCGCCGGCATTGCCGGCATGTCCCCCGCCGCCATGGCTGCCACTCCCCCAGCAGCCGAAATGGATTCCGCCCCGGTCGAAGCCCGCCCGGATGCCGCCGCGCTCGGTGGCGCGGAACTGCGCAGCCTTCCCCCGGGCAGCGCGCACGCCCCGCGCCTGATCGAACTTGCCGCGCCCGACAGCAGCAAGGCCGCGGCGATGAAGCAGGCACGCGGGCAACAGGTCAAGCACGGCCAGCCGCTGCAGATCGGCTTTTCCCGCGACGTCGCCAAGCCCGACATCAACCTGCGTCGCCTGCGCTGGCAGACGCTGCCCAACGGCGCCCAGGTCACCAGTTTCGAAATCGCCTCGACCAACGCGCAGGCGCTGCGCGCAGCGCTGCAGCTCAGCGGCAGCGGCGCCCAGCCCGGCGATCCGCGCAAGGCGACGCTGCGCTTCGCCGGCGACGACGGCCGCGTGTTCCAGCAGAGCGGCGCCGAGTTCGCCGGCAGCCAGCCCGGCTGGTCGGCGGTGATCGCCGGCGCGCGCATGGTGGTGGAGATCGAACTGCCGGCCGGCCAGTACCCGCAAGGCTTCGCGCTGAAGATCCCGCAGCTCTCGCACCTGGACATCAGCCCGGTGGCCAGCGACACGATGATGCGGCCGATGATCGGCGAGAGCGATTCGTGCGAGCGCGACATCGTCTGCCGCGCCAACCCGACCTCCGGCTTCACCTCGGCGGCCAAGTCGGTGGCGCGCATGACCTTCACCAGCGGCGGCAGCACCTACCTGTGCACCGGCACCCTGCTCAACAACAGCAATTCGCCGAAGAAAGCGATGTTCTGGAGCGCGGCGCACTGCATCAGCACCCAGACCGTGGCCAATACGCTGCAGACCTACTGGTTCTACGACGCCACCACCTGCGGCGGCTCCACGGTCAATTCCAACTACACCACGCTCGGCGGCGGCGCCTACCTGCGCTATACCAACACCACCCGCGACACCACGCTGCTCGAGCTCAAGAGCGCTCCGCCGAGCGGCGCGTTCTACGCGGGCTGGAGCAGTTCGGCGATCGGCTCGACCGGCACCGCGATCGAGGGCATCCACCACCCGGCCGGCGACGTCAAGAAGTACTCGCTGGGCAAGGTCACCGCGCTGTCCAGCTCCATCGACGGCAAGTCGCCGCTGTACCGCGTGCAGTGGAGCACCGGCGTCACCGAGGGCGGCTCGTCCGGCTCCGGCCTGTTCACCGTCAACAGCAGCGGCGCCTATCAATTGCGCGGCGGCCTGTATGGCGGCACCTCGTACTGCAGCGCACCGAGCGATCCCGACTACTACTCGCGCTTCGCCGACGTGTATTCGTCGATCCAGCAGTATCTGAGCCCGTAAGCCAAGGTCCGGGAGGGCCGTACTCCCGCACCTGCGCCTAGGACAGGCCGTCCCGATGACGGCCTGTCCGTTTCGCACGCCGAAGCCGCGCAGCGGCTACACTCAGGGCATTCCCCTGACGGCAGACATGCATTGGCCAAGCCCAACTACTCCTTCGAAAAGCGGCAGCGCGAGCTGGCCAAGAAGAAACAGCAGGAAGAAAAAGAAGCGCGCAAGCGCGAAGCGCGTGCCGCAGCGGCCAAGCCTGCCTCCGACGACGACGCTGCAACGCACGAAGCGGATACCGCCAGAGACGCCTAGGCCTTCAATGGGACAGTAGGCGCCTGCCGACCACCACAGGGCCTCGCTCTACGGACCTGTCGCGCGACGCACCTGCATCGACGCGACACCCGGCCTGGTGCCTAACTGACCTTCTTGGCCAGCATGGTGCCCAGCACGAACAGCACCAGGGCGATGGCGATGCCGGCCCAGAACAGGAACTTGGCGACGCCGATCGCCGCGCCCGCCACGCCGCTGAAGCCGAGCGCGCCGGCGATGAGTCCGATGATGGCGATGATGATGGCCCACTTGATCATGATGCGGTCTTCCCGAAAACGAGGACAGGCGCACGCCGTCATCGCGTGCGCTGGCGTCTGCAGATGGCCGACGCTGGTTCGGGAGACTAGACAGCGCGGCATGCGCATGCGGTGAAACGCAGATGCACGCGCCGTGCACGGCGCGGCGTCGCATCAGGCGGTGCCGGTCTGCGCAGGCGCCGACGCATCGGCCGGCAGGCTCGCCGGGAACCATTCCGCGCGGCGCAGCCAGCCGGCCAGGAACTCGGCGTCGGCCGGACGCTCCGCCACCAGGCGCTGGTAGTAGGCGATGCGCTGCTGCCGGTACTGCGCGTACACCTGTGCCGTGTCCGCACTGGCAAGCGCCGCCAGGGTCGCCGGCCCCATCTCGCCATCGACCGCCAAGCCGGTCGCGCCCAGTTGCTGCAGGACGCGCTGCAGCAGCGAGATCGCGACATCGCCGGCATTGACGTAGAAATCGAACACGAGCTCGGCCAACGTCTGCGAGGCGATCTGATCGGCGCCGATCCTGTCCCAGTAGTCGTGCTGGTAGATCGTCGCGGCCTGCTGCACAGTCAATGCGCGCAGGTTCTGCAGCGTCGGCGCTTGGCCCAGCAGCGCTTGCGCGCAGCGCAGGAAGGTGGCCAGGGTGATGCCGCGGTTGGTGGCGCCGCCCGGATCGTTCGGATCATCGACGAAGCCGCCCTCGAACCGCAGCAGCTGTGGGAGATACAGGTCGAACGATGCCATGGCGACGTCCTCGCGATCGATGGGCGGTCAGCGTGGCACCCGCGGCGGCACAATGCAGTGACCGCGGGCACAACGGGCGCGCCGCCAGGCCGCGCACGCACTCACGGCGTGGCCGCCGCCGGCGACGCCGCTGCCCCCTCCGGAAAGCCGAGCGCCTGCTCGGCCGCTCGCGCGGTCAGCGCCATGTCCGCCCAGGCCGGATGCGGCGTGGTGGGCGGGATCTGGCTGCGCATCAGCCGCTGCGGATCGGTCTGGTCGGCGAAGGTCCCGCTCCAGGCCTGCGGCGTCTGCCACAGGGCGTGCTGCAGCACGACCTGCATGTTGGCGATGGAGTGCCGCGCCAGCAGATGCGGAAACCAGGCGCCGTTGACGTCGTAGGCGGTGCGGAACGCCTGCCCCACCGACGCATAGCCGAACGTGGACGGCGGCAGCGACGGCGCGTAGTCCCAGTAGTTGTAGCAGCGCGTGCTGTCGGCCGCGGCGATATGCGCGGCATAGGCCTGTTCCCAGCTCGCGTCGCCGACCATCGGGCTGCAGAAGTTGATGTTGCGGCTGGGCAGCCCCGGCCGGCTCAGCGCCAGGTCCAGCGAGAACAACTGGCTCAGCGCGCCCCCCAGGCTGTGCCCGGTGACGTAGACCTGGGTCGGCGCGAAGTGCTCCAGCAGCGCGAACAACTGCGCGCGCATCGAGGCGCGCATGGCGCCGCCCCTGCCGTTGTAGATGCCGTAGAACCCGGCCGACACCTGCGGCACCGGCGTGACGGTACCGGCGCTGGGCACGAAGGCGGTGGTGGAGAAGTCCAGGTCCTCGTAGATGTCCAGGTCCGAATCGGTGCCGCGGAACGCGAACAGATAGGTCCCGGCAGTGGCAGTGGAACGGAACAGCAGGCCGAACAGTTCCTCGCTGCCCCCCAGCGGGTCGCCATCCCAGCCGGACCAGCGGGCGACCAGACGGTAGTCGGACGGTGCCGAGACCGGCTTGCCTTCATAGGCCGCGTAGGCGGCGATGCTGGCGGCGGCCATCGCCAGGGTCAGTTGCGGCGGCAACAGCGGTTGCGTCGCGGGAATCGCACTCATCGGCAAACGTCCTGTCGGAAAGCGGCGCGTGCCGCGGGCAGTCGGCACACGCCTTCCCTGCGGAACGGTGGTCCGTCCGCCACGCTGCATGCGTGGCGTGGTCGCTTAGTAGCACTGGGGATCGGCGCGATGCTTCGATACGCATCGCAGCGCGCTGCACATCGCCGCACTTGTCTACAGCGATCCGCGCGCACCGGCTCTGCACGTGGCCTGCACCCTCCCGTCACGGACCGCGCGCGCGCCTGCCGGCACAGTGCAGGCGGGCACTGTCGCCCGCTCGGAGATCCGCATGGCCAGCCCGCAGGAACTGGAAGAGAAATTCTGGAAGGCATTGAAGTCCGACCGCACCGTGATGCTGGGCCTGGACGGCGTCGAGGACGGCCACGCCCGGCCGATGACCGCGCAGTTCGAGGGCGATCGCGGCGGCCCGATCTGGTTCTTCACCTCCAAGGACAACGCGCTGGTGCAGAAGCTGACGCAGAGCCAGCGGGTGATCGCGGCGTTCAGCGCCAAGAACCACGACCTGTTCGCCAGCATCAGCGGCACGCTCAGCGTCGATAACGACCAGGCGGTGATCGAGCGCCTGTGGAACGGCTTCATCGACGCCTGGTACGAACAGGGCAAGGACGATCCGAAGCTGGCGCTGCTGCGCCTGGACCCGGATCACGCGCAGATCTGGCTCAACGGTTCCAGCCTGATGGCCGGCATCAAGGTGCTGTTCGGCATCGACCCCAAGCGCGACTACCAGGACAAGGTCGCCGACGTGCCGCTGCGCTGAGGTAGACGCGCTCGCCACGCCGCCGTAGCGCCGGCTGCATGCGTGCAGCCGGTGCATCCGCTCGGCCGGCCGCCTCCTGCCCGCCGGGCGCATCGCGTCTGCATGAGGTCGAGAAAACGCGCCGCGCTTCATGCGAGCGGCGCATGGCGTCGACCGCGCCGAAGCAACGGGTCATTCGGCCTTCAGCAGTCCACGAATCGCATCGCGCAGCACGGCTTCGGTGGCTCGCAGGGCACGATCGACCTGGTCTTCGGCCGCCGCCTCCGCCAGCCGCAACCACGCCTGCGCCCCCGCCGGGTCGGCGTGCCGCGCGGCCATCAATGCCCGGCAGCGCGGACGCAACGCAGGAGCGATCCAGTCCGCCTCCGCCGTCAGTCCCGCATCCAGCACCTCCATCTCGGCGCTTCCTGCCATTGCACGCGAAAATGCGAATTCGCACCGCAGCAGCATGACCAGCGTCTCCCATTGCGCGGCAGCGTGCCCCGCCTCGGCGAGGCGCTGTTCCATCTGCGGCTGCAGTTCCGCCGCTTGCCGCCACTGACCACGCTGTTGCGCCGCCTTCAACGCAAACCAGCTGTGGCACAAGGCCAGGTCGCTGCGTGCGAGCACGTCCAGGCGGGACGGCGACAGCCTGTCCGCGGTGACGCCCTGGCATGTCCACCCATTGAGTTCTGCAAGCACGTACGCCGGGGCATCCGCTTCGTGCCACTGCGCCACATTCGCCCATTGCAAGCCGTCGGTTGCTCCCGACCGTCCCTGCACCGGCAACAGATTGATCAGTGCGACCGCGAAGTTGAGGACGCCGATGCCAACGCAGAATGCGCCCATATTGCTGTCGACCCCGGCGCATCGCGCGGCAAGCCATGCGATCGACGCCACCAGCAGATTGGCCGCCGGCCCGCCGACGATCGTCAATCGATACTGCCGGCGCAGCGACAGGGAGGGATCCGGCACGGGCAGCACGAAACCGATCGGATGGCCCGGACGCACGCGCCGCCAACGCATCCTCCAGCCACGGCGGCTCGCATGCAGTTGCAGCGGGCCGATATGGATCAGGTAGACGGTCATGCCCGCGGCACGTGCCGCCAGCACGTGGCCGCACTCGTGCAGCGCCACCGTCGCCATGCCCGCCAGCGGAAGACTGAGCAGGATCACCGGCAACTCGACCATGCCCGGCGCCCAGACGCCCTGGACCAGGGCGATAGCGCCGACCGCCATCGCCGAGACGCCGATCAGCAACAGCACGCCCTGCACGCCTGTCAGGAGCCGATTGAGCCAAGGCGATGGCATCCACGCGCCGCGTGTTGTCCCGGCCGAACTCATGGCCGGCTCCGCGCGGCACCGAGCGGCCACCTGCCAAGCCGGAACTGCGCAGCGCATGCATGCGCAGGCGCCGCCAGCAGGGCGCCACCTTCATGGACGGCGATCGTCGCCAACGGCGCCAGCAAGCAGATCAGCCTCGGCGCCAGCGTGGACACGACAGGGATCCGCGCCTGCGTCGGCGCATGCTGTCTCGCGCTGTCGGCTGCGCCGACCTCCCGTCGCATCGCCCGGTAGCCGAGCATCGCTTCGGCACCCGCCCGCTCTGCCGCACGTTTCGACCAATCACTGGCTGGGCCACGCAACGGCGCCACCTAACGGCGATAGCGCACCGCCAGCTGCGCGGCCGCCGCGGCGCGATGCCGGCGCAGGGCCAGGCCGAGCGCACTCATGGTCGCCGCATCGGCGTCGCCCGACTGCTCCTCCAGGGCGCGTTGCACGCGCGGCGACAGCCCCCAGTCCGCGGAAATGGCCTTGGCGCAGTGCGCCGACCAGGCCTCCAGCATCTCGGTCATCGCCGCCGGCGTGGGCGCTGCCTCGGCGTGGCGTGCGTGGACATCGCGCAGCACCTGCACCACCGAGACCGCACCCAACCCGCACAACAGCGCCAGCAACTGCGCGGCGTTCGCATCCTCGCGGTCGGGCACTTGGGAGGCGGCGTGCGCCGACAGCAGGGTGTGTTCCCACAGGACCGCCGCACAGCGGCCGAAGACGCTGCCGTCGTCGACGATCACCGGTTGCAGCAGCGCCGCCAGCACGATCTGGCGCAGGCCCTCGGTGCCGAGCAGGGCCACCGCCCGTTCCAGGTTCTCGATCGGCTCGGGATGGCGGCGGTAGACGACGCTGTTGGCGATGCGCAGCAGGTTGCCGGCCAGCGCCGGGTCCTGGCCCAGGATCGTGGCGATGGAATGGGCGCCGGCGGTCGGGTCGTTGATCGCGCGGGTGAGCTGCGGCAGCAGGTGCGGGCGTCGCGGCGTGTAGCGCGGATGCGCGTCGATGCGCGCCAGCACCGCGGCGGCCTCGGCCATGACCGCCGGCGCAGGCGTGGCCGACGTGCTCACCGGCCGGCCGGCGAATGCCAGCTCGCACAGGCGCGCCAGGATCGCGGCGTCCGGCACCGGATCCAGATCGAGCAGGGCAGGGTCGGCGAAAGGGTCGAGGCCCGGGTCCACCGGGGCAACAGGCGCGGCTGGCGCGGTGGGTGCAGACACGGCCGGTGCCGCGGATACGTCGGCATCCTCGACATGGGCGCGCGCCTGCGGCGCATCGGCCGCATCGCCAGGGCCACGCCGCAGCCACCACCACAGTCCGCCCCCCAGCACCAGCGCACCCGCACTGATGGCAATCCACATGATCGGCACGATCGTCGTCATCCGCAAAACATCGCCAGGTCCCCGCGCCCGGCCACCGGTGCGCGCCCACGCGGCACGCCATGTCATTCAAGCACGCCGCGCGGGTTTCTGCGCAACGCCGACGTGATGCGGTGGCCGACCGCCGTGAGGCGGTCATGGACAACGCGCGATCGCGCCACTCAGCAGCAAGCAAGCGGCGTGCCGACACCGCGCTGCACCACTCCATCAGCCTGTGGCGCCGCTCCTCGCTGCCGCCTGCGGACGGCACGTGGCGGATCTGGTCGGGGCGATGGGGCTTGAACGCCGCCCTCTGGGGGCCGACGGCCGCCCCCTCGCTCAGTGCGGCGCCGATGCGGGCGCGGTGCGATGCCCGTAGCTGAGTACCCGTGTCAACTTCCAACCGTCCGGATCCTGGCGCCACACCATCACGAACTTGGCGATGCCCTCGCAGCGGCCGCTGGCCAGCTCGCAGAAGCGGTGCTCGCCTTCCTCGATCGCCCCGAAGTCCTTGATCGGATAGACCCGCAACGTACCGGGCAGCAACTCGCGGCGGACCTTGCCGCAGATCCATTTGCGCGTGTTGTCGACGACGCTCGCGCGGTCCCAGGTGACGCCGCCGGTGTCGTGGTAGAACTCCACGTCCGGCACGAACGACGACTCGAACGCCGCCAGGTCGCAGCGGTTGTAGGCCTCGAACAGGCGCTGGTCCAGCGCCGCGACGGTGTCGAACAGCGGCCCCGCCGCCCCATCCCCGGCCGGTTCCGCCGCGCGGGTCGTCGCCGCGCACGCCATCAACACTGCCAACGCTCCCCAGACTTTCATCGGCACCCTCTGCGTGAGTCGATGGGACACTATGAGACCGCCCGGGCCGCGGCCGCAAGATTGCCGCATGCGCTGGCGCGGCGCCGCAGAAGCGCACGTGGCAGGCACCCTCGCCGTCCCCGGCGCGCCGGCGTCGGCAGCCACGACCGTCGGCGCCTACATGTTGCGCCGATACTCGCCGCCCACCTCGTACAGCGCATGGCTGATCTGGCCCAGGCTGTGGGTCTTGACCGCCTCCATCAGCGCCGCGAACACGTTGCGGCGCTCGCGCGCGGTGCGCTGCAGCGCGCCCAGGCCGGCGCCGCCGGCGGCCAGCGCCAGCGCGTTGCGGCGCTGCTGCCAGTCGCGCACGTTGCCGATCTGCTGGTCCTTTTCCTGCTCGGTGGAGCGGATCAGCTCGATCTCGGTCGCGGTCTCGCCGGCATGCTCCTTGGGCAGGAAGGTGTTGACCCCGACCAGCGGCAGACTGCCGTCGTGCTTCTTGTGTTCGTAGTACAGGCTCTCTTCCTGGATCTTGCCGCGCTGGTACATGGTGTCCATCGCGCCGAGCACGCCGCCGCGCTCGCTGATCGCCTCGAACTCCTTGTACACCGCTTCTTCCACCAGGTCGGTGAGCTGCTCGACGATGAAACTGCCCTGCCAGGGGTTCTCGCAGAAGTTCAGCCCCAGTTCCTTGTTGATGATCATCTGGATCGCCACCGCGCGGCGCACGCTTTCCTCGGTCGGCGTGGTGATCGCCTCGTCGTAGGCGTTGGTGTGCAGGCTGTTGCAGTTGTCGAACAGCGCGTACAGCGCCTGCAGCGTGGTGCGGATGTCGTTGAACTGGATCTCCTGCGCGTGCAGCGAACGGCCCGAGGTCTGGATGTGGTACTTCATCATCTGGCTGCGCTCGTTGCCGCCGTAGCGCTCGCGCATCGCCCGCGCCCAGATCCGCCGCGCCACGCGGCCGATCACCGTGTACTCCGGGTCCATGCCGTTGCTGAAGAAGAAGCTCAGGTTCGGCGCGAAATCGTCGATGTGCATGCCGCGCGCCAGGTAGTACTCGACGATGGTGAAACCGTTGCTGAGAGTGAAGGCGAGCTGGCTGATCGGGTTCGCGCCGGCCTCGGCGATGTGGTAACCGGAAATGGACACCGAATAGAAGTTGCGCACCTTCTGCTCGACGAAATACTGCTGAATGTCGCCCATCATGCGCAGCGCGAACTCGGTGCTGAAGATGCAGGTGTTCTGCGCCTGGTCCTCCTTGAGGATGTCGGCCTGCACCGTGCCGCGCACGCTGGACAGGGTCTGCGCCTTGATCTGCGCGTAGGTCTCCGCGTCCACCAACTGGTCGCCGCTGACCCCGAGCAGGGCCAGACCGAGGCCGTCGTTGCCCGGCGGCAACGCGCCGTGATAGCGCGGGCGTTCGCGGCCTTCGAACAATCGGGCCAGGGTCTGCTCGGCCTGCGCCCAACGCTGCGCGTCGGCCTTCAGATACTTCTCCACCTGCTGGTCGATGGCGGTGTTCATGAACATCGCCAGGATCATCGGCGCCGGGCCGTTGATGGTCATCGACACGCTGGTGGTCGGCGCGCACAGGTCGAAGCCGGAGTACAGCTTCTTCATGTCGTCCAGGGTCGGGATGTTGACTCCGGAGTTGCCGATCTTGCCGTAGATGTCCGGGCGCGGCGCCGGGTCCTCGCCGTACAGGGTGACGCTGTCGAAGGCGGTGGACAGGCGTGCGGCCGGCTGGCCGACGCTCAGGTAGTGGAAGCGCCGGTTGGTGCGCTCGGGCGTGCCCTCGCCGGCGAACATGCGGATCGGATCCTCGCCGGTGCGCCGGTACGGATACACGCCGCCGGTGTACGGATAGCTGCCGGGCAGGTTCTCCTTGCCGAGGAAGGTCAGCAGTTCGCCCCAGCTCTTGTAGCGCGGCGCGGCGATCTTCGGAATGGACTGGTGGCTGAGCGACTGCCGGTAGTTCTCCACCCGGATCGGCTTGCCGCGCACCGCGTATTCGGTGACCGGGTCGGTGATCGACTTCAGCCGCTGCGGCCACTCGCGCAGCAGTTTCAGCGATTCGCTGGACAGCGACTGCAGCGCATCGTTGTAGCGCTGGCGCAGGAGCAGCAGGCTGGCGTCGACGGCATCAGCGGACGCATCGGCGGATGCACGCGACGCCGGCAGCAGATCCTGCGCCGCATACAGTTCCAGTTGCGCCGGCAACTGCGGATCCTGCAGTTCGTGCAGCGCCTGCCAGAACGCCTGCGCGCGGTCGGCGGCCTCGGCCTGGCGCAGCACGCCGGCATTGAGGGCGCGCCCCTGCTCTGCGATCTCGGCCAGGTAGCGCACGCGTGCGCCGGGAATCAGCACGGTGGCGCGCGGCTCCTTCAGCATGGTGTCGAGCTGCGGGCGGAAATCGCAGTGCGCCTGTGCGCCCGGCGCATTTGCCGCGGTGTCCGCCTGCGTGGCCAGCTTGTCGCGCAGCAGACGGCACAGATTGACGAACATCCAGCTCACGCCGGGGTCGTTGAACTGGCTGGCGATGGTCGGATACACCGGCACCGCCTCGTCCTCCAGCTGGAACGCCGCGCGGTTGCGCCGCCACTGCTTGCGCACGTCGCGCAGCGCGTCCTCGGCGCCGCGCCGGTCGTACTTGTTCAGCACCACCAACTCGGCGAAGTCGAGCATGTCGATCTTCTCCAACTGGCTCGGCGCGCCGTAGTCGCTGGTCATCACGTACACCGGGAAATCGACCAGATCGACGATCTCCGAATCGCTCTGGCCGATACCGGCGGTCTCCACGATCACCAGGTCGTAGCCGATGCCCTTGAGCAGCGCGATGCAGTCCTTCAGCACGCGGTTGGTGGCGGCGTGCTGGCGCCGCGTGGCCATCGAGCGCATGTACACGCGCGGGCTGCGCAGCGCGTTCATGCGGATGCGGTCGCCGAGCAGCGCACCGCCGGTGCGGCGCCGGCTGGGGTCGACCGAGACCACCGCGATGCGCATCTGCGGGAAGCTGGCCAGGAAGCGGTTGAGCAGTTCGTCGGTGACCGAGGACTTGCCGGCACCGCCGGTGCCGGTCAGGCCGAGTACGGGCGCGGCGCGCCGACTGCGCGACTCCGCCGCGGACGCCGTGCCGGACTGCCACTGCTTGCGCAGCAACGCCAGTTCCGCCTCCGAGAACGCCCCATCCTCGATCGCCGACAGCATCTGGCCGATGCCGATCTCGTCGTCGATGTCCGGCAGCGGGGAGCCGGCCGGCGTCGCGCCACGCGCCTCCGCCGCGGTCTCGCGCCCTTGCCCGGCACGCGCCACCACGTCCTCGATCATCTCCACCAGGCCCATCTTCATGCCGTCGTTGGGGTGGTAGATGCGCTCCACGCCATAGGCCTGCAGTTCGGCGATTTCCTCGGGCGTGATGGTGCCGCCACCGCCACCGAACACCCGCACATGGCCGGCGCCGCGCTCGCGCAGCATGTCGACCATGTACTTGAAGTACTCCACGTGCCCGCCCTGGTAGGACGACAGCGCGATCGCGTCGGCATCCTCGTGCAGCGCCGCGCGCACCACGTCCTCGACGCTGCGGTTGTGGCCGAGATGGATCACCTCGGCGCCCTGCGCCTGGATCAGGCGGCGCATGATGTTGATCGCCGCATCGTGGCCGTCGAACAGGCTGGCGGCGGTGACGAAACGCAGGGGACTGGCGTCGGTCTGCGGCAACGGAACGCGGGACGCGGGAAGGCTCATCGTGCGGACATCGAAAAGAGAATGCCGCGATTCTAGGCGCGCAGCGCGACACGGGCAGGTTGCGCTGCAGCATGCGCACGTGGGCGGCAAACCGCGTACGCGACGTCGCACCTGGCTATCCGCTGCATGAATACGCCCTCGGAAACGCGTCAACAACCGTGCCGGTCGCGGCGTTTCCTCCCGCGTCGGCAGCCCGCCGATGCCTTCGGAGACATCGCATGTTCGTTCGTCCCTTGTTGCTGGCCACCCTGCTCGGCGGCGCGCTCGCCGGCGCCATGGCCGCCGCGCCCGCGCAGGCGCGCGAAGTGGGGGAACTGTCGGTCCGCACCGCCCCGCCGCCGCCTCGGGTGGAACGAGTGGTGGTGCGGCCCGGCTATGTCTGGATGCCCGGTTACTGGCAATGGAACGGACGCCACCACGTCTGGGTCGCCGGCCGCTACGTGGTGGAACGGCCGGGCTACGTCTATGTCGGTCCGCGCTGGGAGCACTACGGCCCCGCCTATCGCTTCCACGCCGGCTATTGGGCACGTCACTAATCCCAGCTCCCCGAACCGGGCCCGCGATCGCCGTGCCGGCGGCGATCGCGGGCAACGCCGCCGCGGCGTGCTGGGCCGCGGCAAGGCGTCAACAATCGCTGCCGCCCATGGCGCCAACGTGCGCCTCCTCCCGCCGCACCAGCATCGGTCACCGCGACCGCGGGACCGGCCCAGGCCACATCGCGCCGCCCGCCCCTATGTGCCCGGCGCCAAAACCGCCCTCTCCCGCGACTCACGCGCCTCCCGGCGAACGCGCACACACCGCCTGTGGCGTCGCACAGCGCCACGAGATGCCCGCCCCGCCCGGCCACCACGCCATCGCACCGGCGGCCGGCAATTGCTTTAAAATGTCGGCATCGCGACGCTCAGGGCCTGTTCCGGAACCGTCGCGTTTTTGTTTTGCGCCACCCACCAGGCACGTTCCTGGACCATGGTGTCCGACACCTGCAACGCCAGCGGAGCCCCCATGCTTTTCGAAACGCTAGCCAACACCGGCCACGAACAGGTCGTCTTCTGCCACAACCGCGACGTGGGACTGCAGGCGATCATCGCCATCCACAACACCGTGCTCGGCCCCGCGCTGGGCGGCGTGCGCATGCGCCCCTACGCCAACACCGAGTCCGCCCTGCAGGACGCGCTGCGGCTCAGCCGCACCATGACCTACAAGAACGCGCTGGCCGGGCTCAACATCGGTGGCGGCAAGGCGGTGATCATCGGCGACCCGAAGAGCGACAAGTCCGAAGCGCTGTTTCGTGCCTTCGGCCGCTACGTCGATTCGCTGGGCGGCCGCTACATCACCGCCGAGGACGTCGGCACCGACGTCAACGACATGGAGCAGATCTACCTGGAGACCGAGTACGTCACCGGCGTGCACCAGGTGCACGGCGGCTCCGGCGACCCGGCCCCGTTCACCGCCTACGGCGCGCTGCAGGCGCTGATGGCGTCGCTGCAGCGCAAGTTCGGCCACGAGGAGATCGGCAAGACCAGCATCGCCTTGCAGGGCCTGGGCCACATCGGCATGGAGCTGGTGAAGCTGCTCAAGGAACGCGGCGCCAAGCTGTTCGTGACCGACCTGGACCCGGCGCTGGTCGCGCGCGCGGTGGCCGAATACGGCGCCGAAGCGGTGGACCCGGACGATATCTACGACGTCGCCGCCGACGTGCTGGCGCCGTGCGCCATGGAGAGCGCGCTCGACGAGGCCAAGCTGCCGCGACTCAAGGTCAAGATCGTCTGCGGCACCGCCAACAACCAACTGGCCAATGCCGCGGTCGGCGAGGAACTGCACCGCCGCGGCATCCTCTACGCGCCCGACTACGCGGTCAACGCCGGCGGCGTCATGAACGTGTCGCTGGAGATCGACGGCTACAACCGCGAACGCGCGATGCGGCTGATCCGCAGCATGTACCACAATCTCGGCAAGATCTTCGACCTCTCCGAGCGCGAGAACATTCCGCCGCAACAGGCCGCCGACCGCATCGCCGAGGCGCGCATGCAGGCGATCGGCAAGCTCAAGCTGCCGCTGGGCCGTACCGCACCGCGCTCGATGGGCCACCTGCGCGGCGAGTGATGCCTCGCGCCGCCGCCTGCGCCGCAGGCGGGAGGCCGCAGATCGCAGGGCCGGGACGTCCCGGCCCTGCTTGACGGATCGACCCCGCACCGGCGCCGCACGCGCCGGACCGGGTCCCCGGACTCAGAAGCCCAGGCGATAGCGCAGCGACACCGCGCGGTCGTCGCCGCGCGGGCCGAAGCGCTGGTCGTAACCCAGCCCCAGCAACGCCCCATTCCAGCGCGTCTGCAGGCTGGCGCCGAACAGGCCGCCGGAGCGTGCCGGCTGCAGGTCCACCAGCGGCGCCCAGGCGTTCACGCCGACGAAGCTGGCCTGCCGGTCCAGTCCCTGCGCGGCCAGCGTCTGCTGCCACTCGGCATAGCCCTGCAGCGACCAGCCGCGCCCGCCGAATCCGCCGCGCAGGCCGGCCAACGCCTGGCTGCGCGAGGAACTGGCGGCACCGGCCATCAGCCCGAAGCCATCGCCGCCCTGTTCGCGGAAGCCATCGCTGTCGATGCGGCTGTAGTCGGCGCCGGCATACGGGGTCAGCCACGCCGGGCCGCGTCCGAGCCGATAGCCAACCTCGACGCTGGAAGACAGGAAACGACCGGCATAGCGGCTGGAGGCGTCGGCAACGGTGTCGCCGAGCAGCAGGCTGCGGTCGAGCTGGCGCTGGTACTGGCCGCTGCCCAGTTGCGCCAGCGCGTACGCATTGCCCGCCATCGCGCCGAGATAGGCCTGGCCCTGCACCTGGCGGTTGCGGCTGCGGTCCAGGCTGCCGGCGTCGCTGGCACGGCTCTCGCCGAAGGCGAAGCCAGCCACCGCGTGCTCGCCCAGGCGCAGGTCCTGGCCCATCAGCCAGCCGTCGAGCTGGAACTGGCTGCCGGCGAAGCTGCCCTGCCCGGTCTCGCCCAGGCGCTGGCTCCAGGCACCGACCGCGCGCGGTTGGTCGACCAGCGTATCGAAGCGGCTGGACAGCGCGCGCCGCTGCAGGTCCATGGTGTCGAAGGTCATCGCGGTGGCCGCGGCATGCGCCTCGCCGGACAGGCTGCGCAGGGTCGCCGACGCCGCCGCCACGCTCGGCGCCTGCTGCACCGCGCCGGCGGCCTTGAGCAGGGCGCCATCGACCGTGGCCGGGTCGTGGCTCAGTTGCGTGTTGAGCTGCGCGAACGCCGCGTCCACGCGGGTCGCCGAGGCCAGGCTGGCGGCGGTGACGTTGCCGAAACCCGCCGCGGCCGCCGTGACGCTCAACGCCTGCACGGTGATCGAGGCACTGGTGGCGTCGTAGGACAGCGACGAGGTCAGGAACACGTTCGACGGCGTGGTCACCGAGGCGAAGGTGCCGGTGAGCCCGCCGTTGGCCTGCAGCACCGTGTACGCGGTGTTGTTGACCACGTAGTCGCGCTTGCCGAGCACGTACAGCGAACCGCCCTGCAGGGTGGCGCTGCCGCCGACCGAGAGCTTGTCGCCGACCAGCAGCGCCAGGCGGCCGTTGCTGCTCTGCACGTAGTTGCCGCTCAGGCTCAGCGTGGCCGCACCGACCTGGAAGGTGCCGGCATTGGCGACACTGCCGCCGAGCGCGCCGGTGCCGACGAAGGTGGCGCCATTGCTGATCGCCACGTTCGAGCTGCCCAGGCTGGCCGCGCTGAGCGTGCCGCCCTGCACCTGGGTGTCGCCGCTGTAGGTGTTCTGGGTGCCGCTGAGATTCAGCGTGCCGCTGCCCTGCTTGATCAGCCCGCCGCTGCCGGCGATGTTGTTGGCCCAGGTCGAATTGCCGGTGAATCCCACCGTCACGTCGCCCCAGTCGAAGCGGCCCGGCCCCTGCACCGCCTTGCCGACGTTGAGCAGGCCGTAGCCGAAGGTCGCGTCCACGCCGGGCGTGCCCAGGTCGGTGGCGGTGCCGAGCAGGGTCTGCCGGACCAGGTCGTTGGTGAAGTACGGGAAGGCCTGCCAGACCAGCGCCGCCGCGCCGGACACCAGCGGCGCCGCGAACGAGGTGCCGCTGCCGTAGTAGTAGTCGGGGTTGCTGGTGGAGGTGGTCGCCTTGGGATCGACGAACACCTCGGTGCCGGGCGCGACCAGGCAGTAGCGCATCGCCGCGCCGCAGGCGTTGGAGTACGAGGCCAGTTGCGTGCCGGTGCTCGAATCGGTTGCCGCCACCACCAGCCAGCCGCGCTCCAGGTCCGCCGCCGGCAGGGTGCCGTTGGGGCCGGCCTTGCTGGGCAGCGAAGCGATGTCCGAGGGCGTGGACTTGGATTCGTTGCCGGCGGCGAACACCACCAGGCCACCGTTGCCGAGCACGAACGGACGGTACTCGGCGGCGATGGCATTGGTCGAGTTCAGGTCGGTCCAGTAGATGCCGCCCCAGGAGTTGTTCATCACCTTGACGCCGGCATTGATCAGGTCCTGGTGCACCTGGGTCAGGCCTAGTCCGCCGCTGACCTGGTTGCCGCTGCCACTGCCGTCGTCCTTGGGCGGCGTATCGGAAATGATGCGCGCGGACACGATCTGCGCGCCCGGCGCGATGCCGCCCGGCCACTGTCCGACCGACTTGCCTGCCGCCAACTGCGCCACGGTGGTGCCGTGGCCGTCGACGTCGTCGACCTTGGTGTTGTTCTGGCTCGGATCGACGTAGATCAGGTTCGACACCACCCGCCCGGCCAGGGCCGGATGGTTGCGGTTGACGCCGGTATCGACCACGCCGATGCGGTAGCCGCTGCCGTCGTAGCCGGCGTTGTGCGCGGCCAGCGTATTGGTCAGGGTCAGGTGCGCGTCGAACGCCGGCTGTGGCGGCGGCGGCGAGGTCGGAGGTGGCGACGTCGGCGGCGGCGGTGGTGGGGGCGGAGGCGGCGAGGTCGGTGGCGGACTGCCATGGGTCAGATTGCCGCCACCGCCACCGCCGCCACCGCACGAGGTGAGCGCAACCGCTACCGCGGCCGCCAGCAGCGACCGTGCCATCAATGCCCGCATGTTCTTCCCCTCTACCTTGATCTGCCGCAGCGGCCGGTGCCATTCCCATTCATCGGCCGTCGGCGACTGTGATGACCCACGTCAATCTACACCGAAACACCGCCCATCGGACGGCCGCTCCAGGCAGCTGCGATTGGCAGAACCCGCGCCGCGGCCGATAATCGGCACACCACTTTCGTAAGGGTTTGCCATGACCGAGATCGTCATCGCCGCGGCCAAGCGCACCGCCATCGGCGCGTTCCTGGGCCAGTTCAACGGCGTGCCCACGCCGACGCTGGGCGCCGCGGCCATCCGCGCCGCGCTGGAGCAGTCCGGCATCCCCGCCGCGGACGTTTCCGAAGTCATCATGGGCTGCGTGCTGCCGGCCAATCTCGGCCAGGCCCCGGCACGTCAGGCCGCGCGCGCGGCCGGCGTGCCCGACGGCACCGGCGCCACCACGATCAACAAGGTCTGCGGCTCGGGCATGAAGGCGGTGATGCTGGGACACGACCTGATCAAGGCCGGTTCGGCCAGCATCGTCGTCGCCGGCGGCATGGAGTCGATGAGCAACGCGCCGCACTTGCTGCCGAACTCGCGTACCGGCAACCGCTACGGCAACTTCCAGGCGGTCGACCACATGGCCTGGGACGGCCTGACCAATCCCGACGACGGCCAGGCGATGGGCGTGTTCGGCGAGGCCACCGCGGAGAAATTCGGCTTCAGCCGCCAGGACCAGGACGCGTTCGCGATCGAATCGGTGAACCGCGCGCAGGCCGCGCAGCGCGATGGCGCCTTCGCCGACGAGATCGTCCCGGTCGCCGTGGCCACCCGCAAGGGCGAGGTACGGGTCGACAGCGACGAGCAGCCGGGCAAGTCCGACGTGACCAAGATCCCGGCGCTGAAGCCGGCGTTCAAGAAGGACGGCACGGTCACCGCGGCCAGCTCCTCGAGCATCTCCGACGGCGCCGCCGCACTGGTGCTGCTGGGCGCCGACGAGGCCGCCCGCCGCGGCATCGCGCCTCTGGCGCGAATCGTCGGCCATGCGACCTTCTCGCAGGCGCCGGAATGGTTCACCACCGCGCCGGTGGGCGCGATCCGCAAGCTGCTTGACCAGGTCGGCTGGAGCCTGGACGACGTTGACCTGTTCGAGATCAACGAAGCCTTCGCCGTGGTGGCGATGGTGCCGATCAAGGAACTGGGCCTGGACCACGCCAAGGTCAACGTCCATGGCGGCGCCTGCGCGCTCGGCCATCCGATCGGCGCCTCCGGTGCGCGGCTGCTGGTGACATTGCTAAATGCGTTGCGCAGCCGTGGCGGCCGCCGCGGAATCGCGACGCTGTGCATCGGCGGTGGCGAAGCGACAGCGGTCGCCATCGAATTGATTTGATTGGGATTAACCCCTGAAACACAAAAATGAATGCGCATGCGCTTGACAGCCGACTTTGGCTTGTCATCATGTTGAGGGCGCGCATTCGCGCGTTGCCTAACTAAACGACGAGGATAGACACAATGAGCATCAACAAGCTGCTGATCGCAATGGCCCTGGGCCTGGCCCTGGCCGCGTGCTCGAAGCAGGAGCAGGCCCAGGACGCCGCCGCTTCGGCTAACGAAGCCGCCACCGACGCGCAGGCTGCTGCCGACCAGTCGGCTGCCGCCGGCGCCCCGACCGCCGACGCCGCTCAGGCCGCTGCCGACACCGCCGCGACCGCCGCCAACACCGCTGCCGACGCTTCGGCCGCTGCCGCCGCTGCCCCGACCGATGCCGCTGCCGACAAGGCTGCCGACACCGCCAAGGCTGCGGAAGACACCGCCGACAAGGCGAAGGACGCTGCTCAGGAAGCCAAGAAGTAATCACTTCTTGCTTTTTGCAGTCCTGAAAGAGCCGCTGGTCCGCCAGCGGCTTTTTCTTTGCCCGGCGTTTGCCGGGCAGCACGGCAACGGCGCCACCAGCGTGCCGGCACAGCGTGTTCCCGGAGGGCGGCTAGGTGACGACGCATGCATGTCGCCTCGCGCGAATGCCGCGCCGTCGTCCGTCGCTGACGTCACTGACGTCGCCTCGCAAGCGTGCGTCCCCGCACACAGGATTTGTCCGCGCCATTGCGTCGTCCACGCGTAGCGCGCATGCAAGCGCGACGCATGACCCGCACGACGCGCCGCACCGCCGCCCGCGGCGGGCGATGCGCACCGCTGCCACGCGCCATGCACGTGCGGCGCGTACGCGCCGACGCCGCACATCCGCATGGCCCGCATCGCCGGCATGCGACGGCAGCCGCGCGCATCGCACTGCCTGACTCCCACCCCACGGCGCCTCCCCCACCAGCGACAGCGCCTTCCTGAACACTGCCCCGCGCCACCGCCTCGCCTTGACGCAGGCTGCATGCGCGTCCGCCTAGGCTGCGCCGCGTCACCCACCCGTGGACGGAGAAGCCGCATGAACAAGACCCCGATCGTGGCCCTGCTGGGCGCCCTCGCACTGGCCGGCTGCCAGGGTCCCGAATCGCAGCAGGCACAACGCGACGCCAAGGTCGCTGCCGAACAGACCGGCGAAGCGGCCAAGGAAGCCGCCGGCCAGGTCGCGCAGGCCGGGCGCGAGGTCGCCGCCGACGCGCGCGATGCCGCGCACCGTGCGGCCAACTCCGATGCCGTCCAGGATGCCTCGGCCGCAGCCAAGGAGATGGCGGCCGATGCCAGCGAGGCCACGGCGAATGCGGCGCAGAAAGTCGCCGACAAGGCGCGCGAGAACGCCAACGAAGATCCGCACAACGGCGACCGCGAGCAGCATTGAGTCATTGGCCGTCCCCGCGCACGCGGGGACGGCCGCTGCCGCGCAGCGCGTGCCGCGCGCTGTGCCGGCAAGTCGTCTTTTGTGACGCCGGTCCAAGGCGTTTGCGGCGTCACAGTAGACTTTTGCGATGCCGATTCTCCAACGTGTGCGGGCCAGGACCCGTCTAGCCCTGTTGTTCTCCGCCGCGGTCTTCGTGCTGATCGGCGCCGGCGTGTTCTACGGCGCGCAACGCGCGATCTCCGACGCCGCACGCGTCGCCCATACCCACGAAGTGCTGCGCAACATCGACGAGGTGCAATCCACCTTGCTGATGACCGAATCCTCCTTGCGCGGCTACGAGCTGACCGACAACCAGGCGTATCTGAGCCTCTACTACGACAGCGCCGAACGCGTGCCGCGGCAGTTGGCGCAACTGCGCAAGCTGGTCGCCGACAATCCCGTGCAGATCGCCAATGTGCAGATGCTGGAGCAACTGGCGAACACGCGGCTGGTGCAGATGCGGCAGATGCTGGCGGTGTACCAGCGCGACGGCCTGGAAGCGCTGCAGCGGGCGATGGCGCCCAGCGTGTACCAGAGCTCCAGCGCGGTCCGCGATCAGGTGCAGCAGATGACCGACGTGGAACTGCAACTGCTGCAGAGCCGCGACACGTCCAACCAGCGCAGCGCCGACATGTTGCTTGCCCTGGCCCTGGCCGGCATTCCGTTCGGCCTGGGCAGCGTCGGCGTCGTCTATGCGCTGCTGTTCCGCGAGTTGCGTAACCGCAGCAACGCCGAACAGGCCGCCTCGATCGCCAATGAGAGAATGGAAGCCAGCATCAACGAGCTGGAGCGCACCAGTGCCGACCTCAACGCGCTCAGCCGCTATACCGGCCTGTTGCAGAGCTGTGCCGAACCGGCCGAGGCGCTGACGGTGACCGCGCGCCTGCTCGCCGCGCTGATGCCCGACGCCGGCGGCAGCGTCTATCTGCTGCGCGCCTCGCGCGACCGTGCCGAGGAAATCGTCAGCTGGGGCCAGCCGCCGGTCGGCAGCGAGCCGGCGGTGGCGCCGCAGGACTGCTGGGCCTTGCGCCGCGACAAGAGCCATTTCGTGCACGCGCAGGGCCACGACTCGGTCTGCGCGCATCTGCGCGAGGATCCCTACGCGGCCGGCGCCAGCACCGCCTGCATTCCGTTGTCGGCACAGGGCACCCAACTGGGCTTCGTGTTCCTGGCCGGGCGCGGCCCCGGCGCGCTGCCGCGCATCGCCATCGCCGAGGCCGCCGCCGAGCAGCTGTCGCTGGCGCTGAGCAACCTGCGCCTGCGCGAGTCGCTGCGCCTGCAGTCGATCCGCGACCCGCTCACCGGCCTGTTCAACCGGCGCTACCTGGAAGAATCGCTCAACCACGAACTGGCGCGCTGCGGGCGCCGGCAGATGCCGCTGTCGCTGCTGATGCTGGACGTGGACCACTTCAAGCAGTTCAACGACCTGCACGGCCACGGCGGCGGCGACGCCCTGCTGGCCGCGGTCGGGCAGATGCTGTCGACGCGGCTGCGCGGCGAGGACATCGCCTGCCGCTACGGCGGCGAGGAGTTCACGGTGATCCTGCCGGAGACCGGGCCGGAACAGGCGCAGGCCATCGCCGAGCAGATCCGCAGCGCTGCCCAGCAATTGAGCGCGACCGTGGACGGCAAGGCGCTGCCGGCGGTGACCATGTCGATCGGCGTGGCCAGCTATGCGCGCGACGGCGTGGTCGCCACCACCCTGCTGCGCAAGGCCGATGCGGCGCTGTACCGGGCCAAGCGCTGCGGCCGCAACCAGGTGCAGGCCTACGACCCGACGCTGGACGGCATGGGCTGAACCGGCGGCGGTCGCAGTCGGGCCGCTGTTTTGAAGAAAGCGTCACAAAACCGACGCGATAGAGCGGCGATAGTCGCGCTTCCCCCGACTGGAGACGACAGCCCATGTCCATCTGGAAAGACCAGGGTCCTGCGCGCAAGGATGGCCTGCCGCCCGTTCCCGGCAACGGCGCGTTACCGCCGGAGCCGCGCCCGGCGGGCGATGCCGCCCCAGGCGAACCGCTCGCCGCGGTCGCCGCCGCCGCCCCTGCCGCCCGCGCCGCTGCGCCGGCACCCGCCGCGAAGGAATCGCTGATCGCCGCCGACATCAGTATCGAGGGCAAGATCGAGGGCACCGGCCACATCCGCATCGCCGGCAAGTTCAAGGGCGACGTCAATGTGCAGGGCGACCTCACCATCGAGACCGGCGCCAAGCTCAGCGGCGGCGTGCGCGCCGACAAGGTGGTGATCGCCGGCGAGCTGGAAGGCAACATCGAATCGGCCTCGCGGGTGGAGCTGCTTGCGTCCGGCGCGCTGATCGGCGACGTCAAGGCCGGCTCGCTGACCGTGGCCGCCGGCTCGCGCATGCGCGGCCAAGCCGACTTCGGCTGGGACGACGACAAACATGCCCGCAAGGGCGGCAAGCCCGCGGAGTCCGACGCCGGCGCATGAGCAGCCCGCGTCCCGGCAGTCCGGGGGCGACCCGGACCTGCCCGCACTGCAAGGCCACCATTCTCGAAAGCGCCAGCGTCTGCCCGGCGTGCAAGCACCACCTGCGCTTCGATTCGGCGGTGCTGCAGCAGTCGGCGCCATCGGCGCTGGTGCCACTGCGGGTGGAAGGGAGCATCCGCCACCCGGCCGACGGCAGCGCCTGGGAGTACACCGTGTTGGTGAGCATCCGCAACGGCCGCGGCGAGGAAATCAAGCGCCAACTGGTCGGCGTCGGCGCCATGCTCGACGGCGAGGAGCGCAGTTTCACGCTCTCGGTCGAGGCGACGCCGGTGCGGGGTGGGAAGCGCGGAAAACATTAGCGCCTTGCGGCGCCGGGATTGGGGATTGGGGATTCGTAAAAGCCTGGCCCCTCTCCCATCGGGAGAGGGTTTGGGGTGAGGGTACGGCTGCGCGTCGCCTCTGATCACCGCACTTGCTGCGTGGCTACGTTGGCCGCCGTACCCTCATCCGCCCCTTCGGGGCACCTTCTCCCGGAGGGAGAAGGAAGTGCTGGCCCACTTTTCTACATGTCGAGGGCGCGCTGGCCTTCATACCGCAGCTCATGGCATTGCAGAAGCTGAGCCCCTCTCCCGTCGGGAGAGGGGTTGGGGTGAGGGTACGGTCGCGCGACGCCGGTGATCACTGCACTTGCTGCCTGACTAGGCTGGCAGCCGTACCCTCATCCGCCCCTGCGGGGCACCTTCTCCTGGAGGGAGAAGGAAGTGCCGGCCCACTCATTTCCCACTTGGCGACGGCGCGGTGCGTCGCCATGCCACACGCCTACGGCAACGCACGCATCAGCAGTTCCTCGACCGGCACACCCGGCTCCAGCGTGCCGAACGCCAGGCCATGCGCGCCGGCCAGGCGACTGCGTACGAACGTCGAGGCGGCCGGACTGCCGCTGCGCAGCAGGAGCGCGGCCTGCAAGGCCAGCGCGATGCGTTCGGCCAGGCGCCGTGCGCTGTACTCGTCCACTTCGGCGTTGCCGGACAGCGACGCGCGCAGTGCGTCCAGCGCCGCGTCGTACGCCGGGTCGGTGCCGCCCGCCGTCTGCAGTTCCGCCAGCACTGCGGCCGCGCTGGCCGGTTCGCGCGCCAGCGCGCGCAGCACGTCCAGGCACTGGATGTTGCCGCTCCCCTCCCAGATCGAATTCAGCGGCGCCTGCCGGTACAGCCGCGGCAGGATCGACTCCTCGACGTAGCCGGCACCGCCCAGGCATTCCTGCGCCTCGTTGACGAAGGCCGGCGCGCGCTTGCACAGCCAGTACTTGCCCAGCGCGGTGGCAATGCGCGCGAACGCCGCTTCCGACGCATCGACGTCGGCCGCATCCACCGCGCGCGCCACCCGCAGCGCGAACGCGGTGGCGGCTTCCGATTCCAGGGCCAGATCGGCCAGCACGTTGCGCATCAGCGGCTGCTCGACCAGGCGCTTGCCGAACGCGATGCGATGCCGCGCGTGGTGCAGCGCCTGGGCGAACGCCATGCGCATCTGCGCGGCGGCGGCGAGCATGCAGTCCAGCCGGGTCAGCATCACCATGCCGATGATCCGCGCCACGCCACGCCCTTCCTCGCCGACCCGCTGCGCCCAGGCCCCGGCGAACTCGACTTCGCTGGACGCGTTGGACCAGTCGCCCAGCTTGTCCTTCAGCCGCATCAGCCGCAGCGCGTTGAGCTGCCCATCGGGCAGGCGCCGTGGCAGCAGGAAGCAGGTCAGGCCGCCCGGCGCCTGCGCCAGCACCAGGAAGCCGTCGGACATCGGTGCGGAGAAGAACCACTTGTGCCCGACCAGGCTGTACGCGCCGGCACCGTGCAGCGGCGTGGCGACGGTGGCGTTGCGGCGCACGTCCGAGCCGCCCTGCTTCTCGGTCATGCCCATGCCCAGGGTGATGCCGGCCTTGTCGGCGATCGGCACATCGCGCGGGTCGTAGTGCGGCGCGGCGGCCTTGTCGGCCCACTCACGCAAGGCCGGGTCCTGGCGCAACACCGCGACAGCGGCATGGGTCATGGTCAGCGGGCAACTGGTGCCGGCTTCGGCCTGGTGGTGCAGGTAGCTCAGCGCCGCGCGCGCCACATGCGCGCCCGGCTCCGGGCTCTGCCAGGACAGCCCGGCCACGCCATGGCGCTTGGCCGCGTCCAGCAACTGGTGATAGGCCGGGTGAAACTCGACCGTGTCGATGCGGTGGCCGTAGCGGTCGTGCGTGCGCAGCCGCGGACGGTCGCGGTTGGCGTCGAAGCCGAGCCGATATAGCGCATCGCCGGCCAGCACGCCGTACTGCGCCAGCGTCGCCGCGAAGCCGTCCGCGCCCTCGCGTGCGCAGGCCTCACGCAGCGCCGCGTCGTCGGCCCACAGATCGCGCGGTTCGAACGGCGGCGGCTGATTGTCGACCATATGCGTGGCGAACGCCGGCAGGTCCGTGTGCATGCATCTCCCTCCCAGAAGCGCTGCACGCATTGTGGCCGATCCGTCGCGTCGCCGCGAACGCGCGGGGCGGATTCTCATCTCCTGCACACCGGCTTGGACACAGTGGCGCCCATGCCGAATGCCGCTTCCCAGGACCTGGTGGTGCTGCGCCCGGAAGGGCTGTACTGCCCCGCCGGCGACTTCCATATCGATCCCTGGCGGCCGGTGCCGCGCGCGGTCATCACCCACGGCCACGGCGACCACGCGCGCTCGGGCATGGGCGAATACCACTGCGCCGCCGCCGGCCTGCCGATCCTGCGCTGGCGGCTGGGCGAGCAGGTCTATCGCGCCTACGACTACGGCACCCGCTTCACGCTCGGCCGCGCGCAGGTGTCGCTGCATCCGGCCGGGCACGTGCTCGGCTCGGCGCAGGTACGCATCGAAGTGGATGGCGAGGTCTGGGTCGCCTCGGGCGACTACAAGCGCCAGCCCGATCCGACCTGCGCGCCGTTCGAGGTGATGCGCTGCGACACCTTCATCACCGAGGCCACCTTCGCCCTGCCGGTGTACCGCTGGCCGGACACCAGCGCGGTGGCGCGCGAGATCGTCGCCTGGCGCCGCGAGTGCGGCGCGCGCGGCGAGGCCGCGGTGCTGTTCTGCTACGCATTGGGCAAAGCGCAGCGCGTGCTCGCCGAGCTGCAGCCGTGGGACGACCAGCCGGCGCTGCTGCACGGCGCGGTGGCGGCCGGCGTGGCGGTGTACCGCGAGGCCGGCGTGGCGATGCTGGACACGCGCACCGTGTCCGAACTGGACAAGCGCGCCGACTACGCCGGGCAGTTGGTGCTGGCGCCGCCGTCGGCCGCCGGCAGTCCGTGGCTGCGCCGCTTCCGCCATGCGCAACTCGGCTTCGCCTCGGGCTGGATGCGGCTGCGCGGCAACCGCCGCCGGCGCAACTACGACCGCGGCTTCGTGGTCTCCGACCATGCCGACTGGCCCGACCTGCTGCGCACCATCGACGAGACCGGAGCGCGGCGCGTGATTGCGACCCACGGCAACACCGACGCGATCATCCGCGCACTCAATGAACGCGGTGTGGCCGCCGAGGCGTTCCGTACCGACTACGGTGGCGAGGAATGAAGCGCTTCGCCGCGCTGTACCGGCAACTGGACCAGAGCACCGCGACGCTGGACAAGCGCGCCGCGCTGGTGGCGTACTTCGAGCAGGCGCCGCCGGCCGACGCGGCCTGGGCGATCTGGTTGCTCAGCGGCGGCAAGCTGCGGCGCATCGCCAACACCCGCGAACTGCGCGAGTGGATCGCGGGGGAAAGCGGCCTGCCCGGCTGGCTGGTGGACGACAGCTACGACCACGTCGGCGATCTGGCCGAAACCCTGACCCTGCTGCTCGACGATCCGGCGGAAACCCCCGACCCCGCACCCCTGCGCGACTGGATCGAGGAACGCCTGCTGCCGGTGGCCGCACAGGACGAGGCCGCGCGCCGCGCCGCGGTGGTGGCGGGCTGGCGCAGCCTGGCCTTCGACGAACGCCTGCTGTTCAACAAGCTGCTGACCGGAGCGCTGCGCGTGGGCGTCTCGCAGCGGCTGGTGCAGCAGGCGCTGGCGGCGATGTCGGGGATCGACATCGCACGCATCGCCCAGCGCATGCTCGGCGCCTGGTCGCCGACGCCGCAGGCGCTGGAGCAGTTGCTGTCCGACGAGGTGCTGCCCAGCGACCGCCAGCAGCCCTACCCGTTCTTCCTGGCCTCGCCGCTGGAAGCCGAGGCCGCCACGCTCGGTGCCCTCGACGATTGGCTGCTGGAATGGAAATGGGACGGCATCCGCCTGCAACTGATCCGCCGCGACGGCGAGGTGGCGTTGTGGTCGCGTGGCGAGGAACGCCTGGACGGGCGCTTCCCGGAGATCGAGGCGGCGGCGGCGACGTTACCGCGCGATGCGGTGATCGATGGCGAACTGCTGGTCTGGCGCGAAGGCGAGCCCGCGCCGCTGCCGTTCACCGCGCTGCAGACCCGCATCCAGCGGCGCAAGCCCGGTGCAAAGACCCTGGCCGACACGCCGGCGCGGGTGCTCGCCTACGACCTGCTGGAACTGGACGGCCAGGACCTGCGCGAGCAGCCGCTGCAGCAGCGCCGCGCGCAACTGCAGGCCTTGCTGGAGGCGCACGCCGATCCGCGCCTCACGCTGTCGCCGCAGGTGCACGCCACGACGTGGGAGCAGGCGGCGACGCTGCGCGAGGATGCGCGCACGCGCGGCGTGGAAGGGCTGATGCTCAAGCGCGCGACGTCGCCCTACCAGTCCGGCCGGCGCCGTGGCGACTGGTGGAAATGGAAGGTGGCGCCGCTGACCATCGATGCGGTGCTGCTGTACGCGCAAGCGGGCCACGGCCGGCGCAGCACGCTGTACACCGACTACACCTTCGGCCTGTGGGACGGCGAGCAACTGGTGCCGGTGGCCAAGGCCTACTCGGGCCTGGACGACAGCGAGATCCTGGCGCTGGACCGCTGGATCCGCGCGCACACCACCGAGCGCTTCGGCCCGGTGCGCGCGGTGACGCCGTATCACGTGTTCGAGCTCGGTTTCGAGGCGGTGAATCGCAGCAGCCGGCACAAGTCCGGCATCGCCGTGCGCTTCCCGCGCATCCTGCGCTGGCGCCACGACAAGCCGTTCGCCGAGGCCGACCGCTTGACCACGCTGCAGGCGCTGGCGCGATGAGCGGATCGGCGGCGCGGCGGCGCCCGGCCGATGCGCCGCTGTACGCCTGGTTCGCGCAGCAGGGCTGGCAACCGCTGCCGTTCCAGCGCGCGCTGTGGCGGCAGTACCTGGACGGCGGCTCCGGGCTGCTGCACACGCCCACCGGCAGCGGCAAGACCCTGGCTGCGTTCGGCGGCCCGTTGTTGGAGGGTCTGCGTGCGCAGGCCGCGGCGCAGGCGGCCGCCGCCAAACAGAAGCCCGCCCGTGGCAACGGCGCCAGCGCGACTGCCAAGACCGTCGCGCCGCCGCGCACGCGCCGGCAGGCGCAGCGCGACCTCAAGGTGCTGTGGATCACCCCGTTGCGCGCGCTCGCCGCCGACACGGTACGCGCGCTGCGCGAACCGGCGCAGGCGCTGGGCCTGGACTGGCAGATCGGCCTGCGCACCGGCGATGCCAGCGCCCGCGACAAGCGCCTGGCGCGCAGCGGCAAGCTCGACGTGCTGGTGACCACGCCCGAATCGCTGGCACTGCTGCTGTCCTATCCCGACACCGCGCCGCAACTGGCGACGCTGCGCTGCGTGATCGTCGACGAGTGGCACGAACTGCTCGGCAACAAGCGCGGCGTGCTGCTGCAGCTGTGCCTGGCGCGGCTGCGCGGCTGGGCGCCGACGCTGCGCACCTGGGGCCTATCGGCCACGCTCGGCAACCTGGACGAGGCGCGCGACGTGCTGCTGCCGCACCTGCCGCAGGCGCCGATCGTGGCCGGGGTCAAGCCGCGCACGCTGACCCTGGAGACGCTGGCACCCGCGGTGGGCGAGCGCTTCCCCTGGGCCGGGCACCTGGGCCTGGCGCAATTGCCGCGGGTGCTGGAAAAACTCTTCGCGGTGCGCACCAGCCTGCTGTTCACCAACACCCGCGCGCAGGCCGAGCTGTGGCATCAGGCGCTGACCTCGGTGTGGCCGGAAGAAGCGCACACCCTGGCCCTGCACCACGGCTCGCTGGATCCCGCACTGCGCAGCGCTGCCGAGCAAGGCCTGCGCGACGGCAGCCTGCGCTGCGTGGTGGCGACCTCGAGTCTGGACCTGGGCGTAGATTTTCCGGCCGTCGACCAGGTGCTGCAGATCGGCAGCCCCAAGGGCGTGGCGCGGCTGCTGCAGCGTGCCGGCCGCGCCAAGCACCGCCCCGGCGAGGCCGGCCACATGTTGTGCGTGCCCTCGCACGCGCTGGAACTGGTCGAATACGCCGCGGCGCGCCGCGCCATCGCCCATGGCCGCATCGAATCGCGGCCCTCGCCGCGGCTGTCGCTGGACGTGCTGGCGCAGCACTGCATCACCTGCGCACTGGGCGGCGGCTTCGCTGCCGACGCGCTGTACGCCGAAGTGCGCGGCACCGCCGCCTTCGCCATGCTGGATGCGCCGACCTGGCAGGCGGTGCTGGAGTTCGTCGTGCAGGGCGGACGCGCGCTGGCGCAGTATCCGGACTACCGCAAGGTGGTGCTGGACGCGGACGGCCTGTACCGCGTGCACGACCGCCGCATCGCCCTGCGTCATCGCCTGTCGATCGGCACCATCACCAGCGACGGCAGCGTCGCGGTGCGCTTCCTGCGCGGCGGCCGGCTCGGCGCGGTGGAGGAGCAGTTCGTCGGCCGTCTGCGCCGCGGCGATCGCTTCCAGTTCGCCGGGCGCCTGCTGGAACTGGTGCGACTGGAGGACATGACCGCGTATGTGCGCCTGGCCAAGGGCGGCGACGGCAGCGTGCCGAAGTGGATGGGCGGGCGCATGCCGCTGTCTTCGGAACTGGGCCGCGAGGTGGAAGCGGTGTTCGCCGATCCGCGCGGCGAGGCCGAACTGCGCGCGCTGGCGCCACTGCTCGGACTGCAGCGCGCGCTGTCGGATCTGCCGGCGCCGCAGCGGCTGCTGGCCGAGCGCGTGCGCGCCCGCGACGGCCAGCACCTGTTCGTGTATCCGTTCGCCGGCCGCCAGGTGCACGAAGGCCTGGCCGCGCTGCTGGCGCTGCGCTGGGGCCGGCGGCAGCGCAATACCTTCAGCTTCGCCGCCAACGACTATGGCTTCGTGCTGTCGCCGGCGGAGGACGCGCCGATCGATGCGGCACTGCTGCGCGAACTGCTGAGTCCTGCGCAGTTGTTCGAGGATCTGCGCGAGAGCCTCAACCTCGGCGAACTGGCGCGCCGCCAGTTCCGCGAGATCGCCCGCGTCGCCGGCCTGTTGCCGCCCAGCCTGCCCGGCCGCCTGCCGCGCAGCCTGCGCCAGCTGCAGGCCTCCAGCGGCCTGCTGTACGACGTGCTGAGCCGCTTCGATCCCGAGCACCTGCTGCTGGCGCAGGCCGAGCGCGAGGTGTTGCAGGGCGAGATGGAACTGACCCGGCTCGCCGCCACCCTGGACGATTGCGCCGCGCGCGAGCTGGCACTGCACAGCCCGCGCAGCCTCACGCCACTGGCGTTCCCGCTGTGGGCCGAGAGCATCCGCGGTCAGCTCAGCACCGAGGACTGGAAAGCGCGGGTGATGCGCGCGGCGGCGCAACTGGAGCAGCGCCATGCGCGCTGAACTGGACTGGCGGCTGGCCGGCGAACCGATGCGCCTGCTCGGCGACCGCGCACTGTACTGGCCGGCGCGGCGACGGCTGCTGATCGCCGACCTGCACCTGGGCAAGGCCGACGTCTTCCGCCGCGCCGGCATCGGCCTGCCGCGCGGCGGCACCGCGCTCGACCTGGCGCGGCTGTCGGCGCTGCTGGAGGCGCAGGACGCGGCGGAACTGTGGATCCTCGGCGACGTGCTGCATGGCGCCGCACCCGATGCCGACTGGCAACGCCAGTGGCATGCCTGGCGCACGCAGCATCCGCAGCTGCGCGTGGCGGCGATCGCCGGCAACCACGACCGCGCCCTCGCCGGCGCCGGGCTGGATATCGCGCCGCTTGGCACGCAGGTGGAGGACGGCCCGTTCGTGTTGCGCCACGATCCGGTGACGGATGCGCAGCGCCACGTGCTGTGCGGGCACCTGCACCCGCTGGCCAAACTGCCTGGCTTGCGCCCGCGCTGGCCGGCGTTCTGGCTGCGCGACGGCATGACCGTGCTGCCGGCGTTCTCGCACTTCACCGCCGGCGTCGCCCCGGTGCTGGCGCCGGGCGAGCGCTTGGTCGCCTGCGTCGAAGGCGCGGCCTTCGCCCTTCCAGTGGCGACGGCGTAGATCGGGCGGGGTGGCGACTGGTCGTGACTGCAACCGAAGTGGCCAGTGCGATGCCGTGCTGTGGGAGGGACTTCAGTCCCGACGCGACCAACTGAAGGGTGCCGGGGCTGAAGCCCATCCCGCACAAGATTGGCGAATCGCGGCACGACAATGTTGCAACTGCAAACACAGAACATCGCCGTCGGGCCGCGCTCGCCGCGTTGCGCTCTGCACGCGCCGTCGCCGCGACGAATCACCCAGGCGCGCGTTCACCTGCGTCCGCGATCTCGCCGCCTACGGCAGCGCCACGCGCCGCGCCACCGCGTCCTGCAACGCTTCGAGAAACTCTGGCGCCAGCGGCAGCTTGCCGAACCAGCCTTGCTGGGTGCCGCTGAGCACGCGCAGCATGTGTCCGCGGCCCCCCGGCATGCGCCCGGCCGGCAGCATGCCCACATCGCGCAGCCGCGCCACCACGTCGCGCTCGGACTGGAACAGCGGGGTCAGCCAGCGGCTCCAGAACTGGTACACCGCCACGTGCGCCTGGCGCTGCGCCTGGTAGCGCGCCAGCGCCGCCTCGATGTCCGGCGCGGTACGCAGGCTCTCGCTCAATGCCCAGGCATCCATCAGCGCCATGTTGACGCCCTGCCCCAGTTGCGGGCTCATCGCATGCGCCGCGTCGCCTGCCAGCACCAGGCGGCCGCGGTACCAGTGCCGCTGCACCGCATCGCGGTAGCTGGCCCGCGCCAGTTGCGCCGGTGCGTCGATCTGCGCCAGGCGTTCGCGCGCCTGCGGCCACAGCTGCGCGATCTCCTCCAGCCACGGCTGCACACCGCGCGCCTGCCAGGCATCGAACTCGGCGGTCGGCAGGCTCCAGAAGAAACTCACCCGGGGCTCGGCATCGCCTGGGCGGGTGCCCACCGGCAGCAGGCCGATCATCTTGCGCGCGGCCACGTAGCGCTGGCGCAGTTCGTCGGCGAAGGCCCAGTCGCCGCGCGGCAGCAGGCACCACAGCGCGCCCCACGGATACATCCGGTCCAGCCGCGTCGCCTGCACCTGCGCGCGCAGCGCCGAGGCCGAGCCGTCGCAGGCGATCACCAGGTCGAATGGCCCATGCCAGCGGCCGTGCTGGTCCTGCACCCGGCGCAGCGTGTCGTCGATGGCGACGATGCGCGTATCGCGCTGCAGCGTGGCGTAGCCGTCCCAGGCCTGCGCCAGCAGGGCGAACAAGGCGCCGCGCTGCATGCCCAGCCCGAACAGGCGCGCCTCCAGGTCGTGGTAGCGCATGTCCATCACCGCGCGCCCGCACGGGGTCTCGCCGTACAGGCGGTGCACCGGCGCGCCGTAGGCCAGGGCCTGCTCGAGCAGGCCGATCCGCCACAGCACCTGCAGGCCGGTCGGCTGCAGCAGGAAACCGGCGCCGACCGGCCCGGGCTCGGCGGCGCGCTCGAACACCTTCACGCGGTGCCCGTCGCGCGCCAGCAGCAGCGCCAGTGCCTGGCCTGCGGTGCCATACCCCACGATCCCGATCTGCAATCCTTGCGTCATTGCCCGCACCGCCTGCCGACGCCGACACCACGGCGTCTCCCATAAAAAACCCCGCCGAAGCGGGGTTCAAGGCACAACCGAGTCAACGCGCGCGCTTACTCGACCGGCGTGATATTCGAGGCTTGCGCGCCCTTCGGACCCTGGGTCACGTCGTAGCTGACACGCTGTCCTTCCTGCAGGCTGCGGAAGCCCTTGGAGTTGATCGCGGAGAAGTGCGCGAACACATCGGCGCTACCGTCTTCCGGAGAAATAAAACCAAATCCCTTGGCGTCGTTGAACCACTTGACGGTACCGTTCGGCATGGTGATGCGAGACCTTTTGCAGTGAATGGGTGGTGGTTGTGCGGCAGCCGCACCGGCGGAGTATGCAAAGCTTGCGCAACGAAGACAATCACCCGCGCGCCAGTTCCCCCACCAGCTCCGGCAGCCCGACCGAGGCCGCCTCGACATTGGCCAGCACCTCGGCCAGGGTGATTTCCTCGGCGTCGCCGCAGCCGGCCGCCCAGTTCGCCACGATCGCCAGGCAGGCGTAGTCCAGGCCCAGCTCGCGCGCCAACCCGGCTTCGGGCATGCCGGTCATGCCGACCAGGTCGCAACCGTCGCGGCGCAGCCGCGCGATCTCGGCGATGGTTTCCAGGCGCGGCCCCTGCGTGGCGGCGTAGCAGCCACCGTCCACAAGCGCGGTGCCGGTGACGCGCGCGGCGGCGAGGATCTTGCTGCGCAGCAGCGGCGAATACGGATGACCGAAATCCACGTGCAGCACCTCGCTGCCCGGCTCTTCGCACAGGGTGGAGATGCGCCCCCAGGTGTAGTCGATGAGCTGATCCGGGCAGGCCAGCACGCGCGGGCCGAAGCGCTCGGTGATGCCGCCCACCGTGTTCAACGCGAGCACGCGCGTGGCGCCGATCTGCTGCAGTGCAGCAAGGTTGGCGCGGTAGTTGATCTTGTGCGGCGGCAGCGAATGGCCTTCGCCGTGGCGGGCCAGGAAGGCGACGCGGTGGCCGAGCAGCGTGCCGACCCGCACCGGGCCGGAAGGCGCGCCGTAGCGCGTCTCGACCTCGTGGGTCTGCACATCGTCCAGTTGTGCGAGCTTGTAGACGCCGGTGCCGCCGATGACGGCCAGTGCGATGTTGTCCATGCGGAACCTCGAACGAAAGGGAATACCTGCGCCGGCGACGCGCGCCGGCAGCGGGAAACGGCAGCCACGCAGGCGAGGCTGGCTCGCCTGGCCGCTTACTCCTTCATCGCGTAGATCGCCGGCAGGTTGCGCAGGGCCTCGTTGACGTCCATGCCGAAGCCGAACACGTAGCGGTCCGGCACTTCGACGCCGACATAGTCGGCGCTGACCCCGGGCACGCAGCGGTCGTGGCGCTTGACCGTCAGCGCGGCGATGCGCACGTCGGTGGCGCCCTGCTCCAGGCACCACTCGCGCACCGCCTTCAGGGTCAGGCCTTCGTCGAGGATGTCGTCGAGCAACAGCACGCGGCGGCCGTACAGCGCGGTGGCCGGGCGGTGCTTCCACACCAGTTCGCCGCCGACGGTCTCGCCGCGGTAGCGGGTGGCGTGCAGGTAGTCCAGCTGCAGGTCCTGGCCGCGGCTGCCCAGTTCCAGCGCCAGCTGGCCGGCGAACGGCAGCGCGCCGTGCATGATGGTCAGGTAGACCGGGATTTCGCCGCGGTAGTCGGCGGCGATGGCGTCGGCCATCTGGGCGATGGCCTGGTCGATGCGGGTGCGATCGACCAGCAGGTCGGCCTGGGCCAGGGCCTGGGCGATGGTGAGAGTGGACATCAGGCGGTTTTTCCGAAGGTGGAGAGCAGATGGGATTGGGTGTGGCCATAGCGGGCGTCGGCCAGCAGGCCGTCCCAGCCAAGGCCGCCGCGGCCGATCAGGCCGAGCAGCGCGGCGGTGTTGAGCGGGCGATCGCGCACGGCCTGCAGCGAGTCTTCGACCAGTTCCGGGTGGCAGACCAGCACCACGTCGCAGCCGGCGTCCAGGTGCGCAGTGACCCGCGCGGCGACGGCGCCAGCGGCGAACGAGGCGGCCATGCCGATGTCGTCGGAGAACACCACGCCACGGAAGCCCAGCTCCTGGCGCAGGATCTGCCGGATCCAGCGCGGCGAGTAGCCGGCCGGTTCCGGCGCCACCTGCGGGTAGACCACGTGCGCCATCATCACCGCGTCGGCGCCGGCGGCGATGCCGGCGGCGAACGGCACCAGGTCTTCCTGGCGCAGAGTCTCCAGCGGCCGCGGGTCCTCGGCGTTGTCGACGTGGGTGTCCTCGAGCACGGTGCCGTGGCCGGGGAAATGCTTGAGAGTGGCGCCCATGCCCACGCTGTGCATGCCGCGCACGTAGGCCGCGGCGAAGGCCGCGACCACCTGCGGATCGTCGCTGAAGGCGCGGTCGCCGATGGCGCGGTTGCCGCGGGCCAGGTCCAGCACCGGGGCGAAGCTCAGGTCGATGCCGCTGGCGCGGATCTCGCTGGCCATCAGCCAGGCGTGCTGCTCGGCCATCTCCAGCGCCGCGGCCGGATCGCGCGCGTACAGCGCGCCGAAATCCTGCAGCGGCGGCAATGCGCTGTAGCCCTCGCGGAAGCGCTGCACGCGCCCGCCTTCCTGGTCCACGCAGAGCAGCAGCGGCCGCGGCGTGGCGGCGCGGATCGCCGCACTCAACTCGGTCACCTGCGCGCGCGAGGCGAAATTGCGTTTGAACAGGACCACGCCGGCCACCGCATCGTGCTGCAGCCAGTCGCGCTCCTGCGCGGTGAGTTCGGTACCGGCAACGCCGATCGCGAGCATGCGGGGGATTCCTCCTGCCGGCGCGGTTCAGGCGCCTGTGGGTCGGCATTGTCGCAGATGCCGGCGTCGGCGGAAGGTCGGCGCAGCGCTGCGGCTCATGCACAGTGAGCGTATTGGATCTCGACGAGGTTGCCGCTTTGCGGCAGTGCCTATAACGCGCAGTCATCGGGGCCGCAGTCCTGGATCGCTTCCGGCGCCGCCGGCAACAAGCCGCGCAGCGTCGCGTCGCGGCAAACACCTCCAGCGGCTACGCCCCCTGGATCACATGGTGGCCGTCGAGAACTTAGCTCGACACTGCACGGATCCCAGTCGCCTGCGCGAGCTCGTGAAGAAAGTACGGGCTATCACTGCCAGCTCGGAATATGAAAATTTTTTTCCAATAGTGAGCCAACGAACGCTTTCTTAGCGTTACCGAGATTAAAGGAAAGCTATTTTTGACAATCAAGGCACTGCGAGCTTACGGCAAGAAATTCGTAACGCCAGCGAAGGTCTAGCCTACGTACGAAGATGAGCGGTCTTGTCAGGGACACCGCGCCCATATCCAACTGCCAGATAAACGAGGCCGCTCACACACACTTGACTTTCATAAACGCAATTGATATCACGCAATGGGATAAGCATTCCAATCCGCGTTCAAGGATGAGCAATGTCTCTTTTTAGAGATGAAGTATTTCAAGCCAGAAGAAATGATAATTTTGGAGGAATTCGCATACCGCCCCCGAGAATGGGTTGGTTAGCGGCATATATTGCAGCTTCTTCTCTAACTGCACTAGTACTCATTTTTTTCTTTGGCTCTTACACAAAAATAGAAGCGGCCGAAGGGATTTTAGTCCCAACCGATGGGCAGATAGATATAATCCCACCAAAAAACGGCCTAATCAGCCAAATTTTTGTCCACGAAGGTGACTTGGTCAAATCCGGAGCGCCGCTTTTCGAGTTAACGGAAAGCCGAGAAAGCGTTAGTCTTGGAGATACGCAAAAAGCCACCGCTGCACAGCTAGTAAAAAAACTAGAAATGCTACACGAGGCTCAAAATCAGCAAAAGAGTAATTTTGCGTTAAAGAGCCAAGAGCTGGCAAATACCATAAATCTACTGACCAGCCAAAAGAAAGACATAGAAGAACAGTTGTCAATTCAAGCTGACCGAGCTCAAGCCGCAATGGAACTTTATAGAAAGTGGCAGAAAGACGCCAAAGGCGTCATAAGCGGATATCAGATCGGCCAACAATACGATACAGCAATGCAACACAAAGCAACTTTAGCCAGCCTTAGCCAGCAACGGTTCCGCATTTCGGAAGAAATAATGCGAAACAAATCAGAGATGGAGCAATTGCCGGCTACACTTCGAGAAAAACTTTTATTACTTGATCTTCAAGTGGCAGATGTCGAACAGGCTCGCCTAGGGAATGCCGAAAACTCATCAATCATTATTCGAGCGAGCAGGCCAGGTCGAATAAACAACATAATGGCAAAAGAAGGACAGGCTGTAAACACGGACTTCTCCCTAATGACACTGGTTGCAAATACCTCTCCACTTCAGGCAGAGCTATGGATTCCTGATGTATCAGCTGGATCAATAAGGGAAGGCTCCGCCGTATCCATTGAATACACCGCCTTTCCAAAGCAAACATATGGACTTCAACCAGGACACGTAAAAAGCATTTCTCTTAGCCCTGTACCTCAGTCAAAACTTAGCAAATATCTTGGCCAAGAAATCAAAGGTGCACGCTTTCGCATTTTGGTTGAACTAAGTGATGACTCAGCTTGGCTAGCAAACCATGAGATCACGCTGAAGCCGGGCATGTCCTTAAAAGCAGAGATAGTCGTAGGCAAGCAAAAAATACGTGATCTGATCAAACCGAAAAATTTCAAGATACAGAGCGATCAGCCCATGCCAACCAAGAGACTGAAAAATGGCTGACGACTCAGGATTTATTAATTGGAGTCAGAAGCGTCGAGTAGAACTTGTGATGCAGTCCGAAGGCGCGGAGTGCGGACTAGCGTGCCTCACAATGATTTCTAAATTTCATGGCCATAATATCGACCTTCCAAGTCTGCGCAGACGATTCAGTTCTTCCTTAAAAGGAATTACTCTCGCAAGAATGATTGATATTGCAAATGAACTGTCATTTGAGTGCAGGCCATTAAAGGCCGAATTAGAGTATCTATCCTTTGCAAAATTGCCGTGCATAGCACATTGGGATCTAAACCATTTCGTAGTCATAGCCGCCACAAAGAAAAACAAAATTGTCATCTTTGATCCCGCACGTGGACTCCGAAAGATTACCTATAGGGAAGCCAGTGACCATTTCACTGGAGTGTTGCTCGAACTAGAGCCTTCGACGGACTTCACCCCACAGACGGAAGTTCGCCACATAACCCTGAAGGCACTCACAGGAAAAATCTACGGATTAAAGAGGACCATCACTCAAATAATAATTTTAGCCATTGGAATAGAGGCATTAGCCTTAGCAACTCCATTGCAGTTGCAATTAACTATTGACCAGTTCACCGCATCAAATGATACAAACATCTTACTAATAATAAGCATCTCATTTGCCTTAATCGTTATTACACAAGCACTATTGTCAATTGCTCGAGCTTGGATAATAAGCTGGTTGGGAGCCAATATCAACTCTCAGTGGGTCACCAATATGTTCAGCCATCTATTGAGGCTACCGCTAGAGTTTTTTGAAAAGCGCCACCTGGGCGACATTCTATCTAGATTCTCGTCAATATATACAATTCAATCAACACTTACAGGATCTTTTCTTTCGGCGATTCTTGATGGATTAACGGGAATATTGGCCTTACTACTATTAATCTCCTACAGCCCTGCCCTAACTTTCTTTGCTGTCACGATGACATGCACTTATTCACTGCTTCGCGCGATTATGTTTAAGAGTTTATGGTCAGCCAATGAACAGAGTGTCGTTTACGCGGCACGGCAACAAACAGAACTTATGGAATCGGTACGCGGCATCCAAGCCATTAAGATATCGAAAAAGCAAGCTGAACGAAAATCGCGCCTAAGTAATTCAACGATGGAGGCGGCGAAAAGGCAGCTATCCGCACAAAGAATCGAACTCGGCTTCAATACTGCTAACCAAGGAATATTCGGATTACAACGTGTTGTTCTGATTGCAGCCTGTGCTTACATGGTAAGCAAAGGACAACTCAGCCCCGGCATGTTAGTAGCTTTTGTTGCGTATGCCGATCAGTTTTCATTGAAAACCAGCACTTTAGTGGACAAGTTAATTGAATTTAAAATGCTTAGACTTCATTTACTACGGATATCAGACATTGCTCTCGAAAGTCCTGAAAATCCAGTAACATTCATCAATAAAAAGGAAAAAGGAAACAGCGGAAATATCCACATTGAAAATGTCAGCCATAGATATTCAGATGACGAGCCCTGGGTGATAAAAAACTTGTCATTGGAAATCACTAGGGGCGAATCGCTTGCTATCGTAGGCCCTAGCGGATGCGGCAAGTCCACGCTGGCCAAATTGATCCTTGGGCTCCTAGCGCCGACTCAAGGCACAATAAAATTCGGAAATTCCAGCAGCCTAGCAATCACCCCAGTAGCGATTGCTGCAGTGATGCAAGATGACAACCTCTTTTCGGGAAGTATTGCTGACAATATCGCATTCTTTGATAGTGATGCAGATAAAAGTAAAATTGAGGAAGCAGCTCGCCTAGCGGCCATCCATAATGAGATAAATATAATGCCGATGGGGTATGAAACGCTCGTTGGAGATATGGGCTCTACTCTATCAGGAGGTCAGAAGCAGCGTTTACTTTTAGCTCGTGCATTATATAGAAAGCCACAAGTCCTAGTTTTAGACGAGGCATCAAGCCACTTAGATGCCGAGAACGAAGCATTGATCAACAAAACCATTAAAGATCTAAATATAACAAGAATAGTTATCGCCCATCGAAAAGAGACTATTGAACAAGCTGATAGAATTTTTGACTTATCACTGAGCATGTCAATAGCATCACGTAGCAACTGAAGCAAGGGCCCTGCTGCAGTTGCCACGTGGCGTTAGGTAGACGCCAACTCAAACCGACAAAGGCTATAAAATGAAGAATGATACTGTGAAGCCCGTGCTGAAGTCCCTTTCCCGCTTGGTAACGACCGATGAACTAACAAAAGTTAGCGGTGCCGGCACGGTAGTCAAACTACCGGGGGCAGTAACCACGGAAAATTCATACGATAAAAATGGAAAGTATGTCTCCCAAGACAAAATCGAAAGCAATTAAGCTTGTACATACAAGGAGAAAACAATGAAAAAAGACACTATCACTCCTCTAGCCAAGACTTTGGCTCGCCACATCTCTGCAGATGAACTCGGCCAAGTGAGTGGAGCTGGAACAGTAGTACGCACCCCGGCCGCTGGATCTGGTGGAACGGCAACTGAAGAAACATACAAGGGAAACTCTAAGACACCCAGTGGGCTAGATACAATTATCGAGACGCCCTAACTGCGTGAGCGTGCACCACATTAGTGGTGCACGCTTCATTCAAATCAAAATGCGATCAATTTCCGCATCTCATAACAAGATGATATAAGCATGACATCTAAAATACTTATAGTATCTTCCGAAGAAGAGGATACACACGCTAAGGTCGTCGCCTGGTCTTTAATTGAGAAAGGACACGAGGTGACGTTCTGGGATACGTCCAAAGCCATTCAAACCTCAGGATATAGTGTTGAAGTTGGTAATAATTTTCCACTGACAATTGAAGTAAATTCCCAAAAGAATTTTGATAGCGCTTGGCTCAGACGTGTATTTTGGCCCCGGAATTTCTCTATCGCCACGGATGCTGCGGACAAAGATTATATTTCTGGAGAGAACAAGAGATACATAGATAACACGCTTGAGTGCCTATCTGGCAACGGCATTAAATGGCTCAACGACAAGACATCTTGCATTAGTGGTGAGCTAAAAATCAAACAACTTCACGCATGCCAGAAACTGGGAATTCGCTTCCCTGACACTTTAATTAGCTCCGACGCCTCAAAGATTAGAAATTTTGTTGCAAAGCGCGGCGCCGTAGCAGTAAAACCGCTGGATGTTTACACCTGGAATCAAAGCGACGGCAGCAGACTTATGACCTATACAAACGTCATAACCAATGCTGAGCTCAATAGTATAAGCGACGATGAATTGCTTTCATGCCCAGCAATATATCAGGAATTAATTGATAAAAATCTGGAACTCCGCGTGGTAGCCGTTGGAGGTGAAGTATTTTCATGCAGCATTAAAAACTCAAATACTGAATGCATTGACTTTCGATTTTATCAGACCGATGAAAGCCTTGTTTATTCTTCATTCGAAACGCCACCAAGGCTAAAAGAAGACATATTAAAACTTACTCACTTTTTTGGCTTGCAAATGGTGAGCAGCGATTTTTGCGTAGACAAAGATGGAAACATTTTTTTCCTTGATTTAAATCCGGGCGGTGCTTTTCTTTTCGTCGAATACTGGGGAGGAAGTCGCATTGTAGCGAGTGTCGCAGCCTTGCTTGGAGGAGGCGCACCCAGCGAATACAAAAGCCTAGCTGATTATAACCTAATGGCTGAAGAAGAAAATAAAGTAACCGGGGCGTAACCAACTGGAAACCGCAGTCGAGTTAAGTTTAAAGGCCCATCCTGTTTATTTAACAAATGAAAGACGTCGCTAACTTGTAGCAATGCGCACCATCTTCCCCGCGTCTACTGACCTATTTGTTTTTGCGAAGCATCACTGATAAATTTTAGAGACAAAACGCACCATTAAAAGCGAATCGCGAGAGCAACGATAATAGCAAGCCATTGACTTCGGTCTACCCAATAATCACGATAGGAACTACGATGCATCAGCTGCCAAGAAATAAATTAATTCGAAGCTTCCTGCAGGCGTTTTTTTTGACTGGCTTATTCGTCATAGTACCTATTGCTATTGCAGAAGATGTGCCTCCAGCTTATGACATAGCTGTAGCAAGTAGCGCCCAGAGAGACCAGGAGTATTTGTCCGCCCTGAAGAAGCTGAACGACGAGGCTAATCAGGCACTCACTATAGAGCAATTGAAACAATTCAAGGCTCTTTTGGTCTCGAAAGGCTGGCCGACTAATGAAACCACAGGAAGGGAGGGAATTGATTTCGCTGGTTATTTGCTTTTACGCGCTTCTGCAGAATTCTCTTTTCAGCAATACATGCTTGAGCTAATGGATCAGCAGGTTGATATAGACATTGATCCTGCGGCCTATGCACATTTATCTGATCTAATTTATCAACAGCATGCAGATGATCAGCTCTATGGAACTCTTCTAGGCATTGTCGCAGGTAAAGTGGCGCCGGTACCAACAATGACACGCTATGGGAAAAGCAGATTCTTTCGAGACTTCTACGGGCTTGCGCCCCTCGACCAGGAAATTGAAGAGGCGCAGAAGCAGGTGAATTTGGGCAGTCCAATCCCCCAAATTTACGCTGAGCGCAGACTATCTAAGCAACCCAACGTATATTCTCGTCCAGATATAAGAGAAAGCCTGGGACATATGATCGCGGATGATCAAGCAGCGCGCCAGGCCATTTCACGAGCGACTACCGAAAAAGAAATGATGACCGCTAAGAAGCGAGTTGCCGAAGTAGACAAAAAGAACCTTCCGGTGATTAAGTCAATCTTTAGAGAAGTTGGTTTCCCTACCATTGCTATGGTTGGAAGAGACGGCGTCTCTACTGCTTTTTTGCTCGTTCAGCATGCAGACGACGATCTCGATTTTCAGCGATTCGCTCTTAAACTAGCGAAACCATTAATGGAACAGCGGCAGCTTGCCAAACAGCAATACGCTATGCTTTTTGATCGCGTCAGTTTAGCTAGCGGCAAACCTCAACTGTATGGCACCCAAGTCCAGACAGTAGATGGAAAAACAACTCTTCGCCCTGTTGAAGACACTGAAAATCTTGATGCTAGGCGCAAACAAATGGCACTTGGACCAATAAAGGACTATCTCAATTCCTTTTAGAAAATTTCAAATTAAGACTTTCAATGCTTTGGAAAATTTCAAAAGCCCGAAGAAAGATTGGACTTGTTTCAGCAATTTAAATCCCGCCAACAAACCGTGCTCATTACTCACAATGCTTTGCGACGCTAACCAGAAGCGTGCATTGGATTCCCTGCACGCGCTGTTCATCGCGACCTCACAGCTTTGTCGCAGATCTCGGCAGCGGTCACTGCGCATTGCGCGCAGGCCAGGTTGCCGCTTTGCGACAGCGCCTACACCGCGCAGCCGCCGGAGCCGCAGTCCAGCGCCGCCGGGAGCAAACCGCGCACGGTGGCGGCGAATACGTCCGGTGGCTGCGCGCCCTGCAGCGCCTGGCGGCCATCGATGACGTAGGTGGGCACCGCGCGGATGCCCATGGCCTGCGCCTGCTGCAGTTCCGCCTCGATCTCGTCCAGTCCCTCGTCGCCGGCCAGCAGCGCCTGCACCCGCGCCGCCGACAACCCACCGGCGGCACCGGCATCGCACAGCGTCTGCACCTCGGCCAGGTTGCGGCCCTCGGCGAAGTGCGCATGGAACAGCGCCTCGGCGACCGCGTCGACGTCGCCCTCGCGCGCGGCCAGCCACAGCAAGCGGTGCGCGGGCAGCGTGGTCACCCGCACCTGGCCGCGGCCGAAGTCGAACGGCAGGCCTTCGGCGCGCGCGGTGGCCTGGGTCTGCGCCAGGATCTGCTCGGTGCGCGCCGCACCGCCGAACTTGGCCGCATAGGCCTCGCGCAACGGCACCGGCTCGGTGCCGGCGTCCGGATCCAGCTGATACGGATGCCAGTGGATCTCCAGCGCCGGCGCATCCGCGCCGAGCGACGCAAGACCTTGCTGCAACCGGCGCTTGCCGATCCAGCACCAGGGACAGACCACGTCGGACCAGATATCGATGCGCATGAGCGGGGATTGAAGATTGGGTAGTCGCAAAAGCATAAGCCCGATCGCCGCGAGAAGCGGGGATTCGGGATTCGGGATTGGGGATTCGCAAAAGCGGGCCGCGTGCGGCGTTTGGCTTTACGCTTTTGCCAATCCCGAATCCCCACTCCCCAATCCCGTCCATTCGCAGAATGGACACGTCGCCAACGCCACGTTGTAGTACCGCGGGTCGTCGGTGACTTCGGCGCCGAGCCAGTCGGGCCTGGCGAATGCCTCGTCGGCACTGTCCAGCTCGATCTCGGCGACCACCAGCCCGGCGTTGTCGCCGAGAAACTCGTCCACTTCCCAGAGGTGGCCCTGGTACTGCACAAGATGCCGGCGCTTGTCGATCAGCCCGCCCACGCACAGCGCAAGCAGCGCGCGCGCATCGGCCAGCGGGATCGGATACTCGAACTCCTGGCGGGTATGCCCGAGCTCGCGCGACTTGAGGTTGAGGAACGCGGCCTCGCCCTGCACCCGCACCCGCACTGACGCCTTCTGCGCCCCGCTGGCCAGCGCCGCCTGGTCGTTGAGATAGCCCTGCGCCATCGGCATCACCGCATGCGCCGCCGCGCGCCAGCCGTCGCCGATGACGAGGAATTTGCGTTCGATTTCGATGGCCATGGGAATCGGGAATGGGGAATGGGGAAAGGAGAATGGAAAAAGCTTAAACCGCGCGCGCAGCCGCTGTGACGAATCCCTAATCCCGATTCCCCATTCCCGGCTTTTCGAACACCGCAATGCTCTCCACATGCGCGGTGTGCGGGAACATGTCCATCGCGCCGGCGGCCTTGAGCACGAAGCCCTGTTCGTTGACCAGGTAGCCGGCGTCGCGCGCCAGCGAGCCGGGATGGCAGCTGACGTAGACGATGCGCTGGAACTGTTTCAGCGGCAGTTGCTGCAGCACCTCCAGCGCGCCGGAACGCGGCGGGTCCAGCAGCAACTTGTCGAAGCCCTGGCGCATCCACGGCGCCTGGCGCTGGTCCTGGGTCAGATCGGCGGCGAAGAACTGGGCATTGTCCAGGCCGTTGCGCAGCGCGTTCTCCCGCGCGCGCGCCACCAGCCCGGCGTCGCCTTCCACGCCGACCACCTCGCGCACGGTGCGCGCCAGCGGCAGGGTGAAGTTGCCCAGGCCGCAGAACAGGTCCAGCACGCGGTCGTCGGGCTGCGCATCGAGCAGCGCCAGCGCGTGCGCGATCATCTTCTCGTTGAGCGCGGCATTGACCTGGATGAAGTCCAGCGGGCGGAACGCCAGTTCCACATCCCACTGCGGCAGCCGGAACGACAGCGGCACGGCCTGCGGATACAGCGGGTGCACGCTGTCCACACCACCGGGCTGCAGGAAGATGGCGAAGTCGTGCTCCTGGGCGAAGGCGATCAGCGCGTCTTGGTCGCGCGCGCTCAGCGGCTGCATGTGGCGGAAGGTCAGCGCCACCGCGGCGTCGCCGGCGATGAACTCGATCTGCGGGATGTCGCGTTTGCCGTCCAGGCTTTCGACCAGCTCGGCCAGCGCGGTCACCTTGAAACCGATCTGCGGGATCACCGTGTGGCAGACCGACAGGTCGGCGACGAAACGCGGATCCTGCTCGCGGAACCCGACCAGGGTCTTGTCCTTCTTTTCCACCCGCCTAACCGAGAAGCGGCCCTTGCGCCGATAGCCCCAGGGCGCGCCGGTCAGCGCCGGCAGCAACGCCTGCGGGGTCACGTGGCCGATGCGCTCCAGGTTCTCGGTCAGCACCCGCTGCTTGGCGACGATCTGCTGGTCCTCGGCCAGGTGCTGCAGCACGCAGCCGGCGCAGACCCCGAAATGCGGGCAGCGCGGCGTCACCCGCTGCGGCGAGGCCTGCAGCACCTGCACGGTGCGCGCCTCGTCGAAGTGGCGGTTGCGCGCGGTGGGTTCGGCCAGGACGGTCTCGCCGGGCAGCGCGCCGGCGACGAAGGCGACCTTGTCGCCCTCGCGGCGGGCCACGCCGCGGCCATCGTGGCTGAGGTCGGCGATGTCGGTCTGGAAGGGCGTGCGGTCGAGACGATTTCTGGATCGGGCCACGTGGCAACAGGCTGCGGGCGGAAAAGGGCGGCTATTGTCGCAGATGGGCCGGGCCGGGACCGGCTTGCGATTGCCGCGCCGGCGAGGCAAAGTGGCGCACGCACGCGCGCCGCCGCGCGGGATGCGACCACGCCGCATGGAGGCATCAGCATGGCATCGAACCAGGACCCGGTAACGCGACTGCTGCTCGTCGAAGACGACCCGATCAGCCGCGCTTTCTTCGACGCGACGCTGCAGGCGCTGCCGGCCCAGGTGGACCTGGCCGACTCCGTCGCCAGCGCCCTCGCCCGCGCGCAGACGCAGGCGCACGACCTGTGGCTGATCGACGCCAACCTGCCCGACGGCAGCGGCAGCGATTTGCTGTGCCAGTTGCAGCGGCAACGCCCCGGCACCCTGGGGCTGGCGCATACCGCCGACACCAGCGCCACGGTCCGCGCGCAGTTGCTCGACGCCGGGTTCGCCGACGTGCTGCTGAAACCGCTCAGCACCGAACGGCTGCTGCAATCGGTGCGCCGGCTGCTCGCGCGCGGCCGCCTCGGCGGCACCGCCGGGACCGCCGAACCGACCCTGGACTGGGACGAGACCACCGCGCTGGCCGCGCTCAACGGCGAGCGCGCGCACTTGATCGCATTGCGCGAACTGTTCCTGGCCGAGTTGCCCGGCACCCGCGATGCGGTGGCCTCGGCCCTGCAACTCAGCGACGACCAGGCCGTGCGCAGCCACCTGCACCGGCTGCAGGCCAGCTGCGGCTTCGTCGGCGCCGCCCGCCTGGCGCGGGCCGTGCGCCAGTTGCATGGCGACCCGGCCTCTTCGCAGGCCCGCCACCAGTTCAGCGAGGCGGTGGCGGCGTTGTTGCACTGAAGGCCGGGATTGGGGATTGGAGATTGGGGATGGCTCCCAGTCACTTCCCACGCGTCGGCGTGGGGCGCCATCTGCCGCAACCCGCGCTTCTCGAGCGTTGCCCTGGCGATCCCGGCCGGTAGCCGCCCTTCCCCGCGGTCACGATTCGGTCTCGCGACGATGACGACAACGACGGCGCCCGCATGGCGCTCGCCACACAGCGAAACTTGCAAATAAGATTCGTTCTCGAATAAATTAACGCCCCGACGACATCTGCGGACCAGCCATCGCCCCGTCCGTTCACTACACGCAACAGGGGCCTTCTCATGTTTCAGACGTCATTCCACCGGCCAGCGCCGGCCATGGGCGTGCTCGCCCGCGCGCTGCTGGCCGCTCTCGTGGCCGCCGCGTCCACCTCGGCCAGCGCCCAGGACACCGCCAGTGCCGGCACCCGCGATGCCGGGTCATCGGCCGAGGCCACGCAACTGGACACGGTCATGGTCAAAGGCCAGCGGCTCAGCCTGGACCTGCAGCAGGATGCGGCGGTCGGCGCGCTGGGCACGTCCCGCCTGCTGGATACGCCGTTCTCGGTGAGCCTGATCGAAGAACCCGAGATCGCGCGGCGCCAGGCCACCACGCTGGGGCAGATCTTCATCAACGATCCATCGGTGTTCGCGGCCGAGCCGCCGGCCACCACCAATTGGTGGGGCACGCAGATCCGCGGCATCGGCGTGCGCAATTTCTACGTGGACGGCGTGCCCATGCTGATGGAATGGGGCGGCGAGTTCCCGCTGGAAGCGGTGCAATCGGTGCAGGCGCTGAAGGGCCTGGGCGGCTTCATGTACGGCTTCGGCGCACCGGGCGGCATCGTCAGCTACCAGACCAAGCGCCCCACCGACACGCCACTGCTGGCCACCACGGTTGGCTACCGCAACGACAGCGTGTTCTCGGCGCAGGTGGATGCGGGCGGCCGTGCCAACGGCGCCGACTCCTTCGGCTACCGCCTCAACGCCGGCATCGAACGCGGCGACGCGTACAACGGCGCGGGCATCGACCGCAAGACGATCGCTCTTGCGGTCAAGCAACCGATCGTCGAGGGCCTGACCTGGCATGCCGAACTGGTGCACGAGCGCAACACGCTCGAGCACGAGCCGCTGTACTTCTATTGGGATGCCTACCAGGGCAACCGCCTGCCCCGCCCCACCAGCGACTACGACAAGATCCGCGTCGACGGGGCCTACTACGAGACCGCCCTGCTGCACGCGACCACCGGCCTGAACTGGCGCATCGACGAGCGCTGGAGCGCGGCGCTGAGCCTGGGCGGCAGCCGCCGCCGGCACACGTCGCACAAGATGTTCGCCAATCTGCTGAACGAAGCGGGCGACTACGCCGGTTTTGCCTACGACTTCGGTGCGGTGCTGCGCAACAGCGTGGTGCAGATGCTGGTCAACGGCCGCGTCGACACCGGCCCGGTGACGCACGCGTTGGTGTTCGGTGCCTCGGTGCAGCGCAGTTGGGACCAGTGGAGCAAGGCGCTCTACTGGAGCAACGACTTCGACGGCAACCTGTATCGCCCGCAGTCCTTCCGCCCCACCCGCCGACCGGACTACAGCCTGGCGCCGGTCAGCGCGGACCTGCGCCAGAAGGCGGTGTTCGTCAGCGACACCCTGCAGTTCGGCGACCACTGGCGCGCCATCCTCGGCGCGCGCCACGTGGATTACCAGCAACGCGATCTGGATGGCGACGCGTCGGTGGACAGCGGCTACCGCACCTCGGTGACGACCCCGACCGTGGCGCTGATCTACAAGCCCGTCGACGACGTGTCGCTCTACGCCAGCTACGTGGAGGCGCTGGAGCCCGGCAGCCGCGTCGGCACCGATGCGCTGCCCGCCTATGCCAACGCCGGCAGCGTGCTGGCGCCGACGGTGAGCAAGCAGTACGAACTGGGCGCCAAGCTGCAGAGCGGGCGCTTCGCGCTGACCACCGCCGCGTTCCGCATCGAGCGCGGCGCGCAGATCGACGCCTACCGCGACGGCCTGCGCTACCTGACCCAGGACGGCCTGACCCTGTATCGCGGGCTGGAAGTGATCGGCAGCGTTGGCGTGACCGAGGATCTGGAAGTGGGCGTCGGCGGACTGTGGATGGACCCGCGGCTGCAGGATCTGTCGCCGGACAACGCGGCCCTGCGCGGCAATCGCCCGGCCGGCGCTGCACGCCGGCAGCTGCTGGCCAATGCCACCTGGCGCGTGCCGGGCGTGCGCGGCCTGAGCCTGCACGGCAACGTGCGCTACTCCGGCGATGCCTACTACGAGGATCAGAATCGCGTGCTCATCCCCGGGCATACCGTCGCCGCGGCCGGCTTCCAGTACGCCACCACGCTGGGCGGCTACGACGCGTTGCTGACCGGCAACATCAACAACCTGTTCGATCGCAGCTACTGGAACCAGCACACGCTGGGCGAGGCACGCAATGCGGCGCTGAGCCTGCGGATCGATTGGCGCTGATTGCGCCTGCCGCTGCCGCTGCCGCTGCCGTGGCGACGGCGGCGACGGGCGGCGGCGCTGCGCGGCGGCGTGGAGGTCTGTGGTCGTGACGGAAGCGACCGCAGACGCGGCTTGAGCTGCGAAGGCGTTACCGGGAAAACCCGTCGCCGCTGATCCCGCAAAAGCGGACAAGAACCGCTTCTACGGAGCAAGCCGCGTCCGGCTGGGTGTGTGACGAACGCAGGTCACTCGGACGCATGCGTGCCGACAGCGCTCGCGCCGTCGATCCGCCGCGCTCACGACGCCGCGGAAGGCGGCGACCGCGGCGGCGCTTCTGGCACGGACGTCGACGTCGCATCGCGCTGCGCATCCAGCTCGGCGTCCGGCTCCGATGTCGCCGCGGGCGCTGCCGACGCCGGCATTGCGGCGACGCCGGGTGCATCCGATGGCGGCGGATCGTCCTGCGGCGGTTCGGGATCGGCGACAGCCGGCGCGATGCCCGCGGCGCTGGCGCTGCGCTGCCGCGCCAGGTCCTCGACCATTTCCCAGGATTTCAGGCCGCGCCCGCCGAGGTGGTGCAGCAGCACCACGCGCATGCCGCGGCGCAGGCCGGGCAGATCCTCGGCAGCCGGTTCGGTATCGTCGGCCAGCGCCAGCAGGGCGCGCCCGGTGGCCATGCCGCTGCGCTGATCGTGGCCGCGGTCGCTCAGCAGCCGGCGTGGCCCGTGCTCGGCGTCGAGCACGTAGCGCGCGGCCGGGTCGATCGGGTCGCCGTCGCCGTCGTTGCGCAGGTCGAATCCCACTCCCAGCGCCTCCAGCAGGTCGCGCTCGAAGCAGCGCAGCGACCAGGCCAGCGGCGCTTCGGCGGCCAGCCGCGCGCGCACCCGCGCGTACGCCAGATACAGGTCCGGCGCCGGATCGTCGCGCGGCGCCAGACGCAGGGTCAGTTCGTTGATGTAGAAGCCGGCCAGCATCGCCTCGCCGCTCAGCCGCGGCGCCGCATCCATCGCCTCGGCCTCGCGCAGTTGCGCCAGTTCGCCGCGGCGCTGCGCGCTGAAGCGGATCGACTGCAGCGGCTGCAGTGCCGCGCGCAAGGCCTGCTTCTTCGGCCCGTGCACGCCGCGCGCCAGCACGCCGAGCCGGCCGTGATGCACGCTCAGCACCTCCACCAGCAGGCTGGTCTCGCGCCAGGGCCGGGCGTGCAGGACGAAACCGGGTTCGTGCTCGATCAAGGCTGCAGGGGCTGGGAATGGGGAGTGGGGAATAGGGAATGGAACAGCATGCCGTCCCTGGCCGCATCATCGTCCAACGAACGGAAGGAGCCAGCGTCGTGTAGAAGCGGCTTCAGCCGCGGCGGGCGTTACCGGGGGAGCGCACGTGGCTGAAGCCGCCCCTACGCACGCCATGATTGTCCGGGAGGCGCGGAAATCCGATTCCCGATTCCCGATTCACCATTCCCGGCTTATTCCCCGTACCCGAACGCCTTCAGCGCGGCTTCGTCGTCGGACCAGCCCTCGCGCACGCGTACCCAGGTCTCCAGGAACACCTTGGCGCCGAACAGGCGTTCCATCTGCTGGCGGGCCTTGGCGCCGATGTCCTTCAGGCGGGTACCGCCCTTGCCGATCACGATCGCCTTCTGGCCTTCGCGCTCGACCCAGATCACCGCGCCGATGCGCAGCAGCGCGCCGTCCTCGGCGAAGCGTTCGATCTCCACGGTGGTCGCGTACGGCAGTTCCTCGCCGAGCTGGCGCATCAACTGCTCGCGCACCAGTTCGCCGGCCAGGAAGCGTTGGCTGCGGTCGGTGATCTCGTCCTCGCCGAACATCGGCGGCGCTTCCGGCACCAATGCCAGCAGGTCGCGCACCAGCGCCTCCAGGCCCTTGCGCTTGAGCGCGGAGATCGGATGCACCGCGGCGAAGCTGCGGCCCTCGCTGACCTGCTGCAGGAACGGCAGCAGCGCGGTCTTGTCCTTGAGCCGGTCGACCTTGTTGACCACCAACACCACCGGGATGCCGGCGTCGCTGAGCACGTTGAACGCCAGCGTGTCCTCCTCGTCCCAGCGCCCGGCCTCGATGACCAGCAGGCCGGCGTCCACGCCTTCCAGGGAGCCGCGCGCTGCGCGGTTCATCACCCGGTTCATGGCGCGCTTCTGCTCGCGGTGCAGGCCGGGGGTATCGACCAGCAGCAACTGCCCGGCCGGGAAGCTGGCGATGCCCAGCAGCCGGTGCCGGGTGGTCTGCGGCCGATTGGAGACGATACTGACCTTGGCGCCCACCAGGGCGTTGGTCAGGGTGGACTTGCCCACGTTGGGGCGGCCGATCACGGCCACGCTGCCGCTGCGGTAAGGGGGAGTGGCTTGTTCGTTCACTTGCTCGAATCCAGTTGCTCGATGGCGGCGGCGGCGGCCTGCTGCTCGGCCAGGCGCCGCGAGGTGCCCTCGCCCTCGGTCACCAGGGCGGGCTCGGCGAGTACGCAGCGTACCCGGAATAGCTTGGCGTGGTCGTCGCCGGTCTCGCTGATCAGTTCGTAGGCCGGCAAGGTCCGCTGCCGGGCCTGCAGCCATTCCTGCAGGCGGGTCTTGGCGTCCTTCTCCACCTTGCCGACCGGCAACGCCGCCAGCGCGGCCTCGAACCAGGGCAGGATGGTGGCGCGGCAGGTCTCGAAGCCGGCGTCCAGGTAGATCGCCGCGACCACGGCCTCCACCGCATCGGCCAGGATCGAGTCGCGGCGATGGCCGCCGGACTTCATCTCGCCCGGCCCCAGGGTCAGGCGTTCGCCCAATTCCAGTTGCCGGCCGATCGCGGCCAGCGAGGCCTCGCGCACCAGTTCGGCGCGGGCACGGGTCAGCGCGCCTTCGTCGGCCTTGGGCCAGCGCTGGTACAGCGCCTCGGCGATCAGCAGGTTGACGATGCCGTCGCCGAGGAATTCCAGGCGTTCGTTGTGCGGTGCGCCGGCACTGCGATGGGTCAGCGCCTGTGCCAGCAACTGCGGCTCGGCGAAGCGGTGACCGATGCGGTCACCGCGCAGGATGGTCTTACTGGCCACCACGCGTCGTCAGGTCCTGGGTGGCGTCGAACTTGCCGACCACGTCCAGATTGGCGATCAGCGGGCGGCGCACTTCGTAGGCCACGTGCATCTTCACGCCGGTGTCGGTGCGCTCGAAGGTGACGTCGCCCGGCTTCACGTTGTCCGAGTTGTTGATGTCCAGGCGCCGGAACAGCGAGGCCTTGGCCTGCGACGGATCCATCTCGGCACTGCCGGCCTCGGTCGCCAGGCCCTTCATCGCCGAGCGGACGGCGTAGAACTCCATGTACATCGGGAACAGCTTCATGCCGATGTAGACGAAGAATCCGACCACCGCCAGCACGATCACGAACGAGGTCAAGGTCATGCCACTTTGCTTGTGCTTCATCGCGCTTCCCCTCACGCAAGTCACTGAATGGTCGTCCCGATCCGCGACGGATCGAAACTGCCGCTGCAAAACCAGCCTTCGCAATTGAGCCAGATCAGGAACGCCTTGCCGCGCAGGTTCTCCTCGGGCAGGAAATGGGTCTGGGTCCAGAACCGGCTGTCCTCGCTGTTGTCGCGATTATCGCCCATCACGAAGTACTTGCCCGGCGGCACCACCCAGTCGCCCTGGCCGGCCGGATTGTTGCGGTCGATCCACTCCAGCTCGGTGTGGGTGCGGCCCGGCAGGTACTCGGTGAGCAGCGTGGCACCGGTCATTTCCGCGCCCTTGCCCTTGCCGACGTACTCGCCCATGACCTTGTACTTCATCGGCGTGCCGTTGATGTACAGGGTGTCGCCGTGGAAGCCGATGCGGTCGCCCGGCAGGCCGATCACGCGCTTGATCCAGTTCTCGTCCGGCTTGTGCGGCGGCTTGAACACCACCACGTCGCCGCGCTTGGGCTCGCCGACCGGAATGATCTTCTGGTTGGTGATCGGCAGGCGGAAGCCATAGGAGAACTTGTTGACCAGGATGAAATCGCCGACCAGCAGGTTCGGCATCATCGAGCTGGACGGGATCTTGTACGGCTCGGCGATGAAGCTGCGCAGGATCAGCACCACCGCCAGCACCGGAAAAAACGCCCGCGAGTAGTCGACGATCACCGGCTCGCTGTCGAGCAACCCGGCCCGCGCGGCGCGGCGCTTGGCGAAGAACAGCTTGTCCAGCAGGGTGATGATGCCGGTGGCGAAGGTCAGGACCACCAGCGCGATTTCAAACCATTTCATTCTTATTCCTTCGGAATGGGAATCGGGAATGGAGAACGGGGAATCGGGAAGGCAAGAGCATGCGCTCTTTCGATTCCCCATTCCCTATTCACGACTCCCAGCTACTTGTCCATCTGCAGCACGGCCAGGAAGGCTTCCTGCGGGATTTCCACGCGGCCGACCTGCTTCATGCGCTTCTTGCCTTCCTTCTGCTTTTCCAACAGCTTCTTCTTGCGCGAGACGTCGCCACCATAGCACTTGGCCAGCACGTTCTTGCGCATCGCCTTGACCGTGGTGCGGGCGATGATCTGCGAGCCGATCGCGGCCTGGATCGCCACGTCGAACATCTGCCGCGGGATCAGGTCCTTCATCTTCTCGCACAGTTCGCGGCCGCGGCGGTCGGCGTGGCTGCGGTGCGCGATCAGCGACAGCGCATCGACCTTGTCGCCGTTGATCAGCACGTCCACGCGCACGAACGGGCCGGCGTCGAAGCGCACGAAGTGGTAGTCCAGCGAGGCGTAGCCGCGGCTGACCGACTTGAGCTTGTCGAAGAAGTCCAGCACCACCTCGGCCATCGGCAGCTCGTAGCTGATCTGCACCTGGCTGCCCAGGTAGTTGATGCCGATCTGGCTGCCGCGCTTTTCCTCGCACAGCTTGATGATGTTGCCGATGTATTCCTCGGGGGTGAGGATGTTGGCGCGGATGATCGGCTCGCGGATCTCCTCGACCATGTTCAACTGCGGCAGCTTGGCCGGGTTGTCCATGCTGATGATCGAGCCGTCGGTCTTCAGCACCTCGTAGACCACGGTCGGCGCGGTGCTGATCAGGTCGAGGTTGTACTCGCGCTCCAGGCGCTCCTGCACGATCTCCATGTGCAGCATGCCGAGGAAGCCGCAGCGGAAGCCGAAGCCCATCGCCTCGGAGCTCTCCGGCTCGAAACGCAGCGCCGCGTCGTTCAGGCGCAGCTTGTCCAGCGCCTCGCGCAGGTTGGTGTAGTCCTCGGCATCGACCGGGAACAGGCCGGCGAACACGCGCGGCTGCATCTCCTGGAAGCCCGGCAGCGGCTTGCTGGCCGGGTCGCCGGCCAGGGTCAGGGTGTCGCCGACCGGCGCGCCGTGCACGTCCTTGATGCTGGCGGTGACCCAGCCCACCTCGCCCGCGCGCAGCGCCGGCAGCACCTTGCGCTTGGGCGTGAACACGCCGACGTTGTCGACCTGGTGGGTGCGGCCGGTAGACATCACCAGCAGCTTGTCGCCGGCCTTGATCTCGCCCTGCATCACCCGCACCAGCGAGACCACGCCCAGGTAGTTGTCGAACCAGGAGTCGATGATCAGCGCCTGCAGCTTGTCGGTGTCGCGCGGCACCGGCGGCGGGATGCGGTGCACGATCGCCTCCAGCACGTCGCGCACGTTCAGCCCGGTCTTGGCGCTGACAGGCACCGCGTCTGTGGCGTCGATGCCGATCACCGCCTCGATCTCGGCCTTGGCGCGGTCGATGTCGGCGGTGGGCAGGTCGATCTTGTTCAGAACCGGCACCACTTCCAGGCCCTGCTCCACCGCGGTGTAGCAGTTGGCCACCGACTGCGCTTCCACGCCCTGCGCCGCGTCCACCACCAGCAGCGCGCCCTCGCAGGCGGCGAGCGAGCGGCTGACCTCGTAGGAGAAGTCGACGTGGCCGGGAGTGTCGATGAAGTTCAGGTGGTAGACCTGCCCGTCCTGCGCGGTGTACGGCAGCGACACGGACTGGGCCTTGATGGTGATGCCGCGCTCGCGCTCGATCGGGTTGGAGTCGAGCACCTGCGCTTCCATCTCGCGCGCCTGCAGGCCGCCGCAGAGCTGGATGATGCGATCGGCCAGGGTCGATTTGCCGTGGTCGACGTGGGCGATGATGGAGAAGTTGCGGATGTTCCGCATCGAATCAGAGGACATGAGGTGGGCGGCGGCCAGGACCGTCGTCAGGATAACGGGCCATTATCGCATGGCCGGCGGCCGCTGGTGACGGCCGCCGGATTCGCCCCCCGCCCCGGGGCGCCGACCGGTCTGGGTCGATGCCCGGGACGGCGCCCGGCCGCGGCCGGGCACGCGGGATCAGCCGCCGGCGCGCACCGCGACGAAGCTGGTGGTGTCGCGGACGCGGATCAACAGCATCACCACGTCGCCCTTCTTGTAGCCGCTCAACTGCTGGTTCAGCGCCGCCACGCTGCCGACCGGGGCGCGCCCGACCTGCAGGATCACCATGCCCGGCACCAGTTGCGCCTCGCGCGCGGCGCGGCCGGTGACCGCGGTGATGCGCACGCCCTTGCCCGGCTCCAGGCCCAACTGCTGGCGGGTGGCCGCGTCCAGGTCGGCCACGTCGATGCCGAGCAGCGCGTTGGCGCCGGTGGCCGGGGCGGCGTTGTCGCCGAGCGCCGGGCCGGCACTGGCCTGGGCGTCGTCGGCCAGCGCGGTCAGTTGCACGGTCAGCTCGCGCGGCTTGCCGTCGCGCAGGATGCCCAGGCGCACCTTGGCGCCCGGCTGCATCGCGCCGATCATCGGCGGCAGGTCGCTGGAGGCGCCGATCTCGGTGCCGTTGACCGTGCGGATCACGTCGCCCACTTCCAGCCCGGCCTTGGCCGCCGGGCTGCCCTGGACCAGCTGGTTGACCAGCGCGCCACGGGTGTCCGGCAGGCCCAGGCCCTGCGCCTTCAGCGAATCGATGGCGCCGACCATGACCCCGAGCTGGGCACGGGTGACCTTGCCGGTCTTCTTGATCTGCTCGACCGCGCTCATCGCCAGGTCGATCGGGATCGCGAAGCTGATGCCCATGTAGCCGCCGGAGGCGGAGAAGATCTGCGAGTTGATGCCGACCACCTCACCGCGGGTGTTGAGCAGCGGGCCGCCGGAATTGCCCTGGTTGATCGCCACGTCGGTCTGGATGAACGGCACGTAGCGCTGGTCGGCGTAGGGGTTGCTGCGGCCGGTGGCGCTGACGATGCCGGCGGTGACCGAGTGGTCCAGGCCGAACGGCGAACCGATCGCCACCACCCACTGGCCAGGCTTGAGCAGGTTGGAGTCGCCGATGCGCACCGTCGGCAGGTTCTTGCCGTCGATCTTCAGCAACGCCACGTCGTACTGCTGGTCGCTGCCGACCACCTTGGCGGTGAACTCGCGGCGGTCGGTGAGCTTGACCTTGACCTCGCTGGCGCCATCGACCACGTGGTGGTTGGTCAGCACGTAGCCGTCGGGCGAGATGATGAAGCCCGAGCCCATCGAACGGCCGGCGGGCGCGCCATCGTCGTCGTCCGGCGCGCCGCGGCCGCCGCGCGGCTGCCCGGGCATGCCCGGCATGCCGTCCGGACCGAAGAAGCGGCGGAAGAACTCGGGCATCTGGTCGTCGTCGGGCATGCCGCCGCCGGAGCGTGCGGCCGCGGCGCGGCGGCTGATGGTGGTCTCGACATTGACCACGCCCGGGCCGACCTGCTCGACCAGGCGGGTGAAGTCGGGAAGGTTGCCGACCAGCTGCGGCGCCGGCGCGGCCTGCGCGGCCGGCGGCGGGGCGCTGGCGGCGCTGGGACTGGGCTGCTGCGCGCAGGCGGCCAGCGGCACGGTCAGCGCCAGCAGGCCCAACAGATGGTGGCGGATACGGTGAGTCATCGGACGCAAGCCTCCGGTTCGGGAAGGGGAACAACGAGGGGACGAAGCAACGGGGACCACGCGCCGGAATGAGGCACGGACGCCTGCCGGCGCGCGGGGTCAGGGCTGCGGATGCAGCGGCGGGTTGGCCACGGCGTCGGCAGGCAATCGGGGTTCGAACGGATAGAACGCCGCCGGGTCCGCGCCGCTGTGCGGGAAGCTGGCGGTGAATTCGCTCCCGGCATCGGCGGATGGCAGCGTCGAGCGCGGCCACGGCCGGGCCTGCAGCGGCGTCGCCGGATGCCCGAACGGATCGCTGGCGCGTTGCGCGACCATCGTCGGCGGCGCGACCGGCGCAACGAACGGCGTCTGCGCCGGCGCCTTGGCCTGCGGTTTGGTAGGCGCCGCTGCGGCATAGGCGGGCTCGGCCGGGACGCTGCGGGTGCGCGCGGCCTGTGCGCTACGGGTGGCCTCGCGTCGCGCCGCCGCGGCCGCCTCCTGGCGACGATTGGCGGCGATCGCCATTGCCGGCGCGGCAGCGACGGCTGCGGCGAGATCGCCCTGCGGATCGGCCGGTGCCGGCGCGGGTGTCGGGACCTGCGGCGTGGTGGCGGCCGGTGCCGGGCTCGGCGCGGTGGCATCGGCGACCTGCGCCGGCGCCAACGCCTCGGGCGTCTGCGGCAGGCGCTGGGTCACGAACAGCGCGAGCAGCGCGACCGAAGCGGCCAGGGCGGCACTGCCGCCCCAGCGCCAGGTGCGACGCTTGCCGGCGGCGCTGGCTGCATCGGCACGCGCGGCCTGCTGCGCTTCGGCGGCCACCGCCTGGCGCACGCGCGCACTGAAATCGCTGGGCGCCGGCACGCTGACACGGCCGCGCAGGATGTCGCCGCACAGCTGCCAGCGCTCATGGCAGCCGGACAATTCCTCGTCGTGCTGCAGCCGGCGCAGCACGAAGCGTGCTTCGTCGGCCGGCAGTTCGCCGTCGATCAGGGCGGACAGTTGCTGCCGGTAGTGCAGCTCGAACTTGTCCGGCGCGGCGCTGTCGGGCGCCGGCACAGGCTTGGGAAAGGGCGTGCTATCGGTCATACGCGGTGTCGCTCACGGGTGGCGCTGTCGGTATCCAGCAGGGGACGGAGTTCGGCGTCGATGGCCTCGCGGGCGCGGAAGATCCGCGAACGCACGGTGCCGATCGGGCAGCCCATCTTCTGCGCGATGTCCTCGTAGCTCATGCCCTCCACCTCGCGCAGGGTGATGGCGGTGCGCAACTCTTCCGGCAAGGCGTCGACCGCCTTCATCACCGTGCGCTCCAGCTCCTGGCGCATCAACTCGCGTTCGGGCGTGTCGGTGTCGCGCAGGCGGGTGCCGCTGTCGAACTGCTCGGCATCGAGCACATCGACGTCGTCGGTGGGCGGCCTGCGGTTGTGCGCGACCAGGTAGTTCTTGGCGGTGTTCACGGCGATCCGGTGCAACCATGTGGAGAACTGGGCGTCGCCGCGGAAACTCCCGATCGCGCGGTAGGCGCGGATGAAAGTGTCCTGGGCCACGTCCTGACATTCGCTCCAGTCGGCGATGTAGCGCCCGATCAGGCCGACGATCCGATGCTGGTACTTGCGCACCAGCACATCGAACGCCGCGCTTTCGCCGCGCTGCACACGCCGGACCAGTTCAAGGTCCAGCTCCTGGGGTGTTTCGACATCGGCCATAGCGGGCCGCACTCCTGTCAGCCCAACCTACGTCGGACCCTCTGACCGCCAATTCGGAAAAAAGTTCAGCGCCCCTCAGCGGATCGCCGCCCCACGACGTTAACCGGCGTTCCGTTAGGCTGGCGCAAGGCCAGCGGTCGCGGGACGCGCCTCAATTCCCCTGGATTGGGATTTGACGCGACGGAAACAACCTCTGGATGATAACGATCTTCTCCATACACAAGCGGATGGTCCTCCCCATGCTTTCAGGCTTCGACGGGCTCCGATTCAGTCACTGGCAAGCGGACATCCGCGGCGACGGCATCGTCGTGCTCAGCCTCGACCGCCAGGACGCGCCCGTCAACGCGCTGTCGCAGGACGTGCTGCTGGAGCTGGGCAATCTGCTCGAGCGCATTGCCATCGATCCGCCCAAGGGCGTGGTGATCCGCTCGGCCAAGGACAACGGCTTCATCGCCGGCGCCGACCTCAAGGAATTCCAGGAATTCGACCGCCGCGGCACCGTCAACGACGCGATCCGCCGCGGCCAGGCCACCTTCCAGAAACTGGCCGAACTGCCCTGCCCCACGGTCGCGGCGATCCACGGCTTCTGCATGGGCGGCGGCACCGAGATCGCCCTGGCCTGCCGCTACCGCGTCGCCTCCAGCGATGCCTCCACCCGCATCGGCCTGCCCGAAACCAAGCTCGGCATCTTCCCCGGCTGGGGCGGCAGCGCGCGCCTGCCACGGCTGATCGGCGCGCCGGCGGCGATGGACCTCATGCTCACCGGGCGCACCGTGTCGGCCTCGGCGGCGCGGGCGATGGGCCTGGTCGACAAGGTCGCCGCGCCGGCCGTGCTCACCGATACCGCGGTGGCGCTGGCGCTGTCCGGCAGCGCCCGCCCCTTCAAGCAGCGCGCCACCGCCTGGGCCACCAACACCTGGCCGGCGCGCAAGCTGCTGGCGCCGCAGATGCGCAAGCAGGTGGCGCGCAAGGCGCGCAAGGAGCACTACCCGGCGCCGTACGCGCTGATCGGGGTGTGGGAACGCAGCGGCGGCAGCGGCATCCAGGCGCGCCTGGACGCCGAGCGCAAGGCGGTGGTCAAGCTGGCCAGCACCCCGACCGCGCGCAACCTGATCCGCATCTTCTTCCTCACCGAGCGGCTCAAGGCGCTGGGCGGCAAGGAGCACGGCATCCGCCACGTGCACGTGGTCGGTGCCGGGGTGATGGGCGGCGACATCGCCGCCTGGTCGGCCTACAAGGGCTTCGAGGTGACCCTGCAGGACCGCGAGCAGCGCTTCATCGACGGGGCGCTGAGCCGCGCCGGCGAGCTGTTCGCCAAGCGGGTCAAGGACGACAGCAAGCGCCCGGCGGTGGCGGCGCGCCTGAAGGGCGATTTGGCCGGCGAGGGCGTGCCGAGCGCCGACCTGGTGATCGAGGCGATCATCGAGAACCCGCAGGCCAAGCGCGAGCTGTACCAGGCGCTGGAGCCGCGCATGCAGCCGACTGCGCTGCTCAGCACCAACACCTCCTCGATCCCGCTGACCGAACTGCGCGAGCACATCCAGCGCCCGGCGCAGTTCGGCGGCCTGCACTACTTCAACCCGGTGGCGCAGATGCCGCTGGTGGAGATCGTCTGCCACGACGGCCTGGCGCCGGAAAACCAGAAGCGGCTGGCCGCCTTCTGCAAGGCGATCGACAAGCTGCCGGTGCCGGTCGCCGGCACCCCGGGCTTCCTGGTCAACCGCGTGCTGTTCCCGTACATGCTGGAAGCGGCCACCGCCTATGCCGAAGGCATTCCCGGCCCGGCGATCGACAAGACCGCGGTCAAGTTCGGCATGCCGATGGGCCCGATCGAACTGATCGACACCGTGGGCCTGGACGTGGCCGCCGGCGTGGGCGCGGAACTGGCGCCGTTCCTGGGCCTGCCGATTCCGGCGGCGCTGCAGACGGTGGAGCCGGGCAAGCGCGGCAAGAAGGACGGCCAGGGCCTGTACGCCTGGGAGAACGGCCGCGCCAAGAAGCCCGAACTGCCGAAGGACTACCGCACGCCGGACGACCTGGAAGACCGCCTGATCCTGCCGCTGCTCAACGAAGCGGTGGCCTGCCTGCACGAGGGCGTGGTCGCCGACGCCGACCTGCTCGATGCCGGCGTGATCTTCGGTACCGGCTTCGCCCCGTTCCGCGGCGGCCCGATCCAGCACATCCGCGCCGCCGGCGCCGACGTGCTGCTGGCGCGCCTGCGCGCCCTGCACACGCGCTACGGCGAGCGTTTCGCCCCGCGACCGGGTTGGGAGTCGCCGGCGTTGCGCGAACCGGTGGTGTGAGGCGCGCGCACGCCTTCTGTAAGCGTGCGTCAGGGCACCTCCCATAACGACGGGTCGCGCCCCTTTGGTAGCGGCTTCAGCCGCGGCGGGCGTTTCCCGGCAAGACCCGTCGCGGCTGAAGCCGCTCCCACGCGATCTTGCGGCGAATTCGCCGGGCGTACTGTGGGAGGGACTTCAGTCCCGACGCATTACGCCATCGGAAAGCATGGCCGCTTCGCCAGGCGCTGCTGCATGACAGGTGATCCCCACAAAGCAAGCTGCCCGTAGCTTGATTGTGGGGAAAGCAGGTCGCTGCAGGCGCCCTTCAGTCGCACTCGGCATTCCAGGTGCGCGCGGACGACAAATCCCAAACCAGAACAACGCCGCACCTGCACGAACGCCGTTACGCAGCCGTGCTGCTAGTGCGAATGCCCCTGCATGCGGCCGTGCCCATGTGCGGGATGGGCATGATCGTGATCGTGGTCCGCGTGACCATGCCCGTGATGATCGTGACCACCACCCTCGCCCGCCGCCGGCGTGCCGCACGGGGTAGCGCCGCAATGGCCGGCTTCCATCTGCAGGGTGATGTGATCGATGCCGAACTGCGCATGCAGGCCATCGCACAGCGCGGCGCGCACGGCATCGGCGTCATCGCCGTCGGCGACCACCACATGCGCGGTCAGCGCCGGCGTGCTGGAGGCCAGCGCCCACACGTGCAGGTCGTGCACGCTGGCCACGCCGGGCGCGGCCTGCAGATAGCCGCGCACCGCGCCCAGATCCACGCCCTTGGGCACGCCTTCCAGCAGCACGTTGATCGCCTCGCGCAGCAGCACCCAGGTCCGCGGCAACACCCATAGACCGATCAGCACCGCCAGGATCGGGTCGATCAGCTTCCACCCGGTGACGCGGATCGCCAGCGCGCCGACGATCACCGCGACCGAGCCGAGCATGTCGCTCCACACTTCCAGGTAGGCACCCTTCATGTTGAGGCTCTCGCCGCTGCCGGCCTTGAGCAGGCGCATCGAGATCAGGTTGATCAGCAGGCCGAATGCGGCGATGCCGAGCATGCCGACGGTGGCGATCTCCTGCGGCTGGCGGAAGCGCTGCACCGCCTCCCACAGGATGTAGCCGGCCACCACGAACAGCAGCGCGCCGTTGACCAGCGCGCCCAGCGCCTCCAGCCGCGCGTAGCCGTAGCTGCGCTTGGCATCGGGCGGGCGCCGGCTCAGCCGCACCGCGATCAGCGCGATCATCAGCGCCAGCGTGTCGGTGGCCATGTGCGCAGCGTCGGACAGCAGCGCCAGGCTGTTGGTGAGGAAAGCGCCGGCCACTTCCACCACCAGGAACAGCGCGGTGAGACCGAGCGCCCACCACAGGGGCTGCTCGTGGCGGATTTCGGTGGGGGCGTGGCTGTGATCGTGTCCCATGGGGCGACCGGGCGGCGATGCGAAGGAAGATGGCCGCTACCTTAGGCCGCCGCCTGCGCGGAGACTATTACACCGTTCGACAGCGGCACGCGCTCTTGTGCGCTCGCGCAACCGATTGACCGCAAGGGGATACGGCAACCAGGCACACCGGATGCCGGGGTCATGAAGTCTGGTCGCTACCTGCCCTGCCACACGCTCGCCAAGGAAAAGGCTTGAGAAGCTCCCTCGCACGCGACTCATGAAAGCGCGGATCTCGGCATGGCGGCCGAGACCCGCACGACGCTCAACGGGCCGGCGCCGCCGATGGCGCGCCAGCGCTCTGCAACTGCTGCGCCTTGGCCAGGTGCTCGGCCACATGGGTACGCGTGGTACGCAGATGCGCGGCCACGTCCGGGGTCTTCGCGGCGGGGATCAGGGTGCTGTCGAGCATCTGCAGGGCGGCCTGGTGATCCTTGACCATCGCCATGACGTAGGCCTGCTCGAAGCGATCGCCGTCCATGGCCTGCAGCTTGCCGGCCTCCGCCTTGGCCTTCTGTATCTGCTGCTGCGCCGACGCGGCCTTCGCATCAGGACCCCACGGCGCGATCTTGGCGTTGTTGTCCGAGTGCTCCTTGACCATCAGCATGGCGTAGTCGCGCACCGGGCCCTTGACCTGCTTCTGCAAGGCCAGGTTGCCGGCGTTGATCTCGCTGGTGTTGATCGCCGACAGCACGCCGAGCGCCTGCTTTTCGTTGAGCGCGGACGCGCGCGCGCCTTGCGCGCCCTGCATGCCGGTCGACGTCTGCGCGGCAGAGGTCGACGGCGTTTGCTGCTGCATGGCGGCGGGATCGGTACTGCCGGCCTGGCCGGACGTATCGGTCTGCGCATGCGCAAGGCCGACGCCGAGAACCGACATGAGCGCCAGAGAGAACGCGGAACGGGAATGACGCATGACAATCTCCTTTGCATGGCAGGTATCGCCATGCTCCGCGGCCTTTCGTGAGCGCTTGGTTGAACGTGGGTGCAGGCGATGCGAAATGCTGCAGATGCACGTGGACTGCGGCGCCCGCGCCTACGGCAAGCAGCGCAGCAGCAACACGCTGAGGCTGGCCAGTGCCAGCAACGACAGCGTGCCAGCCGCCAGTACGCGGCCGCCGGACGCGAGCACCGTGCGCAGATTCACCGACAGGCCCAACGCGGCCATCGCCACCAGGGTGAACAGCAGCGACAGCGACTGCGCCGCTTCGATCGCCGGCGCCGGCAACACACCCAGCGCGCGCAGCCCCATCATGCCGACGAAGCCGAACACGAACCACGGCACCAGCGCGTGCGCCGGGCGCCGCTGCGTCGGCGATCCACCACGGACCAGCCCCAGCAGCAACATCACTGGCCCGAGCATCAGCACCCGCATCAGCTTGACCAGCGCCCCCACCTGCGCGCTCAGCGCGCCCACTGGCACGGTCGCCGCCAGCACCTGCGGCACCGCGTACACGGTCAGGCCGGCGAGGATGCCGTAGTGGCGCTGGTCCAGGCCCAGCACGGGCACCGCCAGCGGCAACAGCAACACCACCAGCACGCCCAGCGCCGCGGTGAAGGCGATCGCTGCAGCGACATCCTCGGAGTCGGCGTCGATCACCGGCGCTGCCGCCACGATCGCCGAATTGCCGCAGATCGCATTGCCGCACGCGACCAGCGTGGCCAGCCGCGACGGCAGGCCCAGCGCGCGACCGATGCCGTAGCCGATGGCGATCGCCAGCAGCACCACCGCGGCGATGGCGCCCAGCAACAGACCGCCGGCCGCGCCGATGGCGCCGATGCCGACCGAGGCGCCGAGCAGCACGATGGCCAGTTCCAGCGGCAGCTTGGCGGCGAAGGCGATGCCGGCGTGCGTGGACGGCGGCAGGCGCCACGCCGTGCGCAGCAAGGTGCCGAGCACGATCGCGAACACCAGCGCGTCGATCCAGCGCCGGCCCAGCCACTGCAGTTGCGCGCGCTCGGCCAGCCAGGCCAGCGCCGCCACCGCGATGGCCAGGGCCAGGCCGGGCAGCAAGATGGAAGGTCTGTGCGGTTGGGTGCGCATGGCAGCGATCCGGATCAAGTGGCGGCAGATTGCGCCCGCAGACCGTTCCGATCCATCGCATAATTGTGCACACTTCATTCGCTCACTCCGAACGGTTGCCCCATGACCCTGGAACAACTCGCCCTGTTCGTGGCGGTGGCCGAGCGCCAGCACCTGACTCAGGGTGCGCAGGCCGCGCACCGCACGCCCTCGGCCGCCAGTGCCGCGATCAAGGCGTTGGAGCAGCAGTACGGGGTGGCCCTGTTCGACCGGGTCGGTCGCGGCTTGGTGCTGACCGCGGCCGGTGCGGCGTTCTGTGAGGACGCCAAGGCGATCCTGGCGCGCAGCCGTGCGGCCGAACTGGCGCTGAGCGAGTGGCGCGGCGTGCTGCGCGGCACGCTCGATCTGCACGCCAGCCAGACCGTGGCCAGCTACTGGTTGCCGACCCGGCTGATGGCGTTCCATGCGCGCTATCCGCAGATCGAGATCCGCCTGAGCGTGGGCAACACCGACAGCGTGGCGCGCGCGGTGCGCGAGGGACGCGCCGAACTGGGCTTCGTCGAGGGCCGCGTGCAGGCCCCCGAACTGCTGAGTTCGCCGCTGGGCCACGACCGGCTGCGCGTGGTCGCCGCGCCGGACCATCCGTTGGCGGGGCGTCGCCGCGTCGGGCTGGCACGACTGGTCGCCGACAGCACCTGGATCATGCGCGAACCCGGCTCGGGCACGCGCTCGGCGTTCGAGGCGGCGCTGCGCGATGCCGGCATCGGCCCGGAACGCCTGCGCGTGGCCCTGTCCCTGCCCTCCAACGAAGCGGTGCTGTCGGCGGTGCAGGCCGGGCGCAGCCTGGCGGCGATCTCGCAACTGGCCGCGGCGCCGTGGCTGGAGAGCGGCCGCCTGCAGCCCCTCGCCGTGGCCCTGGGCGAACGCACCTTCCATGCCCTGCGCCACCGCGAACGCAGCCTGGGTGCCGCGGCAGCCGCCCTGCTCGGCTTGCAGGCCCCAGCCACCGCGGCCTGAGCCTCGCGTGGGCGACGGTAGACGCGGCGCGCGATATCCATTCCAAAACGAGATAGCCCTCGGCAAATGCTTCATTGGAATGGAATGCCTGTCGCTTCTATCCTCGCTTCCGGTCTCTCGCGCGCCAAGGCAGCGGAAGGGGAATGTCCGCGGCGCCGCCAGCAGACATGCCACGCACGCCCCGCCACGTCGACAGACACGCCATCGAGGACAGCGACCGGGACAGCCTGCAGCCCTGCATGACGCCCTGCCGATGCCTCCAGGACCGGGTTTTCCGGTCCACGCCAATTTGATCGGTCACTTTTTGTCCTGGGAGGGAACAAAAATGCCTTTGGAACAGTCCCGTCGCCCGGTCGGCCGGCGCGCGCACCGCCCTGCCGCCCGCACCCTGCTGGGCGCGGCCATCGTCCTGGCCCTGTCCGGCAGCTTTGCCGCGCAGGCGCAGAGCACCAGCGCCGATCCGGCAGCCACGCCACCCGCCAAGCCCGATGCCACGACCGACGCCAAGACCGGCCAGCAACCGGTCACCCTGGACAACGTGATGGTGGTCGGCCAGCGCGCCAGCCTGGAACAGGCGGTGCAGGCCAAGCAGCTCGACGACCACGTGGTGGAAGTCATCTCCGCCGACAACATGGGGCAGATGCCCAACGTCACCGTGGCCGAGGCGCTGGTGCGCCTGCCCGGCGTCAACGGTACCCGCGACCGCGGCAACGAAAGCCTGGCCACCGTGCGCGGCCTCGGCCCGCGCATGACCATGGGCACGGTCAACGGCCGCGAGATCGCCTCCTCCGAACCCAACCGCGCGGTGCGCTGGGAGGTGTTCCCCACCGAGATCGTCTCCACCGTCAAGGTCTACAAGACTCCATCGGCGGACCTGATCGCCGGCGGCATCGCCGCCACCGTGGACATCTCCACGATCAACCCGCTCGATCACACCGGCCCGACCTTCGTCGCCACCGCCGGCCCGGTCTACTACGACGAGGCCAAGGACGCGCGCGACTACTCGCCGTGGGGCCAGCGCCTGGGCGCGAGCTGGATCCACCGCATCAACGACAACCTGGCGGTCGCGCTCGGCGCCACCTACCAGAAGCAGAAGAACGCCGGCGTCTCGATCGGCAGCTGGGGCTACACCGATGCCAGCAACGCGCGCGATGTGGATGGCGACGGCAAGGTCGACTACACGCCCTGGGGCGCGGCCGACCAACTCAAGCTGACCGAGCAGACCCGCACCGGCGCCATGGGCACCGTGCAGTGGCGCTCGGGCAACCTGGAACTCAAGCTCGACGGTCTGTACTCGCGCATCCGCATCGACGAGGACCAGCGCCAGAACTGGTTCAACAACCTCGGCTACAGCATCTACTCGGCCAGCAATCCGTACACGACCCCGGGCTCGTCCTACACCATCGTCGACGGCGACGTCGTGGCCGGCACCCTGGCCAATTCCAAGCTGCAGGTGGACCACGTCGTGGCCCGCTACGACGAGGTCAAGACGCTGGCGGCCGGCGGCCTCAACGCCAAGTGGCGCGGCGACGTGTGGACGCTGGGCAGCGACCTGTCGTTCTCGCAGGCCAAGCGCGACAACGACTGGCGCGCGGTGCGCTTCGGCAGCAACCCGGACACGGTGTCGTTCGATTTCCGCCACGGCGTCACCCCCACCATCAGCACCAGTTCCGACGCGCCAGAATGGGGCATCAGCGGCCAGACCGAGCCGCAGGCGCTGCGCGACCGCATCGCCGCGCTGGCGCTGAGCGCGAGCCGCGCGATCGAGGATTCGCCGGTCACCGCGCTGGAGTTCGGCGCGCGCGCCTCACGCCGCGAGAAGCAGAACCGCCACTTCACCAGCTTCCAGTCGGGCTACAGCCAGCCGATCTCGGCCTACCAGGACCTGATCTATCCGGCGACGATGCCGGACTTGAACGTGCCGACCCTGACCGGCGGCGACCTGGACGCGATCGCCAAGCTCGGCTTCGGCGGCTTCGATCCGAGCCTGGCCGCCGAACAGCGCCTGGACCACTGGAACGTCGAGGAGAACGTGCGCGAGGCCTTCGCCAAGGCGGTGTTCAGTACGCAGTGGTTCGGCGTCGACGTCACCGGCAACGCCGGCGTGCGCGTGGTCCACACCGACACCGACAGCCACGGCTACGACACCATCGGCGGCGTGGTGCAGCCGAGCAGCGCCGGCAAGACCTACACCGACGTGCTGCCCAGCGCCACGGTCAACTTCCTGATCGACCCCGAGCGCATCCTGCGTCTGTCGGTGGCCAAGGTGATGGCGCGGCCGCCGCTGGACGAACTGCGCACCGGGCGCGCGCTCGACGATCCCAACACCACCGTCGGCCAGCTCACCGGCAGCGGCGGCAACCCGCAGCTCAATCCGTTCCGCGCCACCCAGCTCGACCTGTCCTACGAGTGGTACTTCCACAAGGAAGCGCTGGCGGCGCTGGCGCTGTACCGCAAGTGGGTGGATTCGAGCATCGGCTACAAGACCCAGCACGAGACCATCGACGGCCGCGACTACCTGATCAGCGGCCCGTTCAACGGCGGCGGCGGCTACATCAACGGTGCCGAGCTGACCTTCCAGACCCCGTTCTTCTTCATCCCGCACATGGAGAACTTCGGCATCTACTCGAACTACTCGTACGTGGAATCCAACCTGCACGAGTTCTCGCCGGCGGACAATCCGCTGCCGCTCAGCGGCCTGGCGCGCAACACCGGCACGCTGGACCTCTGGTACAACAACAACAAGTTCGAAGCGCGGATCGGCTACAAGTACCACAGCCCCTACACCGTGGTGTACGGCTGGAACGCGGCGCGGCTGGCGCGACTGGAGAGCGAAGGCACGGTGGACCTGAGCCTGGCGTGGCGCTACAGCGAGCACCTGGGCTTCAAGTTCCAGGTCGGCAACCTGACCAACGAACCGCTGCGCGCCTACAGCGACAACAAGCGCAACCGGCTCGCCAACCAGGACGATGGCGGCTACCAGCTGTTCGGCCGCCGCTTCGCCCTGGAAGCGACCTACACGTTCTGAGCCGGTGGAGACCCGCATGCGATCCAGACGCACCTGGCTGCCGGCGCTCGCGCTGGCTCTCGCCACCGCCCTCGCCGCGCCCATGGCCGGCGCCGGCACGCTGTACCTCGGCGCCGACCTGTCCTACGTCAACGAGATGGAGGATTGCGGCGTGCAGTACCGCGACCACGGCGCGGTGCGCGACCCGTTCGAGCTGTTCCATGCGCACGGCGCCAACCTGGTGCGCGTGCGCCTGTGGAACGATGCGCGCTGGACGCGCTACAGCGATCTGAGCGACGTCAAGAAGACCATCCGCCGCGCGCGCGCGCAGGGCATGCAGGTGCTGCTGGACTTCCACTACTCCGACGACTGGGCCGACGGCGAGAAGCAACTGATCCCCAAGGCCTGGGCCAACATCACCGACCAGGACGAACTGGCGCGCACGCTGTACGGCTTCACCTACGACACGCTCAGCGCGCTGGACCGCGCCGGGCTGATGCCGGAACTGGTGCAGGTCGGCAACGAGAGCAATTCCGACCTGATGGACAGCCAGCCCTGGGACAAGCGCCGGCCGATCGACTGGACCCGCAACGCCAAGCTGTTCAACGCCGGCATCCAGGCAGTGCGCGACGCCGGCGCGCGCTCGACGATCAAGCCCAAGGTGATGCTGCACATCGCCCAACCGGAGAACGTGGAGCCGTGGTTCGCCGACGCCGCCAAGGCCGGCGTGCGCGACTTCGACTTCATCGGCATCAGCTACTACCGCAAGTGGTCGCGCGAGACCATGGACCAGCTCGGCGCCACCATCAAGCGCCTGCGCCAGCGCTATCCGGCCGAGGTGATGGTGGTGGAGACCGCCTATCCGTGGACGCTGGAAAGCGGCGACCCCTCGCCCAACCTGCTCGGCGCCGACTCGCTGATCAAGGGCTACCCGGCCACCCCGCAGGGCCAGCTGAACTACCTGGTCGACCTCACCCAACTGGTGGTCGACAACGGCGGCAGCGGCGTCGTGTACTGGGAGCCGGCCTGGACCAGCAACACCTGCAAGACCCGCTGGGGCGTCGGCTCCTCGTGGGAGAACGCCAGCTTCTTCGATTTCCGCCACGGCAACGAACTGCTGCCCGGCATCGGCTTCATGCAGCACGCCTACCGACCGGCGCCGGCCACGACGACCGGCAAGGGGGCCGCGCCGGCGCAGGACGCGCAGCCATGATCGAACTGAGCCGCCGCGACCTGCTGCGCTCGCTGGTCGCCGGCGGCGTGCAGGTGGCGGTGCCCGGTGCCGCCGCGGCGCTGGCGCCGGCCGCGCTGGCCGCCACGCCCGCCGGCAGCGATGCCATTGCGCCGATCTCGCTGGATCTGGACGACGATGCTCCGCGCCAGCGCCTGCTGTGCGACGGCGGCTGGCGCTTCCATCTCGGCCACGCCGACGACCCGGCGCGCGACTTCAATTTCGGCACCTTCCAGCGCACCTACGCCAAGGCCGGCAAGGACACCGCCGATGCGGCCCTGCTCGGCTTCGACGACAGCGCCTGGGAGCGCATCGACCTGCCGCACGACTGGGCGGTGGCGCTGCCGCCGCGCCAGGATCCGACCTCCACCCTGGTCAACGGCGAAGACCCGGCCGCCGCGCACGGCTACAAGCCGCTGGGCCGCACCGATCCGCAGACCAGCATCGGCTGGTACCGGCGCGTGCTGGAGATTCCGGCGGAAGACCTGGGCAAGCGGATCAGCCTGGAATTCGACGGCGTGTTCCGCGACTGCATCGTGTTCTGCAACGGCCACATCGTCGGCCGCAACGGCAGCGGTTACTGCGGCTTCGAAGTCGATCTCAGCGACGTGCTCGACTACGGCGCCAGGAACATCATCGCCGTGCGCGTGGATGCCACGCTCGGCGAAGGCTGGTTCTACGAGGGCGCCGGCATCTACCGCCACGTCTGGCTGCGCACCACCGACGCGCTGCACGTGCCGATGGACGGCGTGTACGTGCGCAGCGCCTGGGACGGCGGCGCCGCGCAGGCGCTGGTGGAGACCGAACTCGGCAACCACGGCGCGACGCCGCGGCAGTGCAGCGTGGTCTCGGTGATCCGCGCGCCGGACGGGCGCATCGTCGCCCAGGCCAGTTCCGCGCCGATCACGGTCGAGCCCGGCGTGGTGCAGCGCGTGCAGCAGACCCTGGACCTGGGCACGCCCGCGCCGTGGTCGCCGGAGAACCCGCAACGCTACACGCTGTCCACGCGCCTGCTCGGCGACGGCCGTACCTGCGACGCGACCACCACCCACTTCGGCGTGCGCCGCCTGCAGTTCGACCCGCAGCGCGGCCTGCTGCTCAATGGCGCGGCCTACAAGCTGCACGGCACCAACAACCACCAGGACCATGCCGGCGTCGGCACCGCCATTCCCGACCGCCTGCACGAATGGCGCCTGCGCCAGCTCAAGTCGATGGGCTGCAACGCCTACCGCAGCGCACACAACCCGGCCTCGCCGGCGGTGCTGGAGCTGTGCGACCGGCTGGGCCTGCTGCTGATCGACGAGACCCGGCGCATGTCCTCCGACGACGAGGCCATGGCCGAACTCACCTCGATGCTGCGGCGCGGCCGCAACCATCCCTGCGTGATGCTGTGGTCGCTGGGCAACGAGGAGCCGCAGATGGTCACCGCGCGCGGCGCGCGCATCGTCGCGCGCATGCAGCGCCTGGTGCGGCGCCTGGACCCGAGCCGCCCCACCACCTTCGCCATGGACAAGGGCTTCGACGACGGCGTCGGCCAGGTCGTGGACGTGGTCGGCTTCAACTACCGCACCACGCAGATGGACGCCTTCCATGCGCGCCATCCGCAGATCCCGGTCTACGGCAGCGAGACCGGCAGCACCGTCGGCGTGCGCGGCAACTACCGCACCGACGAGCGCGGCCATGCCCGCGCCTACGACCTCGACTACCCCTGGTGGGCCAGCAGCGCCGAAGCCTGGTGGAGCTATGTCGCGCAGCGCCCGTACATCGCCGGCGGCTTCGTCTGGACCGGCTTCGACTACCGCGGCGAGCCGACCCCGTACAACCGCTGGCCGAACGTGGCCTCGCAGTTCGGCATCCTCGACAGCTGCGGCTTCCCCAAGGACAACTACTGGTACTACCGCGCGCAATGGACCGCCGCGCCGGTGCTGCACCTGTTCCCGCACTGGAACTGGGACGGCCTGCTGGACGAGCGCGACAACGGCATGGTCGACGTGTGGTGCCACAGCAACCTGGACTCGGTGGAACTGCTGGTCAATGGCGTCAGCCAGGGCCTGCAGCAGGTGCCGGCCTACGGCCATGTCGAGTGGCGCGTGCGCTACGCACCCGGCCGCATCGAAGCGCGCGGCTACCGCGGCGGCAAACAGGTGCTGACGCAGCTCCGCGAGACCGTGGGCGCCCCGGCCGCGGTGCGCCTGCGCTGCGAACGGGCGAATCTGCTGGCCGACGCCGAGGACGTGGCCGTGGTCGCGGTGGAGATCGTCGACGCCAAGGGCCGCGTCGTGCCCACCGCCAGCGACGCCGTGCGCTTCGCCGTCCGCGGCCCCGGCCGCCTGATCGGCGTGGGCAACGGCGACCCGTCCAGCCACGAACCCGACAAGGCCGACCAGCGCCGCGCCTTCAACGGCCTGTGCATGGCCTTGCTGCAGACCACGCGCGATGCCGGCACGCTGACACTGGAAGCGACCGCGCCCGGATTGGCGCCTGCGCGGCTGGCGCTGAAGAGTGTGCGCACCAAGCCGCGGCCGTTCGTCGCCTGAGGCGGCCGCGCGCTTTCGAGGCGCTGCGCGGCGCCATCGTCATGCGCTCCCGACTCGGTGCTCCTACGCGGCGCTGGCGCGCCAGGTAAGTCCGCCCAAGCCGTGGTCGGCACACGCGCGACGCAGAATGAAGTGAAGCCGCTGACGCGTCATTCCGAAGCCGATCTACGACGCCTCGCCAGCGTCGCCGCAGCCACGACGCTGCATCGTCCCGGCGATGCACGCTCCCCCACCGCGCATCGCGGCGAGGGAGCGCCAGCCCTCACCGCAAGCGCGAGAAGGCACCGATCCCGGCGATCGCCAGCCGCTCGGCGGGCAGCGCCGTTTCGGCGAACGACAGCCGCAGGTAACGGATCTGCCGCACCTCGGGGAAATTCAGCCGCTGGGTCGAGAGCGCGTAGGCGATATTGGACAACTCGCCGCCACCGGCCGGCTGCCAGTGCTGGCCATCCTCGCTGCTTTCGGCGCGATAGCCCTTCGGCGGCGCCGCACCGTTCATCACCGTGCGCGAGGGGGTGAGGCTGAAGCCGGCGACCTGGCGCTGCGCACCGAGGTCGATGGTCACCTGCACGGGATGGTCCGGCGTGGGAGCGGGCACGACCCAGATCGTGCCGGCATCTTCGTCGAGCAACTTCTCCGCTCCCGGCGCACTGGCCGCAACGATGCGCCAACCCGCGGTGGACAGCACGTCCGGCGCGTTCGTCGTGGGCCGCGCGACCGCAACGGGCGCCACCGCGCGAAACAGCGCGAATTCGCTGATCGCCGGACAGACCGGCGCCTCGAGCACACGCAGGCGCACACGGCGCGCGGCAATCGGACGATCGAGCCGCAGGATCCGCTGCGCGCCGATGCATTGCGCTTCGGCCAAGCGCTGCCATTGCCCGTCCACCTCGGCGTCGATCGCGAAGCGGGTGACGCGCACGCCCAGCGGCAGGTATTCGCGCAGCCGGATCAGGTCGAAGCTATGCGCCGCCGACAGTTCCAGCGTCAGCGTCGGCGTGGTGACGTCGTCCGGCGTGGACCAGTAGCTGTCCGGCTGGCGGTCGAGCACACGCTCCGGCTCGAACCCCGGACCGCGCGCCGCGCTGGCGCTGGCCTTGGCGCCCTTGGCCAGATCGATGGCGAAGCTGGCGCGGATCGCGTCGCCGAAGCTCTTCAACACCGCAACGTCGTGGTCGGCGATGCGGCCGCGCCGGTCCGGCGGAAGATTGAGGTTCATGTTGGTGCCGCGCGCGACCGAGGTATCGAAGTAGCGCACCAGATTCTCCGGGCTGCGCACCTTGCCGTCTTCGTCGGCATGGTAGAACCAGCCCGGGCGGATCGAGGTGTTGGTCTCCGCAGGCCACCACAGCGCCCCGCCACGCACGCCAGCATTGCCGTTTTCCTGCGTGTAAGGCGCATTGGGCATGGTCGGCCAGCACGGATCGCCGGCCACGCCCTCCTCGTTGCCGACCCAACGGATATCTGCCCCCAGCGGGTCGAAGGTGCAGGCCATCGGCTGGTGTTGGTGGACCAGCTCGATCATCCGCGGCCAGTTGTAGTAGGCGGGCGCATCGATCTTGCGGGTTTCGCGTGCTCCGCCGTAGTAACCGTCGCCACCGTTGGCGCCGTCGAACCAGAACTCGAACAGGTCGCCATAACCCGTGCACAGCTCGACGATCTGCTTGCGGAAATAGTCGAGATAGCCGGGACGGCCATACTCGGCGTGGTTGCGATCCCAGGGCGAGAGATAGATGCCGAAGGCCAGGCCGGCACGCCGGCACGCCGCGGCCATTTCGCCGACGATGTCGCCCTTGCCGTTCTTGTAGGGCGAATTGCGGATGCAATGCTCGGTCAGGCGCGTCGGCCACAGGCAGAAGCCATCGTGGTGCTTGGCGGTGAAGATGATCCCTTTGAGGTTGCCGGCCTTGGCCGCGGCGACGATCTGATCAGCGGAGAAATCGCTGGGATCGAATCTGCGCGGATCTTCGTCGCCGTAACCCCATTCCTTGTCGGTGAAGGTGTTCATCGCAAAATGCACGAAGGCGTATTGCTCCCACCGGTGCCAGCGCAGCTGCCGCGCGCTTGGCACGGCGCCCCACGGTGCCGGCCCTTTCGGGCGCGGCGCGGCCACGATCCGGGCGGCGGATGCGCTGAAGCCCGCGGCGACGGCCACGACACCCGTGGCAAGAAAGGTACGACGATCGATCATGGACGCCTCCGGCTCTACACAAGCCCGGATCTTAGCTTTTCCAACGGCGAAACAGTCCTGCCCGAAACGACACACGGGCATTCAAAGGACACAACGTCACCGTGTGGCCGATCCTCCGCCGCATGCTCGGAAATTGCACTGCGCGCTGTCGCCAATCCGCTTTTTTACGGACAATGGCAGCTGGCGCCGAGACGACTCGCACGCAGTGGCTGCGGACTCGGCATTGCACATGCTGCGTGCGCACCGGACATTCGCTGTCTCGCGATTGACCTTCCTGCCTTTGTCCGTAGAAACGGTGCGCCCCCGACGTTGCACCGTGGATCGGCAGGTGGCGCATCGAACCACGCACCGGGCTGGCGCCGCGCCACGCTGTCATTTGCTGCCGGCACCCGTCCATACTTGTCCACGGACAGTCACCCCGAAATTCCTTAAGTCACTGAATCAGATGCAGAATCGAGAAAAAACCCAAGCTCCTGGAAGCGCAGCGGAGCACACCCCGCTGATGAAGCAGTTCTTCGCCGCCAAGTCCGAATACCCGGACCTGCTGCTGTTCTTCCGCATGGGCGATTTCTACGAACTGTTCTACGACGACGCGCGCAAGGCCGCGCGGCTGCTGGACATCACCCTGACCCAGCGCGGCAGTTCCGGCGGTGCGCCGATTCCGATGGCCGGGGTGCCGGTGCATGCCTACGAGGGCTATCTGGCACGGCTGGTGGCGCTGGGCGAGTCGGTGGCGATCTGCGAGCAGATCGGCGATCCGGCGCTGGCCAAGGGCCTGGTCGAGCGCAAGGTGGTGCGCATCGTCACTCCCGGCACGGTCACCGACGAGGCCTTGCTGGACGAGCGCCGCGACACCTTGCTGATGGCGATCGCGCGCACCAAACAGGGCTACGGCCTGGCCTGGGCCGACCTGGCCGGCGGCCGTTTCCTGGTCAACGAGGTGGACAACGAGGACGCGCTGGAGGCGGAACTGGCGCGACTGGAGCCGGCCGAACTGCTGGTGCCCGACGAGGACCAGTGGCCGGAGTTCCTGCGCGAGCGCCGCGGCGTGCGCCGCCGGCCGCCGTGGCTGTTCGACGCCGACAGCGGCCGCCGCCAGTTGCTGGCGTTCTTCCAGTTGCACGATCTGAGCGGCTTCGGCATCGACGACAAGCCGCGCGCCACCGCTGCCGCCGGCGCCCTGCTCGGCTACGTGGAGGAAACCCAGAAACAGCGCCTGCCGCACCTGACCGCGATCGCGATGGAGACCGCCGGCGAGGCGATCGCGATGAACGCGGCCACGCGACGTCACCTGGAACTGGACACGCGTGTGGACGGGGACACCCGCAACACCCTGCTCGGCGTGCTCGACAGCACGGTCACGCCGATGGGCGGGCGCCTGCTGCGGCGCTGGCTGCACCGCCCGCTGCGCCTGCGCGAGGTGCTGGTGCAGCGCCACCACGCGGTCGGTACGCTGATCGACCGCGGCGCCGACGCCGACCTGCGCGAGGCGTTCCGCGCACTCGGCGACGTCGAACGCATCCTCACCCGCGTCGCCCTGCGTTCGGCGCGCCCGCGCGACTTCTCCACGCTGCGCGACGGCCTGGGCCTGCTGCCGAAGGTGCGCGCGGTCCTGGCACCGCTGGATTCGCCGCGGCTGGCCGCGCTGGCGGCGGAGCTGGGCCAGCACGACGAGATCGCGCACCTGCTGGCGTCGGCGATCGCCGAGCAGCCGCCGCTCAAGCTCAGCGACGGCGGCGTCATCGCCGCCGACTACGACGCCGAACTGGACGAACTGCGCCGGCTCAGCACCAACGCCGACCAGTTCCTGATCGACCTGGAAGCGCGCGAACGCGCCAACAGCGGCATCGCCACGCTGAAGGTCGGCTACAACCGCGTGCATGGTTACTACATCGAGATCAGCAAGGGCCAGGCCGACAAGGCGCCGGTGCACTACAGCCGGCGCCAGACCCTGACCAACGCCGAACGCTACATCACCGAGGAACTGAAGAACTTCGAGGACAAGGTGCTGTCGGCGCGCGAGCGCGCGTTGTCGCGCGAGAAGCTGCTCTACGAAGGGTTGCTGGACACGCTGGGCGAGCGCCTGGAGCCGCTCAAGCGCGCCGCCGCCGCGCTCAGCGAACTGGACGTGCTGGCCGGCTTCGCCGAACGCGCGCAGGCGCTGGACTGGACCCAGCCGGAACTCGAGACCGGCGCCTGCCTGCGCATCGAACGCGGCCGCCACCCGGTGGTGGAAGCGGTGCGCGAGCAGCCGTTCGAGCCGAACGACCTGGACCTGCACCCCGACCGCCGCATGCTGGTGATCACCGGCCCGAACATGGGCGGTAAATCGACCTACATGCGCCAGAACGCGCTGATCGTGCTGCTCGCGCACATCGGCAGCTACGTGCCGGCGCGGCGCGCGGTGATCGGCCCGATCGACCGCATCCTCACCCGCATCGGCGCCGGCGACGACCTGGCGCGCGGCCAGTCCACCTTCATGGTCGAGATGGCCGAGACCAGCTACATCCTGCACCACGCCACTGCGCAGTCGCTGGTGCTGATGGACGAGATCGGCCGCGGCACCTCCACCTACGACGGCCTGGCCCTGGCCGACGCGGTGGCGCGCCATCTCGCGCACCACAACCGCTGCTACACGCTGTTCGCCACGCACTATTTCGAGCTGACCGCATTGGCCGACGAATCGGTCGAAGGCGGCGCCAGCGGCATCGCCAACGTGCACCTGGACGCGGTCGAGCACGGCGACCGCCTGGTGTTCATGCACGCGGTCAAGGACGGCCCGGCCAACCGCAGCTTCGGCCTGCAGGTGGCGGCGCTGGCCGGCCTGCCCAAGGCCACGGTGGCGCAGGCGCGGCGACGCCTGGCGGAACTGGAGCAACGCGGCGGCGAAAGCCATGCCTCGCAGATGGCGCCGCAGGCGCTGGACGCGCCGCAGCAGTTCGGCCTGTTCGCGGCCACGCCCTCCGCCGCGCAGGAAGCATTGGCTGCGCTGGATCCGGACGAACTCACGCCCAAGCAGGCGCTGGAAGCGCTGTACCGGCTCAAGTCGCTGCTGTAGGCGGCCTGCGATTCAGCCCCTCTCCCACCGGGAGAGGGGTTGGGGTGAGGGTCCGGCGCGAAGCGTCTCGCAGCGCCAGGACACACGAGGCTGCGCCCGCACCCTCATCCGCCCCTTCGGGGCACCTTCTCCCAAAAAGGGGGCCATGGTCCCGGAGGGAGAAGGGAAGCGCCAAAGCCCCTCTCCCATCGGGAGAGGGGTTGGGGTGAGGGTCCGGCGCGAAGCGTCTCGCAGCGCCAGGACGTACGAGGCTGCGCCCGCACCCTCATCCGCCCCTTCGGGGCACCTTCTCCCAAGGGGAGAAGGAAAGCGCTAGAGCCCCTCTCCCGTCGGGAGAGGGGTTGGGGTGAGGGTCCGCCCGCACGGCACACCCAACCGCCAGTCATCCCACATCCCGCTAGGCGCTCGCCGGCACGGCGCTCGGGCGCGGCATGAACGGGTTGGGATGCGCCGCCAGCAACGCATCGTCGATGGCCGCGGCACGCTGCGCCGCCGGGCGCGCCATGTGCCGCTGCACGAAGGCGACAAACGCCGGCCGCGCCTGCAGCACACCGATGCGCGTGTAGAAGCCGAGGAACGCCGCGGCATACAGGTCGGCTGCGCTGAAGCGATCGCCGGCCAGGTGCTCGCGACCGGCGACGCCCTGCTCCAGCATGTCCAGCAGATCCTCGCCATGGCCGTAGCCCGCGCTGTGCGCCGGGGCCAGCGTGCCGTGCTGCCTGGCGGTCAGGAACGCCTCGGCCGGGCCGGCCAGCAGGAACAGCCAGCGGTAGTAATCGCCACGCGCCGGCGATCCAAGCGGCGGCGCCAGTTGCCGCTCCGGCACCAGGTCGGCTAGGTAGGCGCAGATCGCCGCGTTCTCGGTGACGGTGGTGGTGCCGTGGACCAGCGCCGGCACCTTGCCCATCGGGTTGATCGCCAGATACGCCGGCGCCTTCATGCCGGTGCCGTAGTCGAGGATCTGCGCGCGGTACGGCAGGCCGGTTTCTTCGAGCATCCAGCGCGCGATGCGGCCGCGCGACATGGGGTGGGTGTAGAGCACAAGATCGTGGGACATGGTCGGACTCCGTGGTGGACGCCACGCAGTCTGCGCGTGCCCTGCTGACACCTGCTGTCAGGAGCCGACGCCGTGTCCGGTAGCGGCGCGCCAGCGCCGGATCAGCAGATGCCGCCGCGTCGGGTAGCGTTCGCTGTCGTCGCGCAGCGCCAACACCCGGTCGGCACGGAAATGGCGGAAATCGCCGCGCAGTTCGCACCACGCCGCGATCATGCCGAAACCGCCCAGGAAGGCCATCGCGAACGGCCAGATGCGCCGTTGCGAGGCGACGCCGCCGGCATCGGCATAGTCCATGTGCAGCACGTGTTCCAGGCGGATGCCGCGACGCAGCACCGGCAGCCACGGTGCCGCCGGCTGCGCGGGCGGCGCCGCGGGCACCAGCAACCCGCTGGTCTCCAGCGCCAGCCGCAACGGTGCCGGCAGCGACGCCCCGATCCGGGTGATGGCGCGCTGCGCGGCCTGCGCCAGTTCCGGATCGGCCTGGCTCGCCACCCAGCGCGCGCCCAGGGTCAGCGCTTCCAGCTCGTCCTCGCTGAAGTTCAACTCCGGCAGCAGGAAGCCCGGGCGCAGCACGTAGCCCACGCCCGGGTCGCCGAGGATGTCGGCGCCCTGCCCGCGCAGGCTGGCGATGTCGCGGTACAGCGTGCGCAGGCTCACTCCCAGATCGGCGGCGAGCTGTGCCCCGGCCACGGGCCGGCGGCGCCCGCGCAGGGCGTCGAGCAGGCGCAGCAGACGGGTGGCGCGCTGGGTCATCGCGACAGGATAGTGGGCAGGCGCCGCCAACGGGAGGCGCTGGTGCGTCAGGCAGCCCGCCTGGCGCTGCAGTCCGATCGGTGTCGCACTGCGCAGCGACGCTGTCGCCTGGAGGAAACACGGACTTCTATACTCGACGGCGAACGCGCCGCCCCGCTCCGTCGCAAACGGGGCCGCGCGCACCAGCACAGGCCGCACGCGTCCGCGACGGCTACATCCAACGAGGGAACGCATGCAGCCACGCTCGCGAACGTCGTCACGCCCCCCGGTCCGCTGCACCATCGCAGGTGCCATGCGGGCGCCACATCCGCGCAGCGGCCGTCGCGGCATCCGGGACTGAGGCGACGATGATGGAATTTGCCCTTTTCGCCATCGGCGTGGTCGTCGGTGCGGTGCTGTTGCATCTGGCGCGCCCTCTCGGGCGCAGCGCCTCCGCGCAGCGGCCTGCACCGGCGACCGACGCCGGCGACAACCACCACGCCGCGCCCGAGGCAACGCAGGAGACCCCGGCGCAGCATCTGCAGCGGCTGCGCCAGCAGGTGGAAGCACAGGACGAGCAGATCCACAGCCCTGCCGATCTGGCACAGATTCCGCAGTTCCAGCACGGCGTGGCGCTGCTGGCAGGCGCGGAGTTCTCCCATCAGGAACTGGTCGAGGCGCTGGGCAGCCCAGGCTATGTGCTGCCGTGCATGGCAGCGCAGGCCTTGGCGCAACGCCGCCCCCAGGATGCGGACGCGGTCCTGGACGTGCTCCCGCACCTGGGTTCGTATCCGCTGAGCTTCCTGTTCGACTACCTGCAGCGCCTGCCGGATGCCGACCATCTGCACGCGCTGCTGCGCCACGCACGCGACTGGTGGTGGAACGTCGTCCCGTTCCGGCAACGCCTGCGCGCCTATCTGCAGTGGGCCGCAAGCAAGGCCCCGGCGGACCGCCCGGTGGATTTCGACGAACTCGACGATGCAGCGCTGACCGCACTCGGCGACACCCTGGCGCAGTTCAAGGAACCCGTGCTGGAGCCGTTCCTGCAGCGCCTGCAAAACGCACGCAAGCAGCGTCGCGAGCAGCGCGTGCTCGGCGGCTTCGGCCGTGTCGTCGCCGCGGTGCCGGCGCGCCTGCGCCTGCACCACCCGGGGCTGGACGCGGCCTTGCAGCGCGCCTACGAGCACGTGGTGACCACGCCTCCGCAACCGGTCCTGCTGGTCGGCGAGCACGGCGTGGGCAAGAGCGTGCTGATCGACCTGCTCAGCGAACGCCTGCTCGGCGAAGGCTGGCGTGTGTTCGAGGCCTCCGCCGCGGAGATCCTGGCGGGGCAGAGCTACATCGGCGAACTGGAGGGACGCATCCGCGAGATGCTGGCGGTCCTGCACCGCGAGCGCGCCCTGTGGCGCGCGCCGGACTTCTACGACCTGCTGCACAAGGGCGCGCATTCGCGCGATCCGCGCGGCATCCTCGATCTGGTGCTGCCGGCGCTGGAGCGCGGTGAGCTGCGCCTGATCGGCGAGATCACGCCGCGGCAACTGGCGCAGTTGCAGGTGGCGCGGCCGACCACGCGTTCGCGCTTCGAAGTGGTGACGCTGGCACCGGCCGCGTCCACCGCGCTGGCGCAGATCGGCGCACAGTGGGCGCAGGCCCAGGCGCAGGCGCTGCAGACCGAGGTGATCGACGCGCGCGCCCTGGCCGAAGCCGAACGCCTGGCCGCGCAGTACTTCCCCGATCAGCACGAACCCGGCCGCCTGCTGCAGCTGCTCGACGAGACCCTGCAGGCCGCGAAGGACGGCGGCGACGCACGCCTGCCGCTGGACGACGATGCCCTGCTGCAGGCGGTGGCCAGGCGCAGCGGGCTGCCGCTGGAGGTGATCGACGATCGCCAACGGCTGGAACTGGAGACGCTGCGCCGTTTCTTCCGCAAGCGCGTGCTGGGCCAGGACGAGGCGGTGGAGACCCTGCTCGACCGCATCGCCATGCTCAAGGCCGGGCTGATCGACAGCCGCCGCCCGATCGGCGTGTTCCTGTTCGCCGGCCCGACCGGCACCGGCAAGACCGAATTGGCCAAGGCACTGGGCGAACTGCTGTTCGGCACTCCCGAGCGCCTGCTGCGCCTGGACATGAGCGAGTTCCAGGGCGAGGACGCGCTGTACCGGCTCACCGGCGACGACAGCGCCGGGCAGCGCACGCTGATCGCGCGCATCCGCGAGCAGCCGTTCTCGGTGGTGCTGCTGGACGAGTTCGAGAAGGCCCACCCCAAGGTCTGGGACCTGTTCCTGCAGGTGTTCGACGACGCCCGCCTGAGCGACCGCAACGGCAATACCGCCGACTTCCGCCACAGCATCATCATTCTCACCAGCAACGTCGGCGCCACGCTGGCCCGCGGCGCCGGCCCCGGCTTCGCCACCGTCGCCGGCGGCTACTCGCGCAACGCGGTGGAAAAGGCGGTGTACGAGACCTTCCGCCGCGAGTTCGTCAACCGGCTCGACAAAGTGGTGCTGTTCAACCCGCTGGATCGGGCGCTGATGCGCGAGATCCTGCACAAGGAACTGGATCGCACGCTGACCCGGCGCGGTCTGCGCAATCGCGCCTGGGCGGTGGAATGGGAGCCGTCGGCGATCGAGTTCCTGCTCGACCGCGGCTTCACTCCGGACCTGGGCGCGCGGCCGCTGCGCCGCGCGATCGAACAGCATCTGCTCGCGCCCCTGGCACGCAGCATCGTCGAGCAACGCGCCCCCGAAGGCGACCAGTTCCTGTTCGTGCGCGGCGCCGGCGACCGCCTCGACGTGCGCTTCATCGCAGCGGACGCGCCGCCGACGCCGGAGCCCCTGCCCGCGGCGGTCGACCCCGCCACGCCCACGGATCTGCGCGACCTGGTGTACGCGCCCAATGCAGACAGCGCGGTCCTGCCGCGCCTGGATGCGGCCTTGCATCGCCTGCAGGAATCGCACGCCGCGCCGGCCTGGCGGCAGGCGCGCGAGGCGGACTTCGCCGCCATGGGCGAGCGCGATTTCTGGTCGCAATCCGGCCGCTTCCAGGTGCTGGACCGGATCGAGCGCCGCGACCGCATCGAAAGCGCGCTGGCCACCGCCGTGCGCCTGCGCGCGCGGCTGGACGGCGGCGCCCAGCGCGACGGCGAGTTCGTGGCGCGCCTGACCCAGTTGCTGTGGCTGCTGCACCTGGCCAGCACCGCGCTGCAGGAGCAACGCCCGCAGGATGCGCTGCTGGACCTGCGCATCGGCGCCAGCGAGCTGCACCGGCATCCGGCCGAAGCACGGCAGTGGTGGCAACGTCTGCTGCAGATGTATCTGGCCTGGGCCGAGCAGCGCAACATGCGGGTGGACGTGCTGGCACAGGATCCGCAGCAAGGCCGCGCCTGGCTGGCCATCGCCGGTTTCGGGGCACTGGCGTTGCTGGACGCGGAAGCCGGCCTGCACGTGCAGGAGCAGGAGGTCGACGAACCGACCCTGCGCCGGCTCGCGGTGCAGGTGCGGGTCGCTCCCGACCTGCCCGGGCAGGCACGGCGCGCGCCCATCGGCGAGGACGAACTGCGGGTGTGCCGACGCTATCGGATCGCGCCTTCGCCGCTGGTGCGCGACAGCGTCCGCGGCTGGCGCAGCGGACGCCTGGAACGCGTGCTGGGCGGCGATTTCGACGTGATGCCGGTCGACTGAATCCTGTCACCGACGCACGCGGCATGCGGCCACTGCAGGAGCGCTGGGCAGGCGAGCGATGCGCGGCCACACCGCACACCGCCATCGATGCGATAGCTGCACGCTATCGATTGATTAGAAGAATTCGAATTCTCTAAATCGCGGCTTCCGCCTATCGTGTCTCCAGTTTCACCGTGTCGCCGCCGTATGATCGCGGCGCCGAGCCACCCCATCTCGTCCACCAAGAGCCAAGGCAGCCTCCCATGACCAGCGAATCGAAATGCCCGTTCCACCAGGCTGCCAGCGGCAGCGGCACCAGCAATCGCGACTGGTGGCCCAAGCAGTTGCGCGTGGACCTGCTCAACCAGCATTCGGCCCGTTCCAACCCGCTGGACCCGCAGTTCGATTACGCCACGGCGTTCAAGCAGCTCGATCTGGAAGCGCTCAAGCGCGACCTGCACGCACTGATGACCGATTCGCAGGACTGGTGGCCGGCCGACTTCGGCCACTACGGCCCGCTGTTCGTGCGCATGGCCTGGCATAGCGCCGGCACCTACCGCACCGGCGACGGCCGTGGCGGCGGTGGCCGCGGCCAGCAGCGTTTCGCTCCGCTCAACAGCTGGCCGGACAACGTCAGCCTGGACAAGGCGCGGCGCCTGCTGTGGCCGATCAAGCAGAAGTACGGCCAGGCCATCTCCTGGGCCGACCTGCTGATCCTCACCGGCAACGTCGCGCTGGAATCGATGGGCTTCAAGACCTTCGGCTTCGCCGGCGGCCGCGCCGACACCTGGGAGCCGGACCAGGACGTGTACTGGGGCCGCGAGACCAAGTGGCTGGGCGGCGACGAGCGCTACGCGCACGGCTCGCCGGGCGTGGACGAGGCGCACGGCGTGCTGGTGAAGGACGACGACAGCGAAGTGCGCCATACCCGCGACCTGGAGAACCCGCTGGCCGCGGTGCAGATGGGCCTGATCTACGTCAATCCGGAAGGCCCGGACGGCAATCCCGACCCGCTGCTGGCGGCCAAGGACATCCGCGACACCTTCGGCCGCATGGCCATGAACGACGAAGAGACCGTGGCGCTGATCGCCGGCGGCCACACCTTCGGCAAGACCCACGGCGCCGGCCCGGCCGACCACGTCGGCGCCGAGCCGGAAGCGTCCGACCTGGAGAGCCAAGGCCTGGGCTGGTCCAACAGCTTCGGCAGCGGCAAGGGCGGCGACACTATCACCAGCGGCCTGGAAGTCACCTGGACCACCAAGCCGGCGCAGTGGACCAACGAGTTCTTCGAGCACCTGTTCAAGTTCGACTGGGAACTGAGCAAGAGCCCGGCCGGCGCCCACCAGTGGGTGGCCAAGAACGCCGAGGCGGTGATTCCGGACGCGCACGATGCGTCGAAGAAGCACCTGCCGACCATGCTCACCACCGACCTGGCGCTGCGCTTCGACCCGGCCTACGAGAAGATCTCGCGCCGCTTCCTGGAGAATCCGCAACAGTTCGCCGATGCCTTCGCCCGCGCCTGGTTCAAGCTGACCCACCGCGACATGGGCCCGCGTGCGCGCTACCTCGGCCCGGACGTGCCGGCCGAAGAACTGCTGTGGCAGGACCCGATCCCGGCCGTGAACCACCCGCTGGTCGACGCGCAGGATATCGCCGCACTGAAGAAGACCCTGCTCGACTCCGGGCTGAGCGTGGCGCAACTGGTGTCCACCGCCTGGGCCGCGGCCTCCACCTTCCGTGGCTCGGACATGCGCGGCGGCGCCAACGGTGCGCGCATTCGCCTGGCCCCGCAGAAGGATTGGGAAGTCAACCAGCCGGCGCAGCTGGCACAGGTGCTGGCCACGCTGGAGGACATCCAGGCGCAGTTCAACGGCGCGCAGAGCGGCGGCAAGAAGATCTCGCTGGCCGACCTGATCGTGCTCGGCGGTGCCGCCGCGGTGGAACAGGCAGCCAAGCTGGCCGGACAGATCGTCGAGGTGCCGTTCGTGCCGGGCCGCATGGATGCCTCGCAGGAACAGACCGACGTTGAGTCGTTCGCGGTACTGGAACCGATCGCCGATGGTTTCCGCAACTACGCCAGGCGCCGTTACGCACTGTCGGCCGAAGCCCTGCTGATCGACAAGGCGCAGTTGCTGACCCTGACCGCCCCGGAGATGACTGTGCTGGTCGGCGGCCTGCGCGTACTCGGCGCCAACAGCGGCCAGTCCGCGCACGGCGTGTTCACCGATCGCCCGGGCGTGCTCAGCAACGACTTCTTCGCCAACCTGCTGGACATGGGCACCGAGTGGAAGGCGACCTCGGAGATGAAGGACGTCTACGAAGGCCGCGACCGCAAGAGCGGCGCGTTGAAGTGGACCGGCACCCGCGCCGACCTGGTGTTCGGCTCCAACTCGGTGCTGCGCGCGGTGGCCGAGGTCTACGCCAGCGCCGACGCGCAGGCGAAGTTCGTACGCGACTTCGTCGCCGCCTGGACCAAGGTGATGCAGCTGGATCGCTTCGACCTGGCCGCCTGACGACGGCAGACGGGGCGCCGCAACGGCGCCTCGCGTGTCCTGCTTGCATGACGACAACGCCCCGCTCGCCGGGGCGTTGTCGCGAGTGCAACGGCTCCACACGCTCTGTCGCAGAGGGCAACGCACGAATGGGGATGACGAGGAATGACCGCCCTGCGTCGCGGCTGAAGTCGCTCCCACGGTGTGTCAACCGCAATGAGCACGCCGACGCTCGCCAGAACGCAAGCCGGTCGTGGGAGGGCCTTCAGTCCCGACTGCATGCAGTCGAGGAAACATGGTGTTGCTTGCAGCGACTGGACATCGAGCGAAACACGCGACCAGCGCACCACCCACCTTCGGCAACGTCACGGCACCATTCGGTCGTCGCTGCAACTCGGTCAACCGCACCGATCCTCGGCCAGGCGCAGCGGACTCGGCTACAGCGCGTCCAGATCCCCCAGCGCGCGGATCAGCCGCCGCGCACGCTTGTCCGGTTTGCCCTCCGGCGCCTGGTAGCCGTTGCGCTCGGCGCTGCGCTGCGCGCGCAACTGCGCACGGCGCTCGCGCGAGGCCTCGCTCTCCAGGTACAGGGTCTGCGCCACGCTGGCCGGGCCGCGGGTATCGCTCAATCCCAGCACCTGGATCTCGAACACCTCGTCGCCGCGCTGCACGCGCACCTGCTCGCCCACGCGCACCGCGCGCGAGGATTTCGGCCGCTGCCCGGCCACGTCCACCTTGCCGGTCTCCACTGCCTGCTTGGCCAGGCTGCGGGTCTTGAAGAAGCGCGCGGCCCACAGCCAGACATCCAGGCGCACCGCGGCAGCTTGTACGACAGATTCATTCATTGCGTTGCTCGACATCCACTCGCGTTGGGGATTGCAGGCAGTCAAAAGGCGGCGCCGGAGCGGAGACCATCGCGCCGCTGAGGGCATGCGCGGCGCACACGTCTCTCCGCACAGATGGCGATGCGATCGCACCAATGCAAGCACCGCGCCGCAGGGGCTCACCTTTCCGGGATGAATGGGTTGGCAGAGAGCGAGCGACCTCGAGGCAGGTCCCATGCCGTTGCTGGCGTCGCCCCCTACCCGGCACCAAGCAATGACCCGAGCCGTGCCGAACGCAGTTCCACCCTCGCCGCAGCGCACCACCGCGACTCGGACAGGACCGGCCGCCGAGCGCGACGGCCCACGCCACCCGCCGTGGGGCGGCGCAGGCCCGTCCCCTGCCTGCCTGCGGCACGAACGCTGCAGACCCAGATCCGCCCATCGCCCCGCCGACATCCGTCGGTGCTAGTGTGGCCGGCTCACGCTCGCTCCCGACCCGCGATGACCAAGCCCGCTGCGCTCACCGAAGGCCCGATCGGCCGCCAGTTGCTGCTGTTCTCGCTGCCGATCCTGGCCGGCAACATCGCGCAGTCGCTCAACGGCTCGGTCAATGCCGTGTGGATCGGCCGCTATCTCGGCGAAGCGGCGCTCACCGCCGCGGCCAACGCCAACAGCATCATGTTCTTCCTGATCGGCTCGGTGTTCGGCATCGGCATGGCCGCCACCATCCTGATCGGCCAGGCGATGGGCCGCAGTGACGTGGCCCAGGCGCGGCGGGTGATGGGCACCAGCGCCACCTTCTTCATCGGCATCTCGGTATTGATCGCCGCCGGCGGCTGGTGGCTGGCGCGGCACCTGCTGGCGGCGATGGGCACGCCGGCGGCGTCGCTGCCGCTGGCCGAGGCCTATCTGCGGGTGATCTTCCTGGCGATGCCGCTGCTGTACACCTTCGCGTTCCTGTCGGCGGCGCTGCGCGGCACCGGCGATTCGCGCACGCCGTTCCGCTTCCTGCTGCTGTCGGTGGCGTTGGACATCGGCTTCAATCCGCTGCTGCTGTTCGGGCTGGGGCCGTTCCCCAAGCTGGGCATCGCCGGGGCGGCCTGGGCCACGCTGATCGCGCAGGCGGTGTCGCTGACCGGGTTGCTGCTGTACCTGCGGCACAAACGCCACGTGCTGTGGCTGGGCCGCCGCGACGCGCGGCTGTTCCGGCTCGACCTGCCGATCCTGCGCGCGCTGATCGTCAAGGGCGTGCCGATGGGCCTGCAGATGGTGCTGATCTCGCTGGCGATGATCGTGATGATCTCGCTGGTCAACGGCTATGGCACCGCCACCTCCGCGGCCTACGGCGCGGCGCTGCAGCTGTGGGCCTACCTGCAGATGCCGGCGATGGCGATCGGCGCGGCCTGCTCGTCGATGGCCGCGCAGAACGTCGGCGCGCAGCGCTGGGACCGGGTCGCGGCGACCGCGCGCAAGGGCGTGCTGTTCAACTTCCTGCTGACCGGCGCGCTGATCGCGCCGCTGATCCTGTTCGACCGCTGGACCCTGGCGCTGTTCCTGCCGCCGCACAGCGCGGCGCTGGAGATCGCGCGCCACCTCAACCACATCGCGGTGTGGTCGTTCCTGTTCTTCGGCGTCACCTTCGTCATCTCCGGCGTGGTCCGCGCCACCGGTGCGGTGGTGCCGCCACTGCTGATCCTGGCGCTGTCGCTCTGGGGCATCCGCGTGCCGTTCGCGCAGTTGCTGCAGCCGCAGCTGGGCGTGGATGCGGTGTGGTGGAGCTTCCCGACCAGCGCCACCTGCGCGATGCTGCTGTCGCTGGCGTATTACCGCTGGGGCAACTGGCGCACCGCGCGGATGCTGGCGCCGTCGCGGCCGGAGACCGTGGCGCATCCGGCGGAAGTGCCGGTGCAGCCGCCGGCACCGGTCGCCGACGTGGCGGTGGCGCAGGATCCGGCGCGCTGAGCGCTGCGCTCGCGTCGCGATCCACAGGCGCCATTGTCTGTGCGGGAGTCGACTGTCATGCAGCCGCAGCGAACTAAGCCCAAGCCGTCCGACACCGTCACGCGTCGGGACTGAAGTCCCTCCCACAAGGGCGCCAGCCCTGCCCTTGTGGGGAAGCGACTGACGCTATCCCTACAACGGCCAGACCCCACAACGCGGGCCTGATGGCGCCGCCTCCACGAGGTGCAACACACGCTGCCACAAACGCAAACGGCCGCCCGAAGGCGGCCGTTGCGGCAGCGACCGAGGGTCGCCGGATGATTACTCGGCCTTGGCGGCGGCAGCAGCGGCCTGGCGCGCGACCTTGGCCTGCGCAGCGGCGGCCAGATCTTCCTTGATGCGGGCGGCCTTGCCTTCCAGGCCACGCAGGTAGTACAGCTTGCCGGCGCGGACCTTGCCGCGGCGCTTCACTTCGACCGAGTCGATGGTGGCGCTGTGGGTCTGGAACACGCGCTCGACGCCGTAGCCGTGCGAGATCTTGCGCACGGTGAACGAGGAGTTCAGGCCGGCGTTCTTGGTGCCGATCACCACGCCTTCGTAGGCCTGCACGCGCTCGCGGTTGCCTTCCTTCACCTTGACGTTGACGACGACGGTGTCGCCCTGGTTGAACTCCGGCAGCTTGCGCTGGATCTGGGCGGCTTCGAAGTCGGCCAGGATGGTCTTGTTGAGCTTGCTCATGGTGGGCACCGCTTGTGTCTGGTGAGGTGGTCCGGCAGTCGCCGCACGGCGATTGCGCGATATCGGATGGGCCAAGCACGGAGCGCACTGGCCGGAAAGCCGGGCATTTTAACCCAGCCCGGCGGCAATGGCTAGGGCTTGGATGGATTTTCCTGTTCGGCGGCCTGCGCCGCCTCCCGCTCCTGGCGGAATTCCTGCAGCAGGCGCCGGTCGGCCGCGCTCAGCGCCGTCTCGTCCAGCAGTTCCGGACGCCGCAGCCAGGTCCGCCCCAGCGCCTGCATGCGCCGCCAGCGCGCGATCGCGGCGTGGTTGCCGGAACGCAGCACCGCCGGCACCTCGCCCAATGCGTGTTCGCGCGGATGGGTGTAGTGCGGGCAGTCGAGCAGGCCGTCCGGGCCCTCGAAACTGTCCTGGGCCGCGGATTCGGCGTCGTTCAGCGCCCCCTCCTGCAGCCGGGTGACCGCATCCACCAGCACCGCCGCGGCCAGTTCGCCGCCGGACAGCACGTAGTCGCCGATCGAGATTTCCTCGTCCACCGCGGCGGCGACGAAACGCTCGTCCACGCCCTCGTAGCGCCCGCACAGCAGCAGCAGCCGCGGCAGCGCGGCCAGTTCGCGGGCCTTGGCCTGGGTCAGCGGCCGGCCTTGCGGGCTCAGGTAGATCAGCGGCGCCGGCTGCGGATCGGCCGCGCGCACCGCCTGCAGGCAGGCCTGCAGCGGCTCGATCATCATCACCATGCCCGGGCCGCCGCCGAACGGCCGGTCGTCGACCTTGCGGTAGCCGCCGCTGGCGTAGTCGCGCGGGTTCCAACCGTGCAGGTCCAGCAGCGCGCGCTCCTGCGCCCGCCCGACCACGCCGAACCCGGCGCACTGGGCGACGAACTCGGGGAACAGGCTGATGACGTCGATGCGCATGAGGCTGGGAATGGGGAGCCGGGAATGGGGAATAGGGAATGGGAAAGGCAAAAGCCAAAGCGGCCGCATGGCCGCTTCGCTCAGAACTCGGGGTCCCAGTCGACCACGACCAGGTTGGCCTCGAAATCCACCGACTTGATGTAGTCCGGCTGCACGAACGGCACCAGCCGTTCGCGGTCGCCGCGCACCACCAGCACGTCGTTGGCGCCGGTGGAGAACAGGTGCGACACCTGCCCCAGCGCCACGCCGTCGACGGTGCGCACGTCCAGGCCTTCCAGGTCCACCCAGTAGTACTCGTCCGGGCGCGGCGGCGGCAGGCTGCTGCGCGCCACGTAGATCTCGGTGCCGCGCAGGGCCTCGACCGCGTCGCGGTCGGTGACCTCGGGCAGCGTGGCGATCAGGTACTTGCCGGACTCGCGGCCGCGCACGCCGCTGAGGCTGCTCTCGCTGCCGTCGGGCTTGCGCACGATCCAGGGCTGATAACGGAAAATGGCGAGGCGCGGCTCGGTCCAGGACTCGAGCTTGGCCTCGCCACGGATGCCGAACGCGCCGAGGACCCGACCGAGCAGGATGCGGCGCTGGCTGTCTTTCATTGGGGGCAAACGCGAGGGCCGCGCGCTGGGCGCGGCCCGCGGAATCAGGCCGCGGCGGCCTGGTTCTTGGTGGCTTCCTTGTACAGGTTGCGCACCTTGTCGGTCAGCTGCGCGCCATTGGACACCCAATGGTCGACGCGGGCCAGGTCCAGCACCACGCGCGGCTCGGCGCCCTGGGCGACCGGGTTGTAGTAACCGACGCGTTCGATGTTGCGGCCGTCGCGCGCGCTGCGCACGTCGGTGACGATGATGTGGTAGAAGGGGCGCTTCTTGGCGCCGCCACGGGTAAGGCGGATCTTGACCATGGTGAGTTTCCGGTGTTGCCCAGTCGCCAGGATGGCGCGGTGAACCGACGATTATAGCGGCCGGCCCCGGCTCTGCCAAGTCTGGGCCGTGGCCTGCGGCCGCGGGATTGGGGATTCGAGATTGGGGATTCGCCAGGAGCGGCAGCCATGCCACGATGGCCGTCCACGGAGTGCTCAGATCGCCTGCCAGGGCTGGGTGTGCAACGCCGCCTCCAGCATGGCCAATAGATCCGCGGCCGGGCGCAGCGCGCGCCCGTCCACCGCCGCCACCGCCTGCTGGCCGCGGGCGTTGCAGGTGAAGGCGGCCACGTCCGGCCCGAGTTCGTGGAGCGACAGCGGCCGCACCTCCTGCGCCACGCCCAGCGCGGCGAGCCCGGCCTGCAGCAACCGTTCCTGGGTGCCGCGCAGCGCTGGTGCCTGCGGCCAGTGCAGACAGGCGCCGTCCCACAGTCCCAGGTTCCAGGCCGGCCCTTCGGCCACCTGCCCCTGCGCGTCGACGAACAGCGCGTCGTCGCTGCCGGCCTGCAGCGCAAGGCGGCGCTGGTGGAAGGCGCCGAAGGTGCCGACGTGCTTGATGTGGGGCGTCTCCCGGGCAAATACGCCACTGCGCAGCCGCAGCGGCGCCGCCTCGGCCTGTGCCGGTAGCGCCAGTGACACCAGCAGCTCCACAGCGCAATCGGCATCGGCCCGGCGCAACGTGAATGCCGGCGAGAACACGGTGACGCGGAGCGAGGCGTCGCCAGTGCCGAAGGCGGCCAGCGCCGCGCGTAGCTCGGCGCGCACGCGCTCATGCGGCAAGACACTCCCGAACAGCCCCGCGTTGGCCTGCTGCAAGCGCTGCAGATGCAGGTCGAACCCGCGCACGGCACCGTCGCGGACCTGCATGGTGCTGAAATGCCCGTAATTCACCAGCGCGGCGGCGGCCAGCAGGTCGGCATCCGCCGGCTGCCCGTGGTGGAAGACCTGCGATGTCACAGCAGGGCCTGCGCCTGCGACCACCAGCGTTCAACCAACGTCGCGGCGGGCTCGGCCGGCGCCATCCAGGCCGACTGCCCGGCCCAGGCCTGCATCGCCGCCAGGCGGCCGGCGCGCTGTGCGGCCTGGCGCATCGACGCAGTCAGACCACGCTGCACCGGGTACGGCCGCGGCGGCGGCGCCTCCGCGGCAGCGGCGGCGCGCACGTAGTCGGTGGCCAGCGCGCGGCCCAGGCGGCCGGAAAAGGCGCGGGTCAACGTGGTCTGCTCGGGTTCGGCCTGGGCCAGCGCATCCGCCCAGGCCGGTGCCAGCGCCGCCTCCGGGGTGCGCAGCAGGGCGGTGCCGATCTGCACCGCGCTCGCGCCCAGGGTCAAAGCGGCGGCGGTGCCACGGCCGTCGCCGATGCCACCGGCGGCGATCACCGGGATCTGCAACTGGTCGGCCAGCCGCGGCAGCAGCGCGAACAGCCCGGTCAACTGCCGCTCGGCGCTGCCGGCCTCGAAGGCACCGCGATGGCCGCCGGCCTCCGCCCCCTGCGCGACCACCGCATCGGCACCGGCGGCCTGCGCGGCCAGCGCCTCGTCCAAGGTGGTGGCGCAGGCGAACCAGGCGATCCCGGCCTGCTGCAGGCGCTGCACCTGGTCCGGCCGGAACAGGCCCATGATCGACGAGGCCACTGCCGGCCGCGCCGCGAGCAGGGCCTCGAACTGGGCATCGAAATCGGCGGGCGCCGCATCGCCGGCGGCGGCGTCGACCGGCGGTCCCCAGGCCGCGAGAAAGGCGCGCACCTCGGCCTCGGCGGCGGCATCGCGCGCGGGGGGCGGATCCGGCACCCACAGGTTGACCTGTGCCGCCCCGCCGCCGGCGGCGCGGAACGCATCCATCCACGCCACGATGTCCTGCGGCGCCGACAGCACCGCGCCCATCGCCCCCATGCCGCCAGCCGCGGCGACCGCGGCCGACAGCGGCACCGGGCAGGCACCGGCCATCGGGCTGAGCAGGATCGGCAGGCGCAGGCCGAAGCGCTGCCGAAAGGCGTCCACGCGCGCCAAGCGCTGCATCATGCGTGCTCCGCGATTCCAGGAACGGCCATGGTAGCCGCGCCGCCTTCCGGCCGCCGTGCCAGAGATGCGAGGACGCTCACGGCAGCGGCACCGGCAAACATTGCCGGTCCCGATCGCCGACCCACACCTGCTGCAGGGAAAAAGCGCGCAACCGTGACGGGCACTGGACGAAGGCACCCCACAGCCGCAGATCGACGAACGTCTCGACAGCACGATCGCGCCACGCCGCCGGACCGGACAGCCGCAGCTCCAGGCAATACAGCCCATCGACCGGACACACCACCTCCACGCACGCCGGCATCGCCGCGGACGGACGCAAGGCCATCAGCTGCGGCCCGTGCAACAGCGCGAACAGCCCCAGTTCGCCGTCGGTCGGACGGCTGCCGCCGGGCACCGGCAGTGGCTGACCGAACAGGCCGGATGTCCACACCGCCTCCAGCACCAGGACGTCGCCCTGGCTCAGCTGCAGAAAGTGACGATGCACGACCACGTTATCCGTGGGATCCGCCACCGCGGTGTCCGGCGCTCCATGCACGTCCCAGGCCCGCTCGGCGCCGGCGAACAGCAACGCGGCCGCGGCCGGCACGCGCGCCACGCAACGCGGCGGCAACTGCGCCAGCGGCCACGCGTCACGCGCTTGCGCCTCGGTGACGGCGAGGCTGCCATCGGGGCGCTGCGCATACGCCAGCGGCGTGCCGCGCAGCGGCTGCACCGGCAGCGCCAGCCGCTCCGATTCCGGCACGCGCCGCCACAGCGCCACCGTGCCGGGCACCTGCAGCTCGGCCTGGCCGATACCGATCGAGTACACGCCGGTGCGCACGATCGGCACGACGCACTCGGCGTGCGCCGCCACATCCAGCCACTGCGCCTGAGTCGCGCCCGGCGCCAGCAGGTCGCAGCGCCACTGCGCGGGGCCGTCGGCGGCGGGATGGAAGGCGAGCACCAGCGCATCGCCGGCGGACAGCACCAGCTCGGAGGTGGTGCAGATGCCCTGGCGCGGGAAGCGCTCCTCCGGGAACGGGACGATGTCCTCGAGATGGCGGCGCCATTGGCGCGGACCGGACGGCCGCGCACGCATCGCCGCAGGTGGGATGACGGGCTGCGCTGGCGGCGGCAGCCGCGCCGGAGCGGGCGTGGCGCCGGCCTCGCCAATGGCGGGGCCCAGGGAAGCCGCCGCGGTACCGCCGGCCGTGCGTCGCGCCATCGCGCGATCGATCGCTGCGACGACCAGCACCACCAGCACCCAGTACACCAGCGTCGCCGGCAGCACCGCCCAGCCGGAGGCCGAGTGCAGCGCCAGGGCCAGCGCCAGGGCCAGGCGCAGCACGCGCGTGCCGACGGACACGCTCACCGCACGCGCCGTGGCCGCGGGCTCAGCGGAACGGCAGGCCGCCGCGGCCGCCCATGCCGCCGAGCATGCCCTTCATGCCGCGCATCAGGCCCTTCATGCCGCCGCCGGCCATCTTGCTCATCATCTTTTCCATCTGCTGATACTGCTTCATCAGCTTGTTGACGTCGGCCGGCTGGGTACCGGAACCGCGGGCGATGCGCGCGCGGCGCGAGCCGTTGAGCAGGCCCGGGTTGCGCCGCTCCTTCTTGGTCATCGAGCCGATGATGGCGATCATCCGCGGCACGTCCTTGTTGCCGGCGACCTGCTGCTTCAGATGGTCGGGGATCTGGCCCATGCCCGGCAGCTTGTCCATCAGCCCGGACAGGCCGCCCATGTTCTGCATCTGCTCAAGCTGGTCGCGCATGTCGTTGAGGTCGAACTTCTTGCCCTTGGCGACCTTCTCGGCCAGCTTCTGCGCCTTGTCCTTGTCGACCTGGTGCTCGACCTGCTCGACCAGCGACAGCACGTCGCCCATGTCGAGGATGCGGCTGGCCAGGCGGTCGGGATGGAACACGTCCAGGCCGTCCGGCTTCTCGCCGACGCCGATGAACTTGATCGGCTTGCCGGTGATGTAGCGCACGCTCAGCGCCGCGCCGCCGCGGGCGTCGCCATCGGTCTTGGTCAGCACCACGCCGGTCAGCGGCAGCGCCTCGCTGAACGCCTTGGCGGTGTTGGCCGCGTCCTGGCCGGTCATCGCGTCGACCACGAACAGGGTCTCGACCGGGGTGATCGCCGCGTGCAGCGCCTTGATCTCCTCCATCATCGCCGCGTCGATGGCCAGGCGGCCGGCGGTATCCACCAGCAGCACGTCGACGAAGGACTTGCGCGCGTCGGCGATGGCGGCGCGGACGATGTCCACGGGCTTCTGCGAGGCCTCGGACGGGAAGAACAGCACCCCGACCTGCTCGGCCAGGGTCTTGAGCTGCTCGATCGCGGCCGGGCGGTACACATCGGCCGACACCACCATCACCTTCTTCTTGCGCTTTTCCTTCAGGTGCTTGGCCAGCTTGCCGACCGTGGTGGTCTTGCCCGCGCCCTGCAGGCCGGCCATCAGCACGATCGCCGGCGCCGGCACGTTGAGGTTGAGGTCGCTGGCGGCCGAGCCCATCACCGCGGTCAGCTCGTCGCGCACGACCTTGATCAGCGCCTGGCCCGGGGTCAGGCTCTTGAGCACTTCCTGGCCGACCGCGCGCACCTTGATGCGCTCGATCAGCGCCTGCACCACCGGCAGGGCGACGTCGGCCTCGAGCAGCGCGATGCGCACTTCGCGGGTGGCTTCGCGGATGTTCTCCTCGGTCAGGCGACCGCGGCCGCGCAGGCGCTGCATGGTGCCGGAGAGGCGTTGGGTGAGGGATTCGAACATGCGGGCGGGTCGCGGACGGGAAACGGCCGTCGATTATAGCCGGGCGCGCCGGCGATCCCCGGCGGCGCCGTCACGGCGGCGGGCCCGATATGCGAAACTGGCGCGATGCTCATCACCGTCCTCGCCACCCTGCTGTACCTGGCCGCCACCGGCCTGCTGATCGCCGCGGTGGTGCGCGACCGGGTGGACCGCAGCCGCGCCTGGCTGTGGCCGGCGCTGCCGGCGGTGGCCCTGCATGCGGGCTATCACGTGCAGGTGGCCCTGCACACCGCCGGCGGCCCGGACATGCACTTCTTCGCCGCGCTGTCGCTGGTCAGCCTGGGCATGGCGCTGATGACCGCCCTGGTCGGCGCCAGCGGGCGCATGGCCGCGCTGGGCGTGGTGGTGTTCCCGCTGTCAGCGGCGCTGCTGCTGGCCTACCACGGCTACGGCCACGAGCCGGCGCCGGTGCTGGACTGGCGGCTGCAGTTGCACGCCTGGCTGGCGCTGCTGGCCTACGCCACGCTGGGTATCGCCGCGCTGCTGGCGGTGATGCTGTGGCTGCAGGAACGCGCGCTGCGACGCCGCGACTTCCATCCCTGGCTGCGCGCGTTGCCGCCGCTGACCGCGCTGGAAACGCTGCTGTTCCGCACCATCGTGGTCGGCTTCATCCTGCTGACCCTGACCCTGCTGACCGGGGTGCTGTTCGTGCAGGATTTCCTGGCGCAGCGGCTGGTGCACAAGACCGTGCTCAGCGTGCTGTCGTGGATCGTGTTCGGCGCGCTGCTGTTCGGCCGCTGGCGCTACGGCTGGCGCGGGGTCAAGGCGGTGCACTGGACCCTGGCGGCAATGGTGCTCCTGCTGCTGTCGTTCTTCGGCAGCAAGTTCGTGATCGAACTGGTGCTGGGGCACGCGCAGTAGCCGCCCCGTCTTCCCGTAGAAGCGGCTTCAGCCGCGACGGGTGACACCGGGAAAGGCCCGGTCGCGGCTTCAGACACGCCTGCGACGTCCCACGCCTCAACCGCCGCCCTGATCCGCCAACGCCGCCTCCACCGCCGCCCAGTCGGCGCCGCGGCCGACCTCGGCGAACTGGTACGTGATGCGGTGCCGATAGACCTGGCCGGGACGCAGGATGCAATCGGGAAAGCCCGGCTGGTTCGGCGCGTCCGGGTAGCCTTGCGGCTCCAGGCAGATACCGCGGCCCAGCGCCGGATGCTGCCGGTCCAGGCCCTGGCCTTCATAGAGTTGCACGGCCGGCATCGGGCTGACGATGCGCATGGCCACGCCGCTGTGCGGCGAATACAGCACGGCGGTGCAGTCGTGGCCGTCGGCCAGCACCAGGCAGTGGTCGTAGCCGGCGCTGAGCGAGAGCTGCGGATCGGCGGCGATGTCCTTGTCGGCGATGGCACGCACCTGGCGGAAATCGAACGGCGTAGCGGCCACCGTGGCGATCTCGCCGCGCGGCAGCAGCGCCGCGTCGCGCACCGGCAGGTAGCGATCGGCCGGCACCCGCAGCCACTGCGCCGCGGCCGGCACCGCGGCATCGCCGGCCAGGTTGAAATAGGGGTGATGGGTCAGATTGAGCGGCGTCGGCGCATCGGTCTGCGCGACGAACTCGACGCTCAGGCAGCGGCCTTCGACGCGGTAGCTCGCCTCCACCGACAGGTTGCCCGGGTAACCTTCCTCGCCGGCCGGCGAGTCGTAGCGCAACTGCAGCGTCCGCTCGGTCTGCGCCAGCACCGTCCACACCCGCCGGCCGAAGCCCAGTGCGCCGCCGTGCAGATGGTTGGCGCCCTCGTTGGCGGTGACCGCGTAGTGCCGGCCATCGACGGTGAAGGCCGACCCGGCGATGCGGTTGCCGAAGCGCCCGACCAGCACGCCCAGGTAGGCCGGGTCCTGCAGGTAGTCCTGCAGCGTCGGCAGCCCCAGCACCAGCTCGGTCTCGCCATGCGCGCCGTGCAGGCGCAGGCTGCGCAGCAGGCCGCCATAGGTCAGCACTTCGGCACGCAGGCCGTCGCCGCTGTCCAGGACCATGCGCTGGATGGCGGTACCGTCGGGAAGATGACCGAAAAGCGAGGACATGCAGGAGCCTTGGAAGTCGGTGCGCATGCGCGGGGTCCGCAGCATAACCAGCGAGGGCGCGACACGGCCATCGCCGCGCGAGCGCCGACAGCGCGCTGTGCGATACCGCGCACGTTCTGGGAACACACCGCATGCGGCGCCGTGCCGCGCATTGCAATTCCGATATGGCGGCGTCGCATTTGGGCATTGGTTCGCCCTCCACGTGTCTTCTATGCTCGGGAGCGGGGCACACCGGGGACAGGCGCGGAAGCGATCGTGCCGGGGGGGGGGGGCGCGCCCCGAATGCGGCAGCGCCTGGGCGTCATGGCCAAGGCCGCGCGCCGGCCGTCACTCCCACGCGACGCTGGCGACGGCGCCGCCCTACCCGACAAGGAGCTCCCGATGCGTTCGCCCCGTTTCCTGCAGCAGCGTGCGGCACACTGGCGACGGTTGCCGCTGATCGCCGCGACGCTCGGCCTGGCACTGGCCGCCACACTGGCGCAGGCCGCCGACGTCGAGGTGCGCGGCACGCTGCGTGCCGACCGCCCTGGCGCCGCGGTGTCGCGCCACCTGTTCGGACAGTTCGCCGAGCATCTGGGCAACGGCATCTACGGCGGCGTCTGGGTCGGCCCGGACTCGAAGATCCCCAACACCCGCGGCTACCGCAACGACGTGGTCGCCGCGCTGAAGGCGCTGGACGTGCCGGACATCCGCTGGCCCGGCGGCTGCTTCGCCGACGAATACCACTGGCGCGACGGCATCGGTCCGCGCAACCAGCGCCCGACCAGCGTCAACACCCACTGGGGCGGCGTGGAGGAACCCAACAGCTTCGGCACCCACGAGTTCATGGACCTCACCGAACTGCTCGGCACGCAGGCGTACGTGGCCGGCAACGTCGGCGACGCGGCGCCGGACGAGATGGCGCAGTGGGTGGAGTACATGACCGCGCCCACGCGCTCGACCCTGGCCGAACAGCGCCGCCGCAACGGCCGCCAGGCCCCGTGGAAGGTGCCGTTCTTCGGCGTCGGCAACGAGCTGTGGGGCTGCGGCGGCAACATGCGCGCCGAATACGCCGCCGACGTGTTCCGCCGCTACCAGACCTTCGTCAAGGCACCGGCCGACCAGAAGATCCTCAAGATCGCGCCCGGCCCGAACGAAGACGACTACCACTGGACCGAGGTGATGATGCGCGAGGCCGGCAAGTTCATGGACGGCCTGAGCCTGCACTACTACACCGTGCCCGGCGGCTGGCCGCCGCGCGCCTCCTCCACCAGCTTCGACGAGGCAGCGTGGATCGAAACGCTGTCGCGCACGCTGCGGATGGACGAGCTGATCAGCAAGCACAGCGCGATCATGGACAAGTACGACCCGGACAGGAAGGTCGCCCTCGTGGTCGACGAATGGGGCACCTGGTACAAGGGCCTGCCCGACGTGAACCCGGGCTTCCTGCACCAGCAGAACACCTTGCGCGATGCGCTGGTGGCGTCGCTCAACCTGGACATCTTCGTCCAGCATGCCGACCGCGTGCGCATGGCCAACATCGCGCAGATGGTCAACGTGCTGCAGGCGATGATCCTCACCGACGGCGACAGGATGCTGCTGACGCCGACCTACCACGTCTTCATGCTGTACAAGCCGTACCAGGACGCGACCGCGCTGCCGCTGCAGATCAGCACGCCCGACTACCGGCATGCCGGCTATACGGTGCCGGCGGTGCACGGCTCGGCGGTGCGGGCCAAGGACGGGCACGTGTACGTGGCGCTGACCAATCTGGACCCGAACCGCAGCGCCGACGTTACGGTGCAGGTTGATGGAGTGCAGGCGCGCGGCGTCGACGGGCAGATCCTGACCGCACCGACCATCGACGCGCTCAACACCTTCGCCCAGCCGCAGGCGGTGCGCCAGGCCGCCTTCGCCGGCGCGCGCGTGCAAGGCGACACGTTGCAGGTGGCGCTGCCGGCCAAGGCGATCGTGATGCTGAAGCTGCAGTAGCCCCAGGCCCTTGCCGCGCTCCTAGCCCCTCTCCCCCCCGGGAGAGGGGTTGGGGTGAGGGTCGGCCCGCGCAGCGCAGCCACTCCTCGCCAATTCCAAAAAGGGATTTGAACTCCTATGCGGCGCGCCGCGCTGCGCGCCTAGTCCTGCGCGTCGGTCAGCAGCGCGAACAGCGATTGCCCATCCGGCGCGATCAGGTCGCTGACCGCCCAGCAGCCGTTGCCGCGGCGCTGCAGTTCGATCTTGACCGAGCCGGCGCCGCCGAGCGTGCGCCGGTAATCCATCCGCACCTCCACCACCGTGGCCTGCGCGCCACCGGAGACCAGAGTGAATCTCGGCGCGCCCTGCAGTTGACCGTCCTGGGCATCGGTCCATGGGGCGAAGTCCAGCCGGCACCTGCCATCGCGCCTGGCGCAGCGCCGGTCGGCCTGGAGCGCCTGGGCGAAGGGCGGCGTCAGCAGCTTCTCCAGGTTCTGCGGCTGCCAATCGACATCGCGCGCCCGGAACAGACCCTCGGCCACCTGCAACGGCGTCTGGCATCCCGGCGGCTGCGCCGCGGCGAGTACCGGCGACAGGGCGAACAAGGTCAGCAGGGCAAGACGGCGATGCATGGGCGGCTCCGGCGATCGGGGCCGGCTATGAAGCCTGGATCGCGGCGTCGACGCAAGCACGGACAAAAAAAGAGGAGCCGGCGAACCGGCTCCCCGTTCTCCTGCCGCATTGCCAGATGGCAATGCGGCTCACGCGGCCTTGACCGGCGCATAGCCGTCGAAGGTCATGCTCGCCGATGCCCGTCCCTGGGTCAGCGAACGCAACGCCGTGGCATAGGCCTGCAGTTGCGCCAGTGGCGCCTGCGCGACCACCTCGGCACGGGAGCCGCGCTCCTCGATCGCCACGACGCGTCCCTCGCGCCGCTGCAGATCGCCGAGCACGTCGCCGACGCTGTGCGCAGGCGCATCGATCGCCACCGCCATCACCGGCTCCAGCAGCAGCGTGCCGGCCTGCGCCAGTGCCGCCTTCACCGCGTCCGAAGCCGCGCGCTGGAACGCCATGTCCGACGAATCCACCGCATGCGCCTGGCCATCGACCAGCACCACCTCCACGCCGACCACCGGATGACCGAGCGGGCCTTGCGCCAGCGCCGCACGCGCCCCCTTCTCGGTGGCGGCGACGAAGGCCTTCGGCACCACCCCGCCGCGGCTGCGGTCGACGAAGGTGACCGCACCGTCCGCGCGCGGCAGCACATCCAGCACCACCTGCGCGAACTGGCCCTGGCCGCCGTTCTGCTTGGACAGCCGTGCCGCCACGCCCAGCGCGGCCGCGCGCGGCGTTTCCTGGTAGGCCACGCGCGGCGCACCGGTGCGCACGTCCACGTGCCACTCGCTGCGCAAGCGCTCCACCATCACCTCCAGGTGCAGCTCGCCCATGCCCCAGATCACCGCTTCACCGGTCTCCGGATCGCTGTCGACGCGGAAGGACGGATCCTCCTGCGCCAACCGCGCCAGGCCCTGCCCCAGCCGCACCAAGTCGGTCGCGTTGGCCGCGCCGAGCCGCCACGCCAGCACCGGCGGTTGCGTGCGGATGCGTTCCAGCACCCACCGCGCCTGCACGCCGCTGAGCGTCTCGCCGCTGACCGCGTCCTTCCAGCCGAGCACGGCGACGATCTCGCCGGCCTGCGCCTGCGCCACGTCGTGGGTGCGCTGCGCCTGCACCACCGCCAACCGCCCGACCCGGCGCGGACGCCGTGCATGCGACGTCCACACCGTGTCGCCGACGCGCAAGGTGCCCGAATACACGCGCACGAAGGCCAGCGGCCCCTGCGCGGTATGCGCGAACTTGAACACCAGCGCCGCCAGCGGACCGGACGGATCCGGCGCCAGCAAGGTCTCGTGCCCGTCTTCGGCACCGGCATCGGTGTCCGCATCGGCGCGGGCGACGACCGGCGGGCGGTCCAGCGGCGACGGCAGCCAGTCGACGATCGCGTCCAGCAACGGCTCGATGCCCTTGCGCTTGAACGCCGAGCCGGCCAGCACCGGCACGCCGGCGCCGGCCAGGGTGGCCCGGCGCAAGGCGGCGCGCAGCAGCTCGGCGTCGATCGCGCGTTCCTCGAGATAGGCCTGCGCCAGCGCCTCGTCGTGCTCGGCCACCGCGGCGATCAACTGCTCGCGTGCGTCCGCGAACGCGGCCGCCTCCTCGGTGTTCCAGGCGCGCGTGTGCAGTTGCCCCGCGTCGTCCCAGCTCAGCAGGCGGCCGCCGACCAGGTCGCTCCAGCCGTCGAAGCCGGAGTCGCCCGGCACCGGCACGCCGACCGGCCACACCGTCGCGTCGAGCTTGCCGCGCAACTGCGCCAGCACGCCATCGAACGAGGCACCGGCACGGTCCATCTTGTTGACGAACGCGAGCATCGGCACGCCGTGGCGGCGTGCTTGCCGCCACACGGTTTCGGATTGCGGCTGCACGCCGTCGACCGCGGAAAACACCGCGACCGCGCCGTCGAGCACGCGCAGCGAGCGTTCCACCTCGATCGCGAAATCGATGTGCCCGGGGGTGTCGATCAGGGTCAGGCGATGCACCGGCTGCCCGGCCGGCGCCCACTGCACCTGCACCGCGGCCGCACCGATGCTGATGCCGCGCGCACGTTCGATGTCCGAGAAATCGGTGGTGGCGGCACCGTCGTGGACTTCGCCCAGACGATGGATCGCACCGGCAGCCCACAGCAGGCGTTCGGTGAGGGTGGTCTTGCCGGCGTCGATGTGGGCGATGATGCCGAGATTGCGCCAGCGGGAAAGGGTGTTCGTGTTCATGAGAAAGACTCCGCATTGCCAACACGGGGGACGCCGCATGCCCCGGTTGGCGAGGCGGGCATGCGGCTAGGTTTCGGGTTCGGCGGCGTAGTGCATGGCACGTTCTCCTTGGCGTGTCGGAACGGTGGAACAGCGAAAAACAGGCAATAAAAAAGCACCCATCGGGTGCTTGTCTGCGGCGGACCGGCGATGGCCGGCGTTAGCGCACGGCGTCGACCACTCCTTCAGGCAGGCGCACCCGGCCTGCGCTGACGCGCAGGGCGTTGGGCAATATCAGCAGCGGTGCGTGGGCCATGGCGGCGTGGACGTTCGGGTGGAAATGTGGCCGCAAGTCTGAACCTGTGCGAGGGCCCGGTCAATGCGGGCGGCGCGGTGCCGCTGGAACGGTGAAAGACGCTGCGTGCAACGCACCACCTACCGGGGCGTCACGCAGGTCCTTTGCGCACTGCACAGCGTCACACACTCCAGATCTCGCCGAACACCCGTTCGAAATTCGCTCCCAGCACCTTCTCGGCGACCCGGGCACTGTAGCCCTGGCGCAGCAGCGCGTCGGCGACGCGTTCGAGCTTGCGCGGGGTGTTGGCGTCGGGCAGGTAGGGCAGACGGTTCTCGCCCGGGGCGCCGATGCCGTCGCGACGGCGCTGCACCAGGTCTTCCTCGAAGGCGCGCCGGTCCTGCTCGGTGGCCGGGAAGAACAGCGAATCGGTACCGATGCCGACATGGTCCTCGCCACACACGTCCAGTGCGTGCAGCAGGTGGCGCATGTAGTCGGCCAGCTGCGGTTGGCGGCTGTCCTCGGTCAGGAACGGCAGCATGTACACGCCCATCACCCCGCCCTTGTCGGCCAGCGCGCGCAGTTCGGCGTCCTGCTTGTTGCGCGGATGCACGAACACCGCGGCGCAGCCGGCATGGGTGATGACCGGCGGGCGCTGCGACAGGGCGATGCCGTCGCGGGTGGTCTGCAGGTTGCAATGGCTGAGATCCAGTGCCACGCCGAGACGGTTCATGCGCGCGATGGCGTCGCGGCCGAGCGCGGTGACGCCGCCCGTGTCGCCGTCCAGGCAGCCCACGCCGAACGGCGTGGTGCGGTTATAGGTCAGTTGCATGACCCGCACCCCGAGCTGGCGGAACAGGTCGATGCGCGCGGGCTTGTCCTCCAGCATCGCTGCCGATTCGAAGGAGAAGATCAGCGCGAGGCGCCCCTCGCGCTTGGCGCGGCGCAGGTCGGCCGGCTGCAGCACCTTGAGGAAATGCTGCGGATAGCGCTCGACCAGCGCCTGCGCAGCGGCGATGTCCTGCACGGCGGTCTCGAAGTCGCCGGCCGCACCGCCCAACGTGGTCTTCAGCGCCGACACGCCGGAGTCGCGCAATTGCTGCAACAGCTGCGGTGCATCCGGGCCATCGAATACCTGCCCGATCGAGGCCAGGGCGTTGGCGTCGAGCACCAACGCACGCCGGTACAGCGCGTCGGCATCGTGCGCACCGGCAGCGGCGGCGCCCGCGATGGCGGCCCCGGGCAGCACGCCGGCCACTGCGCCCGCGGCAGCGGCGCCCAGGCATTGCCGCCGCGTCCATCCCTTGCTCATCGCTTCGCTCCCCGGTGCGTCCTGCGGTGTCGGCCCGCATGCGTGTACGGCCTGCGCCATGCGCGCGCCAGGCACCATACCGCAAACGCGCCCCGCCCCACCATGTGAGGCGCGGCCGCATGGATTTCATCGCCACGGCCTCCTATCATCCGCCGACACTTCCAGGACGGCCGCCCATGACCACCCCGCAGATGTCGGTGTATTTCTTTCTGCAGGCGGCGGTGATCCTGCTGGTGTGCCGCCTGGTCGGCCTGCTGGCCAGGCGCCTGGGCCAGCCGCAGGTGGTCGGCGAGATGATCGCCGGCGTGGCGCTGGGGCCGTCGCTGTTCGGCGCGCTGCTGCCGGACCTGCAGCAGGCGCTGTTCCCCAAGCCGACCCTGGACATGCTGTACGTGGCCGCGCAGTTCGGCGTGGGCCTGTACATGTTCCTGGTCGGCACCGATTTTCGCGGCGAGCACTTCCGCACGCGCTACCGCAGCGCGATGGGCGTGTCGCTGGCCGGCATCGCCGTGCCGTTCGTGCTCGCCTTCGTGCTGGCGCCGTGGCTGCTGCACATGCCCGGGCTGTTCTCGGCCAAGGCCAAGCTGCTGGAGGCGTCGCTGTTCCTGGGCGCGGCCATCGCCATCACCGCGTTCCCGATGCTGGCGCGGATCATCCACGAGCGCGGCCTCACCGGCAGCCCGCTGGGCACGCTGGCGTTGACCGCCGGCGCGGTCGACGACGCCGCGGCCTGGTGCATCCTCGCGCTGGTGCTGGCCAGCTTCGGCGGCAGCTGGGGCAGCGCCTATCTGGCGATCGGCGGCGGCGTGGGCTACGCGCTGTTCATGCTGCTGGTCGGCCGCCACTGGCTGCGCCGCCTGGCCGACCACGTGCGCCCCGAGCAGCCGCTGAGCGCCGGGGTGCTGGCGGTGGTGCTGATGCTGTTCTGCGTCAGCGCCTGGGCGATGGACGCGATCGGCATCCACGCGGTGTTCGGCGGTTTCCTGCTCGGCGCCTGCCTGCCCAAGGGCGCACTGACCGAAAAGCTGCGCGAGCAATTGCAGCCGTTCGTGGTGGTGTTCCTGCTGCCGATGTTCTTCACCTTCTCCGGGCTCAAGACCGAGCTGAGCGTGCTGCTGGACCCGCAGATCCTGCTGGCCGCCGGCGCGGTGCTGCTGGCTTCGTTCCTGGGCAAGGGCATCGCCTGCTGGGCGGCGGCACGGATCAGCGGCGAGACCAACCGCAATGCGATGGCGATCGGCGCACTGATGAACGCGCGCGGCCTGATGGAGCTGATCATCATCAACATCGGCCTGCAGGCCGGGGTGATCGAACAGGGCCTGTTCTCGATCCTGGTGCTGATGGCCATCACCTCCACGCTGATGGCAACCCCGCTGTTCAACTGGGTGATGCGCCGCGCGGGCGGCGACGCGCTGCCGGCGGTGGCGGGCGGGAGACCCTGAGGCGCGCACGCGTTCGGCGGCGCGTCGCCGACACTGCACACGGATGCAGGAAGCAACGCGGCGTCAGAGCGGCGTCAGCCGCCACAGTCCATAGGGATTGGCGAACAGGTCGCCGGACTGGAACTGGGTACAAGGCTCGGCCTGGATCCGGTAGCGCGGCGCATCCGCCGCGACCGAGAAGGTATGGCCGGCGCGCACGTCGGGCGCTTCGTTGAACAGGTAGCAGGTGAAGGTGTGCAGCAGGGCAACCGGGTCGGATGCCGCCTGCGCCGCGACGATCGCGTCCTTCATGCCGAACTGGTGCATGCCGCAGGAATGCACCTGCTCGCCGGTGATGTTCAGCACATAGGCGCGGTGGGCGCTGCCTAGCGCCAGGTCCGCGCACAGTTGCCGCCAGTCGGCGGGGCTGTGGGCGACGCCGCTGCTTTCCACCTTCACACCCAGGCCGCCGGCGTCCAGCAACGCCGCGGCCGCGCGCATCATCGTCTCCGCACGCACCCGCGAGCCGCCGGCACCGATCAGGTAGACGACGGACGCATGCGTCCCGATGCGCGCCATGTCGGCCGAGCCGCGCCAATGCGGGCCGGCGGCGGCGAACGCGGCGGCCATGCGCGCATCGTGCGGTTCGTACTGCAGTTCGCATGCCTGGCCGCTGTCCATGTGCATCAGCACGTGCCCGGCGAACAGGTAGCCGCCGCTGTCCTGGACGATGCGCGCGAGCAGGTCCGCGCGATCCGGCCATGGGCCGGGAATGCAGAGCACGATCTTGGGAGGTTCGATCACGGGTAGCGGCTCCTTGCCGTCAGGTGGGAGCGAGCGGTTGACGGGCATGGCCACCGCCGCGACGGCACCGTCCCCCGCCGGAAACGCCGCACTCAGGTCAGCGCCGTCATCACGCCCTTGCGATAGGCCGGGCGCTGCTGCAGACGTTGGTACCAGGCGTGCAGGTGCGGCAGTGCCGGGCGTTCGATCGGCATCTCGAACCAGGCATAGGCGAAGCTGCCCAGCGGAATGTCGCCCATCGCGAAGTGCTCGCCCGACAGCCAGGGCTGTTGTGACAGTGCGGCGTCGGCGGTGTGCAACAGCTCGGCCGATTGTTCCAGCGCGGCGGCGATCCTGGCTGCATCGCGCTGTTCCGGCGCGGTGCGCAACACGCCCCAGAACAGATCGCGGAAGGCGCCGGCGAAGCGCGAGGTGGTCCAGTCCATCCACTTGTCGCCCTGCGCGCGCAGCACCGGATCCTGCGGGTACAGCGTGTCCGGGGCGTAGCGCGCGGCCAGGTAGCGGACGATGGCATTGGATTCCCACAGCGCCAGGCCATCGTCCTCGATCGCCGGCACCAGGCCATTGGGATTGAGCGCGCGATAGGACGGCTGATCGTTGCCGCCGAACGCGCCGCCGACCTCGATGGAGGTGTAGGCCAGGCCGATCTCCTCCGCGCACCACAGCACCTTGCGCACGTTGCTCGAATTGTGGCGGCCCCAGATGGTCAGCATGTCGGCGCTCCGCTTGCGGTTGCCGAATTCTACGCCGCCGTGCCGCTCACTCGCTCGCCGCACCCTGCGGCAGGCGCCGGGTCAGCAACCGCTGCAGCAGGCAGAACAGCAGCAACAGGCCGCCGATCACGATGCGCGTCCACCACGAACTGAGCGTGCCGTCGAACACGATCAGGGTCTGGATCGCGCCCAGGATCAGCACGCCGAACAGAGTACCGATCACATAGCCGCTGCCGCCGGCCAGCAGCGTGCCGCCGATCACCACCGCGGCGATGGCGTCCAGCTCCAGGCCCTGCGCATGCAGGCTGTAGCCGGACAGCATGTAGAACGTGCACACCACCCCGGCCAGCGCCGAGCAGAAGCCGCTGAAGGCGTAGACGCGCACCTGGGTCGCCTCCACCGGCAGGCCCATCAGCCGCGCCGAGGCCTCGCTGCCGCCGAGCGCGTACACGCAGCGGCCGAAGCGGGTGCATTGGGTCAGCCACATGCCCAGCGCCACCGTCGCCAGCGCGATCAACGCACCGATCGACAGCGACGCGTCGCCGCCCAGCGGCAGCCGCGCCTGCGCGATCGCGGTATACAGCGGGTCGGTGATCGGGATCGAATCGACGCTGATCAGGTAACTGGCGCCGCGCGCCAGGAACATGCCGGCCAGGGTCACCACGAACGGCTGCAGGCGGTAGCGCTGGATCAGCAGGCCCATGAACGCACCGAAGACGCTGCCGAGCAGCAACACCAGCGGGATCGCCGCCAGCGGCGACCAGCCATGGCGCTCGACCAGCGATGCCGACAGCACGGTGGTGAACGCCAGCACCGCGCCCACCGACAGGTCGATGCCGCCGCTGAGGATCACCAGGCTCATGCCCACCGCGGCAATGCACAGGAAGGCGTTGTCGATCAGCAGATTGGCCAGCACCTGCGGCGCCAGGAAGCCGTCGTAGAGCACGCCGCCGGCCGCGAGCATGGCCACGAACAGCGCCACGGTGATCGCCAGCGGCAGGCGCGCGCCCTGCAGCACGCCCGCCGCCTTGCGCAGGCCGGACCCAACCAGGCGTGGAGCCGCCGCGCTCATGGCCGCACCTGCGGCGGCGGCCGCCGGATCCAGCCGCGCAGGTTGGCGCGGAAGCGCGGCGATTGCAGCAGCATCACCGCGAACACCAGCAGCGCCTTGATCAGCATGGTGACCTGCGCCGGCACGCCGAAGGCGTAGATGGTCGCGGTCAGGGTCTGGATGATCAGCGCGCCGATCACGCTGCCGGCCAGGCTGAAGCGGCCACCATCGAGCAGCGTGCCGCCGAGCGTGACCGCGAGGATCGCGTCCAGTTCCATCAGTTGCCCGGCGTTGTTGGCGTCGGCGCTCTTGACGTTGGAGCTGATCAGCAACCCGGCCAGGCCGGCGCTGAACGCGCAGAACACGTACAGCAGCACCGCGATCAGCCGCGCACGCACGCCCGCCACACGCGCCGCGCGCGGGTTGTGGCCGATGGCGCGCACGAACAGCCCCAGCGCGGTGCGCCCCAGCAGCAGTTGCAAGGCCGCGAACACCGCGGCGACCACGAACAGGGCGAACGGCAGGCCGAGCAGGAAGCCGTTGCCCAGGTAGAAATACGGCGCGTAGTAGATGGTCAGGATCTGTCCGTCGCCGATCAACTGCGCAATGCCGCGCCCGGCCACCATCAGGATCAGCGTGGCGATGATCGGCTGCATGCCGACCTTGACCACCAGCAGCCCGTTCCACAGCCCGCACAGCGCCGCCACCAGCAGCGGCGCCAGCAGCACCGCCCACAGCGGGAAGCGGCTGTGTTCGCCGCCGCCGATCATCCACGCCGCCACCGTCGCGGCGATCGCCACTACCGCGCCGACCGAGATGTCCAGGCCGCGCACCGCGATCACCAGGGTCATGCCCATCGCCACCAGCGCCAGCGGCGCGGCACGGTTGCCGATGTCCACCAGGTTGCCGTACAGGTGACCGTCGCGCCATTGCAGGCTCAGGAAGCCGGGGTCGAACAGGCCGTTGCCGAGCAGCAGCACCGCCAGCGTCGCCAGCGGCCAGAACAACGGATGCGCGCGCAGCCGCGCCGACCAGCGCGATGCGGTGGTGTCGGGCGTGGCGGTGGCGCTCATGCCGCGCTCCCGGCGATCAGCTCGAAGATCGCGCGCTCGCCGCAGCCGCCGGGCAGTTCGCCGACCAGGCGGCGTTCGCGCAGCACCGCGATGCGGTCGGCGATGCGCGCGATCTCGGCGACCTCAGCGGAGATGAACAGCACCGCCATGCCCTCGCGGGCCAGGGCCAGGATCCGGGTCATGATCTCCTGCTTGGCGGCGATGTCGATGCCGCGGGTGGGTTCGTCCAGGATCAGCAACCGCGGCCGCGTCGCCAGCCAGCGCGCCAGCACCACCTTCTGCTGGTTGCCGCCGGACAGCAGCCCCACCGGCGTCTCCAGGCTGGCGGTCTTGATGCCCAGCACGTCCACGTAGCCCTGCGCGATGCGCAGCTGCTCGGCCGGCGCCAGGAACCGGCGCAGGCCCATGCGCGCCTGCAGCGCCAGCACGATGTTCTCGCGCACCGACAGTTCGGCGACGATACCCTCGGTCTTGCGCTCTTCCGGACACAGCGCCAGACCGTGGGCGATCGCGTCGGGCGGGCCGTGCAGGACCACGGCGCGGCCGTCGATCGCCACGCGGCCGCGATCGGCACGGTCCAGCCCGAACAGCAACCGCGCCAGTTCGGTGCGGCCGGCGCCGAGCAGGCCGGCCAGGCCCAGCACTTGGCCTTGGCGCAGTTGCAGGTCGACCGGCTGCAACTGGCCGCGCCGGCCCAGGCCCTGCGCCTGCAGCAGCGGCGCCGTGTCCTCGGGCGCGGCCGCGCGCACCGCGGCGGCCGCGGCGCTGGCCGGGTCGAGCGCGCGCCCGACCATCGCCGCGACCAGCTGCGGCGCGGGCAGCGCATCTGGCGTGTATTCGCCGACCAGGCGGCCGTTGCGCAGCACGCTGATGCGGTCGGCCACCGCGTACACCTGGTCCAGGAAGTGGGTGACGAACAGGATCGCCATGCCGCCATCACGCAGCGCGCGCATCACCCGGAACAGTTCGGCCACCTCGCCTTCGTCGAGGCTGGAGGTGGGTTCGTCGAGGATCAGCACCCGCGCCGACACCCCGACCGCGCGCGCGATCGCCACCATTTGCTGCACCGCCACCGGATAGCTGCCCAACGCGCGCCGCACATCGATGGCGATGCCCAGACGCTGCAGGCCGGCCTCGGCCTCGCGCTCGACCCGGCGCCAGTCGATGCGCCGCAACCAGCCGCGCAGCGGGTAGCGGCCGGCGAACAGGTTCTCGGCCACCGACAGGTTCGGGCACAGGTTCACTTCCTGGTACACGGTGCTGATGCCGAGCCGTTGCGCCTGCTGCGGCGACGCCGGCGAGACCACCGCGCCATCCAGCACGATGCGCCCGGCGTCGGCGGCGGTCACGCCGGTGAGCAGCTTGATCAGGGTCGACTTGCCGGCGCCGTTCTGGCCCATCAACGCGTGGATCTCGCCGCCGCGCAAACGCAGCGCCACGTCCTCCAGCGCGGCCACGCCGGCATAGGCCTTGCTCAGTCCCTGCGCCTCCAGCACCAGCGGATGCATGCGCGCGGCCTCAGTACTTGCGCTTGGGCAGTTCGGCCGCGGCCTGGTCCTGGGTGTACACCGACTCCTCCACCACGATGCGCTTGGGCAGCGGCTTGCCGGCCTTGAGGTCGCGGATGGCCTGCACCAGTTGCGGGCCCAGCAGCGGATTGCATTCGACGGTGACGTTGAGCTTGCCGGCCTGCATCGCCTCGAACGCGCCCTTCACCCCGTCCACCGAGATCACCAGGATGTCCTTGCCCGGCTTCAGCCCGGCTTCCTCGATCGCCTGGATCGCGCCGATCGCCATGTCGTCGTTGTGCGCGTAGAGCACGTCGATGTTGCGTCCCTCCGACTTCAGGAACGCCTCCATCACTTCCTTGCCCTTGGCGCGGGTGAAATCGCCGCTTTGCGAGCGCACGATCTGGAAGCGCGGATGCGAGGCCAGGATCTCCTTGAAGCCCTTCATGCGATCGATCGCCGGCGCCGAGCCGACGGTGCCCTGCAGTTCGACGATGCGCACCGGCTTGTCGCCGTCCTTCAGCGGCGAGCGCTCGACCAGCCAGCGCGCCGCCTTGCGTCCTTCCTCGACGAAATCCGAACCGATCAAGGTCACGTACAGGCTGTCGTCGGACACCTTCACCGCGCGGTCGGTCAGCACCACCGGGATCTTCGCGGCCTTGGCCTCGCGCAGCACCGTCTCCCAGCCCGACTCCACCACCGGCGAAAACGCGATCACGTCCACGCGCTGGGCGATGAACGAGCGCAGCGCCTTGATCTGGTTTTCCTGCTTCTGCTGCGCGTCGGAGAACTTCAGCGTCATGCCGGCATCGGCGACGGCCTGCTTGATCGAGGCGGTGTTGGCAGTGCGCCATTCGCTCTCGGCGCCGACCTGGCTGAAACCGACGGTGAGTTGCCCGGGCGCCTTGCCGGCGTCCTTGCCGCCGCCGGAACACGCGGCCAGCGCCATTCCCAGCAGCGCCGCGATTCCCAGCGCCCACATTCCCGACGTGTGCTTCTGCATAGCCCCTCCTCGTTGATGGCACGCTGGCGGCGGACGGGCCCGGAGGCCGCGACGCGCCGCCCACCCTCCCAGGCCGGCGTGCGCTGATTCGATCAGTTCATGGTGCGGATGTGTAAGCCGTCTTGACCGTGGTGTAGAACTCCACCGCATACCGGCCCTGCTCGCGCGGGCCGTAGCTGGAGGCCTTGCGTCCGCCGAACGGCACGTGCGGGTCGACGCCGGCAGTGGGCAGATTGACCATCACCATGCCCGCCTGCGCATGCCACTTGAAATGCGCGGCGTGCTTCAGCGAGCGCGTGGCGATGCCGGCGCACAGGCCGAACTCGGTGTCGTTGGCCAAGGCCAGCGCGTGCTCGTAGTCGTCGGCCACCAGCACCGCGGCGACCGGGCCGAACACCTCCTCGCGGGCGATGCGGTGCTGCGGCTGTGCTGCGACCAGCGCCGGGCGCATGTAGTAGCCGCGGTGCGCGCACTCCAGCGCCTCGCCGCCGTAGAGCAGTTCGGCGCCTTCTTCGCGGGCGATGCGCAGGTAGTCGCGGTCCTGCTGGAACTGGCTGGCGCTGGCGACCGGGCCGATATCCACACCCGGCTCCAGCGCATGGCCGATCTTCAGCGCGGCCAGGCGCGTGCGCACCCGCGCGACGAACTCGTCGTGCACCGCGCGTTCGACGATCAGCCGGCTCGAGGCGGTGCAGCGCTGGCCGGTGGAGAAGTATGCGCCGTTGACCGCGATCTCCACCGCCAGGTCCAGGTCGGCATCGGCCAGCACCACCAGCGGATTCTTGCCACCCATCTCCAACTGGATCTTCAGCCCGCGCTCGGCGGCCTGCTTGAGCAGACGGTTGCCGGTCGGCACCGAGCCGGTGAAGCTCAGCGCATCGATGCCGCGCTCGCCGACCAGCGCCTGGCCGACCGTGCTGCCGCTGCCGAGCACCAGGTTGAACGCGCCGTCGGGCAGGCCGGCGCGGCTGAGGATCTCGGCCAGCGCCCAGGCGCAGCCGGGCACGATCTCCGCCGGCTTGAACACCACCGTGTTGCCGTAGGCAAGCGCCGGCGCGATCTTCCACGCCGGGATCGCCAGCGGGAAATTCCACGGCGCGATGATGCCGACCGTGCCGACCGGCTCGCGGGTGATCTCGACGTTGACCCCGGGCCGGGTGGAGGCCAGCGTCTCGCCGGGAATGCGCAGCGCCTCGCCGGCGAAGAACTTGAAGATCTGCCCGGCACGCGCCGCCTCGCCGATGCTCTCCGGCAAGGTCTTGCCCTCTTCCGAGGCCAGCAGCGCGCCCAGCTCCTGCTTGCGCGCCAGGATCTCGCTGCCGACCGCGTCCAGCGCGTCGGCGCGCTGCTGCGGGGTGCTCGCGGCCCACGCCGACTGCGCCGCGTTGGCCGCGGCGATCGCCTCGCGCACCGTGGCCGCGTCGAGGCTGCCGGCTTCGCCGACCGGTGCCGACAGGTCGGACGGATTCTCGTCGGGGGCGAGGTCGTCGCCGGCCACCCAGCGGCCGTCGATGTAGCTCTGGAAACGTCGGGTCATGCCTACCTCCGTGCGGTTCTACAGCGCGCGCACGCCGCCCAGGGCGAATCCGCTGTCGACGCGCTGCAAGGGATTGACCAGCGCCGCGCCGAACTCGGCCAGTTCGATCTCGAAGCGGTCGCCGGGCTGCGCCTGCACGCCGTCGGCGAAGCTCAGCGTGGCGGTGCCGAAGAAGTGCAGGTGCACGTCGCCGGGCACGCGGTGCGCGGCGTACTTGAAATGGTGGTACTCGAGATTGGCCAGCGAATGGCACATGTTGGCCTCGCCGGTGACGAAGGGCTTCTCCCAGATCACCGCATCGCCGCGGCGGATGCGGCTGTGGCCGCGCAGGTCGCGCGGCAGCGCGCCGCAGCGCAGTTCCGGGCCGACCGCGCAGGCGCGCAGCTTGGAATGGGCCAGGTACAGGTAGTTCTGGCGCTCGGTGACGTGGTCGGAGAACTCGTTGCCCAGCGCGAAGCCGAGCCGGTACGGCACACCGTCGGCGCCGATCACGTACAGCCCGACCAGTTCCGGCTCCTCGCCGCCATCCAGGGCGAAGTCCGGCGACGGCAGCGGCGCGCCCGGCGCGACCAGGCTGCTGCCGTCGCCCTTGTAGAACCATTCCGGCTGCGCGCCGGGCTGGCCGTCGCGGGGGATGCCGCCGTCCACGCCGAGCTGGAAGATCTTCATCGAATCGGTGAGCGTGCCCTGTGCCGCCTGCTGCTGCAGGTTCTGGTGCATGGCATCGCGGGTGGCGGCGCTGCCCAGGTGGGTCAGGCCGGTGCCGGTGACGCGGCAATGCGCCGGGTCCGGATGGGTCAGCGGCGGCAGCACCCGGCCGGCCGCCAGCAGCGCGGCGTAGTCGAGCACGCGCTCGCCGCGCAGCTGCTGCGCCTGCGCCTCCAGGCTGTTGCCGGCGGCCAGCGCCGCGTTGGCCAGCGCATAGGTGGACGCCACCTCGCGCAGCAGCCGCACCTGGCGGCCATCGTCTTCCACCACACCGACGCCGGGCGTGCCGGCGTCATCGAGCAACTGGATCAATCGCATGCATCGGTCGCCTGTCGGAATGCGGACGCGCAGCGGGCGGCGCGGGACACGCGCGGCGCGATGCGCCCGACCTATTCTGGCCGGACGACCTATATGCAACAAATATCGGTTTTGGCTTAACGTATACGAACATTCGTATCTCTGTGAGCGCCATGCCTGCCGCCCCGCCCTGGTTCGTCCGCGCCCGCCTGAAGACCCGGCAATTGATGCTGCTGCTGGCGATCGAGGAGGAAGGCAACATCCACCGCGCCGCCGAAACCTTGAACATGTCGCAGCCGGCCGCCTCCAAGCTGCTCAAGGACCTGGAGGACATGCTGGCGGTGCCGCTGTTCGAGCGCCTGCCGCGCGGCATGCGCGCGACCTGGTACGGCGAGGCGATGATCCGCCACGCGCGCATCGCCCTGGCCAGCCTCGGCGAGGCCGGCGCCGAGATCGAGGCGCTGAAGGCCGGCTATGCCGGCAGCGTGGCCGTCGGCGCGATCGCCGGCCCGGCGATGAGCCTGCTGCCGTCGGCGCTGGCCCAGGTCGGCGCGCAGCATCCGCTGCTGCGGGTGAGCCTGCGCGTGGACGGCAGCGACGTGCTGCTGGAGCAACTGGCGCAGAACAAACTGGACATCGTGGTGGCGCGGCTGTTCGCCCGGCACGACAAGCGCCACCTGCACTACCAGGCGCTGGCCGAGGAAAAGGTCTGCGCCATCGCCCGCCCCGGCCATCCGCTGCTGGCGGCGCCGGCGCCGACGCTGGCGGTGCTGGCCGAGGCACCGTGGATCGTGCCACCGGACGGCAGCGTGCTGCGCCACCGCTTCGAACTGATGTTCCAGAACGCCGGGCTGGAAGCGCCCAAGCGGGTGATCGAGACCTCGGCGCTGGTGGTCCTGCCGCAGTTGCTGCGCCATGGCGACGCGCTGGCGGTGGTGCCGGAGGACGTGGCCCGGCATTTCGCCGACCACGGCAGCGTGGCGATCGTGCCGGTGGCGCTGTCCTGCCGCATGGACGCCTTCGGCCTGATCACCCGCCGCGACTGGCTGCTGTCGCCGGGCGCGCGGATCGTGCTGCAGGCGCTGCAGGAGGCGGCGGCCACGGTGTACGGTGTCGCCGTGACGGCGACCCCGCCGTCGCTGCCTGCGGACGGCTGATCGCGTCGGGACTGAAGTCCCTCCCACAACGCGCCGCCCAGCAGCAGCGCCCGGCTGTTTGTGGGAGGGGCTTCAGCCCCGACGAGCGAAGCCGGATACCGCCTCCGCTGTTGCCCTGCCCGAACCGGTGCCCCCGCGACGCCCGGCCGCGCGACCGCGCTCAGGTCCAGCCGCCGTCCACCACGAACTCCTGCGCGGTGATCGCGCGCGCCTCGTCCGAGGCCAGGAACAGCGCCATGCGCGCGATGTCCTCCGGCATCACCTTGTCCGGCAGGCACTGATTGCGTGCCAGTTCGCGCTCGCCGGCCTCGTCCAGCCACAGGGTGACCTGGCGTTCGGTCATCACCCAGCCCGGGGTCAGCACGTTGATGCGGATCCGCGCCGCGCCCAGGTCGCGGGCCAGGCCGCGGGTCAGGCCGTTCACCGAGGACTTGGCGGTGGCGTACACCGGATAGCCGCCAGTCTTGCTCTGCCAGCCGGTGGAGCCGAGGTTGACGATGGAACCGCCGCCCAGCCGCTGCATGCCCGGCACCACCGCCTGGATGGCGAAGAACGCCGCACGCTGGTTGATCGACACGCAGCGCTCCCAGTACTCCGGGGTCACCGCGTCGAGCGCGTGGCGGTCGTCGCTGCCGACGTTGTTGAGCAGCACGTGGAAGTCGCCCAGCTCGGTCGCCGCGTCGCCGATCGCCGCCTGCAGCGCGGCCACGTCGGTGACGTCGCAGCGACGCCACCACGGCACGGTCAGGCCAGCCGCGGCCAGCCGCTCGGCCAGCGCGGCGCTGGCCTCGGCCGCGACGTCGACGAAGGCCACCTGCGCGCCCTGCGCGGCGAAGGCCTCGACCAGCGCGGCGCCGATGCCGGAACCGCCGCCGGTGATGAAAACGCGGCGCCCGTGCAGGCTGCCATAGGTTGCGTTGCCGAGGGAGGAAGGCGCTGCGCTTGCCGAGTTGTCCATGCCGTTTCGCTCTAGGTGGATAGGATTTCGATATATGAAAACAAATATCCATTCGGAGATATTTGCTATTTTTCACGTATCAATATGCCCGCTAGCATCCCCGGCGTAAAGCATCCGGGGGCGGCTTGCGCACAAGGCGGATCCCGGCGTCCTGGACTCGAGGAATCCGCCGACATGGGCTCACCCAGCAAACCGCCGCGCCGCAGCCAGGCGTGGTTCGGGCGCGAAGGCAAGCAGGGCTTCTACTACCGCAGCTGGCTCAAGAGCGCCGGCCATCCGCACGACATGTTCGATGGCCGCCCGGTGATCGGCATCTGCAACACCTGGTCGGAACTGACCCCGTGCAACGGCCACCTGCGCGAACTGGCCGAACACGTCAAAAAGGGCGTGTACGAGGCCGGCGGGTTCCCGCTGGAGTTCCCGGTGATGTCGCTGGGCGAGACGCAGATGCGCCCCACCGCGATGCTGTTCCGCAACCTCGCCAGCATGGACGTGGAGGAATCGATCCGCGCCAATCCGCTGGACGGCGTGGTGCTGCTGATGGGCTGCGACAAGACCACCCCGTCCTTGCTGATGGGCGCGGCCAGCGTGGACCTGCCGACCATCGGCGTGTCCGGCGGGCCGTCGCTGTCGGGCAACTGGCGCGGGCAGCCGCTGGGCTCGGGCACCGGCGTGATCGAGATGTCGGAGATGGTCCGCGCCGGCACCCTGAGCCAGGACGACTTCGTCGAGGCCGAGGCCTGCATGCAGCGCTCCAAGGGCAGCTGCATGACCATGGGCACCGCCTCGACCATGGCCAGCATGGTCGAGGCGCTGGGCATGTCGCTGCCGGAGAACGCCGCGATCCCGGCGGTGGATGCGCGCCGCGCGCGGCTGGCGCGGCTCAGCGGGCGGCGCATCGTGCAGATGGTGGAAGAGGATCTGCGCATGTCGCAGATCCTCACCGCCGACGCCTTCGCCAATGCGATCAAGGTCAATGCGGCGATCGGCGGCTCCACCAACGCGGTGCTGCACCTGCTCGCGCTGGCCGGCCGCGTGGGCGTGCCGCTGCAGTTGGACGACTGGGACCGGCTCGGCTCGCGGCTGCCGTGCCTGGTGAACCTCAAACCGTCCGGCCAGTACCTGATGGAAGACTTCTACTATGCCGGCGGGCTGCCGGCGGTGATGCGCGAACTCGGCAGCGAACTGGCGCTGGACGCGCGCACCGTCAACGGCCGCACGCTGGGCGAGAACGTGGCGCAGGCGCCGTGCTGGAACCGCGAGGTGATCCATCCGCTGGACGCGCCGGTGCGCGCGGAGGCCGGCATCGCCGTGCTGCGCGGCAACCTGGCGCCGGACGGCGCGGTGATCAAGCCGTCGGCGGCCTCGCCGCACCTGCTGCGGCACCGCGGGCGCGCGGTGGTGTTCGAGAGCATCGAGGACTTCAAGGCGCGCATCGACGACGAGGCGCTGGACATCGACGCCGACTGCATCATGGTGCTGAAGCACTGCGGCCCGCGCGGCTATCCGGGCATGGCCGAGGTCGGCAACATGCCGCTGCCGCCGAAGCTGCTGCGCGCCGGCGTCACCGACATGGTGCGCATCTCCGACGCGCGCATGAGCGGCACCGCCTACGGCACCGTGGTGCTGCACGCCTCGCCCGAGGCCGCCGCCGGCGGCACCCTGGCGCTGGTGCGCGACGGCGACATCATCGAACTCGACGTCCCCGGCCGCGCACTGCACCTGGAAGTCAGCGACGAGGAACTGCTGCGCCGGCGCAGCGAATGGACGCCGCCGCCGGCACCCACGCGCGGCTGGAGCAAGCTCTACGTGGAGCACGTGCAGCAGGCGCACCTGGGCGCCGACCTGGACTTCCTGGTCGGCGGCAGCGGCGACGCGGTGGCGCGCGATTCGCACTAGCGGTCGCGGCGAGATGCATCCACCTTGCCTTCGCAGGAGCGGCGGCGAGCCCGCCGTGCGCACTGTGGGAGGGACTTCAGTCCCGACGCATTGCGCCATCGGAACGCACACCACGTCGCGCGTCGCGGCTGCATGACAGGCGACTCCCGCAGGAAGTGGCGAACACCGCCTTGCTCCACACGCACCGCCCCCAAACGTCACCGAACCGTCATCTGCAGCTTCTAGCCTGCCCCGCACCCCAGGGACAAGGCAGGCTCGGTGGCGGCTCACCCCAAACGCGCATGGGCGCGCATGTTCGCGGAACACGGCCCGGTGCTGCGCGGCTTCTTCGTGCGCCGCGGCGCACGCGAAGACGCCGAGGACATGGTGCAGGAAACCTATCTGCGGTTGCTGCGCGCGCATCGGCAGCAGGGCGAGGCCATCGCCAATCCCGAAGCCTATCTGTACACCGTCGCGCAGAACCTGGCGCGCGAACAGGCCGCGCGTCGCCGCCAGGCGCCGCTGCGCATCGACGAGATGGAGCAGTTCTCGCAATTGCTGGCGGCGGGAGACGACGTGGAAGACAGCGCACACCGGCGGCAGCGCCAGCAGCACCTGCAGGCCCTGCTCGCCGAGCTGCCCGCGCGCACCCGCGCGGTGCTGGTGATGCAGTACCGCGACGGGCTGAGCTACAAGCAGATCGCCGAACGCATGGGCGTGTCGCCGCACATGGTCAAGAAGCACGTGGTGCGCGGGCTGTCGGCCTGCCGCCGCGCGCTGGCCGACAGCGGAGACCGCTGGTGAACGACAGCACGTTCTCTTCGCGCAGTGCCATCGCCGATGCCGCGCACTGGCATGCGGTGCAACGCATGCAGCCGCTGGACGCGAAACAGGAACAGCAGTTGCTGGACTGGCTGACCGCCTCGCCGCAGCATCTGCGCGAGTATCTGGCCATGCAGCGCGTGGCCGGCGAACTCGGCGAGGCGCTGCGCGGCATGGACCTGGACGTGGACGCCTTGCTCGCCAGCGACGACACCGGCGATGGCACGGCGAGCGGCAACGTCATCGCCCTGCCCGTGACGCGGCGCGCGACAGCGGCAGCGCCAACGCGTGCGGCGCGCGCCCACGCCGCGCCGCGCTGGCGTCTGGCCGCGGCCGCCGCGGTGTGCGCGGTGGCGGTGCTGGTCGGCTGGGCCTGGCCGCGCAGCCAGACCTACCGCACCGCACTCGGCGAACAACGCAGCGTGCAACTGGCCGACGGCAGCACGGTGCGGCTCAATGCGCAGACCCAGGTACGCGCCACGCTGACCCCCTGGAGCCGAAAGCTGCAATTGCTGCAGGGCCAGGCCAGTTTCGTGGTCGCCGCCGACCGGCGCCCGCTGCAGGTGCAGGCCGGGGGCCTGCGCGTGGAAGATATCGGCACCACCTTCGACATCGCCCTGCACCCCGACCAGGCGCGCATCGAGGTCTCGGCCGGGCGCGTGCAGGTGTGGCGCCAGGATCGGCCGCAACAGCCCATGCTGGCCGATCTCGGCGCCGGCCAGAGCGCGCGCATCGACACCGCCGATGGCCGGGTCGAACTGGGCAACGAGGACGTCGCGGCGATGCACGCGTGGTGGCAACACCGCATCGTGTTCCGCGACGAACCGCTGGCCAATGTCGCCGAGGATTTCAACCGGCTCAACCGCACCCGTCTGCTGATCGACGACGCCGACGCCGGGGCGATGCGACTGACCGGCAACCTGCGTGGCGACGACGTCGCCGCGTTGCGCGCCTTCCTGGATGCGCAACCGACATTGCAGGTGCGCACCAGCGCCGACGGCATCCACGTGCGCAGCCGCACGCCGACACAGGCGCGCCTGCAGTAGCGCGGCAACTGCGTCGCGCGCACTGCGCGACGCACGCATCCTTCAAACCAGACGGCCGGCACGCCATCAGCGCGTCACATGCATCGTGCACGCACGCATCCGTGCGCGCACGCGAAGCCAGCACCCCCACGCACGTGTCACAGAAAATTCATCGAAAAACGGTGCCCGATCTTCGTCGTCGCGCCTCGTAGTCCGGGGACAGCGCAGGCAAACGCCCATGGGCGATGCCGCGCGCACCACACCACCCCCGCTCTCACAGGACCCGACGATGCGCCGCACCCTGTTCCTTTCCATCGCCCTCGCCCTGCACGCCGGCGTCGCCGGCGCGCAGACCGCGCCCATCGCGGTCGAGGCGATTCCCGCGCAGCCGCTGGCGCGCGCGCTCAATGCGCTGTCGCGGCAGACCGGCCTGCAGTTCGTCTATGCCGCCGGCAGCACCGGCAACCCGCAGACCCATGGCAGCCGCGCTGGTGCGGCGCCGGAACAGGCGCTGCAGCAACTGCTCGACGGCACCGGCCTGCGCTACCGTTTCCTGACCCCGACCACGGTGACGATCGAGGCCGCGAGCGCGCCGGCCGAGACCGCCGCCACCGCGCCGGCGGCGATGACGGCGGCACCGCCGCAGGCCACGCCCGCGGACGCGCCGGTCAAGCAACTGGACGGCATCCAGGTGCTCGGCAGCTACGCCGGCAGCCTCAGCGCCGCGCTGCGCGAGAAGCGCTACGCCGACAGCGTGGTCGACGTGATCGCCGCCGAGGACATCGGCAAGCTGCCGGCGCAGAACGTGGCCGAAGCGCTGCAGCGCGTGCCCGGCGTGTCGATCGTGCGCGACCGCGGCGAAGGCGTGTACGTGCGCGTGCGCGGCCTGGGGCCCAACTTCCAGGTGACCACGCTCAACGGCCAGACCATGGCGGTCAACGAGAACGTGCGCACCTCCGGCCAGACCGGCCGCCAGTTCCGCTACGACACCCTGCCGGCGGAACTGGTCGCCGGCCTGGAAGTGATCAAGAGCCCCACCGCCGACCTGGACGAAGGCGCGATCGGCGGCATCGTCAACGTGCGCACGTTCCGCCCGCTGGAACTGGGGAAAACGCTTACCAACGTGTCGCTGGAGTCGAGCCAGGCGCAGCGCACCCACGCCAACGACCCGCGCGTGTCCGGCCTGTTCAACTGGGTCAACGCCGACGGCACCTTCGGCCTGCTGCTGTCCGGCGCCTACGCGCAGCGCAGCCTGCGCCAGGACCGGGTCAACGAAGTGAGCTGGGACTACTACCGCAACGGCGTGCCGGGCGTGCCTGGCGCCAACTACGTCCCCACCGGCCTGCGCCCGACGTTGGAACTGGAGCAGCGCGAACGCACCGGCATCGCCGCCTCGCTGCAGTGGAAACCGAGCGCGGCCTGGGAAACCAACCTGGACCTGCTCTACGCCAAGCAGACCGTGCACTACGACGAATACAGCCTGGGCGTGGGCTTCGACAGCCTGGCCAAGCTCAGCAACCTGCGCGTGGCGCATGGCGGCGTCGCCGGCTTCGACTACCGCAACGGCCAGGTGCAGATCTCGCGCGAGACCTCCGGCATCACCGACGACAACCGCAGCGCGCGCCTGTCCAGCACCTGGAGCGGCGATGCGTGGACGCTGGGCGCGGTGGCGTTCCACTCGCAGGCGCACAGCTACGACTCCGATCCGATCCGGCGCACGCGCCTGCGCAGCGGCACCACCCTGTCGATGCGCGTGGACATGCCGCAGGCCGATGGCGACGACGTGCCCGACTGGCGCTTCACCAACGGCTTCGACCCGACCAACCCGGCCAGCGTGGCCGGGCGCCGCCTGGAGTGGCGCGAGATCGATGCGCGCGACAAGGAGGACGCGCTGCAGCTCGACGCCAAACGCGCGCTCGGCGACGGCTTCTTTCGCGAGCTCAAGTTCGGCGCCAAGTACCGGCAGCGCTCGCGCACCTACGATCGCGCCGACCTGCTGCTGACCAGCATCGCCGGGGTGCGCTTCCCGGCCGGCAACTTCACCGCGCTGCCGGTGGACGACATGCTGACCGACGCCAACGGCAACCTGCCGCGGCAGTGGCTGGCGCCGATCGAATCGCGCTTCTTCGGCACCTGGCCGACCGCCGCGGACCTGGTCAACACGCCGAACAGCGCCGACCTGCAGAACTCCTACGAGGTGAAGGAGAAGATCGGCTCGGCCTATGCGATGGCCGACTTCGGCGGCGACCTGGCCGGCCGCGCGCTGCGCGGCAACCTCGGCGTGCGCCTGGTGCGCACCGAGCAGACCACCGACGGCCACGCCGACGTCAACGGCAGCGCGCAGCCGGTGCACTTCGAACGCAGCTACAGCAATGCGCTGCCCTCGTTCAACGCCGCCTGGGACGTGCGCGAGGACATGGTGCTGCGCAGTTCCGCGGCCAAGGTCATCACCCGTCCCGACCTCACCGACCTGTCGTCCAAGCTCACCTTCAATTCCAGCGGCGAGATCCTCACCGCCAGCGGCGGCAATCCGTCGCTGCGTCCGTTCGAGGCCTGGCAGTACGACCTGACCTTCGAGTGGTACATCGACGGCACCTCGGCGCTGACCGGCGGCGTGTTCTACAAGGACATCTCGCGCTTCATCCAGACCCAGATGTCGAACCTGCAGTACCAGGGCCAGACCTACCTGCTCTCGTCCAAGACCAACGGCAGCCAGGCCAGCGTCAAGGGCGTGGAAGTGGCCTACCAGCAGGTCTTCGCCGGCCTGCCGGCGCCGCTGGACGGACTGGGCATGCAGCTCAACTACACCTGGACCGACAGCGAGGCCACCTATCGCGACGGCAGCCGCACCTTCACCGACAGCCTTGAAGGCGTGGCCAAGAACACCTACAACGCGGTGCTGTTCTACGAGAAGGGACCGCTGATGGCGCGGGTGAGCTATGGCTGGAGCGACGACATCGTCAACGCGGTAGGCACCGCCAACGTCGCCACGCTCAACAGCGACAAGTTCGGCAGCCTCGACGCGAACGTGGCCTGGAAGGTCAACGACACCCTGTCGGTGTTCGTCAACGCGATCAATCTCACCGGCGCCGTGCAGCGCCAGTACGTCGGCGACCGCCTGTTTGGCGGCTACACCGACTACGGCCGCACCTGGTCGGTGGGCTTGCGCGCACGTTTCTGATCCGCCGCGCTGCCGCCCACGCGCGGCAGCCCGCCCGCCCCGCGGCCTGCATCGCCGCGGGCGCCGGCCATCGCACCGTGCGCCGCCCGCCGCCGCGCGCGGCGTACCGCCTCTGCCTGGAGCTTGCCGATGCCATCGCTGCCGCGCCTCGCCACCCTCGTCCTGTTCGCCTTCGCGCCACTGGCCTGCACCGCCGCACGTGCGCAAGCGGCCGCGACGGACACGCTGGAAAAAGTCGTCATCCTCAAGCGCCACGGCGTGCGTGCGGCGATGTCCAGCGCGGAGCAACTGGAGCGCTATTCGGCACGCCCCTGGCCGCGCTTCGCGGTGCCCGCCGGGTATCTCACCGCGAACGGCGCGGCGCTGGAACGCTTGTTCGGCGCCTACTACCGCGCCCGCTATGCGCCGCTGGGGCTGTTCGCCGGCGACGGCTGCGCGGCCGCATACTACTGGGCCAACCGCACCCAACGCACCCTCGCCTCGGCGCAGGCGCTGGCCAGCACGCTGACCCCGGGCTGCGCCAATCCGGTGCACAGCGTCGCCGACGATGCCTCCGATCCGCTGTTCGACGGCGCGCCCGCCCTGCGCACTCCCGCTGTGGTGGCGCAGATGCGTGCGGCCATCGCCGGCCGCATCGGCGGCGACGCGCAGGCCTGGAACGCGGCCCAGGCCGATGCCATCGACAGCCTGCAACAACTGCTGCTGCAGTGCGCGCAACGGCCCTGCCCGGCCGACGCCGGCAGCGGCAAGCTGCGCCTGGATGCGGTACCGGCGCGGCTGGGCGATGCCGACGACGCGATCCCCGGCATCGAAGGCCCGGCCTCGACTGCTTCCGGCCTCAGCGAAAGCCTGCTGATGGCCTGGGCCGACGGCCAGGACTTCGCCGCGCTGGGCTGGCGCGGCGTCGACGAGGCCAGCCTGCTGCGCGCCTTCGCCCCGCACCAGGCCGAGTTCGCGCTGCGCCTGCGCGCGCCGGCGGTGGCGCGCATGGCCGCCTCGCCGCTGGCCGCGCGGCTGCTGGCGACGCTGCTGGACGGCAGCGGCCAGGCCACGCGGGCCGAACCGATCGGCGGCGCGGCGCGGCTGTTGGTGCTGTCCGGCCACGACGGCACCTTGACCCTGCTGGCCGGCATGCTCGACCTGCACTGGCAACTGCCCGGCTACCAGCCCGACCAGACCGTGCCCGGCGGCGCGCTGGTGTTCGAGCGCTGGCGCCGCGCCGACGGCGAACGGGTGATCCGCCTGCGCTACACCGCGCAGAGCCTGGCGCAACTGCGCGAACGCCGCGCGCTGACGCTGCAGGCGCCGCCACTGGAGTCGCCCGTGTTCATCCCGCAGTGCAGCCGCGCCGACGCCGCCTACGACTGCCCGCTACCCGCCTTCGCCGCCGCGGTCGAGGCCGCGCTCGATCCGCAGTTCCTGACCCCATGACGCCACGTGCGCCGGCCCCGGCCGGTCGCGCGGCGGCATCGGTGCCTTCCGGCACCGCCCCTGGCGCTCGCGCCACCCGCTGTTCCTCCCAACCCGCAAGAGGCGATTCATGATCCAGCATCTACGCACCCTCGTGAGCTACGGCATCGGATTGAGCCTGGCCTGCGCCGGCGTGGTCCACGCGCAATCGGACGTCGGCGTGCTCGACGTGCTCACCTACAACGTCGCCGGCCTGCCGCAGGGCATTTCCAGCAGCAACCCGGCCGCCAACACCGCCCAGATCGCACCGAAGCTGGCGCCCTACGGCCTGATCAACGTGCAGGAAGACTTCAACTATCACGCCACCTTGTACGCGGGCGACCAGCACCCCTACCGCACGCCCACCAGCGGCGGCGCGGCGATCGGCGACGGCCTCAACACGCTGAGCAACTACCGTTTCGACGACTTCACCCGCATCAAGTGGGACAAGTGCAACGGCACCGACTGCCTCACCCCCAAGGGCTTCAGCTACATGCGCGTGCGCCTGGACGACGGCGTGCTGCTGGACGTGTACAACGCGCACCCCAACGCCGGCACCGAAAGCGCCGACCTGGCCGCGCGGCGCGCCAACATCAGCCAGCTCTCGCAGTTCATCCAGACCTGGTCGGCCGGCAACGCGGTGTTGGTGATGATGGACTCCAACACCCGCTACACCCGCGCCGACGACAACATCCGCACGCTGATCGCCGGCAACGGCCTGACCGATGCCTGGGTGGAACTGGTCAAGGGCAGCGCCCCGGCCGCCGGCGCCGCGCCGCTGCTGTGCGGCACCCCGCCGACCAACGACTGCGAAGTGGTGGACAAGATCCTGTACCGCGACGCGCCGCAGCTGACCCTGGTCGCCAACCGCTACAAGCTCGACGACGGCAACTTCTACGACAGCGACGGCAAGCCGCTGTCCGACCACTACCCGCTGGCCGCGCAGTTCGGCTGGGCAGTCGGGACCACCGTGCGCACCAGCGACCAGTTCGGCGGCCCGCACGGCACCCCGTTCAACGACATCGCCAAGGGCGCCGAGCAGCGCACCATCGCCAGCGTGACACTGCGCGGCGCCTCGCGCCTGGACGGCATCGCGCTGAGCCTGGACAACGGCAGCACCCTGGCCCACGGCGGCAGCGGCGGCGACCCGGTCACGCTGCGCCTGGGCAGCAACGAGCGGCTGACCTCGGCCACGCTGAGCGTGGGCCAGTACAACGGCCACACCCGGCTGTTCTCGCTGAGCCTGCGCACCAACCAGGGCCGCAGCCTCAGCGCCGGCACGCCGACCGCCGAGACCTACACGCTCACCGCGCCCAGCGGCTGGCACATCGCCGGCTTCACCGGCCGCGACGGCGACGAGATCGACAAGCTCGGCGTGGTGTACCGCAAGGATTGACGGACCCGCGGGCGCCATCGCGCCTGCGGCACCGCAACGGCAACGGCGCGCGTGGCGACGCGCGCCGTTCGCCTTACCGAAGAAGAGGCGCCGGCTGCGACCTGCGGCCGGTCGCGCGCATCGACATGCAGCGAGCGGATGCACGTGGCTGACGGTGCGGATCGGAAATCTCCACACCAGGCCGCGCGATGCGGCCACGCGTCTATGTGGGCCGCACTCGCGCGCGCACCACCGCATCGCGATTCGAAGCGACGCAGTACACGGGGACGACGCGCCGCTGCCCGCCGACGCCGCAGCCTATTCGCTCGCCGCTTCCAGCGCCTGCGCCAGGCGCTCCACCGCGATCACCTCCATGCCCTTGACCGTACCGGTCTTGGGCGCATTGGCCTTGGGCACGATGGCGCGCTTGAAGCCGTGCGTGGCGGCCTCGCGCAGCCGGTCCTCGCCATTGGGCACCGGGCGGATCTCGCCGGACAGGCCGACCTCGCCGAAGGCGATGGTCTTTTCCGCCAACGGCCGATCGCGCAGCGACGACAGCACCGCCAGCAGCACCGGCAGGTCGGCCGCGGTCTCCTGCACGCGGATGCCGCCGACCACGTTGACGAACACGTCCTGGTCGCCGACCACGATGCCGCCATGGCGGTGCAGCACCGCCAGCAGCATCGCCAGCCGGTTCTGTTCCAGGCCCACCGCCACGCGCCGCGGATTGGACAGCGGCGAGGCATCCACCAGCGCCTGCACTTCCACCATGAGTGGCCGGGTGCCTTCGCGGGTGACCATCACGCAACTGCCTGGCTGGTGCGCACTGCCGCCGGACAGGAAGATCGCCGACGGATTGGAGACTTCCTTCAGCCCCTTCTCGCCCATCGCGAACACGCCCAGTTCGTTGACCGCGCCGAAGCGGTTCTTGAACGCGCGCAGCAGGCGGAAGCGGCTGCCGCTCTCGCCCTCGAAGTACAGCACCGCATCGACCATGTGCTCGAGCACGCGCGGGCCGGCGATGCCGCCCTCCTTGGTGACGTGGCCGACCAGGAACACCGCCGTGCCGGTCTCCTTGGCGTAGCGCACCAGGCGCGCCGCGCTCTCGCGCACCTGGCTGACCGAACCCGGCGCGGCGGTCAGCGCCTCGGTCCACAGGGTCTGCACCGAGTCGGCGACGATCAGCTTGGGCCGCGCCGCGCTGGCGTGCTGCAGGATGTGCTCGATGCCGGTCTCGGCCAGCGCGTTGAGGCCGTCCAGCGGCAGGTCCAGGCGCACCGCGCGGCCGGCGACCTGGCCCAGCGATTCCTCGCCGGTCACATACAGCACCGGCAGCGTGCCGGCCATCTTCGCCAGCGCCTGCAGCAGCAGGGTCGATTTGCCGATGCCGGGGTCGCCGCCGATCAGCACCACCGCGCCCTCGACCAGGCCGCCGCCGAGCACCCGGTCGAACTCGCCGATGCCGGTGGACACGCGCGCCTGGTCGCGATGCTCCACGTCCTTGAGCGCGGTGATCTTCGGCGTCTCGGCCTTGCCGGCCCAGCCGCTGCGCCGCGCCGCGGCCGGCGCCTTGGCCGTGGCCGCGCTCTCCAGCACGATCTCGCTCAGCGTGTTCCAGGCGCCGCATTCGGTGCACTGGCCCTGCCACTTGTTGTATTCGGCGCCGCACTCGCCGCAGACATAGGCCGTTTTCGCTTTCGCCATCTGCTTCTGGTCCGCTCAGACAATGCATCAGCATAGTGGCTGGCGGTCTCAAGGTCCGCGACGCGGCGCCGGGAAGACGTCGCGCACTCGGCAGCGACGCCGATGTACGGCGGGCGCTGCTGCGTTTCCCCGCGACTGATGACCCAAATCGCCCGCGCACGGCCGCCAGGCGGCAGCAGGCGGCAGCAGGAGGCAGCCTGTGGCGCCGACGTCGGGTCAGACCGATTCTGCCCGGGACGATGTCCTCTTCGCTTGTCGCGGCAGGGAGGCCGTCAGCGCGCCTTCAAGGCAGCAAGCAGGTGTTGCGCCTGCTCCCGTCGCCTGATGCGCACGAAGCGAATATGCGCGTACTGCGGGTTGTGCAGATCGGCCTGGTAGCGCGCGCGGTTGCTGCGCCAGGTCTTGAGCATCCAGATGATGATGGACTCCCAGCTAAAGAAGGCGCGGCGAAAACTCTCGCGATTTCCCGTACCGGGCCACAGCTCATGTTTGTGCCAGGCCCGTTTGAACGCTCTGGCGACAGCCTGGAACAGCGTGCGCAAAAATCCATAATCCACCCACACCACCAGGTCCACGTCGCGCCATTTCACGGGGCGCGTCCGGTTGTAGTTGCCATCCAGCACCCAGTCGGCAGAGGCGGCTAACGCACGCTCCAGCTCTTTCAGGAACACATCGTCCGGGGTCCCCTGCCAGTCCGGGCGCCAGTAGAGTCTGTCCATTTCGACATAGGGAATCGCAAGTTCCTTGGCGATCAGCCTGGCGAGTGTGCTTTTCCCGCTTGCGCTGGTGCCGACCACATTGATTTTCACCGCCTGACCTCGTCCCCCCAAAGAAGATCGGCCACCTCGGCCGCTCCCGCACGGTGCTGCGCTCGCTGCAGGAATGGCTTCACATGGACTGCGCCATCGGTGGCGACCAAACAATGAGCATCGCGCGCGCAACCGCCGCAAGCGACACGCGCCAGTACGACGACGCCGTCGCCGCACCGCGCACCGGCACACCGAAGCGCCGGGCGGCGATCGCGCTCGCCGCCCTCAACGCGCCTTGTACAACTCACTCAGGCGATCCGGCGTGCCGGCGATGCGCTCCAGGTGCGGATACTGCAGGCCACCGTAGTAGGCGATGCGCACGGTGTCGTAGCGGTCGCCGCGCTTGACCAGCAGTTCGATCGGCGTGCTGCCGCCCTTGGCCGCGGTGACCGCATCCTTGAGCGCCTCGGCGCTGTACTCGCGGCCGCCGACTGCGACCACGCGGTTGCCGGCGATGATGCCGGCATTGAACGTCGGGCTGTCCCACAGCACGGATTGCACCCGGCCCTGCTCGTCCAGGCTCAGGCCCAGCGAGTAGCTCAGGTCCAAGCTCTTGTTGCGCGCCTCGGAGGTCTTGCTGGCCGCGTTCGGCTGATCGGTATAGACCAGCCTCCAGCCGCTGGCCTCGATCCCGCCGACCAGCGACCCGTGCGCATCGAGACGGCTGCGCAGCAGGCTCGCCCAGTCGTACTTGGCGATCCCATCGAGCGTGGCGACGATGTCGTCGAAGGTGTAGGTGTTCACGTCCCAGGCGCCGTCGTGCATGCCGAAGAACGCCTTGGCGAAATCGTCCAGCGAGCGCTTGCCGCCGCTGAGCTCGCGCAGCTTGGCGTTGACCTCCAGCCAGACCATCTGCCCGCCGGAGTAGTAGTCCTCGCTCATCTGGTAGCTGCGATAGGCGCGCGGCCGGCGCATCGACATGGTCGGGTCGTTGGTGGTGTCCTGCAGCGCGCGCCAGGCCAGGCCGGGACGGCCGCGCTGGTAGACCGCGGCGACGTTGGCCAGCATGTCGCGGGCCTGGTCCTGGGTCCAGAGCCCTGCGCGCGCGGCGATCACCTCGCCCCAGAACTGGGTCTGGCCCTCGTACAGCCACAGCAGGCTGTCGCCCATCGGCACGTTGAAGTTGGGCGTGGCCAGGTCGGCGCCGCGCCGGTACTTGCCGTTCCAGGAGTGGTTGAACTCGTGCGCGAGCAGGTCGCGCATCTCCCAGCTCTTGTCCCACTCGGTGAAGTAGTCGAGCGGGCCACTGTTCTCGCTGGAGCGATGATGCTCCAGGCCGATGCCGCCGAGCTTGTCGGTCAACGCCAGCAGGAACTCGTAGTGGTCGAAGTGGCGCGCGCCGTACAGCTTGTCCATCTGCTGCACCAGGGCCACGTGCGCCTTGATCTGGTCGGGCTTGGCCTCCAGCGACTTGGGCTTGTCGGCGAACACGTTCAGCGCCACCGGCGCCTTGCCCTTGTCGTCCAGCACGATGCGCTTGTAGTACTTGCCGGCGAACATCGGCGAATCGACCAGGTCGTCGAAATCGATCGGCTTGAACGTCACCGTATCGCCGCTGCGCGTGGCGGTCTCCAGCGCGGTGGCGTAGCTCCAGCCGGCCGGCAGGGTCACGCTGGCCTGCGCCTTGATGTTGCGCGCGTACACCCCGGCCGGATACAGCGCGGTGGTGTTCCACTGCAGGTTGAGCATCTCCGGGGTCATCATCACCCGGCCCTGGCCGTCGCCCTGCGAGGACAGGAACTGGTACTCGGCGACGATCTCGCTGACGCCGGCGGGCACGTCGATCTTGAACGCATAGACGTCGAACTGGTCGCGCGTCCACGGCAACACCTTGCCGTTGGCCTTGATCACCAGCCCGGCGAGCTTGTCGATCGGGCCGGTCGGCGAATGGTTGCCGGGGATCCACTGCGGATACAGCAGGGTCATCGGCCCCGGCGTGGCCGGGATGGTGCTGCGCACGCGGAAGATACGGTGCGCCAGATCGGTGGCATCGACATCGATCTTCAACGTACCGGCGAAGGGCACGTCGCGCGGCGGGGCGGTCTGCGCCGAGGCCTGGAACGCGACAGTAGCGGCCAGCAGCAACGGCGCCATCCAGGCGGTGGACTTGTTCATGGGATCTCCAGGGGGGGGCGAACGACAGCGGACAGGCAAACCCCCATGCTATGCCTGCGCCGCCGCCGCGTGCCATGCCATAGGTCATGCCCGCGGCGATCGCCGCGCACGGCGCCTGCCGCATTGGCCGGAGCCCTCAGCGCCCGGCCAGTTGGCTGCGCCGCTCGACGATGCGCGACACCAGGCCGTAGTCCATCGCCTCCTGTGCCGACATCCAGCAGTCGCGCTCGATGTCGGTCTCCACGCGCTCCAGCGGCTGGCCGGTCTCGCGGGCAATGACCTTGGCGATGCGGGCGCGCGCCTTGAGGATCTCGCTGGCCTGGATGGCGATATCGCTGGCCGGGCCGCCGGCGCCGCCGCTGGGCTGATGGATCAGGAACCGGGTCTGCGGCAGGCACACCCGGCGCTCGCGCGGCACGCCCAGGAACACGTGCGTGGCCGCGCTGCCGACCCAACCCGAGCCGATCATGTCGACCGGTGCGGAAATGAAGCGCAGCGCATCGTGGATGGCGTCGCCGGATTCGAGATGCCCGCCCGGCGAGGACACGATCATCGCGATCGGCGCATCGGACTCGGCATCCAGCGCCAGCAGATGGCGTACCGTCTGGTAGGCGCTGGCGTCGGTGATGGTGCCGAACAGCAGCAGGGTCCGCGCGCGGAACGCCTTTTCCTCGAGGAAGGCGGCGGACGGCGACTGCGCGTAGGGCGCGGCGGGGGACATTTCGTCGGAACGCAGCATCGGCCTGTCTCCATGTATGGTGGGTGTCACTCCCAACGAACGACGGGGCCACGACGTGACATCTCCGACCGACACGCCCACGCCGGCCGACGGCGAGGCGCTGCGCCGCCAGTTGCTGGCCCTGGCGCATCGCTGGCTTGGCCAGGGCCAGGACGCCGAGGATCTCGTGCAGGAGGCCTATTTGCGCGCCGCACAGGGACCGCTGCCGGCCAGCGGCCGCGACGCCTGGCTGACCACCGTGCTGCGCCATCTGTGCATCGACCGCTTGCGCCGCCGCGGCCGCTACCGGGTCCTGCTGGAGCGCATCGCACAGGAACACGCACTGTCCGTCACCGACGATCCGGACGGGCCGGAACGCCACGCCCTCCACAGCGCGGCAGTGACGCACGCGCTGGTAGCGCTGGTGCGCACGCTGCCGGCCGGCGACGTGGCGATGCTGCTGCTTGCCGAGGCCTTCGACTTCAGCCATGCCGACCTGGCGGCGTTGTCGGCACGCAGCGAAAGCGCCTCGCGCCAGTACCTGCGGCGCCTGCTGCAGCGCGCGCGTACAGCGATCGAGGACGCCACTGCACCGACGCGCGCGCACCCGCACGACGACGACGCCTGCCTGCTGGCGCTGTGCCGCCACGCCCTGCGGCACGGCGATCCGGCCGGACTGGTCGCCACGTTGCGTGCGGCGCGGCCGCAGACCCTGCTGGCCAGCGCCTGGTCGGTGTCGGCCTCCGCGCACGCCGCGCCCAGGGCCGCGCCGGTCTACGCCCAGCCGTTGCAGCAGCACGGGCAACTGGGGCTGCTGATCCGCAACGGCGACGGCGTATTGACCTGGCTACCGTTGTGCGAACTCGCCGAGCCGCCCTGCCTGGCGTGATCCCGGCGCATTCCTGCGGACATCGCCAGCGCGATTGCACGCCCCAAACGCAACGGGCCGCCAGTCGCCTGGCGGCCCGTTGCGTTGCGCGGCAGGAGTGCCCGCTCAGTGCATCATGTTGACGTTGAGGTTGTGCATCACCCACAGCGAGCCGACCACCACGATGCCGATGATCAGCAGCGAGAACAGGCCCACGTGCACGTTGGAGCGCTGTTCGGCCGACCGGTCCATGTGCAGGAAGTAGATCAGGTGCACCAGCATCTGCACCGCGGCCAGCACCGCGATGACGATGACGGTGACGCCGCGCGGGAACGCCCCGCTCATCACCATGCCGAACGGGATCACGGTCAGGATCACCGCCAGCACGAAGCCGACCAGGTAGGACTTCAGGCCGCCGCCATGGCCGTGCTCGGCGTGCGTGTCGGAGGAATGATGGTTGGCCATTACAGCGCTCCCAGCAGGTAGACGATGGTGAACACGCCGATCCAGATCACGTCCAGGAAGTGCCAGAACAGGCTCAGGCACGCCAGGCGGGTCATGTTGCGCGGGGTCAGGCCGTTCTTCGCGATCTGGATCACCAGCACGGTCATCCACAGCAGGCCCGAGGCCACGTGCAGACCATGGGTGCCGACCAGGGTGAAGAAGGCCGACAGGAACGCACTGCGGCCGGGGCCGGCGCCCTCTTCGATCAGGTGGTGGAACTCGTAGAGCTCCATGCCCAGGAAGCCCAGGCCCAGCGCCGCGGTGACCGCCAGCCAGCCGTACAGGCCGCCCATGCTGCGCTTGTTCGCCGAGATCATCGCCAGGCCGAAGCCCAGGCTGCTGAACAGCAGCAGGAAGGTTTCCACCAGCACGAACTTCAGGTCGAACAGTTCCTTGGCGGTCGGGCCGTCCACCGTCGCGCCGGCCAGCACCGCATAGGTGGCGAACAGGCCGGCGAAGATGAGGCAGTCGCTCATCAGGTAGACCCAGAACCCGAAGACGGTGTTGCCGCCCGCGTCGTGGTGTTCGTGGTCGTGGTCGTGGCCGCCCGCGTGGGCGGCGTGGGAATCGAGCGTCGTGGAAGCCATGGTTCAGACCGCCTTTGCGGCGTTGGCCGCGTGTTGCTGTTCCAGCAGGGCGAAGCGCGCGTTCTCGATGCGCTCCACTTCCTCCGCCGGGACCCAGTAATCGATGTCGTCATCGAAGGTGCGCGCGATGAAGCTGCCGATCATGCCGACCAGGCCGATCACCGCCATCCACCAGATGTGCCAGGTCAGACCGAAGCCCAGGACGATGCTGAAGGCGCCGATCCAGAAGCCCGCCGCCGTGTTGCGCGGCATGTGGATCGGTTCGTACTTGGCCGGACGCGGCCAGCCCTTGCCCTTGAGCTTGTCTTCCCAGAACTGGTCGCGATCGTCGATGTGCGGCAGCACGGCGAAGTTGTAGAACGGCGGCGGCGAGGAGGTCGCCCACTCCAGGGTGCGGCCATCCCACGGGTCGCCGGTCAGGTCCATGTTCTCCTTGCGCTTCCAGATGCTGTAGCCGATCTGCACCAGGTTCAGGAAGATGCCGGTACCGATGATCGCCGCACCCACCGCGGCCACCATCAGCCACGGCGCCCACTCCGGGTGGTTGTAGCTGTTCATGCGCCGGGTCATGCCCATGAAGCCGAGCACGTACAGCGGCATGAAGGCGATGAAGAAGCCGATGATCCAGCACCAGAACGAGGCCTTGCCCAGCTTCTCGTTGAGCTTGAAGCCGAACGCCTTCGGGAACCAGTAGGTCAGGCCGGCCAGGTAGCCGAACACCACGCCGCCGATGATCACGTTATGGAAGTGCGCGATCAGGAACAGGCTGTTGTGCAGCACGAAGTCCACCGCCGGGATCGCCAGCATCACGCCGGTCATGCCGCCGATGACGAAGGTGATGATGAAGCCGATGGTCCACAGCACCGGTGCGGTCATGTGCACGCGGCCGCGGAACATGGTGAACAGCCAGTTGAAGATCTTCACGCCGGTCGGGATCGAGATGATCATCGTCGTGATGCCGAAGAAGGCATTGACGTTGGCGCCCGAGCCCATGGTGAAGAAGTGGTGCAGCCACACGATGAACGACAGCACGCCGATGCATGAGGTCGCATACACCATCGAGGTGTAGCCGAACAGGCGCTTGCGGCTGAAGGTGGCGATCAGCTCGGAGAAGATGCCGAACGCCGGCAGGATCAGGATGTAGACCTCCGGGTGGCCCCAGATCCAGATCAGGTTGACGTACATCATGGCGTTGCCGCCACCGTCGTTGGTGAAGAAGTGCGTGCCCAGGTAGCGGTCCGCACCCAGCAGCGCCAGCGCCACGGTCAGGATCGGGAACGCGGCGATGATCAGGATGTTGGTGATCAGCGCGGTCCAGGTGAAGATCGGCATGCGCATCAGGGTCATGCCCGGCGCGCGCATGCGCATGATCGTCACGAAGAAGTTGATGCCGGTGAGCAATGTGCCCAGGCCCGAGATCTGCAACGCCCAGATGTAGTAGTCGACACCGACGCCTGGACTGTATTCCAGCCCGGACAGCGGCGGGTAGGCCAGCCAGCCGGTCTGCGCGAACTCGCCCACGCCCAGGGAGATGTTGACCAGCGCCGCGCCGGCCACGAACAGCCAGAAGCTCAGCGAGTTCAGGAACGGGAACGCCACGTCGCGCGCGCCGATCTGCAGCGGCACGATCAGGTTCAACAGGCCGGTCATGAACGGCATGGCCATGAAGAAGATCATGATCACGCCGTGCGCGGTGAAGATCTGATCGTAGTGATGCGGCGGGAAGATGCCTTCGTTGCCGCCGTGCGCGATCGCCTGCTGGGTGCGCATCATCGCCGCGTCGGCGAAGCCGCGCAGCAGCATGATCAGCGCCACCACGATGTACATGACGCCGATGCGCTTGTGGTCGACCGAGGTGAACCACTCCTTCCAGAGGTAGCCCCACAGCTTGTACTTGGTGACCGCGGCCACCACCAGCAGGCCGAGCAGGCCGGCGCCACCGAGGGCCGCCATGATGATCGGCTCGTGGTACGGAACCGCCTCGAGCGTGAGTTTGCCTAGCATCACTTGTCTCCAGAAGTGCACATGGCGACCGGCTCAGCAGCCGATGCCGGATGAGCGTCGTGGCCTTCCATCTTGTGGCCCTTGCCCATCATGTATTTGTCGATCAACGACTTGAACAGGCCGTCCTGCACCGAGGCGTAGTACGTCACCGGGTAGGCGGCCTTGTCGTTGCGGTTGGCCGCCAGCACCTGGAACTCGGCCTGGTTCAGGGTCTTCTGCGAGGCCTTGACCTTGGCCACCCACGCGTCGAAACCGGCGCGGTCGGTGGCATGCGCGGCGAAGCCCATCTTCGAGAAGCCGTGGCCGCTGTAGTTGGCCGACAGGCCGAACATCTCGCCCGGCTCGTTGGCGATCAGGTGCAGCTTGGTCTCCATGCCGGCCATCGCGTAGATCTGCGTGCCCAGGTGCGGGATGAAGAACGAGTTCATCACCGTGTCGGAGGTGATCTTGAAGTTCAGCGGCGTGTCGACCGGGAACGCGATCTCGTTGACCGTGGCGATGCCCTGCTCCGGGTAGATGAACATCCACTTCCAGTCCAGCGCCACCGCCTCGATGGTGATCGGCTTGACCTTGGAATCCAGCGGCTTGTACGGATCCAGCGCATGCGAGGAGCGCCAGGTCAGCACCGCCAGGACCAGGATGATCATGCACGGGATCGACCACACCACCACCTCGATCGCGGTGGAGTGCGACCAGTTCGGCTCGTAGCGGGCCTTGGTGTTGGACGCGCGGTAGCGCCAGGCGAAGGCCAGGGTCATCACGATGACCGGGATCACCACCAGCAGCATCAGCACCACCGAGGTGATCAGCAGCGTCTTCTCGTCGTGGCCGATCTGACCCTTGGGGTTGAGGATGGCCGAGTTGCAGCCGGCCAGCAGCAGCGCGGCCAGCAGCAACAGACCGGAGCGCAGCGAGCGCCGGAGTTGTTTCAACGGAATCATCGAACGATCCAATTGCGTAGGGGATGCGAACCGCGCGGGAGCGGGAGGCGAGGCGCCGCACAAGGGCTGTCCCGCGTCCGCCGCGGCATCCGGGCCGGCATGCGCGATCAACGACGCATTTTATGCTGCCGTGCGGCAACTCCGGAAGTCATTGACAAGCCCGGGCGGGCGCCAGGCCGCGTTTTTATGTGCGACACATTGCCGCACCCGCCTGCGACACGGCGTCGCAGGCCGCTGCGCGCACGGACCTGCGTCGCAGAAAAACGGGAGCGCAGACACCAGGAAGGCAGCCTCGCGGCTGCCTTCTGGGTACGACTGGTGCCGGAAACAGGAGTCGAACCTGCGACCTACGCATTACGAATGCGCCGCTCTACCGACTGAGCTATTCCGGCGGAACTGGCAATTCTAGGCGTCGGCCCGGGCCGGGGTCAATCGCTGCCCGGGCCTTCGCGCAAGCGCCGCAATCGATGGGTTACCCTCCCGCCCCCCGTCGTCCCCATCCCCGTGCTCATCGTGAAGTTGTTCGCCTGGTTCTGGCTCGCGTTCCTGCTGTTTTTCGCCATCCCCTTCCCCTGCATCCTCTACTTCGCCAGCGACTGGCCACGCGTGCTGGCCCAGCCCAGCACGCCCGCATGGGCGCTGACCCTGCTGGCACTGTCGCTGGGCCTGTGGCTGCACCTGCTCTACGCCTACCTGGACACGCTGCTGCTGATGCCCGGGCGCGCCCTGCACCGTGTGCGCCACCTGCTCGCTCACGGCGTGCGCCGCGAGGCGTTGATCGAACGCGCCGCCCCGACCGGGGTCGAGGTCAAGGGATGGCCGCAGCTGTCGCTGACCCTGGCCTTCGACAACCTGTCCGGCACGCCCATCCGCGACACCGTGTTGATCGTGGACCGCAAGCCGGCGCAACGCCGCTTCGAGAGCGGACGCACCGTGCCGCTGCGGCTGAGCACCACGCCGGGCGCCACCCCGAACCTGGTGCTGGAGGACGCCGAGCCGGCGCTGGACCGCGCCAGCCTGTGGCGACGTGCGGCCGGCGCCGTGCTGCTGGTGGTCCTGGTCGGCGCGGCCTACGTGGTGGCCTGGCGCCTGCAGAACCGCGGCATGGGCTGGACCTTCCTGTCCTTCAACCACCCGCTGCTGATGAGTGCGCTGGTGCTCAACGGCTATGTGCTGGCGCTGCGCGTGATCCTGCGCGTGATCCGCAGCAACGCCACCGACGAGACCCTGAAGTACCGCGGCCTGCGCGCGCGTGCGCGGGTGCTGGACGTGCGCCAGACCGGCACCACCCTCAACGAGCAGCCGCAGGTGGAGTTCCGCGTGGTGTTCGAAGACGCGTCAGGCAACCCGCACGAGGCGACGATGCGGCGGTTCGTGTCGCTGCTCGACGTCGGACAACTGCCGCGCGACACGGTGTCGGTGCTGTACGACCCGCAACACCCCACCCGCGCCGACCTGGAGCTGCCATGAAGACGCCGCCCACCCCACTGGTCTTCGCCGGCGTGGTGCTGCTGCTCGGCGGCCTCGCCTTCGCCGGCGGCGCCTGGGACACCGTCCGCGCCACCCTGCAGACGGCCGGCCCAGGGGCTGCCCTGCAGTCCCCCTCAAAGCCGCAATCGCTGGCGGTGCCGACCCCGACTGCCCGTGCTGCCGACACCGCGCCGGCGCCGACGCCGGCACCACGCGGCAACCTGCTGTTCGACCCGCAGCGGCTGCGCGCGGCGCGGCAGGCGCTGGCGGACCTGCCCGCCCTGCAGGGCCACGACCTGCGCGTGTTCCATGCCGTGCATTTCTACGATGACCGGATCGGACTCGAACTGCTGGACCCCGCACAGCCAGACCACGTGGACGAATACAGCTTCCACGACGAGGCCTGGCACAAGGAGGCGCCGGTGAATCCGCGCATGTTCGGGCCGTTCCTCAAGCCAGCCACCGACACCGCCGCGCTACAGGACATCGATTTCGAGGGCGCCTACCGGGTGGCCACGGCCTTGCAGGAACAGGGCGAGGCGCTACAGGCCGAGCCGAAGAAGGTGGATCACGTGTACGTGCTGGTGGGCCGGCGCGGCCGCCTGCGCTGGATGCCCGATGGCGTGGAAGGCGATCGCGTCAGCGTGGGCATCGAGTTCGATGCACAGGGACGGCCGCGCGGCATGCAGCGCCAGTAAGCCGTGGCGCTTGCCACGCGACAGCACCCCATCACGTCATCTCGCAGGAGCGGCTCTTGTCCCCTTTTCGGGGATCAGCCGCGACAGGCTTTACCGGGATCGCCCGTCGCGGCTGAAAGCCGCTCCTACGCGCGCCACGACAGATACGCCCATCCAGCGTACGAACACGCGACCGAACGCGACCGTCAGTCGACCAGACGCAGCCGCAATTCCTTCGGCAGCGCGAACACCATCGACTCCGGCTCGCCCGCCAGCTCCGACACGCCGTCGGCACCGAGTTCGCGCAGCCGCGCGATCACGCCGTCCACCAGCACCTGCGGCGCCGAGGCGCCGGCGGTGAGACCGACGCGGCGCTTGCCAGCGACCCAGGCCGGGTCGATCTCGTCGGCGCCGTCGATCAGGTAGGACTCCACCCCGTCGCGCCGCGCCAGCTCGCTGAGCCGGTTGGAATTGGAGCTGTTCGGCGAGCCGACCACCAGCACCAGGTCGCACTCCTTGGCCAGGTCGCGCACCGCGTCCTGGCGGTTCTGGGTGGCGTAGCAGATATCGTCGTTCTTCGGCCCCTGCATCGCCGGGTAGCGCGCGCGCAGCGCCTCGATGATGCCGCGGGTGTCGTCCACCGACAGCGTGGTCTGGGTGGTGTAGGCCAGGTTCTCCGGCTGCTGCACGTCCAGCGTGGCGACCTGCTCGATGTCCTCGACCAGGTAGATGCGGCCGGTGCCGCATTCGCGGTCCCACTGCCCCATCGTGCCTTCCACCTCCGGATGGCCGGCGTGGCCGATCAGCACCACGTCGCGGCCGGCGCGGCAGTGCCGGGCCACCTCGAAATGCACCTTGGTGACCAGCGGGCAGGTCGCGTCGAACACCTTCAGCCCGCGCCGCTCGGCCTCCTGGCGCACCGCCTGGGCCACGCCGTGGGCGCTGAAGATCACCGTGTTGCCGTCGGGCACCTCGTCCAGTTCCTCGACGAAGATCGCGCCGCGCTGCTTGAGGTCGTCGACCACGAAGCGGTTGTGCACCACCTCGTGGCGCACGTAGATCGGCGCGCCCAGGGTTTCGATGGCGCGCTTGACGATCTCGATCGCGCGATCGACGCCGGCGCAGAAGCCGCGGGGGTTGGCGAGCAGGACATCCATTAGCTAGATCCGCCGGCCGCAGGGGGCCAGGCGCTTCGACAGGGAGAGTGGCACCGATTATCCCGCTTTTCGCTTCGCCTTGCCGTCGAACACGCCGAACAGGGCGATGCCGATGGCGCCGGCGACGATCGCCGAGTCGGCGATGTTGAACGAGGGCCAGTAGTGCTCGCCCACGTACCATTGGATGAAATCGACCACGTGGCCGTGCATCAGCCGGTCGATCACGTTGCCGATCGCCCCGCCGATCACCAGCGCGTACGGCAGCGCGCTGCGCCACTCGCCGCGCGGGGTGCGCGCCAGCCACCAGGCCAGCAGGGCGCTGATGCCCACCGCCAGCGCGGTGAAGAACCAGAGCTGCCAGCCGCCGGCCTGGCTCAGGAAACTGAATGCCGCGCCGGTGTTGTAGGTCCGGTACCAGTTCCAGAAGCCGGGGATCACCGGCACCGCGGTGAACTCGGGCAGGCTGGACAGCACCCAGGCCTTGCTCCACTGGTCCAGGCCGATCACCGCGGCCGACAGCAGCAGCCAGATCAGGGCGGAGGGGGTGGGTCGTGCGGTCATGCGGGAAGTCCGCCTTGGGCGAAGAAGGAAAGGAAGGATGGCCGGCGCCGCAGCCACGGCGCCGCCGCCGGCCCCGGCGACGCGCAAGCCGCGTGGCCGGGGACGGCACTCAGAACCAGCGGCGCTCCTCGCCCGGTCCTTCGATGTTGCTGACGCAGCGGCCGCACAGTTCCGGGTGCGCCGGATCGGCGCCGACGTCGGCGCGGTAGTGCCAGCAGCGCACGCACTTGGGCTTCTCGGTGGCCTGGGCGCTGACGAAGATCTCGTCGGTGCTGGCCTCGCGCACCACCACGTCGCCGCTGATGAACAGGAAGCGCAGCTCTTCCTGCAGCGGCTGCAACTTCGCTGCGGTGGCGGCGTCGGCGGCGACGGTGATCTCCGCCTCCAGCGCCGCGCCGATCACGCCGTTGCCGCGCATCGGCTCCAGCACCTTGGCCACCTGCTCGCGCAGCGCCAGCAACTGCTCGAAGTCGGCCGCGCTCAGCGCCGCGTCCTCCGGCAACGGCGCCAGGCCTTCGTACCAGGTCGCGAACAGCACGTTGCCCAGGTGCGCGCCCGGCAGGTAGCCCCACAGTTCGTCGGCGGTGAAGCTCAGGATCGGCGCGATCCAGCGCACGAAGGCCTCGGCCACATGGAACATCGCGGTCTGCGCCGAGCGCCGGCCAAGCGAATCCTCGGCCATCGTGTACAGCCGGTCCTTGGTCACGTCCAGGTACAGCGACCCCAGGTCCACACTGCAGAAGTTCAGCAGCGCCTGCACGATGGCGGCGAAGTCGTAGCGCGCGTAGGCGGCCTTGATCTGCTCCTGCACCTCGTAGGCGCGGTGCACGATCCAGCGGTCCAGCGCCACCAGTTCCGGCAGCGGCCGCAGGTGCACCGCCGGGTTGAAGCCGTGCAGGTTGCCGAGCAGGAAGCGCGCGGTGTTGCGCAGGCGCCGGTAGGCGTCGGCGTTGCGCTTGAGGATCTCCTGCGACAGCGACATCTCGTTGCTGTAGTCGGCCGAGGCGATCCACAGGCGCAGGATGTCCGCGCCCAGGGTCTTCATGATGTCCTGCGGCTCGATGCCGTTGCCCAGCGACTTGGACATCTTGCGGCCGTGCTCGTCCACGGTGAAGCCGTGGGTCAGGCACTGCCGGTACGGCGCGGCGTGGTCCAGCGCCACGCCGGTCAGCAGCGAGGACTGGAACCAGCCGCGGTGCTGGTCGGAACCTTCGAGGTACAGGTCGGCCGGCTTGGGCAGGCCGCGTTCGGTCAGCACCGCCTCGTGGGTGACGCCGGAATCGAACCAGACGTCGAGGATGTCGGTGATCTTCTCGTAGTCGCCCGCCTCGTCGCCGAGCAGTTCGGCGGCGTCCAGCGCGTACCACACGTCCACCCCGCCCTGCTCGACGCGGTCGGCGACCTGGCGCATCAGCTCGGTGCTGCGCGGATGCGGCTCGCCGGTCTCGCGGTGCACGAACAGCGCGATCGGCACTCCCCAGGTGCGCTGGCGCGAGATCGTCCAGTCCGGGCGCCCGGCGACCATGCCGGCGATGCGCGCCTGGCCCCAGGCCGGGTACCAGTGCACGCCTTCGATGGCCTGCAGCGCCTCGGCGCGCAGGTCGGCCTGCTCCATCGAGATGAACCACTGCGGCGTGGCGCGGAACGCGATCGGGGTCTTGTGGCGCCAGCAATGCGGATAGCTGTGGACCATGCTGGCACGCGCCAGCAGCAGCCCGCGCGCGGCCAGCAGGTCGGCGATGACGTCGTTGGCCTTCCAGATGTGCAGCCCGGCCAGTTCCGTGCCATCGACCGCCGGGGTCGACGGCAGGTATACGCCGCGCGCATCGACCGGGTTGATCTGCGCCGCGCCGTAGCGCTCCAGCAGCCCGTACGGCTTGACCGCCACGTAGTCCTCCTGGCCGTGGCCGGGGGCGGTGTGCACCGCGCCGGTACCGTCGGTGTCGGACACGTGGGTGCCGAGGATCACCGGCACGTCGCGCTCGTCGTAGAAGGGGTGCGCCAGCACCTGGTGTTCCAGCGCCGCGCCGGCGACGCGGCCGTGCACCACCACCTCATCCACCCCGTAGCGCTGCAGCGCGCGCTCGGCCAGCGCGTCGGCCAGCACCAGCCAGCGGCGGCGGCCGTCGCGGGCCGGGCCTTCGACCAGCGCATAGACCAGTTCCGGCCCCAGCGACACCGCCAGCGAGGCCGGCAGCGTCCACGGCGTGGTGGTCCAGATCGGCACCGCCACTTCCGCACCGTCCGGCAGGGTCGCGCCGAACGCGGCGGCCAGCGCCGCGCCGTCGCGGGCCGTGTAGGCCACGTCCACCGTCGGCGACTGCTTGTCGGCGTACTCGATCTCCGCCTCGGCCAGCGCCGAGCCGCAGTCGAAGCACCAGTGCACCGGCTTCACGCCGCGGGTCAGGTGGCCGTTCTCGACGATCCGCGCCAGCGCGCGGATCTCGTTGGCCTCGAAATGGAAGTCCAGCGTACGGTACGGGTTGTCCCAGTCGCCGATCACGCCCAGGCGCTTGAAGTCGCGGCGCTGGATGTCGATCTGCGCGTTGGCGTATTCGCGGCACTTCTGCCGGAACTCCACCGCATCCAGCTTGACCCCGACCTTGCCGAACTTCTTCTCGATCGCGATCTCGATCGGCAGGCCATGGCAGTCCCAGCCCGGGATGTACGGCGCGTCGTAGCCGGACAGGTACTTGGACTTGACGATGATGTCCTTGAGGATCTTGTTGACCGCATGCCCGAGGTGGATCGCGCCATTGGCGTAGGGCGGGCCGTCGTGCAGCACGAACAGCGGCCGGCCCTGGGCGTTGTCGCGCAGCCGCGTGTACAGGCCCTCGCTCTCCCAGCGCGCCAGGATGTCCGGCTCGCGCTTGGGCAGGTCGCCGCGCATCGGGAACTCGGTCGCCGGCAGATGGAGGGTGGCTTTGTAGTCCTGGGTCACGGGCAGTTACCGGTCGGTGGTCTTCAGGGGGAGGTCCGCGCGCGGGGCGGCGGACACGGGCGGCAGGCCCGCGCCGGCAGGCGCAGCGAGCAGTTGCCGCGCCAGCGCGGCGTCGCGGTGCATCTGCGCGGTCAGCGCCGGCAGATCGGCGAAGGTTTCCTCGTCGCGCAGCTTGGCGACGAACTCCACCTCGATGTGGCGACCGTACAGGTCGCCCTGGAAATCGAACAGGTGCGCTTCCAGCAGCGGCTCCACGCCCTGCACGGTCGGGCGGGTGCCGAAACTGGACACCGACGGCCACGGCTGCGCCGCCACCCCGTGCACCCAGGTGGCGTAGATGCCGGACAGCGCCGGGGTGCGGGCGAACCGCAGGTTGGCGGTGGGATAGCCGAGCGTGCGCCCGAGCTGCTTGCCGCGCACCACGCGGCCGCCGATCGCATACGGGCGACCGAGCAGTTCGGCGGCATGGGCGAACTCGCCGGCCACCAGCAGCTCGCGGATGCGGGTGCTGGAAATGCGCTCCTCGCGCAGGTGCACCGGCGCGATCTCGTCGGCGGCGAAGCCATGCTGGGCGCCCAGCGCACGCAGCAGCGCGATGTCGCCGCCGCGCTTGTGGCCGAAGCGGAACGCCGGGCCGATCCAGACCTCGCGCGCGCGCAGGCGCTCGACCAGCACGCGCTGCACGAAGTCCTCCGCGCTCATCGAGGCCATGCGCCGGTCGAAGCGCAGCAGGCCGACGCTGTCAACGCCGAGTTGGAGCAGGCCCTGCACCTTGGCCCGGGCCAGGGTCAGCCGCGGCGGCGGCGCGGCCGGGGCGAAGAACTCGCGCGGCAGCGGCTCGAAGCTCAGCGCCACCGCCGGCACGCCCGCTTCGCGCGCGCGCGCGATCGCCTGCCGCACCAGCGCGCGGTGGCCCAGGTGCAGGCCATCGAAGGCGCCGATGCAGACCACGCTTCCCTGCGGGAACAGGGTCCCGCCCTCGACGTCTCTAAACAGCCTGCTCATTCCTCGGTCCGAAGCGCCGGCGCAGGAAGCGCCGGTCGATGATGCGTAACCGTCGAGTATAGCGGGTGGGGGCTTGGCTCGGGGCTCGGGGCTCGGGGCTCGGGGCTCGGGACCCGGGACCAGGGACCAGGGACCAGGGACCAGGGACCAGGGACTGCAGCATCGGCGTACGGAGCCAGACCGCCGCCAGGCGATCCTGCAAAAACAAAGTGATCGCTTTCTGTGGGAGGGACTTCAGTCCCGACGGGCTTTCCCCGGAACGCCCGTCGGGGCTGAAGCCCCTCCCACAGTGCAATCGCAAGCGCTTGGCACTCGCGGAAACTCCCGGGTCCCGGGTCCCGGGTCCCGGGCCCCGAACCCCGGACCCCGGACCCCGGCTTCAATGCTCGCGCAGATCCCGCGGCCGGAACCCCAGCGCCAGCAAGGCGAGCAGATACACCGCGCCGCCGCCGCCGACCAGCAGCAGCAGGCTGCCGATCCGGTGCCACTTGTCCATGGTGGTGAACGCCGGCAGCCAGTGCAGGCCCAGCGCCAGCACGGCGGCCATCGCCGCACAGGCCACGCCCAGCCGCAGCAGGTAACCGCTCCAGCCCGGCTTGGGCTGGTAGACCTGGTCGCGGCGCAGCCAGCGCCACAGCAGCGACAGGTTGAGGTAGCTGGCGACCGCACTGGCCAGGCCCAGCGCCAGGTGCAGCCCCGGCACCGCCTCCAGCGCCGCGCGCACGCCCTGCGCACGCAGCTCCGCCGGCACCCACAACTGGTACAGGATCGCCAGGAACAACAGGTTCAGCGCCATGTTGGCGACCAGCGCGGCGACGCCGGCGCGCACCGGCGTGCGCGTGTCCTGGCGCGAATAGAACGCCGGCAGCAGCACCTTCAGCAGGGCGAACGCCGGCAGGCCGAAGCTCAGCCCGAACACCGACATCGCCGCCATGCGCGTGTCGAAGGCGGTGAACTTGCCGTACTGGAACAGGGTCGCCACCAGCGGCTGGCTCAGCAGCATCAACCCCAGCATCGCCGGCACCGCGATCAGCAAGGTGGTGCGCAGCCCCCAGTCCAGCGCGCTGGAAAAGCCCCCGCGATCGGTCTTGACGTGGTGCCGCGACAGCGCCGGCAGGATCACCGTGCCCAGGGCCACGCCGAATACGCCCAGCGGCAGCTCCAGGAAGCGGTCGGCCTGCGATAGCCAGCTCTGCGAGCCGGCGTACAGGAACGAGGCGATCACCGTGTCCAGCAGCAGGTTGATCTGCGCGATCGAGGAGCCGAACAGGGTCGGCACCATCAGGGTCAGCACCCGGCGCACGTCCGGATGCCGCCAGCCCCAGCGCGGCAGGGTCAGCAGGTCGATGCCGCGCAAGGCCGGCAACTGGAACAGCAACTGCAGCACGCCGGCCACCAGCACCGCCCAGCCCATCGCCAGGATCGGCACCTGCAGCCGCGGCGCCAGCCACAGTGCGCCGGCGATCATGCACAGGTTGAGGATCACCGGGGTCAGCGCCGGCAGGCCGAAGCGGTGGAAGCTATTGAGCGCACCGCCGGCCAGCGCGGTCAGCGACACGAACAGCAGGAACGGGAAGGTCAACCGCAGCAGGTCGACGATCAACCCGAACTTGGCCGGGTCGTCGGTAGCGCCAGGATTGAACAGCATCGCCACCTGCGGGGTGAAGATCAGCCCCAGCGCGGTGACCAGCAGCAGCACCCCGCCCAGGGTGCCGGACACCCGCGACATCAGCGCGCGCAGGTCGGCGTGCGGGCGGGTTTCCTTCACCTCGGTGAACACCGGCACGAACGCGGTGGCGAATGAGCCCTCGGCGAACAGCCGGCGCAGGAAGTTGGGAATGCGGAACGCCACCCAGAACGCGTCGGTGGTGGCGTTGGCGCCGAAGGAAATGGTGATGGCCTGGTCGCGCACCAGTCCCAGCACGCGCGAGACCATGGTCATGCTGCTGAAGGAGAGCAGCCCGCGGAGCATGCGCGGCTGGCTCATGCGGCAGCCCTCTTGACAATTGACTTGACGCGAATATTCGGACGCTTCATACTCTCCCGCTTGTTTTTATCCACCACACAGCTTTCCAGGAAACCACCACCGTGGCCAATATCAAGTCCGCCAAGAAGCGCGCCAAGCAGACCGTCGTGCGCAACGCGCGCAACACGGCTCAGCGTTCGATGCTGCGCACCGCCGTCAAGAAGGTCATCAAGGCCCTGGACGCCAACGACGCAGCCGGCGCCGAAGCCGCTTTCGCCATCGCCCAGCCGATCCTCGACCGTTTCAGCTCGCGTGGCCTGATCCACAAGAACAAGGCTGCCCGTCACAAGAGCCGCCTGAGCGCCCGCATCAAGGCGATCAAGACCGCCGCCTGATCGGCTGCCGTCGACGCCGGAAGCGCCCACGCTTCCGGCAGCACCACGAAAAAGCCCGGCCTCGGCCGGGTTTTTCGTGTGCGCGTCACCCTGCCCCGCGCACCGCGGGACGGCGCGACGCTCAGGAGGCATTGGCGGCCGCCTCCAGCGCCTCCTCGCGCTGGCGGTCGAAGAACGCCATCACGTCCTTCATGATCGGCCAGGTGCCTTCGCGGCCCAGTGCCGACACCAGGTACCAGGGCTGGGTCCAGCCCAACTCGGCGACGACCTGGTCGGCCAGCGCACGCGCCTCGTCCTCGAACATCAGGTCGGCCTTGTTCAGCACCAGCCAGCGCGGCTTGGCCAGCAGCTCCGGGTCGTGCTTCTGCAGCTCGCGCTCGATCGCCCGCACCTGCTCGGTCGGCGACACGCCATCCACGCCACCCTCCATCGGCGCCAGATCCACCAGGTGCAGCAGCAGGCGGGTGCGCTGCAGGTGGCGCAGGAACTGCGCGCCAAGGCCGGCGCCGTCGGCGGCACCCTCGATCAGCCCGGGAATGTCGGCGATCACGAAGCTGCGGTAGGCCTCGACGCTGACCACGCCCAGGTTCGGATACAGCGTGGTGAACGGGTAGTCGGCGACCTTCGGCGTGGCCGCGGACACGGCGCGGATGAAGGTGCTCTTGCCGGCATTGGGGAAGCCCAGCAGGCCAACGTCGGCCAGCAGCTTCAGTTCCAGCTTGAGCGTGCGCTCCTCGCCCTCCTCGCCCGGCGTGGCCTTGCGCGGGGCGCGGGTCACCGAGCTCTTGAAGTGCATGTTGCCCAGGCCGCCCTTGCCGCCCTGCGCGACCAGCAGGCGGTCGCCGTGCGCGACCAGGTCGCCGATGACCTCGTCGGTCTCGACATTGACCACCACGGTGCCGACCGGCACGGTGATGGTCAGATCCTCGCCGGCCTTGCCGTACATCTGCCGGCCCATGCCGTTCTCGCCGCGCTGCGCACGGAACGCGCGCTGGTGGCGGAAGTCGACCAGGGTATTGAGGTTCTCGTCGGCGACCAGCCACACGCTGCCGCCGTTGCCGCCATCGCCACCGTCAGGCCCACCCAGCGGGATGAACTTCTCGCGGCGAAAGCCGATGCAGCCATTGCCGCCATTGCCGGCCGTGACCTGGATTTCCGCTTCGTCTACGAGTTTCATGGATAACAACCGAGAATGGGGAATGGGGAATGGTGAATCGGGAATGGGAAAAGCGAGCCATCGCCGCGGCGACGATTCTATGTCGCAGCCACAGATCGGCAAAATCCATCACTGCATTGCCTGACGCAACCAGGACAGGGCGAGTTCACGGGAGGCGCCTTTGCCCATTCCCGATCCCCCACTCCCCATTCCCAGCCGCAAAACAAAAACCCCGCCGAAGCGGGGCTTTCGTAAGCAAGCCTGCGCCATGGCGCAGGCCCTGGACACCGGCGACTTACGCCTCGGTGACCACGCTCACGGTGCGGCGCTTCTTGGCGCCCTTCACCGAGAACTCGACCTTGCCGTCGACCAGCGCGAACAGGGTGTGGTCGCGGCCCAGGCCGACGCCGGCGCCCGGGTGGAACTGGGTGCCGCGCTGACGCACGATGATGTTGCCGGCTTCGATGGCCTGGCCGCCGAACATCTTCACGCCCAGGTACTTCGGGTTGGAGTCGCGGCCGTTGCGCGAGGAACCTACGCCTTTTTTGTGTGCCATGACTGCTGCTCCTTACTTCTTGTCGCCACCGGCGATGCCGGTGATCTCGATTTCGGTGTAGTGCTGCCGATGACCCTGACGCTTCATGTGGTGCTTGCGGCGGCGGAACTTGATGATGCGCACCTTGTCGGCGCGGCCGTGGGCCACGACCTTGGCGGTGACGGCGGCGCCCTTCAGCGCGTCGCCGATCTTGATGCCGTCGCTGTCGCCCAGCATCAGGATGTTGTCGAACGTGATCTCGTTGCCGGCTTCGACTTCGAGCTTTTCCACGCGGAGCGTTTCGCCCTGCGCGACGCGGTATTGCTTACCGCCGGTGACCAGTACTGCGTACATGACCAGACTTCCTCTGTAGTTATTGTGGTCGTTCCCGTCGTGCCGTTTCGGGCAGACAGGAGCGGGATTGTAAGCCGCCGCGCGCGGCAGGGTCAAGCCCGGCCGAGCCCGGACTGTCAAGCCCAGCGGGCCGGCACGGCTGCCTGAACCAGCCAGCCGCCGGCGCCCGGCGGCGCTGGGATCTGCGGCAATTGCCCCCACCTGACAAGCTGGGTACGCTGATCGATTGCCGTCCCCTTTCCGCCCCCACACTGGCCAGCGGCACCGCCACGGCCGGCACATTCCGGAATCTCTTCATGGCGATGGATTACATCCGCATCCGCGGCGCGCGGACGCACAACCTCAAGAACCTCGACCTCGACCTGCCGCGCGACAAGCTGATCGTGATCACCGGCCTGTCCGGGTCCGGCAAGTCCTCGCTGGCGTTCGACACCATCTACGCCGAAGGCCAGCGCCGCTACGTGGAGTCGCTGTCGGCGTACGCGCGGCAGTTCCTCAGCGTGATGGAGAAGCCCGACATCGATCACATCGAAGGCCTGTCGCCGGCGATCGCGATCGAACAGAAGTCGACCTCGCACAACCCGCGCTCGACCGTCGGCACCATCACCGAGATCTACGACTACCTGCGCCTGCTGTACGCGCGCGTCGGCCAGCCGCGCTGCCCCGACCACGGCTATCCGCTGGAGGCGCAGACGGTCAGCCAGATGGTCGACCAGGTGCTGACCCTGGACCCGGAGCAGCGCTACATGCTGCTGGCGCCGGTGATCCGCGAGCGCAAGGGCGAGCATGCGCAGGTGTTCGAACAACTGCGCGCGCAGGGCTTCGTGCGCGTGCGCGTGGACGGCGAGCTGTACGAGATCGACGCGGTGCCGGCGCTGGCGCTGCGCCAGAAGCACACCATCGAGGCGGTGATCGACCGCTTCCGCCCGCGCGAGGACATCAAGCAGCGCCTGGCCGAAAGCTTCGAGACCGCGTTGAAGCTGGCCGACGGCATGGTGTCGGTGCAGTCGCTGGACGACACCGCGGCCGCGCCGCACCTGTTCTCCTCCAAGTACAGCTGCCCGGTCTGCGACTACTCGCTGCCGGAGCTGGAACCGCGTCTGTTCTCGTTCAACGCGCCGATGGGCGCCTGTCCGAGCTGCGACGGCCTGGGCGTGGCCGAGTTCTTCGATCCCGAGCGGGTGGTGGTGCATCCGGAGCTGTCGCTGTCGGCTGGCGCGGTGCGCGGCTGGGACCGGCGCAACGCGTACTACTTCCAGCTGATCGCCTCGCTGGCCAAGCACTACAAGTTCGATGTCGACGCGCCCTGGCAATCGCTGCCGGCGAGCGTGCGCCAGGCGGTGCTGTACGGCAGCGGCGACGAGACCATCACCTTCACCTACTTCACCGATGCCGGCGGCCGCACCCAGCGCAAGCATCGCTTCGAAGGCATCATCCCCAACCTGGAGCGCCGCTACCGCGAGACCGAATCGCCGGCGGTGCGCGAGGAACTGGCCAAGTACATCAGCGAACGGCCGTGCCCGGACTGCAAGGGCGCGCGCCTGAACAAGGCCGCGCGCAACGTGTTCGTCGCCGACCGCCCGCTGCCGGACCTGGTGGTGCTGCCGATCGACGATGCACTGACCTTCTTCCGCCAGCTCGACCTGCCCGGCTGGCGCGGCGAGATCGCCAGCAAGATCGTCAAGGAGATCGCCGAACGGCTGGGCTTCCTGGTCGACGTCGGCCTGGATTACCTCACCCTCGAACGCAAGGCCGACACCCTGTCCGGCGGCGAGGCGCAGCGCATCCGCCTGGCCAGCCAGATCGGCGCCGGTCTGGTCGGGGTGATGTACGTGCTCGACGAGCCGTCGATCGGCCTGCACCAGCGCGACAACGAACGCCTGCTCGGCACCCTTACCCGCCTGCGCGACCTCGGCAACACGGTGATCGTGGTCGAGCACGACGAGGACGCGATCCGCCTGGCCGACTACGTGCTGGACATCGGCCCCGGCGCCGGCGTGCACGGCGGCGAGGTGGTCGGCCACGGCAGCGTGCAGGACCTGTTGAAGGCGCCGCGCTCGCTGACCGGGCAATACCTGTCCGGCAAGCGCCGCATCGAGATCCCGGCCAAGCGCCACAAGGCCAATCCGAAGATGACCCTGCACCTGCGTGGGGCCACCGGCAACAACCTCAAGAACGTCGACCTGGACATCCCGGCCGGCCTGCTGACCTGCATCACCGGCGTGTCCGGCTCGGGCAAGTCGACGCTGATCAACGACACCTTGTTCACCCTGGCGGCGAACGAGATCAACGGCGCCTCGCACAGCGTGGCGCCGTACCGCGAGATCGAGCACCTGGACCTGTTCGACAAGGTCGTGGACATCGACCAGTCGCCGATCGGGCGCACCCCGCGCTCGAACCCGGCCACCTACACCGGCCTGTTCACGCCGCTGCGCGAGCTGTTCGCGCAGGTGCCGGAAGCGCGCTCGCGCGGCTACTCGCCGGGCCGCTTCAGCTTCAACGTGCGCGGCGGCCGCTGCGAGGCCTGCCAGGGCGACGGCCTGATCAAGGTGGAGATGCACTTCCTGCCGGACGTGTACGTGCCCTGCGACGTCTGCCACGGCAAGCGCTACAACCGCGAGACGCTGGAGATCCTGTACAAGGGCTTCAACATCAACGACGTGCTGGAAATGACCGTCGAGGATGCGCTGAAGCTGTTCGAGCCGGTGCCGTCGATCGCGCGCAAGCTGGAGACGCTGGTCGACGTGGGCCTGAGCTACATCAAGCTCGGGCAGAGCGCGACCACCCTGTCCGGCGGCGAGGCGCAGCGCGTGAAGCTGTCCAAGGAACTGTCGCGGCGCGATACCGGCCGCACCCTGTACATCCTCGACGAGCCGACCACCGGCCTGCACTTCCACGACATCGAGGCGCTGCTGGGCGTGCTGCACAAGCTGCGCGACGAGGGCAACACCGTGGTGGTGATCGAACACAACCTGGACGTGATCAAGACCGCGGACTGGATCGTCGACCTCGGGCCGGAAGGCGGCCACCGCGGCGGCACCATCCTGGTCACCGGCACGCCGGAAGACGTGGCGGCGTGCCCGCAGTCGTACACCGGCCAGTTCCTGGCACGCATGCTGCCCTCCACCAGCGCGCGCCCGGAGCAGCCGGCGGCGATGGCCAACAAGCCCGATGCGCGCCCGCCGCGCAAGGCCAAGCCGGAAAAGCCGGCGAAGAAGCAGGCGGTGGCCGCCAAGAGCGGCAAGGCCAGCAAGAGCACCACCAGCACAGGTACCAAGAAGAAGAAGGACGTTTGATGAGCAGCGAACACAAGATCCTGGCGCGCATCCCGATCAGCGTGCGCTGGCGCGACATGGACAGCATGGGCCACGTCAACAACGCCAAGTACATCTCCTACCTGGAAGAGGCGCGCGTGCGCTGGATGCTGGGCGTGGAAGGCGTCTCGATGAGCGATCGCATCGCCCCGGTGGTGGCGGCGACCAACGTCAACTATCGCGCGCCGATCGTGTGGCCCAACGACATCTTGGTCGAACTGTTCGTCGAGCGCCTGGGCACCAGCAGCGTGACCATCGGCCACCGCATCGTCGACCAGCAGGACGAAAGCCGGCTGTACTCCGACGGCCACGTGGTGGTGGTGTGGATGGACACCCAGACCGGCAAGAGCGCGCCGCTGCCGGACGCCGTACGCAAGGCGACGAGCTGAGGCCTGCGCTTGCGCCGGGCGTGGCCCGGCGCATAGTCCGCAGTGCAGCGGCGCTGCCCACGCAGGAGCGGCGTGTGCTCCTTGTGGGAGGGACTTCAGTCCCGACGACGAATGGTGTCAGCCGACATTGGGCTTCGCCCGTCGCGGCTGATCCCACAAAAGGGGACGAGAACCGCTCCTACGACAAGGGGAGGCGCCTTTTCCCGAGGAGGCTCCCCTACATCGCCTGCTTGCGCACGGTCAGCGTCGCATCGACCTTGCCGCCGCCTTCCAGTTGCAACTGCAGCGGCACGGCCTGGCCTTCGGTCAGCGCGCCCTTGCCCTGCATCAGCATCAGGTGCATGCCGCCGGGCTTGAGTTCCACGCGGGCGCCAGGCGCCAGCGGCACGCGCTCGACCGCGCGCATCCGGCTGACGCCGGCCACCAGCGTGGTCTCGTGCAACGACACATCGCCGAAGCTGGGGCTGCTGGCGCCGGTGACCGTGACCGGCTTGCCGCAGCCGTTGTGGAGCACGCCGTAGCCGGCGGTCATCGGCATCGCCGGATTCGGCGGCAAGCGCGCCCAGCCCTGCTCCAGAGTGACGCACGCCGGTTCCGCAGCCGACGCAGTGGCGGCAACCGCACACAGCACGAACAATACGCCAGCGAATGGTTTGGTTATCATCGCCGAGGTTCCTTCTTCGAAAGCAGACCGCAGCATGACGACGCTCATCGACGTGATCAACCATGGCCCCCTCCGCGAACTGCGCCTGGCGCGGCCGCCGGTCAATGCGCTGGACACCGACCTGTGCCGGCAGCTGATCCAGGCGATCGAGCAGGCCAACGCCGATGGCGCGCACGGCATCGTGCTGTCGGGCAACGAACGCCTGTTCTCCGCCGGCATGGACGTGCCGCACCTGCTCGGCCACGGCGACGATCGCGCCAAGCTGCTGGGCAGCTGGCAGCAGTTCTTCGGTGCGGCGCGCGCCTTGGCCGCCAGCCCGATCCCGGTGGTCGCGGCGCTGACCGGCCACGCCCCGGCCGGCGGTTGCGTGCTGGCGCTGTGCTGCGACTACCGGGTGATGGCGCGCAGCCCCGATGCGGCGCATCCGCTGCACATCGGCCTGAACGAGACCCAGGTCGGCCTGGTCGCCCCGGAAGGCATTCAGCGCCTGCTGCGGCGCGTGGTCGGCGCGCACCGCGCCGAGCGCCTGCTGGTCGGCGGCGACCTGGTCAGCGCCGAACGCGCGCTGGAGATCGGCCTGGTCGACGAACTGGTCGACGCCGACCTGGTGGTGGCGCGCGCGCTGGCCTGGCTGCTGGACCTGCTCAAGCGCCCGCGGCAGCCGATGCTGCAGACCCGTGCCATCGCCCGCGCCGACCTGCGCGCGGCGCTGGCCGACGAGCACATCGGGCTGGAGCGACTGATCGACGACTGGCAGGCGCCGGACACCCAGGCCGCACTGCGCGCGCTGGTGGCGCGTCTGGGCAAGGGCTGAGCGGAGCGGGCACGCGGGCGGGCGCGGACGGCCCGCTATAATCGGCGCACGTCCGTCGCCAGGCCCCGCCTCTTGTCCGCCAAGCCCGCCCCCGTCGTCTCCGAACTGATCGAGCTGCTGTCGCTGGAGCGGCTGGAGGACAACCTGTTCCGCGGCCAGAGCCGCGACATCGGCACCAAGTACGTGTTCGGCGGCCAGGTGCTGGGCCAGGCGCTGTCGGCGGCGCAGGCCACGGTCGAGAACGCGCGTCGCGTGCATTCGCTGCACGCCTACTTCCTGCGCGCCGGCGACATCGAGCACCCCATCGTCTACGACGTGGACCGCACCCGCGACGGCGGCAGCTTCTCGGTGCGCCGGGTCACCGCGATCCAGCACGGCAAGGTGATCTTCTTCTGCGCGGCCTCGTTCCAGGAACAGGAGGACGGCGCCACGCACCAGCTGAAGATGCCGGAAGTGCCGCAGCCGGAAGACATCGAGCCGACTCCGGCGGCGCGCCCGGAAGTGCTGGCGACGCTGCCGACCAAGGTGCAGCGCTGGCTCTCGCGCGGCGGCCCGTTCGAGTTCCGCCACGTGTATCCGCGCGACGAACTGAATCCGCCCAAGCGTCCGCCGTTCCAGCAGATGTGGCTGCGCCTGAGCGAGCCGGTCGGCGATGCGCCGGAACTGCACCAGGCGCTGCTCGCCTACGCCTCGGACTTCCACCTGCTCGGCACCGCCACCTTCCCGCACGGCATCAGTTACTACACGCCGAACGTGCAGATGGCCTCGCTCGACCACGCGCTATGGTTCCACCGCCCGTTCCGCGCCGACGACTGGCTGCTGTACTCGCTGGACAGCCCCAGTGCGCAGGGCGCGCGCGGCCTGGCGCGCGGGCAGTTCTTCACCCGCGACGGCACCCTGGTCGCCAGCACCGCACAGGAAGGCCTGATCCGGGTGGTCCCCGACGCCGACGCCGCGGCGCAGGTGCCGGCAAAACGCTGAGGACACGAACATGCGTCAGATCTTCAGCAGCCAACGCGTGGAAACCGCCGAAGGCGTCGCCGCCCTGCTGCGCGATGCCGGCATCGACGTGCGCCTGAGCAACGGCCGCTCCTACCGGACCCGGCGCAGCGGCCAGTTCAGCTATCTCGACCCGGTCGCGGCGCAGGCCCAGCCCACGGTGTGGGTGGTGCACGCCGACGACCAGCCGCGCGCACGCGAACTGCTGCGCGACGCCGGCCTGCTCGACAGCACCCGCCGCGATCCGGAACAGGGCCGTGCGCCCTACTTGAACGAGTTCCGCTCGCAGGTGGAAGCGGACGGCGGCAAGCGCTGGGCCTGGCGCATCCGCATCGCCCTGCTGCTGGCGATCGGTGCGGTGGCGCTGATCACCGTGCTGCGCCATCGCGACAACCGCGCGCCGACCACCGCACCGGCGCACCCCGCCGCGACGCAGCCGGCCAAGGCGCCGGCACAGGACACCGGCAGCGACGAAGTGCGCGTGCGCGTGCAGCCGGCGCCGCGCGGCAACTGAGCCGCGCCGAACGCAGGTCCACGCATGCGGTGGATGTCGCCTCTGGCGATGACGCCCTGCCGATGACCGTCCTTGCGCGACGGCGGAGGCGCCAACGCTGCGACGGCAATCCGATCGGCACGGCGATCGCATCCTGCGCGCGGTGTCCGCCGTAGCGGAGACCGCCACCGCAACCGGCCGCGACGCTGTCGACGCGCCCCGCGCGACCACGCGCGTCCCGCGCTGCACCTGCGCCGCACTGCACGCGACGGCAGGTTTCGGCAGATGGAAAAACAAGAACGCCCCTGCGCGCGGGGCGCAGGGGCGCTGTCGATCGGCGCCTTGGTGCAGTGACGCCGCGGCCACCGCCGCGGCGGATGGCTCAGTTGCTGTCCGGCGCCGGCATCGGCGGCGGTGCGTCGCCACCGCGCTGCCCGCCCGGGCGATGCGCCCAGCGCTTGGCCTGCGCCGCATCGAACTCGGCGCGGCTGAGCATGCCGTCCTTGTTGGTGTCGGCCGCGGTGAACCAGGCATCGCGATGTTGCTTGGCGCGCAGTTCGAAGTCGGCACGGTCGATGTAGCCGTCCTTGTTCACGTCCATCTTGTCGAAGCGCGCGGCGAGCTTGGGATCGGCCTGCGCTTCGGCGCGGCTGATGCGGCCGTCCTTGTTGGTGTCCAGCTTGGCCATCATCGCGCCGGGCACGCCGTGGTCGCCCGGGCCACCGTGACGGCCGTGGCGCGGCCACTCGTCGCGGCTGAGCTTGCCGTCGTGGTTCTTGTCCATGGCGTCGAAATGCTGGGCCAGGCGCGGATCGGCGGCGGCCTCGCTACGGTCGATGACACCGTCGCCGTTCTTGTCGAGCGCGGCGATGCCGCCGGCATCGGCGGGCGCGGCGGGATCGGCCGGCGGCGGGGGAACGGCGTAGGCGGTACCGGACAGCACGGCCAGCACGGCCAGGGCGAGCAGCGGGTTGCGAGACTTCATGGGTCACTCCCTGAGGATGATGAGGAACCTGCCGAGGACGGCAGGCGTCCGGCGCCGCAAGCGGCCCGCATCGCGGGCCGGCACCGCGGTGCCTTCCCTGCTGACAACGCCCCGTCGCCGCCGCGGTTGACCCGCCGCCGGGCGCATTCATCGACGGGACAGTCGCGGCCCCTGCGATGACGAAGCGCTATGCTCGACGCATGGCCATCCATTCCGACGCCAGCGACGACCTGCGGCTGTTCCAGACCGGCCAGCACGCGTGTGGCTACTGGCCCGAGCGGCAGGCCCGCGACCTGGTGCTGGACCCGCACGATCCACGCCTGGGCGCGCTGTATCCGCTGGCGCTGAGCTGGGGCTTCCGCCGCTCCGGCGATCTGGTCTATCGCCCGCACTGCGACCATTGCCGCGCCTGCGTTGCGGTGCGCATCCCGATCGACGCGTTCGTGCCCGATCGCAGCCAGCGCCGCTGCCTGGCGCGCAATGCCGATGTCGAGGTCCGCATCGTCGCCGCCGAGCGCAGCGAGGAGCAGCTGGCGCTGTACCAGCGCTACCTGCGCCACCGCCATCCCGGCGGCGGCATGGACGATCACGGCGCGCACGAGTTCGACCAGTTCCTGATCGGCCGCTGGTCGCATGGGCGCTTCCTGGAGCTGCGGCAACGCATGCCGGACGGACGGCGCGGGCCGCTGCTGGCGGTAGCGGTCACCGATATCGCCGCGCAGGCGCTGTCGGCGGTCTACACCTTCTACGACCCGGACGCCGGCGCGCGTGGCCTGGGCACCCTGGCGATCCTGCAGCAGATCGCCTGGGCGCGACGCGAGGGCCTGCGCCACCTGTATCTGGGCTACTGGATCCGCGGCCACCAGAAGATGGACTACAAGCGCCGCTTCCGGCCGCTGCAGGCCTACGACGGCCGCCACTGGCGCGACTTCGACGACTATCTGCGCCAGCTCGGCGGCTAGCCGACGGCAACCGATACCGGGCTGCCCAGCCGAGGGCGCCGCACGTCGCGGCGCCATCGTGCCGACATGCCGCGCATGCGAAAATCGGCACATGACATCACGCCTCCTCCTGCTCGCCCTGACCCTGCTGTGCGGCGCCTGCGCGCACACCGCTCCCACGTCCTCCCCGATGACCGACGCCGCCGCGCCCGCCGCCAGGACGCTGCGCCTGGCCACCTACAACACCTCGCTCAATGCCGACGAACCCGGCGCACTGATCGCCGCCCTGCAGGGCGACAGCGCGCAGGCGCGCAAGATCGCCGCGGTGCTGCAGCAGGTGCGCCCGGACATCGTGCTGCTCAACGAGTTCGACTACGACGAGGCGCACCGCGCCGCCGACCTGTTCGAGCAGCGCTACCTCGCGGTGCCGCAACCGCACGGCGGCGCGGCGCTGCGCTATCCCTACCGGTACCTGGCCCCGGTCAACACCGGCGTGCCCAGCGGCCTGGACCTGGACAACGACGGCCATGTCGGCGGCGAAGGCCGCGCGCGCGGCAACGACGCCTGGGGCTACGGCCTGCATCCCGGCCAGTACGGCATGCTGCTGCTGTCGAAGTACCCGATCGACACCGCGGCGGTGCGCAGCTTCCGCCTGCTGAAATGGAGCGCGATGCCCGACGCGCTGCGGCCGGTCGACCCGGCCACCGGCCGCTTCTTCCACAGCGACGCGGTGTGGGCGCAGTTGCGGCTGTCGTCCAAGTCGCACTGGGACGTGCCGGTGCGCACCCCGCTGGGCGTGCTGCATGCGCTGGTGGCGCACCCGACCCCGCCGGTGTTCGACGGCGCGGAGAAGCGCAACGCCGCACGCAACCACGACGAACTGCGGCTGTGGCGTGAGTACCTGGACGATGCCGGCAGCGGCAAGGCGCGCTGGCTGTGCGACGACGCCGGCCGCTGCGGCGGGCTGGCCGCCGATGCGCAGTTCGTGATGCTCGGCGACCTCAACAACGACGTGATCGACGGCGACGGCCACCACGACGCGATCCGCGCGCTGGTGACGCATCCGCGCGTCCTGCAATACCCCACCCCGCACAGCGCTGGCGGCGAGGAGACCACGCGCGCCTACGCGGCCACCGGCATCGACCATCGCGGCCCACCGCAGCAGGTCACCGGCGATTTCGGCCCCAAGGCCGGCACCATGCGCCTGGACTACGTGCTGCCGTCGCGCAACTTCCGCTACCTGGACAGCGGCGTGTTCTGGCCGGCCTCCGATGATGCCTCCGCCGCCATCGCCGACGGCAGCGACCACCACCTGGTCTGGGTCGACGTCGCAGCGGGACGGTAAGCGCAGGAGGACCGGGGCGGCGCGCAGCATGGCGCCGCCTAGCAGCACCCCACAGGCGGCCTGGCGGCCGCCTTTTGCTTGCCTGGCCGGCGCGCCAAGCCCCTGGCGAGCGGCCTGCACCCGCGCGGCCGCGTTGACCGCCGGCCGCGAGGCGGCGCCGGTGTGAGCAGGGCCTGACCCCTTCGCGGCAGCAGTGCCGCCCATCGGATCGCCCCTCCTGCGCAGCGCCTGCGCCGGGCACCGCCATCGGCCTTGATCCAGATCAAGGGCAAGACTGCGCCGACGCGGTCCAATGCCTCCCGCACCCGGTCGGGATGCGCAAGCGGATGGCGAGCATGCGAACGCAACAGTTGCAACAGGCGCTGGAAGGCCTCAATGGCGCCACCGCCGATATCGAGGCCTCGGCGCTGATCTCCCTGGACGGGCTGATGATCGCCTCGGCGATGCCGCAGGGCATGGACGAGGACCGCGTCGGCGCGATGTCCGCGGCGCTGCTCGCGCTGGGCGAGCGCAGCGCGCGCGAACTGGCGCGCGGCGCGCTGGAGCGGGTGCTGATCCAGGGCGAACTCGGCTACGTGATCATGAGTGCGGCCGGCCGCGAGGCGGTGCTCACCGTGCTGGCCAAGCCCAGCGCCAAGCTCGGCCTGGTGTTCCTGGACATCAAGCGCGCCGCGCAGGCGCTGCAACAGATCCTGTAGGGGCGCCGCCATGCCGCTGCCGCCGATGCAAGCGCCGCACGAGCCGCACCGCAGCGCCGAGCTGCGCTACCACGACGGCAGCCGCCGCACGGTGTACTGGAGCGAACGCGAGGTGGCCTATCCGGACGGGCGCCTGATCGTCTCGCGCACCGACCTGGACGGCATCATCACCCACGCCAACGACGCCTTCGTCGAACTCAGCGGCTGGCCGCGCGAACTGCTGATCGGCGCGCCGCACTGCATCCTGCGCCACCCGGAGATGCCGCGGCGCGCATTCCGCGAACTCTGGGACACCGTGCTGGCCGGCGAGAAGTGGCACGGCTACGTCAAGAACCTGCGCCGCGACGGCGCCTGCTACTGGGTCTACGCCACCGCCTTGCCGAACGTCCGCGACGGCCGCGTGGTCGGCTTCACCTCGGTGCGGCGCAAGCCGTCGCGGCGGCGCATCGACGCGCTGCAGCCGCTGTACGCGCAATGGCTGCAGGACGAACGCGCGGAGCCGCTGGCATGAGCTGCACGTTCCTGGTCGCGCCGGACTTCGCGCCCGAGTACTTCGGCGGCTGGTACCTGCTCAGCACGGTGCTGCAGCGCCGCGCCGGCCTCGGCCTGCGCCTGCTGATGCCGGCCGATGCCGCCGAACAGCGGCAATTGCTGGACGACAGCGTCGTCGACCTGGTGTACGCCAGCCCGTTCGACGCCAGCGCGTTGATCCGCGACCGCGGCTACCTGCCGCTGGTCAGGCCGCGCGGGCACGCCGACGAGGTGGTGATCGCGACCGCGGCCGAGGCGCCGGCGCGCTGCGTGGAAGACTTGCCCTACGGCTGCCGCATCGCGCTGACCGCCAACCACGACGTACGCCTGATCGGCCTGCGCCTGCTGGAACCGGCCGACCTGGAGCCGGAACGCATCGCCTGGCGCCCGGCCAGCAGCTACGCCGCGGTAGCGCGGCTGCTGCTGGAAGGCGAAGCCGATGCCGGCCTGTTCCTGGCCACCGCCTACCACGGTCTGTCGCGCCTGACCCGCGCGCGATTGCGTCCGCTGGTGGAAAGCGCGCTGTGCGACATCGGCCACGTGCTGCTGGCGCATCCGCGCCTGGGCCCGCAACTGCCGGCGCTGCGCGACGTCCTGCTGGCGCTGGGCGATGCCGCGCATCGCGACGACCAGGCGGTGCTCGACGCGCTGGGCCTGGAACGCGGCTTCGAGGCGATGGCCACGGAGGACGCCGAATTCATGATCGACCTGATCGACACCTTGCTGGACTGAGGCGCCCATGCCCACGCTTCCCGCTCGCGATCCCGCACGCCTGGTGATGCGCACCCATGCCCGTGCCCTGCTGCGCGACCCGCGCGACGCCGCCGCGCACCTGGCGCGGCTGCACGCCGCACTGCAGTTGCACGACAACGAACCGACCCAGGGCGTGCTGGCCGACCTGTTCGTGGCCTTGCCGCGGCACGACGTCGCCTTGCGCCAGCTGGCGCTGCAGATGGCCGCGGCGCATCTGGCGCCGCACGTGGCCGAGACCTTCCAGCGCCACAGCCAGGGCCACGCGCTGCTGCCGATCAACGCCCTGGCCACGCGCTGGAGCGTGCTGGCGCGGCCGTCCGCCGACGTGCCGGCGCGGGTGCGCCGGGCCAGCCCGGACCATTCGCGGCGGATGGTGCGCGAGGTGGTGGACGCGCTGTGCGACGGCGCACCGATCGCCGCGGCGCGCTGCGAGCGCGAGTTCCTGGACTACTGCATCAGTTGCCAGGACAAGCTCGCCTTCATGCTCGCCACGCGCGAACTGCGCCGCCATGCGCTGGCCCTGGGCGACCGCTGGGACAGCACCGCGCGCTGGCTGCAGCAGCGCGAGCCGCTGGGTGGCCGCAACGTCGACGCCCTGTCCTTTTCCAGCGCGAGTGCGCCGCGATGACCGCCCCCGACCCGACCGGCTCCGAACCGACCTGGCTGATGCCGACCCCGCACGGCGTGCTGCACGGCTTCGCCAGCGCCACGCCCGACCGCCTGCAGCGCGCGCTGCAACTGCTGCTCGGCGCGCACGGCGCGCTGTCGCTGCAGGAGTGGCGCCAGCGCGTGGGCGGCGACGCACAGCGGCTGCTGCAGGAGGCGCGCGAACAGCAATGGGTGCAGTTGCTGCGGCGCGCAGTGCCGGGCCCGGAAATCCGCCTGGACGATTTCGCCCAGCATGTGATCGCCCCGCTGTCGGCCGAACGCCGCGCGGTGCTGGCCTCCGACAGCGGCTTCTGCCTGGGCCATGCCGGCCTGGACCAGGAACAGGCCGACACGCTGAGCGTGGCCGCGGCCGACTTCTCCGGCTTCGCTCAGCGTCAGAGCGCGCGCGGCTGGCACGGCGCGCACCGCTACGTGGCGTTCTACAGCGAGCCGCAACTGCTGCTGCCGGACTGGTCGTTCGTGCCGTTCTGGGTCGACGGCGCCGGCTACTGGCTGGTGCTGGGCGGCGAGGCGCTGCTCAACAACCTGGCGATGGTCGAACTGGTGTGGAGCATCCGCCTGGCGGCGGCACGGTTCGCGCCGCCGGCTTGAGGGCCGGGAATGGGGAATCGGGAGTGGGGAATGGGAAAGCGGGTCCCCTTTGGCCCCGCTTTCGAGCGCTCGCCGTTTTATGCGTCCAGGTCGATGGTGAGGGCGGCGGCGGCGTCGCGGGCGGTTTGCCGCGCTTCGTCGATGCTTGCGCCACGGGCCAGGGTCACGCCGACGCGGCGGTGGCCGTGCACGCTGGGCTTGCCGAACAGACGCAGGGCGGTGTCCGGGGCCTGCAGGGCGGCATCGACGTTGCCGAAGCGCGGCACGCCTTCGCCGTGGGCCAGCAGCGCGCACGAGGCCGACGGGCCGTTCTGGCGGATCGCCGGAATCGGCAGGCCGAGGATCGCACGCGCATGCAGGGCGAACTCGCTCAGTTCCTGCGACACCAGGGTGACCAGGCCGGTGTCGTGCGGCCGCGGCGACACCTCGCTGAACCAGACCTCGTCGCCCTTGACGAACAGCTCCACGCCGAACAGGCCCCAGCCGCCGAGATCGTCGGTGACCGCGCGGGCGATGTCCTGCGCGCGTTGCAGGGCCAGCGCCGACATCGGCTGCGGCTGCCAGCTCTCACGGTAGTCGCCGTCCTTCTGCCAGTGCCCGATCGGATCGCAGAACGCGGTGCCACTGGCGTGGCGCACGGTCAGCAGAGTGATCTCGTACTCGAAGTCGATGAAACCCTCGACGATGCAGCGGCCGGCGCCGGCGCGGCCGCCGGTCTGCGCGTACTCCCACGCCGCGTCGATATCGGCGGCGCTGCGCAGCGTGCTCTGGCCCTTGCCGGAGGACGACATCACCGGCTTGACCACGCATGGCAGGCCGACCGCGGCGATCGCCTCGCGGTACTGCTCGGGCGTGTCCACGAAGCGGTACGGCGAGGTCGGCAGGCCCAGGGTCTCGGCGGCCAGGCGGCGGATGCCTTCGCGGTCCATGGTCAGCCGCGCCGCACGCGCCGTCGGGATCACCCGCTGGCCGAGGTCGCGCTCCAGCGCCACCAGGGTCTCGGTGTGGATCGCCTCGATCTCCGGCACGATCAGGTGCGGCTGCTCGCGCGCGATCAGTTCGCGCAGCGCCATCGCATCGAGCATGTCGACCACGTGGCTGCGATGCGCGACCTGCATCGCCGGGGCGTCGGCATAGCGGTCCACCGCGATCACCTCCACGCCGAAGCGCTGCAGTTCGATCGCCACTTCCTTACCGAGTTCGCCGGAGCCGAGCAGCAGCACGCGGGTGGCGGAAGCGGACAGCGGGGTTCCCAGAGTGACCATGGCGGCGGCGCCTGCGCGAAGAGGGGAGCCGTATTCTACCGGGCCAGTGCCCCACCCCGGCACAGGACCGGCCACGCCATCGTCGGTGCGCAGCGAGGTGCTATCTTCCGCAACGTCACTGGGGATGTCGCCATGCACGCACACAGCGCCGAACACCGCCACGGCACGCCCTGCCGCACCGCCGAGGCGCACCCATGCACTCGCTGATGCCGGCCGAGGCCTACATCGACGAGGCCTGGTTTGCGCGCGAGCGCGAGCTCCTGATGAAGCCGCTGTGGCAGTTCGTGGCGCCGCGCATGCTGCTGGACAAGCCCAACGCCTTCGTGCGCCGCTCGATCTGCGGCGTGGACGTGGTGGTGCAGCACATCGACGGCGAACTGCGCGCCTTCGACAACCTGTGCCTGCACCGGCAGAACCCGCTGCAACAGCAACCGCAGGGCGTGCGCCCGCTGGTCTGCAGCTACCACGGCTGGCGCTACGGCGCCGACGGCGGCGTGGACAACATCCCGTTCCAGGACGATGCCTACCGCCTCGCTCCAGAGGCGCGCGCCTGCCTGCGGCTGCGCCGCTTCGCGGTGGCCTGCATCGGCAAGCTGGTGTTCGTGAACCTGTCGCCCGCGCCGATGCCGCTGGAGGCGCAGTTCTCGCTGGAGGCGCTGGAGATGCTGCGCGCCGCTTCCGAACAGTTCGACGACGAAGTGCTGGTGGCGACCTTCGAGGCCGACTTCAACTGGAAGCTGGCCTACGAGAACCTGCGCGACGCGCTGCACCCGCGCTTCGTGCATGCGCGCACGCTGGCGCAGCAGGTGAAGTTCCAGGTGCAGATGGACGATGCCAGCGTCGCCGAGGCGCGCCGCTACCATGCCGAGGGCAGCGCCTCGCGCGAGGCGCATCTGGCGCGCCTGCGCGATTTCAGCAGCGGCGGGCTCAACGAGCCGTTGGTGGCGATGGCGCACTATCCCTGGCACGCGCACGTCGAACGCTTCGGCAACGACGACTGGTATCTGAACTGGCTGCTGTACCCGAACCTGCACATCGCCTCGGGCTCGGGTGGCTATTCCTTCATCATCGAGCACCACCAGCCGGTATCGGCGCAGCGCACCGACCTGCTGGTCTACTACGTCACCGCGCGCAAGAAGCATCGCTATCCGGGTTCCGACGCAGTGTTGCTGGGGCACCTGCACGGCGCCGAGAAGGTGCTGCGCGAGGACATCGAGATCATGGAACAGGTGCAGTCGGGACTGCGCGCCGGCGCCCCGCGCGCGGTGCTGGGCGACTACGAGCACGCCAACATGCAGATCGAACGCTGGTACATGGATGTCATGGAGGGCCGCCATGTCCTCTGACAAGTACGTGGTCGGCAGCGGTGCGCTGCTGCGCTGGGCGCTGGCGGCCTGGGCCGAGGCGGCGCCGGACTGCGTGCTGCACCCGGTGGACGTGGCCCAGGGCAAGGACTACCGCTTCGACCTGGATGCCCTGCACGCGCTGGCCGATACCGGTGCCACCGCCTTCGTCGCCTGGGGCGCGCAGTTCCTCAACTTCCGCCGCCAGGAGCTGATGGGGGAATTGAAGGCGCGCGGTTTCAGGATGCCGCCGTTGATCTGCCGCGGCGCCCAGGTGGCGGCCAGCGCACGCGTCGGCGAGAACTGCGCGATCAGCGCCGGCGCCATCGTCGATACGCACTGCGACATCGGCTTCAACGCCTGGATCGGCGCGGCGGCGGTGCTGGAATCGGCGGTCAAGGTCGGCGCCTCGGCATGGATCGAGGCCGGCGTGACGCTCGCTGCCGAAGCGCAGATCGGCGCCCAGGCCACGCTCGGCCGACAGGTCGACATCGGCCCCGGCGTGCGCATCGGCAAACGCTGCCAGATCGAGATTCCCGGCCGCTACCGCAGCGACATCGCCACCGGCACCCACCACCTCAGCGGCTTTCGCAGCCCGGTGCTGATTCTCGGCGGGTGAGTGGCCGCCGCTTGCGGCGACGGGATTGGGGATTCGGGATTCGGGATTGGCTGAAAAGCCGGGATTCGGGAGTCGGGATTGGGGATTGGTAAGAGCGGGTCAATGACGGCTGACATCGTGCCGACTGCACGCTGCCAGTCGGGGACATTGACCTCCGCCTTCCATTCGACGACCTCAGCCAGGCAGCGATCGGCTCGCTGTCGCAGCGACTTTGCACTGTGAAACAACCAAATCAGGGATTCGCGCAAGCGAACCCCTTTGTCCATCCGCGTTCCTAGCTTCTACCGCCCGACTCCCGAATCCCGAATCCCGGCTTTTCAGCCAATCCCGAATCTCGAATCCCCAATCCCGGCCCTCTTGCAACCTGATATCAATTTGATATCTTTTCGTCCAACCACCCAAGGACGTCCACCATGAAAGAGCAGCCCCGTTCCTCCCTGCCCGGCATCCCGATGATCGTGGGCCTGGTCCTGGTGTTCGTGGCCGGCGCCGGCGCGATCATCGCCACCGGCGTGCTGCAGCCGTCGGCGATGCCGTGGACCCTGCTGGTCGCGATCCCGGTGCTGACCGTCGCGCTGTTCCTGGTGGTCGGCCTGTATGCGCTGGAACCGAACCAGGCCGCGGTGCTGAGCCTGTTCGGCCGTTACGTGGGCACGGTCAAGGACCCGGGCCTGCGCTGGAACAATCCCTTCTTCAGCAAGCGCAAGGTCAGCCAGCGCGTGCGCAACTTCGAGAGCGGGCGGCTCAAGGTCAACGAACTGGACGGCAGCCCGATCGAGATCGCCGCGGTGATCGTGTGGCAGGTGATGGACGCGTCCGAGGCGGTCTACAACGTCGACGACTACGAGAGCTTCGTGCACATCCAGTCCGAGGCGGCGCTGCGCGCGATGGCCACCAGCTATCCCTACGACCAGCACGAGGACGGGCAGATCTCGCTGCGCAGCCATCCCAACGAGATCAGCGAGCAGCTCAAGCGCCACCTCGACGAACGCCTGACCCAGGCCGGCGTGGACGTGATCGAGGCGCGCATCAGCCACCTCGCCTACGCCCCGGAGATCGCCCAGGCGATGCTGCAGCGGCAGCAGGCCAATGCGGTGATCGCCGCGCGCACCCGCATCGTCGCCGGCGCGGTGGGCATGGTCGAGATGGCCCTGGCCGAACTGCAGAAGAACGGCGTGGTCGAACTGGACGAGGAGCGCAAGGCGCACATGGTCAGCAACCTGCTGACCGTGCTGTGCTCGGACCGCGGCACCCAGCCGATCGTCAACGCCGGCTCGCTGTACTGAGGTGCCGATGTCCATGCACGCCGCCATCGCGCCGCTGGCGCTCGCCCTCTCCGGCCTGCCGGCCCTGGTCATCGCCGCCTGGGTCGGCGGCAAGGGCGACGACCGCGCGCGCGGGCTGGGCCTGCGCTGGGCGCTGATCGGCCTGGCGATCCTGCTCGGCGCCGCGGCGCTGTACTGGACCGGCGGCCAGCGCGCCGGCGTCTATGCGGTGGCCATCGCACTGCTGCTGACGGTGAACGCGCTGATCGTGTCGATGCTGCTGCACCTGCGGCGCAGCGACGCCGCGCGGCAGGAGCGGTCATGAGCGAGAAGAAGGCCTATCCGCTGCGCATCAACGCCGACGTGCTGGCGGCGGCGCAGCGCTGGGCCGACGACGAACTGCGCAGCCTCAACGCGCAGATCGAATACGTGTTGCGCGACGCGCTGCGCAAGGCGGGCCGGCTGCCCAAGCCCGGCGACGACAAGGAACGCACCTCATGAGCAAGCGCTGGGAGTACCTCACCGTCGAGGCCAAGACCACGCTGATGCTGGGCCTGAAACTGGACGAACTGCAGGCCGACCTGAACAAGCACGGCAAGCTCGGCTGGGAACTGGTCAACGTCATCGCACTGCCGGGCACCAAGCCGCTGCTGCTGTTCAAGCGAGAGCTCTGACATGCGCCGGCATCGGGTTCTGACGCCTGCGCGGGTGGCGCTGCTGGGCCCTCGCACGACGCTGGCCGCGGCGCCGCATCGGACCGCCGGCGCGTTGCGGGAGCGCCTGCAGCCCGGCGACCTGGCCGCGGTCGAAACCGACCTGCACCGCTACGCCGCACTCAATCACGGAGGCATCGTCGGCACCGGTGCGCCCGGACCGGCCGCGTGCGCGGCGCCCGGCCACGTCGACCCGGCCCTGATCGCCGATGTCGTCGCCTGGGCGCGCGCCCTGCCCGCCAACCACGGAGCCACGCCATGAGCCGGCTGCGCTCCGCATCGCCCTCCTCGACGCAAAGGTATCCGGTGGCGCCGGCGCATCGGCTGGGCCTGGCGCTGTGGCTGTGGTTGCCGCTCCTGCTCGTGGCCGCGGTGATCGGCGCGTTCGCGCTGCACGCCGCGCGACCCGGTGCGCTGTGGTGGCATTTCGGGCTGCTGGCGTTGATCGGCGTGGCCGGCACCGCCACCTTCGCGCGGCAGCGCGTGCTGCTGCACGAGGGCCTGGTGGACGTGCGTGCGACGTTCCTGACCAAGCGCGTACCGCTGGCCGCGCTGCGCCTGGGGGACGCGCGCGTGATCGCGCTGTCCGAGCACACCGGCTTCAAGCCGGCCTTGAAGCTGCTCGGCTTCGGCTACCCGGGCTTCCATGCGGGCCACTACCGGACCCGCGACGGGCACAAGGCGTTCTGCCTGATCACCAGCGATCGCGTCCTGGCCGTTCCGCTGCACGCCGGCGGCTGGCTGCTGCTCAGCGTCGAACACCCCAGGCAGGTGCTGCAGGAATGGCAGACACTCGCGGCGCAAGCACACGGCGGCGAAGACACGCGCGGCACGGCGCGCCGCATGGCCTGAGTCCGGCGGGCCTCGCCGCGTCGGTCGCTGCTGCGACCGGCCGCGCAGGGCACGACATGCTGCGCGGTGCGGCAAGGTCTCGCCGCGCGACGCGCCCGATCCGTGGAGCACACCGCGTCGAGCGTTCTGGCGTACGCGAAGCGATATATGCTGGAACACCAGCCACGCGCGTCTTCGTCGCCAGCCGCGCGCGTCGCGACGACGGCGACGACGCCGCCTCCACATGACACCTCGAGGATCGGTCCGATGGACCACACCGCGCCCCGCGAGACTCCCGCCACCGCACCGGCGCTGCCGCCGACGCTGTCGGCGCGGCTGCACGGCCTGCACTGGCACCGCAATCTGGTCGGCGAAGCAGGCGCCATGGTCTATCGGCTCGGCGGCACCGGCACGCCGGACCTGTACCTCAAGCGCGGCACCGGCGCCTCGCACGACGACGTGGTGGACGAGTTCGCACGGCTGCACTGGCTGCGCGGAACAGGCTGCGTGCCGCGCGTGCTGCATTTCGAGGCCGATGCCGCCGGCGCGTGGCTGCTGAGCGAAGCGCTGCCGGGCAGGACCGCCTACCAATGGCTGCAGGACGCGCCCGCGCAGGCGCAACGCATCGCGCAGGCGCTGGCCGAGTTCCTGCGCCGCTTCCACGCCACGCTGATCGATACCTGTCCGTTCGACGCCACTCACCCGCTGCGCCTGGCCGCTGCGCAACGCCGGCTGCAGGCGGGCCTGGTCGACACCGAGGACTTCAACGCCGCGCGTGCCGGCTGGTCGGCGGAGGCGGTGTGGCAGGCGATGACCGCGCTGCTGCCGCTGGCCAGCGAGCGCGTGCTGTGCCACGGCGACTACTCGCTGGACAACATCCTGCTCGATGCGCCAGACCACGTGGTCGGCGTGATCGACCTCGGCCGCGCCGGCGTCGCCGACCCGTACCAGGACCTGGCGATCCTGGCCAGTTGCCTGGACGAATTCGACCCGGCGCTCGCCGATCGCTTCTTCGCCGCGTACGGCATCGCCACGCCGGACCTCACGCGGCTGCAGTTCCACCAGCTGCTCGACGAGTTCTTCTGAGCCGCGTCTGCCGCGTCGTGTGCAACGCGGCAGGATCGCCCCGCGACTGGCCGCCCGCGCTGCTTGGCCCTACCCTGTGCCGATGCGCACCGTCCCCAGCCTGCTGCTCAACACCGAGACCATTGAACTGCTGCCGGCCGCGCGACTGCGCGCGCGCAGCAACGCCGACGCGCGCCAGCTCGCGCAGGCGACCTGGCTGCTGCGGCGCAAGCACGACGGGCGCTACCTGGCGACCGCGAACGCACACGGACTGCACGCGCTGGTGCCGCGACTGATGCACGAACCCGGCATCGACGCGGCCCTGGATCGGCTCGACGCGCTGCCCGCACGCGGCACGATGGCGGCTGATGAGACCTGGTTGCCGCTGCACGCGCTGCAGGAGCAACTGGACCAGTTGGGCCTGGCCGCCGACGCCTACGCGCAACGCACCGGCCTGCCGCTGCAGCCGGAACCGGCCACCCTGCACGCGGCCGGCGACGACCGCTACCGACGCCCGCTGTGGCTGAGCGCCGGCGCCGCACGCGCCTGGCACGCGCTGCGCCATGCCGCCGCGCGCGATGGCGTGGTGCTGGAGGCGATCTCCGGCTATCGCAGCCACGCGTATCAACTCGGCATCTTCGCGCGCAAGTTCGCCCGCGGGCAGTCCCTGGAGCAGATCCTCGCGGTCAATGCCGCGCCGGGCTTCAGCGAGCACCACAGCGGGCACGCGCTGGACATCGGCACGCCCGGCGAGCCGCCGGCCGAGGAAAGTTTCGAGTGCACGCCGGCCTTCGCCTGGCTGCGCGACCACGCCGGCGCCTTCGGTTACCGCATGAGCTATCCGCGCGACAACCCGCATGGCATCGTCTACGAACCCTGGCACTGGTGCTGGCAGGAGGCCGCTTGCGCATGACCCGTTCCGACACCCGCCGGCCGCGCGCCGGCACCGCCGCCTGGCGGGCCTTGACCCTGCTGGCCCTGGCCCTGCCCACCTGCGCCGCCGCGCAATGGCACGACCGGCAGGGCCAGGCGCTGCCGGACAGCGCCGAGCGCGGCCACGACAAGGCCTTCGCCGCCGCGCTGCAGATCGCCGACGACGCCGACTTCAGCGCGTTCGCGCAGGAGTGGGGGCAGACCGAGGCCGCGCATGCGCCGAACCTGCGCACGATCGCGCGCGTGCAGCGCGGCCAGTTGCTCCGCGTGGCGCTGCTGTACGCCGGCTGCGCGCCCAGCCCCAACAATGGCGGCGCCTGCGATGCGCAGATGAGCCTGCGCGTGCTCGGCCCCGACGGCAGCACCACGCTGCAGGACCCGATGCGGCCCCTGGGCATGGGCGGCCCACCGGCCGCCGCCGGCCTGCTGGAACTGGCGCCGCTGTCGGTGCAACTGCGTTTCGAGGACAGCGACCCGCTCGGCACCTACACCGTGCAGGTCACGGTCAACGATCCCAACCAGGACGCGTGGGTGCGGTTGAAGGCGCAGGTGGAACTGGTCGGCGACCAGTAATAGCCGCGGCGTAGGAGCACTACGGCCGACTCAGCCCTATCGAGATGCACCGGCACACTTTGCAACAATGAAGTTTTTTGCGGCGCTGGCCGATAACGATGTCTCGCCCAACGCAAGGATGTCGCCTCGTGCCGGAAAACCCCTATGCCACGCCGCAAGCGCAGAGCGCACAAAGCGCACCACCTCTGGCGAAAGCACCCGATACCATCACACGCAAGATCGCGGTCGGTTGTATCGTTGCCTGGCTGAGCGCTGCGATCAGCCTCATCTTCGCGATCATGCAATTCGCGAATGGCAGCGTTGGCGGCGGCATCCTCTTCAGCGTCGACGTCGTGCTGATCGGGGTGTGCGCCTACGGCCTGCATCGCCATAGTAGGATCGCCGCGCTCCTGCTGGTGGGGTACTGCATTCTGGCGCGACTGATCTTGCTGGCGTCCGGCAATCTCAATGGGATGGTGCTGGGCGTGATCATCCTGCTGGTCTACTTAAGTGCCGCGCGAGGCACCTTCCAGTACCACCGTTGGCTGCAGCAGGAGCGACGCTTCCCGTCGTCGCAACGGCCAAGGGTCAGTGACGACCCATTGTTCCGCACACGTCCACCTGAGTCCACGACCGCTGAAGCAGCCATCACGGACGTACCCGTGCCGCCAGCACACTGAAGCGACACATAGCGTCGCCGCCAGGCCCACGGGCGGCAGCGCGACGCCAGGATGCGTGCTGGCGCACACCCGACCGCCGCCATCAGTTGCCTGATCCGGACTGCGAGTTTAAGCGCGCCCTGAGTTCAGCGCCGCAGCGCGTCCACCGCCCACAGCAGCCAGCCCAGCATCAGCGTGGTGCCACCGATCGGCGCCAGACGCGTCGGCCACTGCGCCAGCGCGTTGCCGGCCAGGCTGCCGGAGAACAGCACGGTGCCGAGCAGCAACAGGCACAGCGCCAAGCGCCCGAGCAGGCGCTCGCTGCGGCGTCCCAGCGCCGCCAGCGCCACGCCGTGGCCGAAGGCGTACAGCGCCGCGGTCTGCAGGTGCGATTGCGCCAGGGGCTCGGCCACGCCGTGCGAAGCATAGGCGGACAGGCCGATGGACACGGCCGCCAGCAGCGCGCCGGCACTGCACAGCCAGAACGGCCCGCGCGTACGGCGATCGAACGTCAGCATGAGGGTTTCCTCCGGGAGCGCGGCAGCGTTTGCCGGCCCCATAAACAGAACGCGCCGCAAGATGCGGCGCGTTCCGGTTCACTCGTCCACCAGGGCAGGACTTACTTGATCGCCCAGTAGATGTCGTAGGTGCCTTCCGGCGTGAACGACTTGTCCACCCCGCCCTTCCAGGCTTCGTACGGACGGTCGGTCACGTCGTAGCCGCTGGTCGCGGCCCAGGCGCGCAGCGCATTGCGCGCCGCATCCAGACCCGCCATGTGGCCGGTGTAGCTGGCGAAGGCGGAACGGTGCGCTTCGGTACGCAGGTAGGTCACCGGGGCGCCCTGCGGGATGGTCACCTTCAGCGGCTCGCCGGAGGCGGCAACCGGGGTGGCATCGACCGGCGCGGCGGCCACGTCGTCCTTCTTGTCGTCCTTCTTCTCATCCTTCTTGGCATCGTCCTTCGGCGCGCCACCGGCACGCTTGCGGACCGGCTGGGCGACGTCGAACGCGTACTTGTCCGAGCCGAAGTCGGTGGTGACGATGCGCACCGGACCGGCCGCTTCCAGGCCGTTGGCGTCCATCACTCGCTTGATCCACTCCTGGTTGTCCTTGATGGACTTCTTGATGGAGTCGTTGTCGCGGTCGATGTTGCCGGCGTTGACCACCAGCAGGTCCTCGGCCGGGACGTCGACGACCTTCAGGTCCTTCAGCGGGGTGTCGTCGGAGCGGTAGTCCACGTTCGGCACGGTGGCCAGCACGTTGCTCAGGCGCGACAGACCCAGCTTGATGTCGTCGCCGACATGGCGGCTGACGTACAGGCCGGCGTAACGACCCAGCAGGTCCCAACCGTACTTGACGGTGTAGTCCTGGGTGATCTTCACGTTGCGGCCGTTCTTGCCGGTCGACTCGAGCTTGAAGGTGGTGGTCTTGTCCTTGCCCTTGGTCTCGTCCTCGATGGCGATGACCACGTCCTTGTTCTTCTCGGTCGAGGTGATGGTCCAGCTACCCTTGCCGATGTAGCCCTCCTTGGAGCTGTAGTCCAGGCGCGCGCCGACACCGGATTCCGGGCCGGAGAGCTTCAGCTCGATGCGCGGGTCGCGCAGCACCAGGGGGTTCCAGTCCTTGAACCGACGCAGGCTGTTGACCGTGTCATAGACGATGGTCATGCGCCGATTGGTCTCGACGCTTTCGGACATGTGACGCTCCGAGGGCAGCACTACGCCGACAATGACGAACAGGCCAGCCACGATCCCCAGGGCGATCAGGAACTCGATAATACGGGTCATTCAGGAGGTCTCCGGGGCCGATCCCACGGCCGGGTTGATGAAGCGAAGCGCCCATCCTAGCAGGCTTCGCTGTCCGTGGTCAGCACATCACGGAATGCCGCTTCGCCCCGCGCCGCAACGGCCTTGCACGGTGCCGGCAGCGCCGGTGCGCGCGGCGCCAGGGACGACCAGACCATTGTCCCGATGACGGCAGCGGACAGGCGGGCGCACCCAGGACCTGCCCGCATCGAACCGAGCAACGGCGGCACTCTCGGACAGCCGGAGGTGTCCGGGCCACGCCAAGCCGAGGCCAGACCACTTGCCTGCGCGCGGCAGGCGCGACAGCGTCATGCCGGCACGGTTTGCATGGCCTCCGGTGACACGGGACCCGGCCGGCGTGCGCGCGACCCGTCTCCGCCGGCCGTCATACTGTCTCGTTCAGACCACCTGCGGCGCCGCGCGGGGCATCCTGCTCGGTCAGACCAGCTGCAGCTCGAACGCCTTCAGCACCGCACGGGTCCGGTCGCGCACGCCGAGCTTGGAGAGAATGTTGGAGACGTGGTTCTTGATCGTGCCCTCGGCCACGCCCAGCGAGTTGGCGATCTCCTTGTTGGAGAAGCCGCTGGCCATCAGCCGCAGGATCTCGGTCTCGCGGTCGGTCAGCGGGTCGGGCCGATCCAGACTGACGAAGTCGTTGCGCATATGCTCCAGGCCGGACAGCAGGCGCTGGGTCACCGCCGGCTGCACCAGCGAGCCGCCAGCGGCCACGGTGCGGATCGCGCCGACCAGCTGCTCCAGCGACACGTCCTTGAGCAGATAGCCCTTGGCCCCGGCCTTGAGCCCGGCCAGCACCAACTGGTCGTCGTCGAAGGTGGTCAGGATGATGGTCGGCGGCAGCGCGGCGGCGCGCGACAGCGTCTGCAGCGCCTCCAGCCCGGACATCGACGGCATGCGCATGTCCATCAGCACCACGTCGGGCAGCACCTGCGGGATCAACTCCACCGCCTGGCGGCCATCGCTGGCCTCGGCCACCACCTCGATGCCGCCGTCCAGCGCCAGCAGCGAGCGGATGCCCTGCCGCACCAGGGTTTGATCGTCGACCAGACACACACGGATCATCACAACACTCCTTGGGGAACGGCGGGCGGCAGCAGGGTGGCGGCGCCGGGGACCGCGGCACGCAGGCGGAAGCCGGCGCCCGGCGCGGCCGCCACGTCCAGGCTGCCGCCGTACTGGCTCAGGCGCTCGCGCATGCCACGCAGGCCGTTGCCGGGGGCCAGGGTCTCGCAACCGCGGCCGTCGTCGCGCGCCTGGATCACCACCTGCGGGCCGTCGCGGCGCACCTCGATCCACAGATTGTCGGCCTGGGCGTGGCGCACCGCGTTGGTGATGATTTCCTGGGTGCAGCGCAGCAACACGTGCGCACGCTCGGGATCCTCCACGGTCAGCGGCTCCTCCACCTGCAGATGGATCTGCAGCGACGGCACCCGCTCTGCCAGCGGCCGCAGCGCCGCCGCCAGGTCGATCGCGCCGCTGTCGCGCAACTGGCTGACCGCCTCGCGCACGTCGGTCAGCAGCAGTTTGGCCAGGGTATGCGCCTGCTGCACGTGCTCCTGCGCGCGGCCCTCGGTGATGTGGCCGGCCACTTCCAGGTTCAGGCTCAGCGCCGTCAGGTGGTGGCCGAGCAGGTCGTGCAGCTCGCGCGAGATGCGGGTGCGCTCGTTGACCCGGGCGCTCTCGGCCAACAGCGCGCGGGTGGCGCGCAGCTCGGCGTTGAGCTGGCGCTGCTCCTCCCGCGCCTGGGTCTGCTGGCGCGCGACCAGGCTGGTGACGAAGATGAACATGGAGAAGCCGCCGTACAGCAGCGACTGCATCAGCGCCTCGAACGGCGGGAAGCCGATGGTCAGGTACACCGGCAGCACCGCCAGCTGGCTCAGCAGCAGCCAGGCCACGCCGGCGCGCACCGGCAGCAGCCAGGGGATCACCCCGGCCGCGACCATCATCAGGATGCTGCCCAGCCCCGAGCGGTGCAGGTAGCCGACCGCCAGCGCGCAGATGGTCAGCAGCACCAGCATGCCGCGGTCGTACCAACGCACGCCGTCGCCGCTGTGCAGACGCCGGGTCAGCAGGAAATAGACCACGCCGAAGCCCAGGTAGCTGGCCAGCAGCAGCCACACCTCGCCGCTGGGCATCCGTCCCGATTCCTCGACCGGCTCCCAGTACAGGTACAGCAACGGCATGCAGATGACGGCCCAGGTGAACAGGCCGGCATAGCGCAGGACGCGGGTATGGCTGAGATATCCCAACATGCAGCCATCTTAGGATGAACGGCGCGCATTGCACTCCCACGGAAGTCATGCCGGCGCGGCTCGCCGCCCCGGGTCGCGCGTGCGATAATCCGCCCCTGCGGTCCGCACGGGGCCGCGCGCGCATCAGCAATGGAGTCTCAATGTCGATCGTCATCCGCGACGTGCGCGAGCACGAGCTCGATTCGGTCCTGGCCCTGAACAACAACGCCGGACTGGCGATCCTGCCGCTGGATTCGGCCAAGCTGCACCGCTTCTACGAAACCGCAGAGTACTTCCGCGTCGCCGAGCGCGACGGCAACCTGGCCGGCTTCCTGGTCGGCTTCGGCAGCGACAGCGACCACGACAGCAGCAACTTCGCCTGGTTCCGCGAGCGCTACCCGCAGTTTTTCTATATCGACCGCATCGTGGTGGCCAGCCGCCGCCGCGGCGGCGGCGTCGGCCGGGCGTTCTACGCCGACGTGCAGAGCTACGCCGAGTTGCGCTACCCGCAACTGGCGTGCGAGGTTTTCCTGGATCACGGCGCCGATGCGGCGCTGCTGTTCCATGGCAGCTTCGGTTTCCGCGAAGTGGGCCAGAACACGATGAACGAAGTGGAGGTGCGTGCGAGCATGCTGTTGAAGGATCTGTGCAGTTACGCCTGGGTGCGCGAAACCTACGGCGACACCTTGCCCGACCTGCCCTGGGCCGGCCACGCCCATCGTCTGCAGCGGGCGCAGCGCCCGACCGGGACCTGAGCGTGTCGTCGGTGAATCTGGACTTCGAGCAGGCCGGCGAACTGAAGATCGGCCAGGTCGGCATCGCCAACCTGCGCGTGCGCACGCTGGACGTGGCGCGGCTGAGCCAGGAGATGCGCGAGCGCGTGCAGCGCGCGCCCAAGCTGTTCGGCCGGGCCGCGGTGATCATCGATTTCGGCGGCCTGGCGCAGACCCCTGACGTGGCCACCGCGCAGGCGCTGCTGGACGGCCTGCGCGACGCCGGCGTGCTGCCGGTGGCGCTGGCCTACGGCACCCGCGAGATAGAGGAGCTGTCGGTGGCGCTGGGGCTGCCGCTGCTGGCCAAGTTCCGCGCACAGTACGAGCGCTTCGATGGCGGCGCGCCCGCTGCGGCGGCGGCACCGGTCTCGCCGCCGCCCCCGCCTCCGCCGCCGCCCGCTCCGGCGGCACGGCCGCAACCCGGGCGCATGCAGAAGAGCGCGGTGCGCTCCGGGCAACAGCTGTATGCGGAGAATTGCGACCTGACCGTGGTAGCCACCGTCGGCGCCGGCGCCGAGGTGATCTCCGACGGCAGCATCCACATCTACGGCACGCTGCGCGGCCGTGCGCTGGCCGGCGCCCAGGGCAACACCGAGGCGCGGATCTTCTGCCGCGACTTCCACGCCGAACTGGTCGCCATTGCCGGCCACTACAAGGTGCTGGACGATATTCCCAAGGAACTGCGTGGCAAGGCCGTCCAGGTCTGGCTGGAGCAGGACCAGATCATGATCGCCGCGCAAGACTGACGCGGCCCAACCTCGAACGTATCAGGAGATAGTCCTTTGGCTGAAATTATCGTTGTCACCTCCGGCAAGGGCGGCGTCGGCAAGACCACCACCAGCGCGAGCCTGGCCTGCGGGCTGGCGCGACGCGGCAAGAAGGTCGCCGTGATCGACTTCGACGTGGGCCTGCGCAACCTCGACCTGATCATGGGCTGCGAGCGCCGCGTGGTGTACGACTTCGTCAACGTGGTGCACAACGAAGCCACGCTGAAGCAGGCGCTGATCAAGGACAAGCGCTTCGACAACCTGTTCGTGCTGGCCGCCTCGCAGACCCGCGACAAGGACGCGCTGACCCAGGAAGGCGTGGAGAAGGTGCTCAAGGACCTGGCCGCCGACGGCTTCGACTACATCGTCTGCGATTCGCCGGCCGGCATCGAGAAGGGCGCGTTCCTGGCGATGTACTTCGCCGACCGCGCGGTGGTGGTGGTCAATCCGGAAGTGTCCTCGGTGCGCGACTCCGACCGCATCCTCGGCCTGCTCGACTCCAAGACCCACAAGGCCGAGAGCGGCAAGAGCCTGCCCGCATTCCTGCTGCTGACCCGCTACAGCCCGGCGCGCGTGGAGACCGGCGAGATGCTCAGCATCACCGACGTGGAGGAGGTGCTCGGCCTGAAGGCGATCGGCGTGATTCCCGAATCCGGCGACGTGCTCAACGCCTCCAACAAGGGCGAGCCGGTGATCCTGGACGCCGAATCCCCGGCCGGCCAGGCCTACGAGGACGCCGTGGCGCGCATCCTCGGCGAGGAACGTCCGATGCGTTTCATCTCCGTGGAGAAGAAGGGCTTCTTCACCAAGTTGTTCGGAGGGTGAGCATGGGACTATTCGATTTCCTCAAGACCAAGAAGAACACCGCCGAAACCGCGAAGAACCGCCTGCAGATCATCATCGCGCAGGAACGCAGCCAGCGCGGCGGCCCGGATTACCTGCCGCTGCTGCAGCGCGAACTGCTGGAAGTGATCAAGAAGTACGTCAACATCGACGCCGACGCGGTCAAGGTGGACTTGGTCAAGGACGGCGAGCACGACGTGCTCGACATCTCCGTCGCCCTGCCGGAAGGGCCGACGCCCTGAGGCCGCGCGTCGGCCGTGGCAGCCGCCGCGGCTGACGCGTCGATCCGGGCCGGCGCCGCGACGCGCTGTGCCTGACGTGATCGGGCGCGCCCGCCGCGCCTTTCCATCCCGACGACCTCCACACGATGCAGACCGACACCGCCCTTCCCGCCGCCGCCGCCCAGGTGCTGACCGTGGGCGCCATCGGCCTGGACGCCCCGCGCACGCTGCTGGCCGGCTACGGGCTGACCCTGCACCGCGTCGCCGACGGCGCCGCCATTCCCGGCAGCTACTGGGGCGAGCCGGAGGCGGGGGTGATCGCCAGCGACGTCTATGTGCGCGACGACACGCCGGTGCATTCGCTGCTGCACGAGGCCTGCCACCTGATCGTGCTGCCGCCGCAGCGGCGCGCGCAGGTGCATACCGACGCCACCGACTCGGTGGAAGAGGAAGACGCCACCTGCTACCTGCAGATCGTGCTGGCCGACGCCCTGCCCGGCGTGGGCCGTGCGCGGCTGATGGCGGACATGGACGCCTGGGGCTACACCTACCGGCTGGGTTCCACCCGCGCCTGGTTCGAGCAGGATGCCGACGACGCGCGCGCCTGGCTGGCGCAACGCGGGCTGCTGCCGGCGCAAGCCTAGCCCGTCGTCCTTACGGCGCGGGCGACGGCGGCGACGCGCCTGGGCGCTTCAGCGCGCTGCTCAGGTCCAGTGTCGCGCGGGTGCCGCTGCCGGCCAGCGAATCCAGGTGCAGCGCCCAGCCCAGGTGCTCGCACAGCCGAGCGATCAGGTCCAGGCCGATGCCGCTGCCCTCGCGGCTGCCGCCGCCGCGCGCCATGCGCATGTAGATCGCGCTGATCTCTTCCGGGCTCATGCCGTGGCCGGGATCGTCGATGCAGACCACGCCCGGCGCCAACATCGTGATCTGGATCTGCCCCTTGTCGCTGTTCTCGATGGCGTTGCGCAGCAGGTTGCCGATGGCCACCTGCAGGATCGCCAGCGGCGTCTCCACCTCGCACGGCGGCATCGGCGCCAGGGCCAGCTCCAGGCGCTTGTCCGCGCACAGGTGGCGGTGGTCCTCGACGATCTCCGGCAGCAACTGGTCCAGCCGCACCAGGTCGCTGCCGCGCGCCATCCGCGCCGGATCCTTGGCCAGCACCAGCAGCAGCGAGATGAGTTGGCCGACGCCGCTGGCGGTACGGCGGATGCGCAGCAACTGGTTGCGCACGCTGGGCGGTACGTCGTGCTGCTCCAGCGCCAGCTCGGCGGCGCCGCCGATCACCGCCACCGGCGTGCGCAGTTCGTGGCTGGTGCTGTCGATGAAGGCGCGCTCGCGCTCCACGAACAGGTCGTTGCGCGCCAGGTAGTCGTTCAGCGCTTCGGCGATCACCACCTGCTCGGCGCTGGCGCGCGGATGCACCTCGATGCGCTGCCCGGGCCGGTCCGGGCGCAGGCTGCCGATGCGCTGGGCCATGTCGATCAACGGCTGCACCACCCGGCCCATGCCCCAGGCCACCAGCGCGCCGAGCAGCAGCACCGCCACTGCGTTGGACACCAGCATCCACAGCGCCAGGTTGTCCTCGTGGTCGTGCAGTTCGGTGATGTCCAGCGCCAGCGCCAGGCGACGGCCGCGCACGTCCTGCACCAGCACCACCTTCTCGCTGCCTTCCAGTTGCACTTCGTCGTGCAGGCCGGGGCCCAGCGCCGCCACTGCCGGCGGCAGCGGTGCGCCGCCCTCGTCGCCGTACAGGCTCACGGTGCGGGTGTCGATCCAGCGATAGTCCGGGTCGGCCGCGCTGCGCGCCAGGAAGTGGTCCAGCTCGGAGGTCAGCAGCGAGCGCCAGGTGAGCTGCTCGGCCTGGTCGTTGACGATGTAGCCATGCACGAACACCGCCAGCGACAGCAGCGCCGCGTAGCCCACCAGCCACAGGGTCAGCCGCTGCCGCAGCCCGGCCCTAGTCGGCATGCTCGCCCTCGTGGGGGCCGACCACCGCCAGGCGGTAGCCGATGCGCGGCAGGGTATGGATCAGCTTGGCCGCGAACGGACCATCGACGCTGCGGCGCAGGTCGTAGATGTGCGAACGCAGCATGTCCCCGTCCGGCGGCTCGTCGCCCCACAGCGCCTGCTCCAGGCGATCGCGGGTGACCGCGGCCGGGCTGGCCTGCATCAGCACCTCCAGCAGCTTGCGGCAGGCCGGGTACAGATGCAGGGTGCGCCCGCCGCGGGTCACTTCCAGCGTGGACAGGTCCAGCTGCAGGTCGCCCACGCGCAGCAGCTTGCTGCGGCCGCGGCCACTGGCGCGCACCAGCAGTGCTTCCAGCCGCACTTCCAGCTCCGGCAGCGCGAACGGCTTGGTCAGATAGTCGTCGGCGCCGGCGCGGAAGCCGGCGATCTTGTCCGGCAACTCGTCGCGCGCGGTCAGCATGATCACCGGCACGTCGGCATGGTGCTCCTCGCGCAGCGCACGCAGCACCTGCTGCCCGTCCAGGCGCGGCAGCATCCAGTCCAGGATCAGCGCGTCGTAGCGCTGGGTGGTGGCCAGGTGCAGGCCGGTCACGCCATCGGGCGCCGCGTCCAGGGTGTGGCCGCGCACCTCGAAGTAGTCGAACAGGTTGGCGACCAGGTTCCGGTTGTCTTCTATGACCAGCAGCCGCATGGGGGCGCTCGAATTCGGGGGACTGACCCGCCCATGCTAGCGGAAGCGTGTCGGAACGCCGTCAGAACGGCCGCGCGCCTTGATCGAGTCTCAATAAAACCTGGAAAGGATCCCAACACGGCGACGTCAGGCTGCCTTCCGCGCCGGCCGCCGGCACGCGTGGCCCGGCGCTTGCATCAGTGCGGCCGTGCGCAACCTTCGCTGAAGCCTCGGCCCTCTCACCCGCAGTTCCGACAGCTATCCGACACCTGCAACCCGACCATGCCCCCACTTTCCCGCCGTCCCTGGCCGCCTTCGTCGACCATGTTCAGTACGCCCCTGCGATTGTCCGCTGCGGCGGCGCCCCACCTCGGCGCACGCCGGCACTTCTACCTGTCCCACCTGTGGGTGCCGCTGGCGCTGGTGCTGCTGGCCAGTGGCCTGCTGATGGGCCTGGGCGGGGATTTCTGGATCGCCGACCTGCTGTATCGCTGGGAAGGCGGGCAGTGGGCGCTGAAGGATGCGGCGCTGACCCGTAGCCTGATCCACCACGACGGCAAGATGCTGAGCGCGGCGGCATGGGCGGTGACCGCCGCGCTGGCGGTGTGGGCGTGGCGCCGTCCGGATGCCCGCCGCTACCGGCTGCCGCTGCTGTACCTGCTGCTGGCGGTGGCGCTGAGCACCGGCGTGGTGTCGCTGCTGAAGTCGGTGACCCACATGGACTGCCCCTGGGACCTGACCCGCTACGGCGGCGAGCGGATCTTCGTGGGCCTGTTCGAGACCCGCCCGGCGGGCATGCCGCGCGGGGTATGCTTCCCCGCCGGTCATTCCAGTGCCGGCTATGCCTGGGTGGGGCTGTACTTCGTCGCGCTGGCGCTCAAGCCGGCCTGGCGTTGGCCAGCGCTGGCGATCGGCCTCGGGGGAGGCCTGCTGTTCGGTCTCGGCCAACAGCTGCGCGGCGCGCATTTCATGTCGCACGACCTGTGGACGCTGGCCCTGTGCTGGGGCGTGGCACTGGGCCTGTACCGGGCGATGCTGTGGCCGCGCGCGACCCTGTCGCAGGCCGATCGACGCCCTTCCACTACCAACGATTCCGCCGCATGAGCCATTCCGTCGCCCCGCCCTCGCCGTCCACCGCCTCCCGCGCCCGCTGGTGGGCCTGGCGTCCGCAGTTGAGCAACGAGATGCTGGCGCTGGCGGCCAGCGCGTTCTTCGCCCTGGCCTGCAACGGCATGTTCTGGCGCAGCGCGATGAGCGGCCACGGCGGCGACGTCAAGCTGGCGCTGTCGCTGTTCCTGCTGCTGCTGGCGGTGCACGGTCTACTGCTGGGCCTGCTGCTGTGGCGCGGCATCGCCAAGCCGGTGCTGACGGTGCTGCTGATCACCACCGCGTTCGCCGCGCACTACATGAACAGCTACAGCGTCTACCTGGACGCGGACATGCTGCGCAACGTGCTGGCCACCGACCACAAGGAATCGCGCGAGCTGATGACCCCGGCGCTGATCGCGCCGCTGCTGTTCTACGCGGCGCTGCCGATCCTGGTGCTGTGGCGGGTGCGGCTGATCCGGCGTTCGCCGCTGAAGGCGCTGGCGATCCGTGCCGGCTTCCTGATCGGCATGCTGGCGCTGGGCGGCGTCGCTGCGATGCTGTCGTTCCAGGACCTGTCGGCGATGATGCGCAACCATCGCGAGATCCGCTACCTGGCCACGCCGATCAATTACCTGGTCGCGCTGCGGCAGAACTTCAAGTCCGACAGCCCCACGCGCAAGGCGCCGAAACTGCCGCTGGAGCACGACGCCAAGGCCACCGCGCGTGCGCCGGGCAGCAAGCCGCGGCTGCTGGTGGTGGTGCTGGGCGAAACCGCCCGCGCGCAGAACTGGGGCCTCAACGGCTATGCACGGCAGACCACGCCGGAGCTGGCCAAGCGCGACGTGATCAACTTCCCCGACATGCACTCCTGCGGCACCAGCACCGAGGTGTCGGTGCCGTGCATGTTCTCGCCGTTCGGCCGCCACGACTACAACGAGAGCAACATCCGCAAGCACCAGTCGCTGCTGCACGTGCTCGAACACGCCGGCATCAGCACGCTGTGGCGCGACAACCAGTCCGGCTGCAAGGGCGTGTGCGACGGCCTGCAGATCCAGCACCTGGACGACGCCAAGGATCCTCAGCTGTGCAAGGACGGACGCTGCATGGACGAGATCCTGCTGCAGGACCTGGCCGCGCAGGTGCGCGCCAAGCCCGGCGACCGCGTGGTGGTGCTGCACCAGCTCGGCAGCCACGGCCCCAGCTACTTCGAGCGCTACCCGGCCGCGTTCCGCCGCTTCACCCCGACCTGCGACACCGCCGACCTGGGCAACTGCAGCCGCGAACTGATCACCAACGCCTACGACAATTCGCTGCTGTACACCGACCACCTGCTGGCGCGCACCATCGACGCGCTGCAGGCGATGCCCGACTACGACACGGCGATGATCTACCTCTCCGACCACGGCGAGTCGCTGGGCGAGAAGGGCCTGTACCTGCATGGCGTGCCCTACGCGATCGCGCCGCAGGAGCAGACCCACGTGCCGATGGTGATGTGGTTCTCGCCCGGCTTCGCCAGCGCGCGCGGCCTGGACCTGGCCTGCCTGCAGGCGCGGTCGCGCCGCTACGCCGACCAGGACAACCTGTTCCCGTCGGTGCTGGGCCTGATGCAGGTCAGGACCGGCGTCTACGACCACGCGCGCGACCTGTTCGCGCAGTGCGCCAAGCCGCAATGACCGCCGGCCCACGCGCGGTCGTGGCGTAAGCGGACGCGGTGGCGCGACCCAGAGCGCGCCGCCGAACTTGCGGCGGTGCGGGCGGGCCACTAGCCTTCCGGGCAATCGCCCTGCAAGGATTCGCCGTGACCCATCGCTCTCCGCTGCTCGCGCTGTGCCTCGGCGCGAGCCTGCTGACGCTGTCCGCCTGCCGCAAGGAACCCGCGGCCGAGACCGCCGCCCCCGCCGCGGCCCAGCCCCAGGGCGAGAGCGCCGACCAGTTCGTCGCCCGCATCAACGAGGAGTACCGCGCGCTGCTGCCGGAACTGACTGCGGCGCAGTGGCTGTCGGCGACCTACATCAACGGCGACAGCGAGCGACTGGCGGCCAGGGCCAACGCGCGCTGGCTGACCACGCTCAACGGCTGGATCGCGCAGGCCCGGCGCTACGACGGCAAGCCGATGTCGGCCGACAGCGCCCGCGCACTGCGCCTGCTGCAGCAGATGACCGCGATGCCGGCGCCACGCGATCCGGCGCGGCTGGGCGAACTGGCCGGGCTGGCGACGAAGATGGAAGGCGCCTACGGTGCCGCGTCCTACTGCACCGGCGAGGGCGACGCGCGCCGTTGCCGGCAGTTGGGCGAACTGGAGGACGTGCTGCGCCGCAGTCGCGACTACGACCAGCAACTGGATGCCTGGCAGGGCTGGCACGCCGCCGTGCAACCGATGCGCAAGGATTACCAGCGCTTCGTCGAACTGGTCAACGAAGGCGCGCGCGACATGGGCTACGCCGACACCGGCGCACTGTGGCGCAGCGGCTACGACATGCCGCCGGCACAGCTCGCCGCCGAGACCGACCGGCTGTGGATCCAGGTCAAGCCGCTGTACGAACAACTGCACTGCTACGCGCGCGGCAAGCTCGACGCCGAATACGGCAAGGACAAGGGCGAGCTCGCCGGCGGCCTGCTGCCGGCGCATCTGCTCGGCAACATGTGGCAGCAGGACTGGAGCAACCTGTGGGACCTGCTGCAGCCCTACCCGGGCGCCGGCAGCCTGGACATCACCGACGCGCTGGAGCGGCAGTACCAGGGCAACCTGAGCGCGGCACTGGCACGGCGCAACGGCGACACCTCGGTGGACGCGCGGTTCATGGCCCAGCGCGAGGCGCAGTTGCTCAGCGCGCGGCAGATGACCGAGCGCGCGCAGGACTTCTATACCTCGCTGGCCATGCCCAAGCTGCCGGACACGTACTGGACGCGCAGCCAGTTCATCAAGCCGCTGGACCGCGACGTGGTCTGCCACGCCAGCGCCTGGGACATGGACATGGCCGGCGACGTGCGCACCAAGATGTGCGTCAAGCCGAACGAAGAAGACTTCACCACCATCTACCACGAACTCGGCCACGTCTATTACGACCTGGCCTACAACCCGCTGCCGCCGCTGTTCCAGGGCGGCGCCAACGACGGCTTCCACGAAGCCATCGGCGACACCGTGGTGCTGGCGATGACCCCGCAGTACCTGCATTCGATCGGCCTGGTCGACGCACCGCAGGTCGGCCGCGAGGCGCTGATCAACGCGCAGATGCGCATGGCCTTGAGCAAGGTCGCGTTCCTGCCGTTCGGGCTGATGATCGACCGCTGGCGCTGGGGCGTGTTCGACGGCTCGATCGCCCCGGACCGCTACAACCAGGCCTGGTGGGAGCTGAAGGCCAGGTACCAGGGCGTGGCGCCGGCGACACCGCGCGGCGAGGACTTCTTCGACCCCGGCGCCAAGTACCACGTGCCGGCCAACACCCCCTACACCCGCTACTTCCTCTCGCACATCCTGCAGTTCCAGTTCTACAAGAGCCTGTGCGACGCCGCCGGCTACAAGGGCCCGCTGTACGAGTGCACCTTCTACGGCAACAAGGAAGCCGGGCAGAAGTTCTGGTCGATGCTGCAGCGCGGCGCCAGCCAGCCATGGCAGGCCACGCTCAAGGAACTGACCGGCAGCGAGCGCATCGACGCCGGCCCGCTGCTGGAATACTTCGCGCCGATGCAGGAGTGGCTCAAGCAACAGAACCAGGGGCGGATGTGCGGATGGGAGGCATCTGCGGCAACGCAACCCACTGCAGTGCCGGCGCAGAAGCAAGGCTGAGGCGGTGCGGCGGCCGCAACGCCGAAGCGCAGTCGTCAGGACACAGACAGTGGAGGTCAGCGCGCAGAGGAGATACGCGGCGTGCGGATCAGTCAGGCGAGGAAAGAAGCCGCGACATGCCTGAAGTGCTCATCGCGTCCGTGCAGACACGTGCTGCGCCTCGCTGTCGGCCTGCGGCAAAGCGAGCGCCGCCCCGTCCTTGGCGGGTGATGCGATCGCCTCTTCGGGTCGCGATGGCACCGCAGAGAGATCGACCTTCACCCGGAACCCCGGCGTATACCCTTCGATCCAGGCGTTGCCGCCATCGACCATGACGTGTTTGATCTGCTCGGGCCGCGTCATGCCGTCGTGCTGTGCCTGTGCCGCGGCATGCCTCAGCGTCGCATCCGGCGTGGCGGCCGGGAATCGCTCCTTGATGGCACGAAACAGCGTGTCTCCGTCCCGCACTGCCGCCTCCTGCTCCGGCACCTTCAGCGGCACGTGCCAACCCTGCGGCGCGTGGGCTTCCTGCTTCGGCAGATGCAGCCGCCGCATGTGCTCCGACCATTCCGGCGCACCGATGCCCTGCCGGCCTTCGCCCGGCGGCAACGGCCCGCGCAGTTCGTCGACGGCGTCACCGGCCAGCCCGCGCACGCCGCGCGTCAGAAGCGTGGTGCCGATGCGCATGGATTCGACATCCTCGCGATACCTGCCGATCATCGGCGCGTACTGCGCGGCGCGCTGCTGCGCCGCCGGATCTTCCAGCACGGACCGGTCGGGCCGCCCGTTGCCGTCCACCGGCAGGAAGTTGTGCATGCGGTGCGACTCGACGATCAACCCGCCGACCGCGCTGAAGGGATTGCGCGCCTCCCAGCCGCCCCTGCTGTTGTCGTAACCGGTGCGCTGCAGCGTGGCGACTTCCTCGGGCGTGGCGTAGATGCGGACCCGGCCGTAGTGCCGACTGGCGGCGCTGACCGGGTCGCCGGCCATGACGTGGTTGACGACGTCGGTGCCGCCTTCGGGGATGCGTCGATCCAGGCTGACCGCGCCGTAGGCGTTGAAGGTTTTGCCCTTCAGGTCGAAGTGGTGGGCCGTGACCTGCGCGAGATCGCCGCCCAGGGAGTGGCCGGTGACCGTGACGGCCGGCTTATGCCCATCTCGCTGCGCCTGGCTTTCAGCCAGTTCCAGCGCGTGCTTGGTGAACTGGACCGCATCAGCCACCTGCGCGTTGTGGCGAGTTGCCACCATCCCGCCATCAGCTCCGAGCCCGTCAAGCAGCGGTTGCCGATCGAATTCCGTCCCGCGGTGCGCAACGACCAAGTCACCCGTATCCAGCCGTTGGTAGAGCATGCCTTGGTAGCCGGACGGGCGATCCACGTACTCAAGTCGCTTGTAAGCCACCCCACCGATAACGACCGGCTTGCTGTCCTCTCCTGTCTCGCGCGGCGTTCTATACACGTCATCCGCGAGAGAAGCGTACTGTTGACTTGTCAGATTCATGGCGCTTCCTTAGTGGAAGACAACGTGATCTTGAACAATGCGCGCTGCAATTCCTGCTTGAACTTCTCTGGATCGCGATGACCCGAATCCGGGTAATTTTCCATCTGGTCGCGTGGATAGCCGCCTTTCCAGAAGTACGTCGCGATAGAAGCAGCCTTCTCGACCTCGCCCTTGAAAAGCGCAGGTTGAAAGCGGGTTTCGACCCGGTTGCCAGTCGCTCTCAGCGTCACGCCCACACCACTCAGCGCGAACCTGCATACTCCTTTGCCGTAATAGTTTTCATCGACCATGCCATCCGCGTAGACCGTTCCGACGTACGTACTTTCATCGACTTTCTTGAAGTCGATCGGTATGCCACTTTCGCCAGACTTGCTCCACACCCCCTCGATTGGTTCGATAGGCGTGCATTGCTCATGATTGATCATGTCGTAGAAAGCCGTACCTGACACGTATCCGAACGGTCCCGGCGCCCCCTCGATCGTCATCGTGATCCGATACGCCTGCGTCGGATGCGGATTCTTGCGGTACACCGGGTCACCATGGGCGTCGACATGAGGACTGGCAGCATTTTCCGAGGCAGTGTTCATCGGGTTGCACCCTGTCAACAAAAGCAGAAGGGAAAAAGCGCAAAGGATCTTGGCGTTCACGGAAAGGGCCTCAGGCCACGAGGGTGCGCCGCGCGGCATGCTCGGCGGCGGCAAGGGCGTCGGTGAGCCGGCGGCAGCCATGGCGCACGTGCAGGCGCTGCATGAGCAGCAAGGCGATCAAGATCGGCAGCGACAGGCCCAGTTCCGGCACCTGGATGAAGAGCGGCAGGGAACCGGGGAGCGCGACAGCCGCCAGGGCAGACAACCACATCAGCAAGGTCATCGCGGCCACCTGCAGGATGGCATGGCACAACTGCCTGGACTGCACCGTCCGCTTGCCACCGGAGCGCAGACGCCACCAGGCGCGCGACGCGCGCACGACCAGCAGCGCCAGCATGCCCACCATGCCCAGTTGCAGCAGAGCACCCAATACCGCCAGTGTCTGGGCCATCAGCAGTGCCGTGCCACCCGCATGACGGTAGGCCAGCGCGGCCATCCCGGCGGTGAGCAGCAGTGCCAGCAGCGACGTGGTCAGCAGCGCACACGTGCGCCGCACGCAAATCTGCCACTCCTTCGACCACAGCATATGGGACATGTCACGGCTCCTGCATCGACCAAGTCAGGGAACGGCAGCGCTGTCCCGCACCACGGAAGAGCGTGGCGTCGCCGCCGCTGACCCCATCTTGCCGCTCGTGAATGCATGGGGGCAGACACGCGCATACATCGCGGACGAGTACGCGTTGTAGCAGTACGGATTGGTGACGGTGAAGGCGCCGGTGGCGGGATTGATCGGCGCCCAGCAGTCGCTGGGCACACCGATCGTGCAGAAGAGGAAGGGATCGTTGTCGTAGTACGGAATGAACTCGTAGTAGCCGTCGGTCTGCGCCGACGAGGGCAACGCCATCACTGACAGCAGCGCCAAGGGAAACAATCCACGCTTCTTCACTACCCTTTCTCCTTGATGGGTTACCAATCTTCCAGACCCGCTTGAGGCCAGGCATCAATAGCGCTTGAAAACCGCCTTGGAACATGCGGTATAGATGACCTTGCATTGCATGCCGGTGACCGCGCGATTGTCTTGCTCGCAACGCTGCACAGCGACATCGCCGGCTGCTTCCTCGCTGCCAGCCGCGACGAAGTTAGTCAGGCCGTCGAGATACGACTTCCCGCCAATTTGTGGCTCCGCGACGGCGGCGCACTGGTTCCGGTAAGAAAGGCCAATTCGGCAGTCCTTGACTCCATTGGAAACGCAGCGCTTCAGCGCGTCAGCCTCCGCTTCGGATTTCGATGCCTTGCCTGTCGTCACCCCAAAGCTGTTCCAGCCATCACCAGGCCCCATGGCAATGGCCCCCCAGGTCTTGACCCAATAGCCGGTCGGCCGGGGAGCCTCCTGCGGGGCCGCTTGGCTCTGTGGTATCGGAGCGCAACCGGCAACGCCCTGGCCTCCGATTGGATACTGGCCGGGGGGACATCCGCCTTCCGCATGGGTGAAATGGGCGGCAGCCATCAAAACGCACAGCAGTAGGAATTTGAACTGCATTGGTCTCTCTTTCACATCAGCCTATCGGAAGACCCTGGCTGACCACCCTTCTGCGCGACCTGGCCACCGGTAGTAGTATTGCCCGGAAGGACAATTTCCTTCAGCAGTCACAAAGGCAGAAACGCACAGCAATGCAAAAATAATAAAATTCGCGCCCCAGGCATTTTTACATCGAATTTAAATCAAGAAGCCTCCCAGGCCATGATTCCAAGTCCGACCCAGACGGCCACCATTTCTATGCATGGCAATAGCGCAATCAAAATTTCTCGAAAATTTGCTTTGTACAAGCTTTATAGATAACCTTGCATCGATTATCGGGATTACTTTTCTCGCACGCCGCTTGCGCAAGTGCCACAGCCTTCTCTATCGACTCGGCCCCATTAAAATTCACCGTTCCCATTAGATTTGGTTTTCCGGCAATCTGCGGCTCTCCGATTGCCGCGCACTGATTGAAGTACGCCAGCCCGATCTGACAGTCTTTCTCGCCATGCTTGGCACAGCGGGCCATAGCATCTTCTTCGGCTTCTGATTTCGATAGCTTGCCTGTAGACACGCCGTAGTTTCGCTCAAGCCCCACCGAACCCATCGCTATCGCTCCCCAGGTCCTGATCCACCTACCAAGGGGTCTCGGAGCCTGTTGCTCTGTGGGCTGAGCTTGAGGAATCGGAGCACATCCAACTGCGCCTTGCCCCCCGACAGGATACTGTCCCACGGGACAGCCCCCCTCTGCACTGACATCAAGAGAAAATGCCATCAGCAAAACTCCGGCCCACCTAATAAAATCCACTTTCATTGTAGACCTCTCTTCTTCAGCTTATACCGCTATCTCTTGATCCAGCGAGCCCACGTGAACCTGTCGGCTGGCTCAAGTCAGGAGCCCCATTTTGGCTGCTAGTCACCCTTGCCGCCCCTGTATTCAGCGCTCCGGCTGGTAACGATCTGTCATTTGGCAGCTCCCGTGGCACATATGACCCCGGCGGCTGCCCCTGCGGCCCCGGCGAAGACGCAGTCGCGGGGCCGAAGGCCGTGTAGGTCATGAACGTACCCATGTTGCCTTGCCAGACCGCCGCCGCGATCGTGGGCACCGTGACGATCAGCACCGTCATCAGCAACCCGATCCCGCCCTGCTGCAATGCCTGGGACGACAGGCCTTCGGCGTTGGCCAATGGAATGAACTTCATCGCCCAGTACGCCGCCGCCACCTTGGCCGTGAACTTCAAGACCATCGCCGACACCACCGACAGCATCGACATCGAGAACAGGGTGCCGATCACGTAGAACAGCCACTTCCGGAACAGGTCCTTGGTCTGGTCGAACATCAGGAAGAAGATGAAGATCGGGCCGATGCCCACCAGGAATGCCATGGTGAACTTGAACAGCAGCAACATCGCGCCCGCCGCCATGGGCGGGCTGGCCGTGCCGAAACTGGCCAGCAGCATCGAGCGCCCCTTCTTCTCGATCGATTCGGGATCGTTGGCGTCCACACGCACCGCGTCGAGCGCGGACAGGGCCAGCTGGGTGTACTTCAGGTTGTCGTCGATCGAGTCGGCCGCGCTGCTGGTGTCGTCTCCGGTGAACAACCCGTGGATCTCCATGTCCAGGTTGTCGGTCATCGCCTTGTGCAACGCCGCGCCGTTCGCACCCAGGGTCGACGCGATCATCAGGATCACCGCCACCTTGGCCGCCTTGACCATCGTCGCCATCGCCGATTCGCGCGACTGCCCGGTGACGATGCGGTAGCCCTGGATCAGGATCCAGAACGTGGTCGCCGTCAATGCGATCACGCTCACCCAATGCATCGCGCGGCGCATCAGTTCAAGGCCGAACTCGGCGATCTCGTTGGTGAAGTAGTTGTTCACCAACCGGAAGAACAGGAAGTCGCCCAGATTGGCGTCCGCCAACGGCTGCATCCAGTGCGTGGCGGTGTCGAAGAATCCGTTCATGCTGCGTGCCTACCCGATGTCGCGTGCTGTGTTGGAGTTGCCTGTGCCATCACTTGGACAGCGCCCCAGCGAGCACACCCGCCTGGATCACCTGCCCCAGGATGTTGTTCTTGTTGCCATCCAGCGCCCGCCGCGCCAATCGCGACTGGTCGTCCTTGAGCGCCACGATGTAGGTGTCGTAGGCCTTCATCTGCGCCTGCCAGTAATCCAGGTCCATGGCGTTCTGCGCCACGAAGCGCCGCACCTCGTTGTCGTTGGCGGCCAGCGCGCCCTGGCTGGTCCCGATGCCGTCGCGCTGCGACTGCACCTGCTTGAACTGCTCGTTGCGCTGGATCAGGCGCTTGAGCATGCGCACCGTCTCGTTGTACTGGGCGTTCTTGGCCATCACGATGCGCGCGCAGACCTTCATCTGCTCGTCGACCGCGCTGCCGTTCATGTCCGGCGCCAGCGCCTTGAACTGGTTCATCAATCCGGCGATGCCGCTCTGGCTCGCGCCGGGGCAGCTATCCTCCAGCCCGTAGTCCTGGGGACGCTCGGGAAAGTTGTCGGCCATGGTGGAGTCGCCGAACTGCAGCCGCTGGAGCTTGATGAGCTGCTGCTGGTAGTGCTCCAACTGCATCTGGTACTGCTTGATCGTCTCGCCCCAGCGTTTGGCCTGCTCGGCGTATTCCTGCAACGCCTTGGCCATCGACATCGGGTCGTTGACGATCCAGGTGGCATTGGCGGGGCCGGCAGCCAGGAAGGCGGCGAGTGCGACACCTGCGAACAGGCGCGACAAGCGGGGGCGACGGGTCGAGGAGTGGGTCATGGGCGATCTCGGCAGGTCTCGTGCGATACAGGGCGCAGCGACGGTTTCCAGCTGCTGTGCGTGGGCGGCAGAGGCCGACGGACAGCCGTCGGCGGCAGCAGCGGAGCCACTGGGTGGTCGGATTGGGGAACCTGCTGCGGCCATAGTCCTTTATGAGCGGATGAGGCAGGGTGCGGCGGACTCTTGCATGATGTGCATTCCATTTCCACCGCTCCATGCGGCCCCGTAGGGAAGCACATTCAGCGAAGCCAGGCACGCCAATGGTTTCACCGATCGGGGTAGGAAAACTCCGACATTTCGTCGCGGCATGTCCCGAGCCAGCCAGCGACGCTGCCACCGTCCGTTTTGCGCAGCCAGGTCCACGCCGGCCCGCCCAGGCCGACCGCGGTGCGCCAGCTCAGTCGTCCGCCAGCCGCGCCCAGCGCTCGTGGTCGCGCCAGACCCCGCCGATGCGCAGGTAGCGTGGCGAATAGCCTTCGCGGCGGAAGCCGGCGCGCTGCGCCAGCGCCAGCGAGCGGGTGTTGTCCGGCTGGATGTTGGCTTCCACCCGGTGCAGGCCCAGTTCGGCGAAGGCGTAAGCCACGCACAGGCGCAGCGCATGCGTCATCAGTCCGCGGCCTTCGCAGCCGGCCATGGCGTGGTAGCCGAGGTAGGCGCTCTGGAAGCAGCCGCCGACCACCTGGCTGAAGGTGAACAGGCCGGCGAGCGCGCCGCTGCCGCGCTCGCGCGCCAGCAACGCGATGTTGCTGCCGTCCAGGGTCTGCGCGTACCAGGCCTCGAAACCGGGCACGTCGGTGAACGGATAGGTCCACGGGTGATGCAGGGCGACGCTGGCGCGGTGCGCCTGGATCAGCGCGATGCCGTCGCGGCGCCGTACCCGCGCCAGCGACACGGCCTCCTGCGCAGCCTGGCCCGCGCTCTGGCCCATGGCCTCAGGCCGGAGCCGCCGCGCCGTCGTCGCGACGCATGACCTGGGCGTGGCGCGTCTTGAACTCCTCGAAGCTCAGGCCCTGCGCCTGCGCATCGGCCTGCGCGGCGTCCTTCAGCGCGTCCGAGTACATCAGCCGCACCGGCGTGCCGGCGCGTTCGTGCAGTTCCGCCGCCTGCATGATCAGCGACAGCACCTGCGCGGCGCTCTCGCTCTGGCCGGCGATGCGCCCGTCCATGCCCAGCACCCACTCGCCGTCGCGGCGCACGATGCCGGCCAGCAGCGTGCGCTGCTGGTCGCGCAGTTCCGCATGCGGCTCGATGGGCGCGACCGGCGCGGCGTCCTCGGCACGGTGGCGCAGGCGCTCGGCCAGCTTCTTGCGCAGATCGCGGCGCTGCTTGGACTGGATGGACATGCGGTTTCCTCAACGATGACCCGACGACGATAGCCCAACCGCGACGCCGCTCACAGCGGGTCCGCCGGTTCGAGCCGCGGCACCTGCGCATCCGGCCGCGGCAGGCGCTTGCCGCTGCGCCGCTCCCAGCGCCAGAAGCCCCAGCCGAGCAGGAAGAACGCGCCCGAACCCAGCGCCAGGTGCAGCGCATGGCCGCTAAGCAGCGGCGACAGCACCCCGGCCACCAGCACGGTGACCATCAACTGGGTGAAGGCCTGCAGCGACGAGGCCAGCCCGCGCTGGCGCGGGTACATGTCCAGCACCGCCAGCGCCAGGATCGGGAAGATCAGCGCGGTGCCCAGGCCGGCGAAGAAGATCGGCAGCACCGCCCACGGCAGCGCGATGGCCGGCGCCAGCGCGGTGTAGGCGATGTTGCCGGCCATCGACAGACCGCAGCAGACGAAACCGACGCGCACCTGGCGCATCGGCCCCAGCCGCCCGGCCATGCGCCCGGACAGGAACGCGCCCAGGGTCATGCCGCCGATGGTGGGCAGGAACAGCCAGGCGAAGTCGCGCTCGGTCTTGCCCAGCAGGTCGATCATGAACACCGGCGCCGAGGCGATGTACAGGAACACCCCGCCGAAATTGAACGCGCCGGCCGCGGCCAGGCGCTGGAAGCGCGGATTGAGCGCGATGCCGATGTAGTCGCGCAGCAACGTGCGCGGCGCCAGCGGCGTGCGCGCCTGCGGCGGGTGCGTCTCCGGCATCCAGCGCAGGGTGGCGACCAGCAGCAACGAGGAGAAGCCGACCAGGAACCAGAAGATCGTCGGCCAGCCGCGGCCGCTACCCAGGATCCAGCCGCCGATGATCGGCGCGATCGCCGGGGCGATGCCGAACAGCATCGACACCTGGCTCATCAGCCGCTGCGCATCGTCGCCGTGGAACAGGTCGCGGATCACCGCCCGCCCGACGATCATGCCGACGCCGGCCGAGACGCCCTGCAGCGCGCGGAACACCAGCAGGGTCGGCAGGTCGCGCGACAGCGCACAGCCGGCCGAGGCCAGGATGAACACGACCAGCCCGGCCACGATCACCCGGCGCCGCCCCAGCGCGTCGGACAGCGGCCCGTGCGCCAGGCCCATCAGCGCGTAGGCCAGCAGGTACACGCTCACCGTCTGCTGGATCGCCACCGGATCGGCATGCAGGCGCTGCGCCAGCTGCGGGAACGCCGGGAAGATGGTGTCGATGGAGAACGGGCCGAACATCGCCAGCCCGGCCAGCAACAGGGCCATGCGGCGTGTGGACACGGATGGGAGCGTCATGGGGAACATCGTCCTGAAAAGCCCGCCGCGGCGGCCGCAGGCCGGGCGCACACGCGACGACGCCGTCCGGCAGGGACGGGCGCGAGAAAAGGGGGTGCGGCGATGATACGCGCTGCGGCCGCTGGCGCACATCCGCCACGGCTTGCCCATTCAGCCTGGCGTGGGTGCCGGCGACCCGCCGTGGGCGCCGCCGGCCACGCTATAATCGCGCCGCAGCAAGGTGGGAGAAGCGGGGCGACCCGCTGCCGAAGGCGCAAACGCCCGTAATCGCTCAGGCCCGATACCACCCGCACCAAGACTCTGGAGAGACCGGTCAAACCCGGCGCCGAAGGGGCACGAAGCGCAGCGCCAGCCGCCGCTTCCAAACTCTCAGGCAAAAGGACAGAGGGGCATTGGGAAGACGCGTGCTTCCCGTCGATCGTGCCCGCCGCTGCGGCCCGACGACGGCCTTGCGCGCGTCCCTGCCTCCTCGTGCCTTCCTCAGCCGGACGACTGCCATGTCTCACACCTCTTCCCTGCGCGACCTCGAACACCACTCGGCCTTCATCGAGCGCCACATCGGCCCGAACGACGCCGAGATCGCGCACATGCTGCGCACCGTCGGCCACGACTCGCTGGAGGCGATGACCGACGCCATCGTGCCCGGCCTGATCAAAATAGGCACGGACAAGTCGCCCGCCGCGCTGGCGTTGCCCGACGCCATCACCGAGGAGGAGGCGCTGGCCAAGATCCGCGCCATCGCCGACAAGAACACCGTGTTCCGCAGCTTCATCGGCCAGGGCTACTACGGCACCCACACGCCGAAGGTGATCCTGCGCAACATCCTCGAGAACCCGGCCTGGTACACCGCCTACACCCCTTACCAGGCGGAGATCTCGCAGGGCCGCATGGAAGCGCTGATCAACTTCCAGACCATGTGCGCCGACCTCACCGGCATGGAAATCGCCAACGCCTCGCTGCTGGACGAAGCCACCGCCGCGGCCGAGGCGATGACCCTGGCCAAGCGCTCGGCCAAGTCCAGGTCCGACACCTTCTTCGTGCACGACGCGGTGCACCCGCAGACCCTGGAACTGCTGCGCACCCGCGCCGAGCCGCTGGGCATCGTGCTGCGCGTGGGCACGCCGGAGGAAGCGCTGCAGGCCGAGTGCTTCGGCGTGCTGCTGCAGTATCCGGACAGCTTCGGCCACATCGGTGATCACCAGGCGCTGGCCGACGCGGTGCACGCGCAAGGCGGCCTGGTCGCGGTCGCCACCGACCTGCTCGCGCTGACCCTGATCGCCGCGCCCGGCGAATGGGGTGCGGACATCGTCGTCGGCAACTCGCAGCGCTTCGGCGTGCCGTTCGGCTTCGGCGGCCCGCACGCCGCGTTCATGGCCTGCCGCGACGCCTACAAGCGTTCGATGCCGGGCCGCCTGATCGGCGTGTCGATCGACGCCGCCGGCAACCCCGCCTACCGCCTCACCCTGCAGACCCGCGAGCAGCACATCCGCCGCGAGAAGGCCACCTCCAACATCTGCACCGCGCAGGTGCTGCTGGCGGTGATGGCCTCGATGTACGCGGTGTACCACGGCCCCGAGGGCCTGGTGCGCATCGCCCGCCGTACCCACCGCCTGGCCGCGATCCTCGCCGCGGCGCTGCGCGGCGCCGGCGTCGCCGTCGGCGAGCGCTTCTTCGACACCCTGCACGTCACCGGCGTCGACGCCGAGGCCATCCACGCCAAGGCGCGTGCGGCCGGCATCAACCTGCGCGCGATCGACAGCGCGTCGCTGGGCATCAGCCTGGACGAGACCGCCACCCGCGCCGACGTGGTCGCGCTGGCGCAGCTGTTCGGCGCGCAGGCCGACGTGGACGCGCTCGACGCCGCCACCGCCGATGCGCTGCCGCCGCAACTGCTGCGGCACAGCGCGTTCCTGCAGCACCCCGTGTTCAACACCCACCACAGCGAGCACGAACTGCTGCGCTACATGCGCGCGCTGGCCGACAAGGACCTGGCGATGGATCGCACCATGATCCCGCTGGGCAGCTGCACCATGAAGCTCAACGCCACCGCCGAGATGATCCCGGTGACCTGGCCGCAGTTCGGCGCGATCCATCCGCTGGCCCCGGCCGAGCAGAGCGTCGGCTACAAGCAACTGATCGACGAACTGGAAGCGATGCTGGTCGAGTGCACCGGCTACGACGCGGTCAGCCTGCAGCCCAACTCCGGCGCGCAGGGCGAGTACGCCGGCCTGCTGGCGATCCGCGCCTACCACCGCGCCCGCGGCGAAGGCCATCGCGATATCTGCCTGATCCCCGAATCGGCGCACGGCACCAACCCGGCCTCGGCGCAGATGTGCGGCATGACCGTGGTGGTGACCAAGTGCGACGGCAACGGCAACGTCGACGTCGCCGACATCCGCGCCAAGGCCGAGAAGTATTCGGACCGCCTGGCCGCGCTGATGATCACCTACCCGTCCACCCACGGCGTGTTCGAGGAAGACGTGGTGGCCATCTGCGAAGCGGTGCACGCGCACGGCGGCCAGGTCTACACCGACGGCGCCAACATGAATGCGCTGGTCGGCCTGGCCAAGCCCGGCAAGTGGGGCTCGGACGTGTCGCACCTGAACCTGCACAAGACCTTCTGCATCCCGCACGGCGGCGGCGGCCCCGGCGTCGGCCCTTGCGCGGTGAAGGCGCATCTGGCGCCGTACCTGCCCAAGACCCTGGGCGGCGACGGCGAGGTCGGCATGGTCAGCGCCGCCAGCTTCGGCAGCGCCTCGATCCTGCCGATCAGCTGGATGTACATCACCATGATGGGCAACAGCGGGCTGCGCAAGGCCACCCAGGTCGCGCTGCTCAACGCCAACTACATCGCCAAGCGCCTGGCGCCGTACTACAAGACGCTGTACACCGGCCGCAATGGCCTGGTCGCGCACGAATGCATCCTCGACGTGCGCCCGCTGGAGAAGACCAGCGGCATCGGCGCCGAGGACATCGCCAAGCGCCTGATCGACTTCGGCTTCCACGCGCCGACGCTGAGCTTCCCGGTCGCCGGCACGCTGATGGTGGAGCCGACCGAGAGCGAATCGCAGCACGAGCTGGACCGTTTCATCGACGCGATGATCCAGATCCGCGAGGAGATCGCCGCGATCGAGGACGGCCGCCTGGACCGCGAGGACAACCCGCTCAAGCACGCCCCGCACACCGCCGCGCAGGTCACCGCCAGCGAGTGGACCCACGCCTACCCGCGCGAGCTGGCCGCGTTCCCGCTGCCGACGCTGAAGCAGCAGAAGTACTGGCCGCCGGTGGCGCGCGTGGACAACGTGTACGGCGACAAGAACGTGATGTGCGCGTGCATCCCGGTGGATGCGTACAAGGAAGACGCGGTGGTCTGAGCCGCGTTCTCGTTCGACGCTGCACCCGAGACCCAGCCTCGTGCGCGAGGCTGGGTTTTTTATGCGTGCGCAGTGCGCGTACCGAGGTAGACAAGTGCGCGCGATGCGGCGCGTTGCACGGCTCGTTCACGCCGCGCCGCCCAGGATCGGGACTTCCGCCGCGCCCGCATCCTCACGCACCGGGCACCCCACCGCGACGCCTTCTTCCGCCACGCACCGGAGCGATCTCCCATGGCCAGCCGCAAGCGCACGCCCAGCGATTCCGCATCGTCCACCGCCCCCACGTCCACCGCCGCGCCCGCCGATCAGCGCGGCCATGGCGACGAACTGCACCAGCAGGCCGGCGGCACGCATCCGCCGCTGACCACCAACCAGGGCATTCCGGTCGCCGACAACCAGAACTCGCTGCGCGCCACGCCGCGCGGGCCGACGTTGCTGGAAGACTTCATCCTGCGCGAGAAGATCACCCACTTCGACCACGAGCGCATTCCCGAACGCATTGTGCACGCACGCGGCAGCGCCGCACACGGCTACTTCGAACTGACCAAGTCGCTGGCCAAGTACACCACCGCCGCGCTGCTCACCGAGGTCGGAGTGAAGACCACGGTGTTCACCCGCTTCTCCACCGTCGCCGGCGGCGCCGGCTCGGTGGACACGCCGCGCGACGTGCGCGGCTTCGCGGTCAAGTTCTACACCAAGGAAGGCAACTGGGACCTGGTGGGCAACAACATCCCGGTGTTCTTCATCCAGGACGCGCTGAAGTTCCCCGACCTGATCCACGCGGTGAAGATGGAGCCGGACCGCGGCTTTCCGCAGGCGGCCAGCGCACACGACACGTTCTGGGACTTCGTCTCGCTGATGCCCGAATCGCTGCACATGATCATGTGGGCGATGAGCGACCGCACCATCCCGCGCTCGCTGCGCATGATGGAAGGCTTCGGCATCCACAGCTTCCGCCTGCTCGACGCCGAGGGCCGCAGCACGTTCGTCAAGTTCCACTGGCGGCCCAAGCTCGGCCTGCAGTCCACGATCTGGGACGAGGCGGTGAAGCTGGCCGGCGCCGACCCGGACTTCCACCGCCGCGACCTGTTCGAGGCGATCGAACGCGGCGACTTCCCGGAATGGGAACTGGGCGTGCAGTTGTTCACCCAGGAACAGGCCGACGCCTTCCCGTTCGACCATCTGGACGCCACCAAGCTGATCCCGGAGGAACTGGTGCCGCTGCAGATCGTCGGGCGCATGGTGCTGGACCGCTGGCCGGACAACTTCTTCGCCGAGACCGAGCAGGTGGCGTACTGCCCGGCCAACATCGTGCCCGGCATCGACTTCTCCAACGACCCGCTGCTGCAGGGCCGCCTGTTCTCGTACCTGGACACCCAGCTCAGCCGCCTGGGCGGGCCCAACTTCCACCAGTTGCCGATCAACGCGCCGAAGTGCCCGTTCGCCAACATGCAGCGCGACGGCCACATGCAGATGGGCGTGCCCAAGGGCCGCGTCGCCTACGAACCCAGCTCGCTGCAGGCCGACAGCCCGCGCGAGACCGCGCGCGGCTTCGTCAGCCACCGCACCCAGCCCGACGACGGCGCCAAGGGCCGCGTGCGTGCCGAGAGCTTCGCCGACCACTACAGCCAGGCGCGGATGTTCTACCGCAGCCAGACGCAGCCGGAACAGGCGCACGTGGCCTCGGCGCTGGTGTTCGAGCTGTCCAAGGTCGACACCGCGCACGTGCGCGAGGCGGTGGTCGGACACCTGCGCCACGTCGATCCCAAGCTGGCGCAGCGCGTCGCCGACGGCCTGGGCCTGGACGCGCTGCCGCCGGCGCCGCCGGCCGCGGTCGCGCCGCAGGACCTGCCGCTGTCGCCGGCGCTGCAGCTCATCGGCAAGATGAAGCCGACCCTGCAAGGCCGCGCCGTCGGCATCCTGATCGACGACGGCTCTGACGCCAAGACCGTGCGCGAACTGCGCAAGGCGGCCAGCGATGCCGGCGCGACGGTCAAGATCGTCGCGCCCAAGTTGGGTGGAGCCACGCTAAGCGACGGCAAGCGCCTGGCCGCCGACGGCCAGTTGGCCGGCACGCCCTCGTTCGTGTTCGACGCGGTGGCGGTGGTTCTGGCGGCCGACGCCGGCAAGCGGCTGAGCAAGGAGGCCGCGGCGATCGACTTCGTCAGCAACGCCTTCGCCCATCTCAAGGCGATCGCCGCCGATGCCGGCGCGCAGCCGCTGCTGAAGGCCGGCAACGTTCAGAAGGATCCCGGAGTGGTCGAGGCCAGCGACAGCAAGGCGTTCCTGGCGGCGGCCAAGACCCGCCAGTGGAGCCGCGAGCCGAAGCTGCGCCTGCTGGCCTGAGGTTGGCCATGGGCTGCGCCACCTCGCGCCGTTCGCGTGCGTGGCGCAGCGCTGATGCATGCCTGCTTTGTCGGGACCGTCTCGCGCCACGCCCGGCACCATGATGCTACGCTGCGCGCCATGCGCATCGAACGCCTGGACCATGTGCAACTGGCGATGCCGCCCGGCCGCGAAGACCAGGCGCGCGCCTTCTACGCGGGCCTACTGGATATCCCCGAAGTCCCCAAGCCGCCGCATCTGGCCGCACGCGGCGGTTGCTGGTTCGAGCGAGGCGCACTGAAGCTGCACCTCGGCGTCGAAGCCGATTTCCGCCCCGCCCGCAAGGCGCACCCCGCGCTTGTCGTGGACGGGCTGCAGGAGCTGGTGGCGACGTTGATGGAGCGCGGCTACCGGGTGGTCGAAGACGCGCCGCTGGACGGCTACACGCGGCGTTACATCGACGATCCGTTCGGCAACCGGATCGAACTGATGGAACCGGTGGCCGGCTGAGGCTGCGCCGCTGCTGCCCCCTGTCGATTGCTCCCCGCCGGCGACGCGGCGGCGGCCTGCGCGCGCAGCCCTGGCAACGAGCGCCGTCGGCGCTGGCCCGAGCGCATCGAAAACGCCGCGCAAAGCGAGCCGCCGATCCGGTCCATCGCGGCGGCAGAAAGCGCCTGGTCAATTTTTCGCCACCCCTCTTGACACTGTTGTGTCACGGGCCGGCATCGGCCTTATCCACAACCTTATGCAGAAGTCATCCACACCCCCTGTGGACAAGCCGCCGATGCCACCCTCACCGCACCAGAACATCCAAGTCATTGATTCGTGGTCAAAAAGCTTGTCACGCACTTGACAAGAAGCGGGCGAGCCACTCCCGCGTGGCCGCCTGACAGCGACGGCGGGAAAAACTTATCCCGAGCCTCGGGGCGGCGCGTCTACATCGGAGCAAGGTGAAGGAGGCGTGAAATCTTCACCTGCTCGCGACGGACGGTTGGCGCTATGTCCCCCACTCGCGCCAGGCAGGCCGAACGCCCATGCCCAGGCGCGCAGGACCGCCTCGCAGGTGGTGCAACGCACCATGCTTTACGCCCGTTCCGACACCTTCAGGCGCGGGCCCGGGTGACCCGCCATGGGGCACCCGGCCACACCACGGTCACGGCGTCAGGATCACCTTGCGGCAGTCCTGCTCCTTCTTGTCGAAGATCGAATACCCCTGCGCCGCCTCGGCCAGGCTCAGGCGGTGGGTGATGATCTCGTTGGGCCGCAGCCGGCCCTCGCCGATGTGCTCCAGCAGTTCGGGCATGAAACGCTGCACATGGGTCTGGCCCATCTTGAAGCTCAGCCCCTTGTCGAAGGCGTCGCCGAACAGGAAGCCGTGGATGAAGCCGGCATACACGCCCGGCACGCTGACCGTGCCACCGCGGCGGGTGGCGGCGATGCACTGGCGCAGCGCCGTGCCGCTGCTGCCTTCCAGCTTCAGCGTGGCCATCACCGTCTCCACCGTGCTGCCCTTGGCCTCGAAGCCCACCGCGTCGATGCTGGCATCCACGCCACGCCCGTCGGTCTGGCCAACGATGATGTCGGCCGGATCGTCGATCTCCTCGAAGTTCAGCGGAATCACCCCGTAGGTGCGCTGGGCGAAGTCGAGCCGGTACGCATAGCGATCGACCATGAAGATCCGCTCGGCGCCGAGCATGCGGCAGCAGGCCGCGGTCATCAGCCCGACCGGGCCGGCGCCGAAGATCGCCACGGTACTGCCCTGACGCACGCCCGCGTTGACCGCGGCCTGATAGCCGGTGGGCAGGATGTCGGACAGGAACAGCACCTGCTCGTCATGCAGCACGTCCGGCACCACCAACGGGCCGACATTGGCCTTGGGCACGCGCACGTACTCCGCCTGGCCACCGGCCACGCCGCCGTACAGATGGCTGTAGCCGAACAGCGCCGCCGGCGGGCGGATGCCTTTCTGGTTCAGCGCCGCGCCCTTGCCGGGGTTGGTGGTCTCGCAGGCGGCATATTCGGTCAGGCGGCAATGGAAGCACTCGCCGCAGGCGATCACGAACGGGATCACCACGCGGTCGCCCTTCTTCACCCGCTGCACGTCCGGGCCAACGTCTTCCACCACGCCCATGAACTCGTGCCCGAGCACGTCGCCGGTGTGCAGATCGGGGATCTTGCCGCGGTAGAGATGCAGGTCCGAGCCGCAGATCGCGGTGGCGGTGACACGCAGGATGATGTCGTCGGTCTCGACCAGCACCGGGTCGGGAACGGTTTCCACGCGCACGTCCCGGGTGCCGTGATAGGTCAGAGCTTGCATGGGTAGGTCCTTTCGTCTGCGAACACGTGCCCGCAGTGTCGCCGCCGATGCCGTGCATCGTCGGTGACCACGCCGTGAGTCCGATGTCGCGACCGCAGTGCCTGCGCGCGTGATTGCTGCTTTACCATGCGCCGTCCCCACTGCGAGCCGATGCCATGCCCGACAGCCTCCACGACCTGCAGGCCGCCCAGCGCGCCTTCGCCGACGCCCGCGACTGGGGTCAGTTCCACAGTCCGCGCAATCTCGCCGCGGCGCTGTCGGTGGAAGCGGCGGAATTGCTGGAACATTTCCAATGGCTGGACGATGCGCAGAGCCGCCAGCTTCCTGAAGAAAAAAAGCAGCAGGTCGGCAGCGAGATCGCCGACGTGCTGCTGTATCTGGTCCAGTTGTGCGACAAGCTGGAGATCGATCCGATCGACGCCGCGCAGCGCAAGATGCTGGCCAACGCCGCCAAGTATCCGGTGGAGCGCGCCAAGGGCCGCATCACCAAGTACACCGAGCTGTAAGACCCCGGCGAGTCGCGCCGATCGCGGATGCGTCGACGCGCGGCGGTGGCATCCGCCGCCGCGCGCCATGGAGCGACTAGCCGCTCGAGCGCGAACCGCGTGTGCGCAAGGACGACGTCTTGCCTGCGCGCTTACTGGTCGTGCGTTTGCTGGATGCGCTCTTCTTCGCTGGTGTCTTCCTGGCGACCGCGGTTTTCGCCGTCGACTTTTTCGACGCTGTCTTCCTGGATGCAGTCTTCTTCGATGCCGTCTTCTTCGAGGCCGTCTTCTTGGTCGCAGTCTTCTTTGCCGAAGAAGTCTTGCTCGCCGCCTTCTTGCTCGCGGCCTTCTTGGCCGGCGCCTTCCTGGCCGAAGCGGTCTTCGCCGAGATCTTCTTCGCGGCGGCCGTCCGCGTGCCGGCCTGTTTGGCCCGGGTCTTCGCGGCCTTCTTGGCCGCGCTCTTGCGCACCGTCGCGCCCTTGGTCTGTGCGGCCTTCTTCGCCGCGGCCGAGCGGCTGCCGGCGCTACGCTTCTTCGCCGCGCGCTTGGTCTGCGTCGACAGCGCCTGGCTGCCCACGGTCTGCGTCGCGCTCTTGCCCTTGCTGGCGGTCTTCAGCGCCTTCTTGGCGCCGCGCGAGCGCGTTGGCGACGGCTTGGCCTGCTTGCCGCCCTTGGCCTCTTCCTGGGCAACCTTCTTCCTGGTGACTTTCGACGCGGTCTTCGACGCGCCGGTCTTGACCCCGGCGCGGCGCGCCTTGGACAGGCCGATGGCGATCGCCTGCTTGGTCGATTTCACCTGGGTCTTGCCCTCGCGCACGCGGTCGATTTCCTCGCGCACGAACTCGCCGGCCTGGGTCGTGCCGGCCTTGCCTTCGCGCTTGGCGCGGCGCGCACGGGTGGTGGTGGATTGCTCCGGCATCGATACATCTCCTGAAAGCGGCCACGACGGCCATCGGCTCCGGGTGTAGCAACGCGCAGGTCAAGAGCAGGCATACGATAGGCGAAGCGCACGTGCATATGCCTGCACACGGAAGACGGCGCCATCAGCTGTCGCGACCGCACAACGCCGGCGAATAGGTCTGGATGGCATGCTGGATCGGCGCGTGGCGTCCGTACATCAACGCGCCGACCAGGACCACCGACACGAGGGCGTACATGCGCAGCCGCGCGGGCAGCTGCGGCGCACCGCGCCACTGCAGATAGCACGCCGTCGTCGCGGCCCCGACCACCACACCGGCAGCGACCTCGGACAAGCTGTGCGCTCGCGCGTAGACGCGGGCAATGGCGATCACGCTGGCGATGGCGAAACCGCAGGCGATCGCCAGCCGCGGCCGCGGACGGGCGCGCAGGCACAGCATGCAGGCCATCGGCCATACGCAGGCGGCGAGCATGGTGTGTCCACTGATCATCCGGAACTGCAGCGCGCGCAGTTCCACCCCACAGCCGGCGTAGAGAATCTTGGTCGCCCCGACCAGGGCCGCGGCGCTCGCCAGCAGGCCAAGCCACGTCGCCGCGGCACGCCATCCCGCGCTACCCAGCGCCAGCCACAGTGCGCAGACGAGCGCGAGCGGCAGCGTCATCGCCGCGTCGCCGAAGTTGCTGATGGCAGACCACATGCTGGGGAAAACGTCCTTCGGCGTACGCGTCGTTCGGAGCCACCGACGCCGTGCGCCGGGGGCGGCCATGATACGGGCGATCGCTCGAACGGGAGGAACCTGGCACGCGCTCAGACCGCGCCCCCTCCTCCGACCAGCGCTATGGCATGACAGCGGACTCCCGGAGAGGCGCAACCGTGATCTTCCGCGCAAGGGCCGACGGCAGCGCTGACCACAAGTCCCTGCTTGTGGGAGGAACTTCAGTCCCGACTGCAACGAGGTCGGTTGCGCAGATGGACTCGCGCATCGCGGGCGAATCGCCGTCGACGCCTGCACGACACCCGACCGCCGGTTCGATCGCGTCGCACTCAGACCACTAGCCGAGCTCTTACTTTGCGCGTGCGGTGCGCCACTCCGCGACCGCCTGTGGCACCGGCTCCCAGCCGAACACACTGCGCCCGCCATAGGCATGCGACTGCGCGCGTTCCTCGGCGATGTAGTCGTCCACCGACGGCCCGCGCACGGTCGGTTCGAGCAGGCGCGCCTGCGCGTCCAGGCGGCGGATCGCGTCAAGTTTCTCCTCGCGGCCCAGCTTGGCTTGCGCCACCGCCGTCTTGAGCACGCCGATGGTGTGGTCGTAGACCCGCGTCGGCACCGGGAACGGATGCCGGTCCTTGCCGCCATGGGCCAGCGAGAACCGTGCCGGATCGCTGAAACGGCACGGCGCGCCGTGCAGCACCTCGGCCACCAGCGCCAGCGCGCGCACCGTGCGCGCGCCGACGCCCGGCACCTGCAGCAGGTCGGCGAAATCGCGCGGACCGCATTCGGCAGCGGCGGCCAGCGCCCCGTGCAGTCGCCGCACCACGATGTCGCTGCCGCGCACGTCGTGGTGGTCGGGCAGCGACAGATGCGGCAGGTCGGCCGGCCGGCGCTCGGGCACCGTGGCGGCCGCCGGCGCGAACAGGTCGCCGGTCTCCGCGAACAGCGCATCGGCGGCCGGCGCGGTGGCGCCCCGCCCCTGCGCGGCGTGGGTCGGCGCCGCGGCGGCCGATGCCGGCGTCTGCGCGGCCTCCAGCGCAGCGTATTCGCGGGCGATGCGCTCCGGTGCCAGCGTCTGCAGCAGCTCCACCTGCGCCGCACGCGCGGCGGCGGCGCGATGATCGGCGAGATTGACGATGCGGCCCTGGCGCGGGCCGTCGATCGCCGCATGCGGTGCATCGACGAAGCTGCTCAGGCCTTCCGACAGCCAGTGGTAGCGGCGTGCCTGCTTGCGCGCGCCGTGCATGCCCTGCTGCACCACCACCCAGCGCCCGTCGTCGCTGACGATGAAGCCGTGCAGGTACAGGTCGAAGCCGTCCTGCACCGCGGCGCTGTCGACCTTGGCCACCAGGCGGCTGACCCGCGCCAGTTCCGCGCCGTCCAGGCCGGTGCGCTCGCCCACCGCCTGCAGTTCGTCCGGCGTGGCCCGCGAATGCCGCCCACGGCCGCCGCACACGTGGATGCCCAGTTCGCCGGACAGCGGCGCCAGGCCGCGCTTGAGCGCGCCCAGTACGCTGGTGGTGATGCCGGAGGAATGCCAGTCCATGCCCATCACCGCCCCCAGCGACTGGAACCAGAACGGATGCGCCAGGCGCCGCAGCAATTCGTCGCGGCCATAGCTGTGCACGATGGCCTGGCACATCACCGCGCCGAGCCGGGTCATGCGCGCGCCCAGCCAGTGCGGCACGCGACCGCCATGCAGGGGCAGATCGGCGCTGCCGGAACGTCGGCTCATGGGGGCTCCGAGGAACGGGGTGCGCCAGGGTAGCCAGTGCGGGTCTCAGCGCGCGAGTCTGGAGGCGAGCGCAGGCTGAGTGATTCAGTGCGGCCGCACGCGCGAAAGCACCCAGGGCGCTGCATGGATCGGCCCTGCTCGTTGCGTGTCCCGCACAGCATGCCTTTCGACGACGCCGGCGGGCAACTGGATCCCACGGGAAGTCAGCGCCGCTCTCACGGCGGCAAGCACCTCCGCGCAAACGCGCCTGCCGTCGAGGCTTCAGCCCTGAGAGGCGTTACGGCTGGCGTCCCGATCCAGGCGAACGCATCGCGCGGCATCCGGCGGCACGGGAGACGCGGCAGCGGATCGACGACGTTGCTGCGACGACGTAGGCTGCGCGACGCTGCATCCCGTTCCTTGCGCTGCCTTGCAGCTCACCTGGCCGTGCCGGGGTCGTGACATCCTGTCGTGCTTCGACACCGATGCGATCGATGTCTACAAGGTGGATCGCCCTGCGATTGCGCGGTTCGCCATGGACCATCAGCGCTTCGGCGGCGAGTTCAGCTACGACCGGATGAGCTGGATCAAGCCGAATTTCCTGTGGATGATGTCCCGCGCCGGTTGGGCGCAGAAGCAAGGCAGGAGCGGATCCTGGCGATCCGGCTGCCACGCGCCTGCTTCGACCCCCTACTGCGTGCCACGGCCCCGTCGACCTTCGATCCGGCGCGATTCGCCAGTCAGGTCGCCTGGAAAGACGCGATCGAGCGGTCCGATGTGCGCCTGCAATGGGACCCCGACAGCGTCGCGGCAGGTGTCGTACGAGCTGGTCCACGTGCCGCAAGCCAGCGCGGCGCAGAACATCGGGCTGGACAACCAGCCCTGTCGTCGGCCGCAGCGCCGCACGCGCCAGGTGCCCGTTGCAAGCGCTGCCGGCACGGCATCACGCACACGGCGCACGACACGCGCCGGGCATAATGCGCCTCAGGTCCACTGTCGCCACACGCCCGATGTCCTACGCCACCCTCCGCACGCTGCTCGCCTCCTGGGGCGAACTGCGTCCGCAACCTGCATCCGACTGGCAGGGCACGCTGCCGCTGCCACAGGTGCTCGCCGACTTCTATGCGCAGGTGGGGCCATGGGGCGACATCCGCGACGCCACGGCCGGCCCGACCGGCCTGTCGCTGCAACTCGGCGGCAACCCGCTCGACATTCCGCCGTTGTGCAAGCTGTGGGCGCTGCAGGCCGGCTACCGCTGGAACGCGATCGACGGCAAGCCCATTGCCGCCTGGCGGGACCACTGGCTGGTGATCGCGGACCAGGGCGCGGACCCTGTCATCCTCGACACCGCCAGCGGCGGCGTGCTGTTCGCGTTCCACGGGGCCGGCGGATGGCGCCCCCGACCGCTGGCCGCCAGCCTGGAGATCGCATTCGGTGGTCTGGTGACCATGGCCAACACCATGGCCGAACTCGGCGATGCCGCATTCGACGACAGCGCCGCGCTGTGCGCCACTGCCCGCAACGCGGTCGCCGCGTCGCTGGCTGCCTATCTGGGCAGCGACGCCGAGGCCGCGCGCTTTCTGGAAACGCTGGATTGGTAGCGGGCTGAGCAAGCAAGGCGCGGCTGCGCCAAGCGCGACGTCTACGCCAGATTGGCGACAGCATCGCCCCTGCCGGTCGCCCCATCGTGATCACGCGGCTGCATGGTGATGTTTCAGGGAGCGCGCCTGCCGACCCACGATTATCGTGCACCGCATCACAACTTCTCGCTCCCGATGAGGTAGCGTGACCATCGGGGTCCAAACAGGGGATTTGCCGATGACGTTTCGTACCACGCGGCGCGGGCTGTTGCTCGGCGCCGGTTCGTTCGCGTTGCTGTCGCACGTGCCGATGGGCCTGGCCCTGCCGCGCACGCCAGCGAAGACGCCGGCCTTCATCGATGCGCTGATCGCGCGGATGACGCCGGAAGAGAAGGCCGGGCAGCTGACCCTGTTCGGTTCGGCGCAGCAGACCGATGCGGCGGCCGCCGCCAATCCGGTCAACGTGCGCCCCACCGCCGAGGGCCAGTTGGCCGCGGCGCGCGCCGGACGCCTGACCGGCATCTTCAACGGCTCCAACGTGCGCTGGCACCAGCAACTGCAGCAGGCCGCGCTGGAGAGCCGGCTGAAGATCCCGATGCTGTTCGCCGCCGATGTGATCCACGGCTTCACCACCGTGTTCCCGGTGCCGCTGGGCGAAGCCGCCAGCTTCGAGCCGGAGCTGGCGCAACGCACCGCGCGTGCCGCCGCACTGGAAGCCAGCGCGGTCGGCATCGACTGGACCTTCGCGCCGATGGTCGACATCGCCCGCGATGCGCGCTGGGGCCGCGGCGTGGAAGGCAGCGGCGAGGACGTGCTGCTGGGCCGGCGTTTCGCCGAGGCCCGCGTGCGCGGCTTCCAGGGCGAGGGCATCGACCATGCCGATGCGCTGGCCGCCTGCGCCAAGCACTTCGCCGCCTACGGCGCGGCCGAGGCCGGCCTGGACTACAACACCGTCGACATCTCCGAGCGCACCCTGCGCGAGGTGTATTTCCCGCCGTTCCAGGCCGCCTTCGGCGCCGGCGCGGTGACCACCATGGCCTCCTTCAACGAGCTGTCCGGCGTGCCCGCCACCGCCAACACCTGGCTGCTGAGCCAGGTGCTGCGCGGCGAATGGAACTACAGCGGCCTGGTGGTCTCCGACTACACCGGCGACCTGGAACTGGTCGCGCACGGCTATGCGCGCGATGCGCGCGACGCGGCGCGGCTGGCGTTCCTGGCCGGGGTGGACATCAGCATGCAGAGCGGGCTGTATCTGCAACACCTGCCCGGCCTGGTCGCCGACGGTGCGGTGCCGATGGCGAGGCTGGACGATGCGGTACGCCGCGTGCTGCGCTTCAAGGCCGCGCTGGGCCTGTTCGACGACCCGTTCCTGCGCATCGTGCCCGAGCGCGCGCAGGCGCGGCAGCGGCGCCCGGAGACGCTGGCACTGGCGCACGAGGCCGCACGCAAATCGGTGGTGCTGCTCAAGAACGAGGGCGAACTGCTGCCGCTCAAGCGCCAGGGCCAGCGCATCGCCCTGATCGGGCCGATGGCCAGCAACTGGGTGGAGAGCGCCGGACCGTGGACGCTGTTCGGCGGCGACGACAGCGGCAACGACCTGGCCACGGCCCTGCGCGCGCAACTCGCCGATCCGGCCACGTTGCAGGTGGTGGAAGGCTGCGCGTTCGAACACGCACTGCCCGGCGGCGTGCAGGCGGCGGTGGCCGCGGCGACCGCCGCCGACGTGGCGATCCTGGCGATCGGCGAACCGCTGCGCTACTCCGGCGAAGCGCAGTCGCGCACCGACATCAGCATCCCCGGCGCGCAGCAGTCGCTGCTGGCCGCCGTGGCGGCCACCGGCACGCCGGTGGTGGTGGTGCTCAGCAACGGCCGTGCGCTGGTGCTCGACGGCGCGGTGCTGGACGCGCCGGCGATCCTGGTCAGCTGGTTCCTCGGCTCGGCCTCCGGCCCGGCGCTGGCCGACATCCTGCTCGGCGTGCACGGCCCCTCCGGGCGCCTGCCGGTGAGCTTCCCGCACGAATCCGGGCAGTCGCCGTACTACTACGCGCACAAGCCCACCGGTCGCCCGGATCCGCGCCCGAACGCGCTGACGCCCTTCACCACCCACTACCGCACGATCTCCAACACCGCGTTGTTCCCGTTCGGCCACGGCCTGACCTATGGCCGCATCGAGTACGGCGAACTGACCTTGAGCACGTCGCGGCTGGCCGCCGGCGGCACGCTGAAGATCGCCGCACGCATCCACAACCGCGGCCACCGCGACGCCGAGGAAGTGGTGCAACTGTACGTCCGCGACCGCAGCGCCAGCATCACCCGCCCGGTCCGCGAACTGAAGGATTTCCGCAAGGTCGCGGTGCCGGCCGGCGGCAGCGCCAGCGTGGACTTCGTGCTGCGTCGCGAGGATCTGCTGTTCGTGGGCCAGGCGCTCAAGCCGACGGTGGAACCGGGCCAGTTCGATCTGTGGGTCGCGCCCTCGGCGCAGGCACCGGGGCTGACGGCCAGCTTCGAACTGCTGGGCTGATCGCCGCCTCGGCAACCGCTGGCGGTGGCGGCCACGCGGTCGCCACCGCGGTCGGCGCGTGGCCAACGTGGGCGGCGTTTCACGCCGGCGGCACTGCGGGCTGTCGCGTCACGATGCGCGATGCGCAATGCGCGATGCGGCATGGGACCTCATTGCGGGAGCGGCTCCAGGCGGTTTTGAGACTACACGGAGCCCTTCCCGCAGAGCCGTGCGAAGCCTTACCCGGGTGCACTGTGGGAGGGACTTCAGTCCCGACGCTTTGCAGGGTCTGGCGGTGGCGGCCACGCGGTCGCCACCGTGGCCGACGCGTGGCCAACGTGGGCGGCATTTCACGTCGGCGGCACTGCGGGCTGCCGCGTCACGATGCGCGATGCAGCATGAGACCTCATCGCGGGAGCGGCTCCAGGCGGTTTTGAGACTACACGGAGCCCTTCCCGCAGAGCCGTGCGGAGCCTTACCTGGGTGCACTGTGGGAGGGACTTCAGTCCCGACGCTTTGCAGGGTCAGGCACCCGGCAGGCTTCGCTCGCTGCGACTGCATCATCGTGCATTCCGGCATGCCCTCGCCGTGTCAGAACTGACGAAGACCACGCGCCGCGACGTGCGCGCCTACCCCGCCAATTCCGCAGCCAGGAAAGGCGCCGTTCGGCTGCCTGCCCGCGTCGCCACAACTTCCGGCACACCTGCCGCCACGACCTTGCCGCCCGCCCCGCCCGCGCCTGGCCCCATGTCGATGATCCAGTCGCTGGCCGCGGCCACGCGCATGTCGTGCTCCACCGCCACCACGGTGTTGCCGGCCTCCACCAGCCCATGCAACTGCCGCAGCAGCGTGTCCACGTCGGCCGGATGCAGGCCGGTGGTGGGTTCGTCCAGCACATAGACGGTGCCGTGGCGCTGCGCGCGCTGCAGCTCGGTGGCCAGCTTGATCCGCTGCGCCTCGCCGCCGGACAGCTCGGTGGCCGGCTGGCCCAGCCGCAAGTAGCCCAGCCCCACCTCCACCAGCACCTGCAGCGGCCGCGCGATCGGCGCATCCTCGGCGAAGAAATCCAGGGCCTGCGCCACGGTCATGCGCAGCACCTGCGCGATGCTGTGGCCGCGCAGTTCGATCTCCAGGGTCTTGGCGTTGTAGCGCGCGCCATGGCAGGTAGGGCATGGCGCATACACGCTGGGCATGAACAGCAGTTCCACGCTGACCGCGCCCTCGCCTTCGCAGGTCGCGCAGCGGCCCTTGGCCACGTTGAACGAAAAGCGCCCGGCGTCGTACTTGCGCTTGCGCGCTGCCGGCGTGGCCGCAAAACGCTTGCGCACATGGTCGAACAGGCCGGTGTAGGTCGCCAGGTTGGAGCGCGGCGTGCGCCCGATCGGCGCCTGGTCCACCTGCACCAGCCGCCGCACGTGCTGCAGCCCGTCGGCGATGTAGCCATCGGTGGCGACACGCGCACCGCGCTCCAGCGGATCCAGTTCCTCCTCCGCCTCGGCCGGCGCCTGCCCCAGTTGCGTGCCCAGCAACTCCACCAGCGCCTGGCTGACCAGCGAGGACTTGCCCGAGCCGGACACGCCGGTGACCGTGGTGAACACGCCCAGCGGGATGTCCACGTCCAGCGCGACCACATTGTTGCGGCTGACCTCGCGCAACTGCAGCCAGCCCTCCGGCGTGCGCGGCGCATGGGCGGCGGCGTGCGGTTCGACGAACAGGTAGCGGCGCGTGGACGAGGCCTGCACCTGCGCCAGTCCCGCCGGCGGACCGCTGTACAGCACCTGCCCGCCGTGCTCGCCGGCACCAGGGCCGACATCGACGATCCAGTCGGCATGGCGGATCACGTCGATCTCGTGCTCGACAACGAACAACGAATTGCCCGCGCCCTTGAGCTGGTCAAGCGCGCCCAGCAACGCCTGCGTGTCGGCCGGATGCAGGCCTGCCGACGGCTCGTCCATCACGTAGACCACGCCGAACAGTTGCGAGCGGATCTGCGTGGCCAGGCGCAGCCGCTGCAGTTCGCCCGGCGACAGCGTCGGCGTGCTGCGCTCCAGGGTCAGATAACCCAGGCCCAACGCCTCCACCACCTGGATCCGCGCCAGCAGGTCCTGGGCGATGCGCTGCGCGGCCAGCGCCTGCTCCGGATGCCGAGAGCGGCCCTGCATGCGCCCCTCGGCCGCGGGGCGCAACAACTCGGCCACCTCGCCGAGCGGGCGCTGCGACAGTGCGCCGATGTCCAGCCCGGCGAAGGTCACCGACAGCGCCTCGCGGCGCAGCCGCTTGCCGTCGCAGCTGGGGCACGCGCTGCTGATAAGGTACTGCGCCACGCGCCGCTTGATCAGCGCGCTCTGCGTGCTGGCGAAGGTGTGCAGCACATAGCGGCGCGCGCTGCTGAAGGTGCCCATGTACGCCGGCTCCTGCTTGCGCTTGAGCGCGCGCTGAGTCTCGGCCAGGGTGAAGCCGGGATACACCGGCACGGTCGGCTGCTCGTCGGTGTACAGGATCCAGTCGCGGGTCTTCTTCGGCAGCTTCGCCCACGGCACGTCGACGTCGTGGCCGAGCGTGGTGAGGATGTCGCGCAGGTTCTGCCCGTGCCAGGCCGGCGGCCACGCCGCCACCGCCCGCTCGCGGATGCTCAGCGTGCGGTCCGGCACCATCGACGCCTCGGTGGCGTCGTAGATGCGCCCCAACCCGTGGCAGGTGGGGCAGGCGCCGGCCGGCGTGTTCGGCGAGAAGCCATCGGCATGGATGATGCCCTGCCCCGGCGGATACGTGCCGGCACGCGAATACAGCATGCGCAGCGCGTTGGAGATGGTGGTGACGCTGCCCACCGACGAGCGCGTGCTCGGCGCGCCGCGATGCTGCTGCAGCGCGACCGCTGGCGGCAGACCGTCGATGGCGTCCACGTCGGCGACGCCGGCCTGGTCGATCAGGCGCCGCGCATACGGCGAGATCGAATCCAGATAACGCCGCTGCGCCTCGGCGAACAGCGTGCCGAACGCCAGCGACGACTTGCCCGAGCCGGACACCCCGGTGAACACCACCAGCGCATCGCGCGGCAGCTCCACGTCCACGTCCTTGAGATTGTGCTCGCGCGCGCCGCGGACGCGCACGAAGCCGGAAGCGGCGAAAGCGGAAGGCGTGGACATGAGCAGGACCGGCGACGCGAAGGAGCGCGCAAGCTTAGCCGGTCGGCCGCCATGATCGCGTCGCGGCGGCGACGTGGCAGCGTGTCTGTCCGTCATCGGCGCAGAACAGCGCGCCGTCGCCGGTAACGCAGGTCTCAGCGCAAGGCAGGCGCGGCCAGCGTGCCGGCGTCCTCGTCGCGCGCAGCCAGCGCCTGCATCTGCGTCACCGCACTGGCGAAGGCGCGCAGCACCGCCACCCCGCGTTCGGCGTAGATCGCATGCAGCGCCTGGTAGTACCACAGCGTGCCGTCGCGGCCGGCGGTGAAGCGTTCGAACACCGCCGTACCGACCTCCGGGTCCTCCAGGTCGGCGACGATGCTGCGCGCGTTGTAGAGCTTGTCGCAGGCCGACACCAGCAGCACCGCGTCCGGCGCCTCGGCCAAGTGCGCCAGGTACGCCTGCTTGCGGATGCGCCAGTCGCGGCGCTTGGCCGGCACGTCCGTGGGCACCGCCTTGCGCTCGGCCGTGGCGTCGGTACACGCCATCACCATGTCCGCCACCGCCTCGCCGAACTGCGCGCGGATCACCGCCTCGTGGCCGGCGCCGCAATCCTCCACCACGTCGTGCAGCAGCGCCGCGATCGCCTGGTCCTCGTCGCCGCCGGCCTCCAGCACCAGCGTCGACACGCCCAGCACGTGGCTCAGATACGGCACCGTGCCGCCCTTGCGGAACTGGCCGGCGTGGGCGATGCGCGCGTAGTCCACGGCGCGCGCGTAACGTTCGGTGAGAGCGGTCATGCGGCGATCCTGACGGAACAGTCCGGCATTATCGCCAAACTTGCCGACGTGAGCGCGTGGAGACGCGGGTGGACGTGGCTGCCGTTCAAGCCGCGTGCGGCGTCCCATTGCATGCGTGATGGGCCGACAGCCCGCACGGACGCGGCTGCCGCGCAGCCCTGCCCTGGTCCAAGCGCGTTCCCCGCTTACACTTCCCTGTTCCCGCACCACCGCAACGCTCGCACGCATGAACGTCCGTCATCTCGACCGGCACGCCCCGGAACTGCCGCAGATCGCCGCCTGGTACCACGCGGCCTGGGGTCGCGAGGCCGGCTTCTCGCTGGACGACGAACTGCGCCAGCTCCAGCGCGCCCCGGATGCGCACGGCCTGCCGCGCGTGCTGGCGGCCTTCGACGGCCGTCGACTGATCGCCGCCGTGCAGCTGAAATACCGGGAAATGGACGCCTTCCCGAAATACCCGTACTGGTTGGGCGGCATGTACGTCGCCGATGCCTATCGAGGGCGCGGCATCGCCGGTCGCCTGCTCGCCCATGCCCTGGCAGACGCCGCGGACCTGGGCCTGGACGCCCTGTACCTGCAGACCGAGCACTTGGACGGCGGCCTGTACGCACGCCACGGCTGGCAGCCCGTGCAGGAAGCCGATTCCTACGGCACCCGCGTGTTGCTGATGGTCCGCCAGGTCGGCTGAGCCAACGCCAGCGGGACCCGGGGCGCCTGCACATTACTTTTCCCCCGCGCCGCGTTAACGTGGCGCTTGGAAAGATAGGGCGTCAGCCACCAACCGACCGCTCGATCGACAGACACGCATGAACGCAGCGCCGAGGATGCAACCCACCATGATCACCGACACCGTCCACGCCGTGGACGACACCGCTACCGACAGTGCCCCGACCCCGCCCGCTCGCCGAGCCGCCGTCTCCGGCCGCGCCGCCGCGCACAGCGTGTACCGCTCGCCGCTGTCCGCCGACGACGCCAGCGGCGACGCGCTGCGCCTGCGCGAACAACGCGCCAAGCGCGCGGCACAGGTCGCCGCCGTCGGCACCGTCGCCGCCCTGGCTGCCGTGGCCCTGATCGCCTGGCGTCGCGCGCGGCGCTGACCGCGCAACAGCCCGAGACGCATCCGGCATCATGCGCCGAGCAGGAAGCTCGCCACCGCCCACGCAAGGAACGTCCTCATGACGCCATGGCACCGCATCGCCCAATTCGCCGGCCTGGCGCTGGTCGCCAGCGCCTGCAGCATGCCCGCCGCCGCCCGCAAGACACCCATGGCCTCGGCGGTGCTGCGCGTCCCGGCCGACCTACCCAACCAGCGCCTGTTCGACTGCGCCGAATCCAGCATCGCCACCCTGTCGGAGACGAGCAGCTCCTGGCCCAAGGTCACCCGCGAAGACCCGGCCAAGGGCATCCTGGAATCGGGCGACTTCCCCGAAACCAACCGCAGCGGCTTTCGCCTGCGCCTGGAGCGTCCACCGGGCGCCAACCAGGCCAAGCTCGCCCTCAAGGGCGCCGGCGCCTATTTCGTCGACCTGGGCGTCGACAAGGCGATGCAGGATCTCAAGACCGCGTTGGATCGCTGCGTCGCCACGCAGCCGCTGTGAGCCGAACGACCGGAATACGACAGCCCTGATTCCCCCGTCGAGCATCGACCAAGGAAGGACACGACCATGCCTAATTACGCCATCGAAGCCCGCTCGCTCGGCGTCATCGGCATCGCCGGCCACGCCTTCTGGGTGCTGCGCGAAGAACACGGCAAGGCCGTGGCGGAACTGCACGGCCTGGCCACCGATCGCCAGACCGGCCAGGCCATCCCCATCGGTACCGACCAGACCCGGCACTCGCTGCGTGCCTGGCACTACCCGCACGATCCTGCCTATGCCCGCTCCATCGGCGAGAAGGTCGACAGCACCACCTACATCCGCGACGACCAGCCGGCGCGCACGGTGGCCACGGGCGACAAGCACGAGATCCTGGAGCGCTGGAATACCGCGGTGCGCGCCGTGCCGGAACTCAACGCCCAGGACCGCGACTATCCGAACTACGGCTTCAAGGTCTTCGGCGACACCGTCAACAGCAACTCCGCCTACCGCACCTTCGGCGAGCTGATGAAAGTGCGCGTACAGCGCTTCCCTGGACGCCTCGAACCGGGCATCGGCCACCGCATGCTGTCGCCGGAACGCACCGAGGAACTGCGGTATCACGCACCGGGCGAACAGAAACAACAACGCGCGCCAGCCCCCGCGGCCGATCCCACGCGCACCGACCATCCCGATCACACGCTGCTGCAGCAGATCAGCGACAAGGTCCAAGGCCTCAACGGCCCTGGCCAGTTGAACCCGGCCGACAACGACCGCGTCAGCGCCAGCCTGTACGCCCTGGCCAAGCAACATCACTTCAGCAGCGTCGACCAAGTTGCGCTCAGCCAGCAGACCGCAACCGCTGCCGCAGGCAAAACATCTTCATCGTGCAGGGGCTGCCAACGATCCGGCCATGCAGCGTGCGCACATGTCAAAGGCGTGCCTCACCGCCGAGTACAAAGGCTAATCACGAGGCTGGATGCAACATCGACTCAGGATTCAGAAGTACGAACGATGCTGTATCCGTCTTTGCTGTAGAGACCATTGAGCCTTGAATCCAGCGCACACATGCGAACGGAGTAACCCAAAGCGAATAGGTGATGGAAGACTTTCCTGACACCCCCCCAACTCGATCTGGTTTACGCTTCGATTGGCGCCAGTACCCGGCTGTGCAACCCGAAAGGCCACTCTACCTGTATCGCGGCGCTTTACTCTTCAGTGGTACAGCCGGACGCCGTTAAGGTGCTCGAACCAGAAGCTCGTATCTATACGTGTCACGTGCATAGCAACTCCCTGAAGTAGGCCCCGGTTTCCAGCTAGCCGCCCAGCACAACAGGCGCTCCCAGCGAAAAAAAGACCAAGTACGAAATCCGTCCTTACTCCTCCCCAGCCAGGAACCAAACAGGCTTGAGCGGCAGACGCACGCGGGCAACGTCGTCGAGCTGAGCATAGTGCGCCGTCCACAACCCCAGCAGCTTGCGCGCATCGATCAGGCTGATGCGCCGATGCGACTGCCGCGCCTCATAGTCCGCGTCCTTGGTGAAGCCGGACAAGGCCACGAACAGACCCACGTCGCCCTCGCCGAGGACGGCCATGAAGCTGCGCAGACCCATCACGTCGATGCGCGGGGAGTTGGCGTTGCGCTTGACCTGAACCTTGATGCGTGGCGGCCGAGTGCCGAGCGGGTCGTTGTAGGCGATGATGTCGGTGCCTCCGTCCTTGCCGGGCGGGGCGATCCAGGCGACGTGGTAGCCCATCGCCTTCAGCAGCGAGCCGACCAGTTCCTGGAAATCGTACGGCGGCATCGCCGCCAGATACGCCTCGATCTCGGTCCAGGCCATCTCCTCGGCTTCTTCCAGGGTGATGGTGGCCGAGCCTTCACCGAGTTCTTCCTCGCACTCGTCGTCCTCCACGGGGTCCGGCTGAGCGCTCTTCCATTTCCGATAGAGCTGGCCGACCGCGCGGGTGAACTGTTCCGGGTCGGGATAGGTCTGCAAGGCGGCTTCGCCATCAGGCGTTAGGGTCCAGATGCCCTTGTCCTTGACCATCCAACCGGCCTTCACTGGCGCCACGGTGCTGAACCGCACGATCTTCTCGAAGCGGCGGCCGCCGGTCTGGTAGTCCCCTGCCTCGTACTCGGTCATCGTGACCTGCTTCGCCAGCACCTCCAGCGCGTCGCTGGCCCGCATTCCCTCCGGCTGCGCCTTAAGGATCTGGAACAGCATGCGGATCAGCTCGCCTTTGCGGCGCTTGGTGATGTTGGCCATCGGCTCTCCATGTCTGCGGTGTATTGGCGAGGGGCGCAGGTGCAATGATAGCTGCCTTCGCATCGCTCGAACTTCCAGCCAGGCTTCGCCGTACAGGTGTGCCGTCGAAGCGGAAGCGTCTGCTGCACCCTCATGTCCCGAGGATCCGGATACAGATAGGCGACAAGATCCTTAACTTTGCAGCTTCGTGTTGCAGTCGGGTATCGCACAGGCGCCTCTAGCGCTATGATCCGGCAAGCTTCGCCTCAGTGGCTGGCCTTTACGCCTACTGACTCAATTCAACCCATGTATTGCGAGGATGCGATGGACCGCGCACTGCAAGAAGAAACGGTGGATCGGCTGCGGCGGACGGTGGAGAGGCTGGCGCGTTCCGTAGGCACACCAGACTGGGGATCCTCATTGGCCGACGTTGCGAGGGAAGTCGCAGCTGCGTCATCTGCTGCGCTACCGAGTAGCGATCACCCATTGCATCAACGTGCTGTCACAGACCTTTCCACTCTTCAGGAGACGCTCTCCGAGGTCGTGGTCACCATGAGCGATCCGCAGCGCTTTCAGACGCTGCTCGCTTCGAAGGGGCAGATACCAGAAGTGATGCAGCAGCATCTTGCACTGATGGAGGCGCTGGATCGGGCGCTCAGCTGCATCGTGGGACTCATGCAATACGACGTCCACGACCGCTACCTGCTCGATTCAGAAGACGGCTTCATGATCTCAAGCGGCAGCATGAGCTATGGACGCAGCCGCTTTAGACGCTAGCCGTTCGCCACGCCCTGTCAACACCAAACACAAGGATTGCCCATCCTGGGCAGTGAGCACGGGCCATGAACCCGATGCTATCGCCGCGTTGTAGCGATACAAGGAGACGTAATCGTGACATCGAGAATGCGTGCATTATTGCCTATTGGCGCCCTGCTCATAGCAGGTTTCGCCATGCCAGTGCCATCCCACGGGACGAATGTCGAGTCCAAGACGTTTCCCGAGCCAGCGCTCCTGGACAAGGCAACTCAATTTTCCGATCAGTTGGTGCGAGAGCGACCTGAACTTCAGCTCCTTCTCAACAAGCTCGGCCTGCGATACCTGCATCAGCTCGACCCTGATACGGTCTACCAGCTCAATACGCGTACAGGCGAGCTGACACGATTGAGCCGCGCACAAGCCGCGTCAGGGAAGGACGCCAGCCCAGCGGGAATCTTTTGGGGATTCGGCACTCCCGCAGTGCGCATCTCCGGTGGAACCAGCATCAATGGCGAGGCCAGCACCACCGTGACTTGCCCGTTTTCGGCCCAGACCGCGGAAGTCAGTGGCTTTATGGCCTCCACCGTCTCCCGCGACCCAGTGGCGGGCGTACGCAACGGCACGCTCGTCATCGACAATGCCCTGGACAGTAAGGCGCAGGTGAATTTCAGCATCCTGCGCTTGGCCGGCGGTGCACGCAATTCTGCCAACCGCACCACCCTGGAGTCCGTCCACACCGGCAGTTGCGGCGATGAAGTCCGAGTCAACACCCTGGTGACCACATGGCCGCCAAATCGCGTAGAACTGGCGATCGACGATACGGGGTCCATGGACACGCAACTCAGTGGCGTTAAGTCGGCGCTCGCCAGCTTTGTGGAGAACAACAATAGCGGTGAGCAACAGCGCGCCACGTCGTATGAGTTGATCAGCTTCAAGGATGCGCCGACGCTACGGCTCCCCAATACCGAAGACACTGCCGCTGTGATCAATGCCGTGCAAGGACTCACCGCGAGCGGCGGAGACGACTGCCCAGAAGACTCGTTGGGTGCGGTCTCCCTTGCGCTTTCGCGTCTCGGAGAGGATGAGGACTCCGAAGGATCAGTGATTCTGGCTACGGATGCTTCGCCGCACTCCGGCGACGTCGATGGCTTGATTGCCCAAGCCCGCGCCAATGGAACACGTGTACATGTGTTGCTGTCGGGTGATTGCGTGGCCAGCGCGACCGGACGAACTCGGGCTGCAAACGGAAATAGCAACGAGTCCATTGCGGCAACCCCATCCTCCCGCGACGTATTCTCGCGGATTGCACAAGAAACCGGAGGCTTGTACTTCTATGCGCCAAACGCCACCTCTGAGGTTTACGCAGATCTTCTTGGAGAGATCTTCCAAAGTGTGACGGAGGGAATTACCACGCTTGAACCAGCCGTACCACTGACCGGCTTGGAAGGCGCAGCGGGCAGCGACAGCTTGTTCCGCGTGGAAGTTCCGACCGGCACAAGCAACTTGCGTGTATTGAGCTACGGCGGCACTGGCAATGTGTCGCTCTACATGAAGCGCGGAAAGATCCCCACTGTCACGGACCATGACATGTTTTCTACACGTCCTGGCAACAACGAGACACTGAACCTCGCTGCGCCTGTCGCTGGCACCTACTACATCAGGCTGAGAGGAGAATCGGCGTATACCCGCGTTTCACTGCAAGCCAGAGTGACCAAATAGAGCGTCCTTTCTCATCAAAAGGAGAAGGCCCAATGGGCCTTCTCCACTTATTACCACGAGACTGCATCCTCTTCCCTGCGTGACACACACACCGATGCCGAAGGTCCACGCACCACGAAACGGAGCCATACAAAATTGTATGAAGAAGCGCGGCCAAGTGCTTACAAGCTACTGCTGCAGTAGCAACGTCCTTATCAAACTCCATTAGCCAGTGCATTTTCAGAACACGCGGCCGGCTTGAGATCGAGCAGAAGCAGGCCACGTCTCCTTGGCCGGTAGCAGGCAGGCCCACGACAACAGGATCTGCGCCCGGCTGCGCATTGCGAATCACACCGCCCCCTACCCCACCACAAACGCCACTCCATCTCCCCCGCCCCCCGTCTGCCGCAGCCGGCCTTCCGCCTCCAGCACCTCCAGCGACACATCGGCGCCGAGATCTGTGGCCACCCCGTCCAACGTCAGCCCCACCCAACGATCGCGGCCGGCGTGCTTGGCGCGGTACAGGGCGGCATCGGCGATGCGCAGGCTCAGTGGCCAGTCGCCGCCGGGGTGGGCGGGAAACAGGCTCACGCCCATCGACACGGTGAGGGCGATGCGGCCGGTCGGGCGCACCAGCGGGTCGGCCTGCAGGCGCTCGCGCAGGCGGCGGAACAGGCGCGGGGCGTCGGCCAGGGTGCCGCCGGGGCAGATCCACAGGAACTCTTCGCCGCCCCAGCGGGCGATGATGTCCGAGCTGCGAGCGCACTCGCGCAGCAGATCGCCCAGTCGTATCAGGGCGTGGTCGCCGCCTTCGTGGCCGTGCAGGTCGTTGACGCGTTTGAAGTGGTCGATGTCCAGCAGGGCGATCAGCAGCGGTTCCTGCGTGCGCTCGGGCGTCGCTGCAGCCTCGCGCGCCTGCAGCCAGGCGGTGACGTAGCGGCGATTGCGCAGGCCGGTGAGGGCGTCTTTCTCGCTCTGGCGACGGATGGTGGCGGCGAGCTGTTCCAGTTCGCGGTGCTGCGCCTGGATCTCCTCGTTCTTGCGCGCCAGTTCCGCGTTGATGCGCCGACGCGCGCGGCCTTCGCGCACCTTGAGCAGGAAAAAGCCGGCCAGCGCCAGCAGTGCGGCGAGTAGACCGTAGAGCACGCTGCGCTGGCGCTGCGCGCGCGCCTGCAGTTGCGCATACGCCGCCTGTTCGGCGGCGCGGGTGCGGGCAAGTGCGGCCAGTTCGCTGTTCTTGCGCGCCAGGTCAACCGCCGATTCGAGCTCGGCGATCCGGGTCTTGGATTCGACGTTCACCGCCTTGTCGTTGACCGCCTTGTACTCGCGCATAAGAGCAAGCGCCTCGCGGTCGCGGCCGAGTGCGTCGAGGTTGTCGATCATGCGCGGGTACAGTTCCAGCCGCCGGGGGACGTTGTCCCACTGCGTGAACATCTGCCGCGCGCGCTCGAACGCGGCGGCCGCAGCGTCGCGTTGGCCGAGATCGGCCAGCACGTTGCCGAGCGTGGAATAGACGATGCCTCCCTCGCCATGATCGCCGCCTGGCGCGGCCCCCTCCAGCATCGCGGCCGCTTCGCGCAACAAGGGCAACGCCTCCCGCGGGCGATGCTGCAGCGCGAGCACGTTGCCCAGGTTGTTCAGCAATCCGATCAGCGACGTCTTGCCATCGGCACGTCCCGCCGCCAACGCCTGCCGGTAGATCGCTTCGGCACGTTGCAGTTCGTTTGCGCCCTGATAGGCCGTGCCCAGGTTGTTGAGTATGTCCGCGCGCGTCAGGTCCTTGTACGGCATCGCATCGTAGGCAGCGAGCGCACGCTGGCCGTAGGCGATCGCCTTTTTCCATTCGTGGGCATAAATGAACACGCCGGTGGCGTTGTGCAGCATGGAGACGTCGTCGGGCTTGCCCAGCGCCTTGACCACACGCTCCGCCTCGAGCAGGGCCGCGATGGCATCGGGCATGCGCCCCTGCTGAGCCGACACCAGGAACACGGTCTGGTTGGCCTTGTATTCCACCGGATCCGGATGCCGACGCACTCTGGACAATGCGATGCGGGCGACCCGCAAGGCGTCGTCCTGCGCACCCATCTTGTAGTAGGAGCGGGCCAGCAGTCGCCACAGCTCGGCGATGTGCGGATCGTACGGTAGTTCCGTTTCCAGCCGCCGCATCTCGCCTTCGAGCTGCGCGATGCGGAGCGCGTCGCGCGGCCGCCAGATCTCGGCATTGAGTTGCGTGAACAGGCGCACCCGCTGTTGCGGCGACAACGGCTGGGCGAGCAGCGCCGAGCCGATGGAGACCACCCTGTTCGGCTGGCCCGCGGCGGCGGCCGCATCGACCAGTTCCAGGCCGAGCGCGATCGAGCCTTGCTTGTCGGCCGCGGCGTCCCAGGCCGGCATGCCCATCTGCAGCGCGGCCGCCGGGTCTGCGATACGCACCGCCGCCACGCAGGCCGGCAACGCCTGCGCCGGTGCGCACCGCTGCATCGCGGCCGCGTGCGCCACCGCGGACGACACCAGCACACTCCCACACAGCAGCATCCTGAGCGACTGCAAGATCAAGCGACTGCGCACTGCCGTTCCCCCCAAGATGCCGCAGCACACGCCGGATCCGTGAATGCGGCGGATATCGTCGCGATCCGGTCCCACGCACGCCGTTGCCGGCGTGCAACAACGCCGACCCGTGCAAGGCTATCGGCCACACGGGCGATTTCTTGAGCTCCATCCCATGCAAGAAGCTACGTTACTCACGCTATACCTGCACGCGCCTGCGCCAGGGCGCACCGCGATCAACCCCTCTCCCACCGGGAGAGGGGTTGGGGTGAGGGTCCGAGCACGCAGCACATCCATGCATCCCCCAGCTCCAACCCCCAAGTCCCATCACAGCGGCGTCAGCTGCCTGAGCTGCGCGTCATCGGGAAACGTCTGGACGCGGTAACGCGGCGGATACAGCGGCGGCTGGGGCTCCATCAGGTCGCCGAACGCGGCAACAGCCTCGTCCCAGGACACCAGGACGACCGCGTCCTCCTCGGCGTCGTCGCGCGGGACGACCAGGGCGATCCGGTCGGCTCTGGGCAACAACGTATCGACGCCCTTGGTCCAGGTGCAGAGCGAAAACTGCCGCGCGCCGTCGTCGCGCTCCTGGTAGACGCTGAACGATGCGACGAAGATGTCCTGGTCGGTCGCGTCGTGGAGCTTGTCCAGCGCCGCCTTCTGATCGGCATAGGCAGGCGCGTCCAGCAGCCGGCGCAGGTCCGCCTGGCGCTGGCGGTGCTCGGGCGACGCCAGCGCGAACGGCACCATGCGGCGTGCCTCGTCGTAGGTGAACACCAGCGCGGAGACGTTGCGGCCCTGCGCGGCTGCTTCCACGCTCAGTTCCAGCATCGCGCCGATGGCGGCGGCGTCGCGATCGCCCACCACCAGCAGGCAGTCGCGCGCCGGCAGCATGAACAGCGGATTGCCCGCCACCGGTACGCGGTACAGCACGTCGGGCAGCAACGCGCGGCTGGTGTCGTAGGCATCCTGCCATGCGCCGCGGAACACGCCCGGCGCGACTTCGACGAAATGGTCGGCGGTTGCATCGCGCAGGTTGTCGCGGGCGATGGCCAGGCCTTCGTCCAGGGTGATCCCCCATGCCGCGCGCGGCCCCTGGAACAGCGTGGAGATCGTATCCGGCAGATCCAGCGCCAGCAGCTCGACGCAATCCTCGGCGATGTCGCGCCATGCATATGGGAATGGCGCATCGAGGCCTTTCTCCAGCAAGTGCTCCAGCCGCAGCTCCTCGAACATGCCGCGATTGCGGATCACCGGCATCAGCGTCGCGCGCACCTCGTCGAATGTCTTTTCCCGGCCACTCTCTTCCTGCGCGTTGAGCGAGGACGTCACATAGGCGCGCAATGCCTCGGCGCGGCCTTTGCGCGTCGCGGCCCTGTAGGCCTGATAGGCGTTGTGCAGATAGATGGTGTAGCCATTGCCGCCGACCAGTCGGAACGCGTCGGGCTGATAGACCAGCTCCTCGCGATAGCCGCGCGCGCGCAGGGCATCGGTGTACAGCCTGGCGAAGGCGTCGGGGCTGGGCGTGCGGCGGAACAGCGTGTCGAACAGTGCAGCGAACATCGGCGGTCGTCCTTGTCGAGTGGCGGCATGCGGGCGCCGCGCGGAATGCTAGCGCAGCTTTGCGGCAGCCGCAGATGGACGCGGACTGCAGTGTCCGCAACGGCACTCCGGCAACTCCGATTGCATCGAACAACCAGAAAGCGCGCGCACGCTGCTCGGTCAGCTGTCCCTCCCACGTGCATGCACGGCGCACCGCATTACGCGTATCAGTGTGCGGCGCGAAATAAAAAGCCCCGCTGTCGCGGGGCTTTCTGGAGACTCGGCACGTCCTTCTCCCGCATGCGGGAGAAGGAGTCACGTGCTGCCCGCCTCAGGCGAACGGATCCTGCAGCACCATGGTGTGCTCGCGGTCCGGACCGGTGGAGACGATCGAGATCGGGCAGCCGGCCAGTTCCTCCAGCGCACGCAGGTAGGCGCGGGCGGCGGGCGGCAGTTCGTCCCACACGGTGATGCCGTGGGTGTTCTCGCTCCAGCCCGGGAACTCCAGGTACACCGGGG
>NZ_CAXYKF010000002.1:0-16563 GCF_964278005.1 uncultured Xanthomonas sp.
TCCGGGTCCGCGGATGCACCGGGGATTCGCGGAAGGGGCATCCTGCCCCTGCCGCGAACGGCGTACATCCATGTACGCCGCCCTTCGGGTTTTTCCCCGGTCCATCCGCCGCTGCGGAAGGGAACCCGGTAAGTCAAAAGCCAGAGCAACGGCAACGGCAACGGCAAAAGCAGAAACAGCGGCAACTGCCAACGCGTCAGCAACAGCAGAGGCAACGGCGACTGCCAAGGCGACAGCAACAGCAAATGCGCCTCGACCCCGATTGCCGCTCGGCGACCGCACGCTACGCGCATGCCGCCACCTACACTCAATGCCCGCAACGCCGCCGATGCCGGCGCCAGTTCCACAGATGCGCACTGGCCAACGCCAGGCTGCCGCACACCGTCATCGCGGTCTCGCTGGCCTCGTCGGGAATGCCGAAGGCGCCGGCCAGCAGACCGAGCAGGCCCAGTGCCGCCAGCGTCCACAGCGGCCAGGGCAGCGCGTCGCGCTGGTGCCCGCGCCGCAGCGCCAGCCCCGCCAACGGCGCGGCGATCGCCACGAACACCACGTGCACCCACTCGGCCTCGGCCCAGACGCTGAACAACGGCAGCGCCGCGGCCAGCAAGGGCAAGGCCAGGCAGTGCAGCAGGCACAGCCCGGACAACACCATCGCCGAGGCGTCGAAGAAGGATTGCGGCAGGGATTTCATGGACGATCACTCCAATGCACCAAGTGTTATATAGTAACATTTCCAGCCCGCCACGCCTCCGCGCCGATGCCCGCCATGTCCACGTCCGCCGTTTCCGATTCCCGCCTCCCCGTCACCGTCCTGTCCGGCTTCCTGGGTGCCGGCAAGACCACCCTGCTCAACCGCGTGCTGCACAACCGCGACGGCCGCCGGGTGGCGGTGATCGTCAACGACATGAGCGAGGTCAACATCGACGCGGCGCTGATCCGCGACGGCGGCGCCGCGCTCAGCCGCACCGAGGAGACCCTGGTCGAGTTCAGCAACGGCTGCATCTGCTGCACGTTGCGCGACGACCTGCGCCAGGAGGTGCAGCGCCTGGCCGAGAGCGGGCGCTACGATTACCTGCTGATCGAATCCACCGGCATCTCCGAGCCGATGCCGGTGGCGGCGACCTTCGCCGTGCGCGACGCCGACGGCCGCGGCCTGGCCGACCTCGCGCGCCTGGACACCATGCTCACCGTGGTCGACGGGGTCAGCTTCCTGCGCGACTTCGGCTCGGCCGAGCGCCTGGCCGACCGCGGCCTGCAGGCCGGGGACGACGATGAGCGCGGGCTGGTCAACCTGCTGGTGGAGCAGATCGAGTTCGCCGACGTGATCGTCATCAGCAAGGCCGACCTGGCCGATACGGCCACCCTCGACCGGACCCGCGCGGTGCTGCGCGCGCTCAACCGCGATGCGCGCATCGTCGAGGCCAGCCGTGGCGACGTGCCGCTGGAGCTGGTGCTGGACACCGGCCGCTTCGACTTCGTGCGCGCGCAGCTGGCGCCGGGCTGGATGCAGGCGCTGCGCGGCGAGCACGCGCCGGAGACCGAGCAGTTCGGCATCGAAAGTTTCGTCTATCGCGCGCGCCGGCCGTTCCATCCGCTGCGCTTCGCGCGGCTGGCGCAACGCGGCCTGCGCGACGTGATCCGCAGCAAGGGCTTCTTCTGGCTCGCCAGCCGCATGGACTGGGTCGGCGAACTGTCCATCGTCGGCGCGGCCACCCAGACCCAGGCGGCCGGCTTCTGGTACGCAGCACGCGAGCGCGTGGACCGCGGCCTGCTGGACACGCCGCTGGCGCTGCCGCCCTCGCCGCTGGCGTACACCGAACTGGGCTGGCAGCGGCAGCAGACCGCGTGCTGGAACGCGCCGCCGCCGCAGGCCGAGGAGGTCGGCGATGCGCGCGAGTACGCGGCGCTGCGGGCGATGTGGCACCCGCTGTGGGGCGACCGCCGCCAGGAACTGGCGGTGATCGGCGTCGGCCTGGACGAGGCGCGGGTGCGCGCCGAACTCGATGCCTGCCTGCTCGACGACGCCGAGCTGCGGCGTGGGCCGGTGGCGTGGCAGGCGCTGGAAGATCCGTTCCCGGTGTGGAGGCGTTGAGGGGGCCGGGAGTCGGGCAGCGGGATCGGGCAATCGCAGGAGCGGGGCCTGGGCCCGAGGCTCAGCCGCGCGCGCCCATCGCGATCAGGACGATCGCCGGCACCGCCAACAGCAGGCCGAGGCGGTTCCAGCGGTTGGTGCGCTCGCCGAACACGGCGATGCCGAGCAGGGCGCCCAGGCCGATCACGCCCAGGTTCATCGCCGCGAACACGCTGGCCGGGCTGTCCGGCAGCGCCTGGTGCGCGCGCACGTAGAACAGGATGTTGCCGAAGTTGAGCGCGCCCAGCAGCAGGCCGGCGCCGAGGTTGCGCCAGGCAAGCGGGGCGGTGCCGCGCAGCTGGCGCCACAGCTGCACGCCCAGCAGCAGCACGAAAGCCAGCGCGAAGGCGACCAGCAGCGAGGCGGCGAACGGCGTGCCGGCCTGGGCGATGCGCTTGAGCAGCACGTCGATCGCGGCGAAGCCGACCCACACCAGCAGCAGCCACGGCGCGGTGCGCGCGGTGCTGTGCGCGGCCGCCTGCGGTCGCTGCACGATGCCGACGATCGCTAGCAGGCCCAGCGCCAGGCCGGCCAGCTTGGCGCCATTGGCGCGTTCGCCGAACCAGAGGAAGGCCACCGCCAGCGACAGCAGCAGCGACAGCCGCTGCGCCGCGTCGGTGCGCACGATGCCGGCGTTGGCCACCGTGCGGCCCAGCACCAGGAACAGGCTCGGCAGCAACACGCCCAGCGCCAGCAGCGACACCCACGGCGTGTGCGCATCGCCCAGCGCGGCCAGCGGCGGCTGCAGCAGGGCGGCGCACAGCAGCAGCGCCGCCAGGTAGTTCCAGGTCACCGCCTGGGCCAGGTCGATGCGCCGCTGCGGCGCCAGCTTCAGCAGCGCCGAGACCAGCACGCTGCACACCACACTCAACAGGACGAAGACCACACGCAGGATCCGGATCGGGAGGAAAAAGAACGCTGCGTGCACCGCTTCGGCATGTGGCTGCGACCCAGCCCCGGTATTATGACCGCATGACCTCTCCCGCTTTCCCCACCGCTTCCGGCGCACTGACGCTGCAAGGCCCCGCCGGCCCGATCGAGGCCGCGGTCGATCTGCCCGACGCCGACGTCGCCGCGCTGCCGGTCACCGCCATCGTCTGCCATCCGCTGTCCACCGAGGGCGGCAGCATGCACAACAAGGTGGTGACCATGGTCGCGCGCGCGCTGCGCGAGCTGGGCGTGCGCGTGGTGCGCTTCAACTTCCGCAGCGTCGGCGCGTCTGCCGGCAGCTTCGACCACGGCGACGGCGAGCAGCAGGACCTGGCCGCGGTGGCCGCCTGGGTGCGCGATCAGCGTCCGCACGACGCGCTGTGGCTGGCCGGTTTCAGCTTCGGCGCCTACGTCTCGCTGCGCGCCAGCGCCGCGCTGCAGCCGCAGGTGCTGATCTCGATCGCGCCGCCGGCCGGGCGCTGGGATTTTTCCGACATGGCGCCGCCGCCGCAGTGGCTGGTGATCCAGGGCGAGGCCGACGAGATCGTCGATCCGCAGGCCGTGTACGACTGGCTGGAGACCCTGGAGGCACAGCCGGAACTGGTGCGCATGCCCGACACCAGCCACTTCTTCCATCGCAAGCTGATCGACCTGCGCGGCGCGTTGCAGCACGCGGTCAAGGCCTGGCTGCCGGCGGCACAGGCGTGAGCGCGGCGGCATTGCCGTCGCAGCGCTACGCCGAGGGCGTGGCGCGCGGCGACTGGCGCGACGATCCAGCGCAGCACGCGGCGCTGGCCGAACTGGACCGCATCCATACCGCGATCGTGGACGGCGACCAGGAGGGCTGGCTGGACCGGCTGTCGGCGTTCTGGAAGAAGCCCGAGCCGGTGCGCGGCCTGTACTTCTGGGGCGGGGTCGGCCGCGGCAAGACCTTCCTGGTCGATCTGTTCTACGACGGCCTGCCGATCGCGCGGAAGTACCGCACGCATTTCCACCGCTTCATGCGCGGCGTGCACGAGCGCCTGCGCGAACATGCCGGGCAGAGCGATCCGCTGGCGAAGATCGCGCAGGAGTGGCGCAGCCGGTTGCGCGTGCTGGTGCTGGACGAGTTCTTCGTCACCGACATCGGCGATGCGATGCTGCTGTCGCGCCTGCTCGAACGCCTGTTCGCCGAGGGCGTGACCCTGGTCACCACCTCCAACACCGCGCCGCAGAACCTGTACCTCAACGGCCTGCAGCGCGAGAGCTTCCTGCCGGCGATCGGCCTGCTGCAGACCTATTGCGTGGAGCTGTACGCCGAGGGCACCGAGGACTACCGCATGCGCGCGCTGACCCGTTCGCCGGTGTACCGCGCGCCGCTGGCCGAGGACAGCGATGCCTGGCTGGGCGAGCGCTGGGGCGCGCTGACCGGCAATGCCGAGGCGCGCCGCGGCAACATCGAACTGGAAGGGCGCAAGATCCCGGTGCGTGCGCGCGGCAAGAGCATCGTCTGGTTCGATTTCGTCGCCTTGTGCGAAGGCCCGCGCGGTCCCAGCGACTACATCGAGATCGCGCACGAGTTCACCACCGTGCTGCTCGGCGGCATCCCGCACTTCGATCGCATGAACGAGGACGCGGCGCGGCGCTTCGTCAACCTGATCGACGAACTGTACGACCGCCACGTCAACCTGGTCTGCACCGCGCAGGATCCGCCGCCGCTGCTGTACACCGGCGAGCGCCTGGCCGGTGCGTTCGAGCGCACCGCCTCGCGGCTGATCGAGATGCAGAGCGCCGAGTACCTGGCGGCGGCGCACCGGGTCTGAGCGCGGGAGCGTCTGCGGGCGCTCAGCGCACCGCGCCGGGCGCACACAGCCCGGCGACGAAGCGCGGCATCAGGCCCGCGCCGGCGATCTCTTCCAGATAGGCGGCCGCCAGGCAACTGGCGCCGCCCTCGCGGTGCGCGCAACGGGCCGGGCCGGACGCGCCATCCTGCGGCAACTGCCGGTCCATGGCCTGGCGCTGCGCTGCCGATAATCCATCGCGAAACGTCTCCTCGGCAGCGAGCAGATCGGCCGGGGTGAGCCGATCGGTCGGCACGCCGGGGCACTGGCGACGGGTTTCCCGGGCCAGCGCGTCGGCGCCGGCACCGATCAGCACCGGGCCGTCGGGCAGGGTGTTGGGCACGGCCTTGGGTACGATGGGGGCAGCGCCGAGCGCGGCCAGCAGCAGGAACGATGCGCGCATGCGGAAGCTCCTCGAGTTGCGCGCAGCGTCGTCCTGCGTCGCTGGCAGCACGAGGGGAGGGCGGCGCCGGCTTCAGCAAGGAGTCGGCAGGGTATAAATATCGCTTGCTATTAAATCGCGCGCTATGTAATGTAGTGCCCATGGACCGCACCTCTGCCCCCGACGCCACCGCCCTGCTGAAGCTGGATACCCAGCTGTGCTTCGCGCTGTATTCGGCCAACCTGGCCATGCACAAGCTCTACCGCGGGCTGCTGCGCGACCTCGGCCTGACCTATCCGCAGTACCTGGTGATGCTGGTGCTGTGGGAGCAGGACCAGCGCAGCGTCTCGGACATCGGCGAGAAGCTGTTCCTGGATTCGGCCACGCTGACCCCGCTGCTCAAGCGCCTGGAGGCGATCGGTCTGCTGACCCGCAGCCGCGCGGCCGAGGACGAGCGCCGCGTGCTGATCGCGCTGACCGCCGACGGCCAGGCGCTGCGCACACGCGCGCAGGCGGTGCCGGAAGGCGTGCTGTGCGCGGTCGCCTGCGACCTGCAGCAACTGACCCGGCTCAAGCACGACCTGGAAGAGGTCCGCGGCAAGCTGCAGGCCGCGGCCTGACCGATTCCCGTCCCGATCGCGCATTTCCCTCTACCCCTACCCCATGGCGCCGCGGCGCCGCCCTCCAAGGAGAACCACCATGGCTTCACCGACCACCATCGCCTACACCGCCACTGCCACCGCCACCGGGGGCCGCGACGGCCGCGCCGCCACCCCGGACAAGGCGCTGGACGTCAAGCTGTCGACCCCGCGCGAGCTCGGCGGCGCCGGCGGCGACGGCACCAACCCGGAGCAGCTGTTCGCGGCCGGCTACTCGGCCTGCTTCATCGGTGCGCTGAAGTTCGTCGCCGGGCAGGAGAAGGTGGCGCTGCCGGCCGAGACGAGCATCGAGGGCCACGTCGGCATCGGCCAGATCCCGGGCGGCTTCGGCATCGCCGTGGAACTGCGCATCGCCGCGCCGGGCCTGGAGCGTGCGACGCTGGAATCGCTGGTGGAGAAGGCGCACCAGGTGTGCCCGTACTCCAACGCCACCCGCGGCAACATCGACGTCAAGCTGGTCGTGCTCGACTGAGCCAGCGCGATGTCCGGGCCGGCGCTTGCGCCGGTCCAGGGCGACACACCACGGGCGGCCACTGGCCGCCCGTTCGCGTTGTGGGCGCCGCGCGTGTTGCCACGCACATTGAGACCACCCCGCGGGGGTGCAATAGTGTGAGCTTGATCAAATCGGGCGCGCCATGCTCAGTTCCGCCTACAACGCCGAGACCGTCGCCGCCTTCCTGCACGGCGCACGCCGTCTGCTGGTGCTGACCGGTGCCGGCATGTCCGCCGAGAGCGGGGTACCGACCTTCCGTGGCCAGGACGACAGCCTGTGGTCGCGCTTCGATCCCGAGCAACTGGCCACCGAGGACGCCTGGCGTGCCGACCCCGCCCTGGTCTGGGGCTGGTACCGCTGGCGCATGGCGATCGTGGCGCAGGCCCAGCCGCACGCCGGGCACCTGGCGCTGGCGCGCCTGGCCGAGGTCCGCCACACCACCCTGGTGACCCAGAACGTGGACGACCTGCACCAGCGCGCCGGCAGCGAGGTCGCCGCGCACGTGCATGGCCGGTTGTCGGCGCTGCGCTGCAGCGACTGCGGCCAGCCCTGGCGAGGCTTGCTGCCGCCGATCGACGTGCACACGCCCAGCCAGCGCCTGGCGCCGCCGGTGTGCGCGGCCTGCGGCGGCACGGTGCGCCCGGGCGTGGTGTGGTTCGGCGAAGCGTTGCCGGCGGCGGAGTGGGCGCGCGCGCAGACCGCGGCCGACGACGCCGACCTAGTGCTGGTGATCGGCAGTTCCGGCCTGGTCTATCCGGCCGCCAGCCTGCCGCTGCAGGCCAAGGAGCGCGGCGCCTGCGTGGTCGAGATCAATCCCGAACCCAGTGCGTTGTCGGCCCGTGCGGATCTGCACTGGCGCGACAGCGCCGCGGTGGCGCTGCCGTTGCTGCTGCAGCAGTGCATGGTGGCCTGAGCCTGGTTGTCGTGGGGGCCGTGCGCGGCGCTCAGCGCAGCGTGTGCAGGAACGCGTCCACCGCCGCGGTGTAGGCCGAGGGCAGGCCCAGGTCGCGGTTGATCTCGGCATGGCTGGCGTCCTGCGGCAGCACCTCGACGCGGATGCCGCGGCCGTTGGCCTTGGCGGCCAGGTGGCGCGCCTGCGCGCAGGCATCGGCACGGCGGCTGGAGCACACCGCCAGCAGCGGCGGCGCGCTGGCGCCCATGACGTGGTACGGCGAGGCGGCGATCCAGTCGCTGCGCACGCTGCCGAACGCGCGGTCGTACAGCGGCAGATGCCGTTGCTGCATCACCTGCTCCACGTCCATCGCCGCACTGTCCAGCGCCACCGTGCCCAGCGGTCGGCGCGCCCCGGCCTGCGCCAGCAGGTCCGGCGACAGGTTCAGCAGGCTCACCAGGTGCGCGCCGGCCGAGTGGCCCATCAGCACCAGCCGCGCCGGATCGGCGCCCCACTGTGGCGCCAGTTGCTGGATCCGGGCGACCGCGCGCGCCACGTCTTCTGCCTGCGCAAGCGGCGTGGCCTGCGGCAGCAGGCGATAGTTCACCGACACCAGCACATGGCCCTGCGGCAGCCAGTGCGCGACCTTGTTGGCGGCCACGCCGGGGTTGTCCTTGTCGCCGTCGGCCCAGCCGCCGCCGTGCACCATCACCAGCAGCGGGGCCTGGCGCGCGCCGGCCGGCAGGTACACGTCCATGCGCTGCGCCGGGTCCGGGCCGTAGGCGACGTCGCGCAGCACCTGCGCGCCGGCGGGCAGTGGCGCACGCGCGGTGTCGGCGCGGTCGCCCTGCAGACGCTGCAGCAGGCGTGCGCGCAGGCGTCCGTCCTGGGCGTGGGCAGGCATGGCGGTCAGTGCCGGCAGCAGCAGCGCCAGGGCGAGCAGGCAATGGACGGGCGACGGGCGGGACAGGCGCATGGGCGGATCACTCCTTGAAGGACGGCGAGGGAGGGCGTGGCGCGGCCGGCCGGTGTAGGCGCCGACATGCGCCGGTTCAGGCCGGGCGCAGGTGCAGGGTGGCGCACAGGCCGTGTGGGGCGATGGGCTGCAGCAGCAACGCGCCGCGATGCTGGCGTGCGACGCGCTCGACGATCGCCAGGCCTAGTCCGCTGCCGCCATGGCCGCCGTGCACGAACGGCTGTAACGCGCGCGCAGCCAGCACCGGGTCCAGGCCGGGGCCGTGGTCGCGTACCTCGATGCGCCAGCCATCGCCGCCGTCGCCGTGCAGGCGCAGCTGGAACGGCGCCGCGCCATGCCGTTCGGCATTGCCGATGAGGTTGCCGAGCGCGCGCTGCAGCGCCAGCGGCCGCCCGTGCAGCGGCGCCTGCGCGGGCAGGACGGCCTCCCAGCCGGGTTGCGCCGCGCCCAGCGCCTGCCGGCAGAGGTCGGCCAGGTCCAGGGCGACGGCCGGTTCGTCGCGGCCGTCGCGGGCGTAGGCGATGAACTGCGCCAGGATCGCGTCGATCTCGCCGATGTCGCGCTCCATGCCCTCGCGCAGTTCCGGCTCCACCTGCGGCAGCAGCGCCAGCGCGTACTGCAGCCGGGTCAGCGGGGTGCGCAGGTCGTGGGAGATGCCGGCCAGCAGCAGCGCACGCTCGGCCGCGGCGTGGCGCACGTCGGCGCTGGCCGCCGTGAGCGCCTGCGCCAGCGCGGCGACCTCGCGCGGACCGCCGGTGGCGATCGGTGCGGCCTGTTCGCCGCGGACCAGGTGCGGCGCGGCCTGCGCCAGTTGCCGCAGCGGCCGCACCAGGCGCCGCGCGACCAGCGCAGCGGCCAGCCAGACCAGCAGCGCGCAACCGGCCAGCATCGCCATCGAGAACCGGCGCAGGCCGTGCTCGCGCGGCTGGCTGGAGAACGCCACCCACAGCGGGGTCGGCGTGGCCAGTTGCAGCCACAGGGTGCCGTCGGCATCGCGGCGCAGCGCGCGCCCGGGGCCGAGCTGATCGGCCGCGCGGCGCTGCATCGCGTCGGCCAGCGGGCCGGCGGCGCTGGCGGTGGGCGGCGCGCTGCGCAGTTGCAGGCCGGCCTCGCGCAACGCCGGCGTCAGCGCCGCGGCGGCCGGCGAGCGCTGCAGCGCCTCGGCGACATTGGCGAAGCCGTGCAGCATGCGCAGTTGCTGCTGCGCTGCCGGCCGCACTGCCAGTTCGCGGCCGAGCAGCAGCGCCAGCAGGCCGGCGCCGGCCAGCACCAGCGCGATCACCAGCGCCAGTTGCCCGAACAGGCTGCGCGGCCAGCCGCTGGCGCGGGAGGCAGGCGCGCTCATGCCTGCGGCTCCGGCGGCACGTACACGTAGCCCACGCCCCACACGGTCTGGATCAGCCGCGGCGTGCGCACGTCGTCCTCCAGCAGCTTGCGCAGCCGCGCGACGATCACGTCGATGCTGCGCCCCAGCGGCTCGTGTTCGCGGCCGTGCGCCAGGCTGGACAGGCGGTCGCGGCTCAGCGGTTGCTGCGGGTGCCGCAGCAGCACCGACAGCACCGCGAACTCGGCGGTGGTCAGCTTCAGGGGTTCGCCGTCGCGGCGCAGCTCGCGCCGGCCCAGGTGCAGGCGGAAGCGGCCGAAGCCGATCTCGCCGCCGTCCGGCTGCGGCGCGCCGGCCCCGCCCGGGCGGGTACGGCGCAGCACCGCACGGATCCGCGCCAGCAGCTCGCGCGGGTTGACCGGCTTGGGCAGGTAGTCGTCGGCGCCGATCTCCAGGCCGACGATGCGATCGATCTCGTCGCCCTTGGCGGTCAGCATCACGATCGGGGTGTGGTCGCCCTGGCCGCGCAGGCGTCGGCAGATCTCCAGGCCGTTCTCGCCGGGCAGCATCAGGTCCAGCACCACCAGGTCGTAGTGGCCGCGCGCCAGCGCCTGCTGCAGTTGCACGCCATCGGCCACCGCCTTGACCGCGAAGCCCTGGCGCTCCAGGTAGCGGCACAGCAGGGCGCGCAGGCGGTTGTCGTCGTCGACCAGCAGCAGGCGGGGAGCGGGCGCGGCATCGTCCATGGACGCCACTATCGGTTGCGCCGCGGCCCGGCGGCAACGGCCGCCGCGGCGCAACTGTAAGCGGATGTTTCCGCCGCGGCGTTCGGCAACATTTGCTGGCCGATGCGGCGCCCGCGGCGCCGGCGCCATGGCTACGGTGACACTCGGCAGCACGCCGCTGCCGTCATCGGAGAACGCCATGTCGCTGTCCCGTCGCATCACTCCCTTGCTGCTGGCGCTGGCCGCCGGCGTCCTGGTCGCGCCCAGTGCACCGGCACGCGAACACACCCGCACGCGCACCGCCGGCGGCACCGAGGGCGCCCGCCACGCCGCCGTGCAGGCCAGCGCCAGCGGCGCGCACGGCAGCGTGCAGCGCGCCCGCCAATGGCAGGCCGACGGCCAGGGCAACGCCAGCGCGCGCAGCGCCGCTACCCGCACGACCGCCGCCGGCGGCAGCGCCACGCGCCAGGGCAGCGCCGAGCGCAGCGCCGACGGCAGCGCCAGCCGCCAGGGCAGTGCCAGCGTCCAGCGCGCCGACGGCGCCAGCGCGAGCAGCAGCGGCAGCCTGGCCCGGGCCGCCGACGGTACGCTCAGCGGCAGCCGCCAGAGCAGCGTCGATGGCACGCAGGGCAGCTACCAGGGCAGCACCAGCGTGCAGGACGGCAGTGTCGTCCACACCGGCACCTGCACCGACGCCAGCGGCGCGGTGGTGCCGTGCCGGCCCTAAGCGAGGCGGCGGTGTCGGGGGCGTCCGGGGGCGCCAACGCCCGTGTTTGCGGCCGGCTTCACGACCCCGTCACGGCCGCGAACGGCCGCCGCGGCGGGACCGGAATCGGCTGTCGTCGGCAAACCGTTGCCAGGCTTAGGTTTTCGTAATTCCACCCATATTTAGCGTTGACGTCGCCGACCGACCCCACTATCTTGGGGTGGTCGGTTCCGGCGGCCCCAAGCCGCGGGATCAAAAGGGAAGCCGGTGCGGCGTGCCAACGCCAACTCCGGCGCTGCCCCGCAGCGGTAATTGGGAACGAACCCGTCATCCGCACTGAGGCGCCCGCCTTGGGAAGCGACGGGCTAGGAACCGGCCACGGCCGTTGCCCATCAGCCCGAAGACCTGCCGACAGCCGCGCGAAGCACACCGCGCGGCGCCGACCGCGCGCTCTCCGGGGGGAGAGGGTCGGTGCAGCGTTGACCGCCCGCAGGCCCGGTGCCTGCGCCGTTTGCAGTCTTCGCGACACCGCCTGCCCACCTGCGAACCCGGTCGGACCGCTGCCTGCGAGGGTCGGGCGGCCGCGTGCACCACGCTTGGAGACCTTCATGAGCCAGACCCACAGCCTGCCGGCCACCGCGTCCGTCGACGCCGCCGTCGACCCCACGACCGCTGCCGCCACTGCCCAGCCGGAGCCGACGGCCAGCAGCGAGCCGAGCAACGACCAGCGCGCCGTGACCTGGATCGTCAAGGACGGCGGCAACCGCCGCATGGCCTTCGACCGCTCGCGCCTGCAGCGCACCCTGGACCGGATCCACGCCGAGTTCCCGCAGCTGGACGTGAGCGACTACGAGCGCAAGGCCTTCGCCTTCATCGAGAAGAAGGAAAGCCTGTCGGCCGACGACATGGTCGACTACCTGATCCGCGAGGCCGAGTCGCGCGTGGACATCGCCACGCCGGAGTGGGAGTACTTCGCCGCGCGCCTGTACCTGGACCGCCTGTACAAGCGCGCCAGCAAGAACCGTTTCTACGATGCCGGCGAGAAGTACGGCTCCTACGTCGGCCTGCAGGAAAGTCTGGCCGACCGCGGCGTGTACTCGATCGACATCCTCAAGAACTACTCCAAGGACGAACTGGCCGAAGCCGGCCGCATGATCGATCCGGAGCGCGACAAGCTGTTCGCCTACAACGGCCTGTACCTGCTGGCCACGCGTTACCTGGCCACCGACAACTCGCGCAAGGTCTACGAACTGCCGCAGGAGCGCTGGCTGACCATCGCCCTGTACCTAATGCAGGACGAGAAGCCGCGCGAGCGCCGCATGCAGCTGGTCGGCGAGGCCTACTGGGCCCTGTCCAACCTGTACATGACCGTGGCCACGCCGACCCTGGCCAACGCCGGCAAGATCGGCGGGCAGCTGTCGAGCTGCTTCATCGACACCGTCGACGACAGCCTGCAGGGCATCTACGACTCCAACACCGACGTGGCGCGCGTGTCCAAGCACGGCGGCGGCGTCGGCGCCTACCTGGGCTACGTGCGTTCCTCCGGTTCGGCGATCCGCGGCGTGAAGAACTCCAGCGGCGGCGTGGTGCCGTGGATCAAGCAGCTCAACAACACCGCCGTGTCGGTGGACCAGCTCGGCCAGCGCAAGGGCGCCATCGCCGTGTACCTGGACATCTGGCACCGCGACATCGAGGCGTTCCTGGACCTGCGCCTGAACAACGGCGACCAGCGCCTGCGCGCGCACGACGTGTTCACCGCGGTGTGCGTGCCGGACATCTTCATGGAAGCGGTGGAGCGCCGCGGCGAGTGGTACCTGTTCGACCCGCACGAGGTGAAGGAGGTCAAGGGCTGGTATCTGCAGGACTTCTTCGACGAGAAGCGCGGCGAAGGCAGCTTCCGCGCCCGCTACGAGGAAGTGGTGGCCGACGAGCGCATCGGCCGCAAGGTGGTCAAGGCCATCGACATGTTCAAGCGGATCATGGTCAGCCAGCTGGAGACCGGCAACCCGTTCATGTTCTATCGCGACGAAGTCAATCGCATGAACCCGAACAAGCACCAGGGCATGGTGTATTCCAGCAACCTGTGCACCGAGATCCTGCAGAACATGAGCCCGACGCGGGTCATCCAGGAGATGATCAGCGGCGACCAGATCGTCACCACCAAGCAGGCCGGCGACTTCGTCGTGTGCAACCTGTCCTCGGTGAACCTGGGCCGCGCGGTCACCGCGCAGCCGGACCTGCTGTCGCCGGACATCCTGGAGCGGCTGATCCGCGTCCAGGTGCGCATGCTCGACAACGTCATCGACCTCAACGAGCTGCCAGTGCCGCAGGCCACCATCACCAACCAGAAGTACCGCGCGATCGGCCTGGGCACCTTCGGCTGGCACCACCTGCTGGCGCAGAAGGGCATCGACTGGAATTCGCCGGACGCCGAGGCGTACAGCGATTCGCTGTACGAGCGCATCAACTACCTGACCATCCAGGCGAGCCTGGCGCTGGCCAAGGAGAAGGGCGCGTACAAGGTGTTCAAGGGCAGCGACTGGCAGAACGGCGAGTACTTCACCAAGCGCGGCTACGACAGCGCCGAGTGGCAGGAACTGGCCGCGCAGGTGAGCGTGCACGGCGTGCGCAACGCCTGGATGGTGGCGGTGGCGCCGAACATGAGCACCGCGCAGATCGCCGGCTCCACCGCCTCGATCGATCCGATCTACAGCGCGTTCTACTACGAAGAGAAGAAGGACTTCCGCCGTCCGGTGGTGGCGCCCGGCTTGACCGTGGACACCTATCCGTACTACGAGAAGGGCGCCTACAAGGTCGACCAGTTCGCCAGCGTGCGCCAGAACGCGCGCCGCCAGCGCCACGTCGATCAGTCGATCAGCTTCAACTTCTACGTGCCCAGCGGCATCCGCGCCAGCACCCTGCTGGACCTGCACATGACCGCGTGGAAGGAAGGCCTGAAGACCACCTACTACGTGCGTTCCAACGACATCGACATCAGCGAGTGCGAGTGGTGCTCGAGCTGATCGCCGGCGTCTGACGCCCGCGCCGCGCGGCAGGCCGGTCCTGCCGCGCGCGTCCCGCATTCCCGCGCCGTCCGCCGGCGCCGTTCACCCGACTACCGAAGCACATCCATGGCCATCGCGCTCGACCGCATCAAGATCCTCGAACCGCTGCACCCCAACCGTTCCACCGGCATCATCAACGGCACCACCAGCGGCATCCTCAACTGGAACGACATCCCGTACCCGTCCTTCTACCGGGCGTACAAGGAGCTGTCGACCAACTTCTGGATCCCCGACGAAGTGGACATGAAGGGCGATGCCAAGCAGTACGGGGAGCTGTCGGCGCGCGAGAAGAACGCCTACGACTCGATCATCGGCCTGCTGGCCACGCTGGATTCGCCGCAGACGCGCTTCATCTACAACGTCGCCGAATACATCACCGACCCGGCCGCGCACGCCAACGCCGCGATCATCGGCCAGCAGGAAGTGATCCACAACGAGAGCTACTCGTACGTGCTGGCCTCGATCGCCGGCCTGGCCGACCAGAACCGCGTGTTCGAGATCGCGCGCACGCACCCGACCATCATCGCGCGCAACCAGCCGATCATGCAGGCCTACGACGACTTCATGCGCGAGAAGACAGCAGAGACCCTGCTGCGCTCGCTGATCCAGTCCTCGATCCTGGAAGGCATCAACTTCTATTCCGGCTTCGCGTATTTCTACAACCTGGTGCGGCAGAACCGCATGACCGGCACCGGCAAGATCATCAGCTTCATCAACCGCGACGAGCTGGCCCATACCAAGTTCATCAGCGAGCTGATCCGCGCCATCATCGGCGAGAACGCCGAGCTGCAGACCAACGAACTGACCGACTACGTGCATCAGGCGTTCGAGCATGCGATCCGCCTGGAGACCGAGTGGTCCTCGGAAGTGCTCGACGGCATCGAGGGCATCGACGTGGACGAGATGATCCAGTACGTGAAGTACCGCGCCAACAAGATGTCCGGCATGCTCGGCATCGAGAAGCTGTACAGCGGCGCCAGCGACAACGTAATGCCGTGGATCAAGGCCTACGCCGACAACTTCACCGAAACCAAGACCGACTTCTTCGAGATGCGCAACGCCAGCTACAAGAAGACCAACTCGGACAACGGCTTCGACGATCTGTGAGGAGCCGGGATTGGGGAATCGGGAATGGGGATTGGCAACAGCAAGTTCCTACGCTCTGACGAATCCCCACTCCCCGGCTTTTCAGCAGCCGAACGGCTGATCATCCCGAATCCCCGCCCCATGCACATCCTGCTCGCCTACGCTTCGCTCAGCGGCAATACCCGCGACGTCGCCCGCCGCGTGCATGCGCAGTGCGAGGCGGCGGGGCATGAGGTGACCTGGATCCACACCGACCTGCAGACGCTGCAGGGTGCGCTCGGCGACGCCGCGCGTGCGGCGGACTTCGACCTGCATCTGCTCGGCAGTTGGAGCGACAACGCCGGGCGCACGCCGGCGGAGATGAAGCGCTATATCGCCGAGTTGGTCGAGGCGACAGGCAAGACGATCGAAGTGGCGGCGTTCGGCACCGGCGAGACGCAGTGGGGGCTGGAGTACTACTGCGGGGCGGTCAAGCGCATCGCGCGGTTCTTCGAGAGTGTTTATCCATTGCTGGAGATCGAGCAGATGCCGCACGGCGACCGCGACAACGCGGCCATCGACGCGTGGTGCGCGCAGGTGCTGGCGTTGTGCGCGGCGCGCGCGTCGTTGGCAGGCGATGTGCCGGTGGCCGCTGCCGAGTCCGCTCCCGCGGGCGCGGCTGGCTTCGCTGCGAGGGTGTTGCCGTTGCATGGCAGCGGCTGACGCCGTCGTCGTTCATCTGTTTTCCTGGCATCGCCGGCGTCCCCATCGCACGCCGGGCTTCTTCCGACATCAGACAAGGCTTCGTTCCATGCTCACCACCATCACCGTTTCCAGTGCCGAACAGTTCGCCGATGCCCTCGCCGCGCATCCGCGCGTGCTGGCCGATTTCAACAAGGACAACTGCCCGGGCTGCCGCATGCTCGACAAGTCGCTGGAGCGTTTCGCCGAGGGCGAGAGCGCGCAGGGCGTGACCCTGCTCAAGGTGAAGATGGAAGACGTGGGCGAGGAGTTCTTCCGCGCCCAGGGCCTGCGCCAGACGCCGACCCTGATGCTGTTCCGCCAGGGCGAGGAAGTGGCGCGGGTGCCCGGCTTCGTGCCGCCGGCCAAGATCGACGAAGCGGTGCGCACGCATCTGGGTTGAGCGCTTGCGTTCCTGGTAGGAGTGGCTTTAGCCGCGACGGGCTTCACCGAGAGAGCTTATCGCTGCCAAAGCTCACTCTTGCGGTTGTGCTTGTCCGACGCGTAAATCAAGCAGCAACATCAACAGCAACGGCTTTCGCCTTGCGGCGAGTTACTTTGATCAGCCTTCGGCTGCTGAGAAGCACTTCTTTGCTTATGCAAAGAAAAGTAACCAAAAGAAGCGCTTTACCACAGCCGAAGGCTGGTCAAGCA
>NZ_CAXYKF010000003.1:0-66352 GCF_964278005.1 uncultured Xanthomonas sp.
GGTCCGCGTCCATCACGGGGATCCGCGGAAGGGGCATCCTGCCCCTGCCGCGGACGGCGTACATCCATGTACGCCGCCCTTCGGGTTTTTCCCCGCGATGGCCGCCGCTTCGGAAGGGAACCCGGTACGGCAACAGCAACAGCAAAGCAAAAGCAAAAGCAAAAGCAACGATTAGAGCAACAGCGACAGCGACAACAAAAGCAAATTCGAAATCGGCAACAGCAACAGCAACAGCAACAACACTAGCGACAGCAACAGCGGCGCGGACAACGCACCGCTCCAATAAGTGGCTACAGCAACGTCGCACCCGGACACTGCAACGGCGACACCCAGTGCTGACTGCCGAAACCAGCGTCCGCAAAGGCCGCCTGCACCGCCGGCGCCGCGGCCTCCGCCTCGACACGGCTGGCGAACCAGGCGAACACACTCGGACCAGCGCCGGAAATGCCCGCACCCATCGCCCCCGCCGCCAGCGCCGCCGCCTTGGCCGCGTCGAAGCCGACGATCAGCGGCGCGCGCCGCGGCTCGATCAGCACGTCGCGCAAGCCGGCGCGTACCAGCGCCTCGTCGCCGGCATGGCAACCCGCCAACACCAGCGCCAGGTTCGCGCTCTGCGCCACGAACTCGCCGAGCCGGTACTCCCCAGCCAGCGCCGCACGCGCGTGGCGCGTCTCCAGCGTCGCGTCCGGGTGCACCAGCAGGCTGTGCCAGCCGCTCGGCACCGGCACCGGCACCAGCCGCTCCAGGGTCGACAACACCAGCCCGCCCAGCAGCATCGGGCCGAGGTTGTCGCCGTGGCGGCTGCCGCTGGCCACTGCCTCGCCGTCCAGCGCGTAGCGATACAGTGCATCGCGCGATAGCGGCTCGGGCAGCAAGGCATTGGCCGCCACCAGCGCGGCCACGCACGAGGCGGCAGAGCCGCCCATGCCGGAGCTGAGCGGGATGCCCTTGTCGATCTCCAGTTCGAAGCCGAACGGCAGCGCCAACGCCTCGCGCAGCGACATCAACGCGGCACCGGCGGTGTTGCGTGCGGCCTCCAATGGCAAGGCCACGGTGGTGCCACGGATCGCGGCGATACGCACCTCCGGCGCGTCGATGCGGCGCACCGTCACCGTGTCGCCGACACCTTCCACCGCATAGCCCAGCAGGTCGAAGCCCACCGCGACGTTGGCCACCGAGGCCGGCGCGAACGCGCGCGCCTGCGTCGGCAGCGCGGCCGGGCCTGCGGCGCTCGCTGCCAGCGTCTGCATCCGGCTCACAGGCGCGCGCCCTCGCCCGCCGCGACCCGCAGCAGGTCGGCGAACACGCCGGCGGCGGTCACTTCCGGGCCGGCGCCCGGCCCCTGCACCACCAGCGGATTGTTGCAGTAGCGGCGGGTAGTGAACTGCACCACGTTGTCGGTCAGGCGCAGGTTGGCGAAGGCATGGTCGGCCGGCAGTTCCACCAGCCCCACGCTGGGCGCATGGCCCGGCGCCAGCCGCGCCACGTAGCGCAGCACGCAGCCGCGCGCCTTGGCCGTCTGCAGGCGCTGCGCGAAGACGGCATCGACTTCGTGCAGGCGCGCCATGAAGTCGTCCACGCTGGCCTGGCGCAGCGCTTCCGGCACCAGGCTTTCCACCGCCACGTCCTCCAGGCTCAGTTCGTGCCCGGCCTCGCGCGCCAGGATGACGAGTTTGCGCGCCACGTCGGTGCCGGACAGGTCGTCGCGCGGGTCCGGCTCGGTGTAGCCCATGCCGCGCGCCTCGGCCACCAGCTGCGCGAACGGCACGCTGCCGTCGTACTTGTTGAACAGCCAGGCCAGGGTGCCGGAGAAGATGCCTTCGATCGCGGTAACGGCGTCGCCGGTATCGACCAGGTCGCGCAAGGTGGTGATCACCGGCAGGCCGGCACCGACCGTGGCTTCGTAGCGGAAGCGCGCGCCGCTGGCCGCGGCCGCGGCGCGGATCGCGTGGAAGCGCGGCAGTGGCCCGGCGCCGGCCTGTTTGTTCGGCGTGACCACGTGAATGCCGGCGGCCAGCCAGCCGGCGTAGCGGTCGGCGACGTCGGCGCTGCCGCTGCAGTCGATGATCACCGCATGCGGCAGATGCGCCGACAGCAGGTGCGCGGTGAACGCGTCCAGGTCGGTCGGCTGCTGGCCGGCGGCCAGCGCCTGCCGCCAGTCGCCGGCGAAAGCGCGCGGCTCCAGGCGCATCGTGCTGCGCGAGGCCACCGCGCGCAGGCGCAGGTCGAGGTTGGCCTTGGCCAGCAGTTGCGGCTGCGCGGCGCGCAACTGGTCCAGCAGCGCCGCACCGACGTTGCCCGGCCCGATCACGCCGACCGAGAAGGTCTGCGGCGACAGCCAGAAGCCGGCATGCGCGGCGCGCAGCGCCTTGGTCGCGTGCGCGCTGTCGATGGCCACCGAGATGTTGCGCTCGGACGAGCCCTGCGCGATCGCCAGGATATTGACCTGGGCGCGGCCCAAGGACTCGAACAGGCGCGCGGCCACGCCGGGCTGCCCGGTCATGCCGTCGCCGACCGCGGCCAGCACACTGATGCCGGTGGTCAACTGCACGCGCTGCACCTGGCCCACCACCAGTTCGTGGGCGAACGCGGAGAGCACCGCGTCGCGCGCACGTTCGGCCTCGTTCTGCCGCACCACGCAGCAGATGGAATGTTCGGACGACCCTTGCGAGATCATCACCACCGACACCCGCGCGTTGCGCAGTGCGGCGAACACGCGCTCGGCGGTGCCGGGCACGCCGATCAGGCCGGTGCCTTCGAGGTTGAGCACGGCCAGGTCCGGGCTCAGGGTCAGCCCCTTGATCGGGCCGCTGGTGGCGCTGCTGGCGGTGATGCGGGTGCCCGGGTGCTCGGGCTGGAAGGTGTTGCGGATGATGATCGGCAGGCCGCGCTCGATCGCCGGCGACATGGTCTGCGGGTGCACCACCTTGGCGCCGAAATAGGCCAGTTCGCAGGCTTCGTCATAGCTGAGCGTTTCCAGTTGCACCGCTTCGGGCACCACCCGCGGGTCCGCCGAAAGCACGCCGTCGACGTCGGTCCAGATGTGCAGCTCGGCGGCGTCGAACAGCGCGGCGAAGATCGCGCCGGAGTAGTCGCTGCCGTTGCGGCCGAGGGTGGTGATGCGGCCGGCGCGGTCGCGGGCGACGAAGCCGGTGACCACGATGCGCGGCTGCGGGTGCTCCGCGCGCCATTGCGCCAGGCGCTGCGCGCTGGCGGACCAGTCCACGTCCACGCCCAGTTCGCCGCGGTCGACCACCAAGACCTCGCGCGCATCCAGCACCGCGCACTCCTCGCCCAGCGCACGCAGGTGGTCGCCCAGCAACTGCGCCGAGTACACCTCGCCCAACCCCTGCACGCGGTCCAGCACTTCCCGCGGCAGTTCGCCGATCACCGCCAGCGCGGCGAGGATCTCGGCCAGGTGCTCGAAGCGCGCGTCCAGCCATTCGACCGTGGCGCCGGCATGTTCGCCGAGCAAGGCCACGGCGGCGGCGCGATGGCGGGCACGGGTTTCGTGCCAGCGCTCGCGCCAGTCGCCGTGGCCGCGCGCGGCCAGTTCGGCCAGGCCGATCAACGCATCGGTGACGCCCTTCATCGCCGAGACGACGGTGACCTGGAGACGTTCCGGGCGCGCCAACAGCAGTTGCGCGACATGACGGTAGCGTTCGGCATCGGCCACCGAGGTGCCGCCGAACTTGTGCACGACAGTGGCGGCGGCGAGCGCGGGATCGACGGCGGAATCAGGCGAAGCGGCGACAGCAGGAGCGACGGCGGGGGGCGACATGGAAGACCTCGGAGTGGAGGCCCCGCTCGCATCAGGCTGAGGGATTCCCCCGCATCCTGATCCGGGTGCGGGGCCGTGGTGTTCGACGATCAGACGAAGACGACGGGCCGCACCGGGCGAATGGTGAGGGTGGTAATACCGGTGGTAATGCCCGCAGCAGCGCCCGCCGCGTGCCGAAGCGAGCGCGGAAGCGAGATGGCGATAGGGGCGAAGACCAGAGGCATGGACGCAAGAGGACATCATGCGCCGGGGCGCTGTCAAGCGCCTCGTGTGCGACCGCAGCATCGGCGCTGCGGCCCTGGCAAACGGTTGCAAAAGTGACTATCGCGCCAAGCCAGGAAACACCACGTTAAGGCCACCAAGCAGGGGCGCCGGGCGACACGCAACGCCCTCCAAGGAGGCCTGAGCGTCGACACGCAGCGAACGCGCGACGCCGCCGGCGCCGCGCGTTTTGCGCAACCCTTACTGCTGCTTCTGATCGGTCGGCTGCTGCTGCTGCGGATCCGGGTTGGCAGGATCCTGGGGGGTAGTCGGGCTGGTCGGAGACGTCGTGGTCGGCGGTACGCCCTGCGACGCGTCCTGGCCCTGCATCGTGCCTTGCCCGGTCGCGGTGCCGCTGGCATCGCCGCTGGTGGTGCCGGCCGGGGCGGTGCTGCCGCCTGCCGGGCTGCCGTCGGCCGCTGCGGGCGGGTTGGCCGCATTCGGATCGGTGGCCGGTTGGTCGCCGTCGCGCTTGCAGGCCGCAAGCGCAGCCAGCATCGAACCGACCAGGACCATCTTCATTGCTGTTTTCATCTCTGACTCCTGCTTCGCATAGGGGTGGGAATCGCTGCGGGCGTGCCGGCAAGCCGGCGATCACGCCAGGCCCGAGGCGATCAGGACCGCCGATGCGCGGCGGCGATCGTCCCGCCGCACGGAGTTGCGGGCGGGACGCTTGTGGCGGACGTGGCGGAGGCGACTCCGTCCTCGTCGTCCATCGGCACTGCAAAAGTAGAGTACGCGGCGCGAATCGCCGCCAAGCGCAGTGGCCGACGGACGCAGCCTACGCAGGACGATGCTCAGGCCGCGTCGGTACAAGGTGTAGAGGACGTTATTGCAGACAGATCGGACACCGCGCGATTCACCATCGCGGCCGCTGCGCAGGATGCATGGGCAGGCACCGCGATGGCCGCTGGCGGCGCCGCGGCCGCGGCGGACGGCATGCACGAAATGGTGACCCCGGCGCGATTCGAACGCACGACCTGTCCCTTAGGAGGGGACCGCTCTATCCAGCTGAGCTACGGGGCCATTGGCCTGGCGGGGATTCTACGGCATGCCCACGCGTTTTTTGCGCTCGCCAGCCGCCCCCGCCAGCGGCGGCGGCCGGATGCGTCCGGTCTGCTAAAATTGCCGGCTGCGCGTCCCGCGTCCCCCGCCTGCGGTCGCCTTCCCTGTCGCAACGAACCCAGGAGATTCCATGTCCGCTGACCTGCTCAAGGCGCTCGGCCTCGCCGCCACCAACTCCGGCACCTATCTCGGCAATGGCGAGTGGTCCAGCGCCACCGGCGCCGGCGTGCTGCAGCCGCTCAACCCGTCGAGCAACGACATCATCGCCGACGTCCAGGCCACCACCGAGCAGGACTACGAAACGGTGATCGCCCGCGCCCAGGCCGCGTTCAAGGTCTGGCGCACCACCCCGGCGCCGCGCCGCGGCGAAGCGGTGCGGCTGTGCGGCGAAGCGCTGCGCAAGCACAAGGACGCACTGGGCTCGCTGGTCGCGCTGGAAATGGGCAAGAGCAAGCCGGAAGGCGATGGCGAAGTGCAGGAGATGATCGACATCGCCGATTTCGCGGTCGGCCAGAGCCGCATGCTGTACGGCTACACCCTGCATTCGGAGCGCCCCGGCCACCGCATGTACGAGCAGTACCAGCCGCTGGGCCTGGTCGGCATCATCAGCGCGTTCAACTTCCCGGTCGCGGTGTGGAGCTGGAACGCGTTCCTGGCGGCGATCTGCGGCGACATCTGCATCTGGAAGCCGTCCAACAAGACCCCGCTGACCGCGATCGCGTCGATGAAGATCTGCAACGAGGCGCTGCGCGACGCCGGTTTCCCGGACATCTTCTTCCTGATCAACGACGCCGGCGTGGCCCTGTCCGAGCGCCTGGTCGAGGACACCCGCATCCCGCTGATCAGCTTCACCGGCTCCACCCAGGTCGGCCGCGTCGTCGCCGAGAAGTGCGCGCGCCGGCTGGGCCGCTGCCTGCTGGAGCTGGGCGGCAACAACGCGATCATCCTCGACGAGAGCGCCGACCTGAAGCTGGCGGTGCCCGGCATCGTGTTCGGCGCGGTCGGCACCGCCGGCCAGCGCTGCACCACCACGCGCCGGCTGATCGTGCACGAATCGATCTACGACACCGTGCTGGCCACCCTGGTCAAGGCCTACAAGCAGGTCGAAGGCAAGATCGGCGACCCCACCGACCCGGCCAACCTGATGGGCCCGCTGAACAGCCGCGGCGCGGTCGAGCAGTTCCTGGACTCGATCGCCAAGGCCAAGGCCGCCGGCGGCACCATCGAGACCGGCGGCACCGCGCTGGACCGCCCGGGCAACTTCGTGCTGCCGGCCATCGTCACCGGCCTGAAGAACAGCGATGAAGTGGTCCAGCACGAAACCTTCGCGCCGATCCTGTACGTGATGAAGTACAGCACCCTGGAGGAGGCCATCGACATGCAGAACGGCGTGCCGCAGGGCCTGTCCTCGTCGATCTTCACCCAGAATCTGAAGGCGGCGGAGAAGTTCCTGTCCGCGGCCGGCAGCGACTGCGGCATCGCCAACGTCAACATCGGCACCTCCGGCGCCGAGATCGGCGGCGCCTTCGGCGGCGAGAAGGATACCGGCGGCGGCCGCGAGTCCGGCTCGGACGCGTGGAAGGTGTACATGCGCCGGCAGACCAACACGATCAACTACTCCGATTCGCTGCCGCTGGCGCAGGGCATCAAGTTCGATCTGTAACGCGGCGAACGCGGCGGCCCGCACCCTGCGGCCGCCGCCCCTTTCCTTCTGCAAGGAGCGACAGCGATGAGTCAGGTGCGCGAGACCAATTCCCTGGCGGTGGTCAGCCTGGTCGCCGGGATCCTCGGCTGGACCCTGATGCCGGTACTGGGCAGCCTCGGCGCGATCATCACCGGGCATCTGGCCCGGGCGGAGATCCGCCGCCAGCCGCAGCGCTTCCAGGGCGATGGCCTGGCGGTGGGCGGGCTGATCCTGGGCTGGGCCGCGGTGGTGCTGGCCGTGCTGGCGGTACTGGCCTTCGTGCTGTTCTTCGGCGGGCTGGCCTGGTTCGCCAGCACCCAGTCGTGAGCCGGGACGCCGCCGCGCCGCGGGAACGCTTCAGCGACCGCGTCGCCGATTACGTGCGCTACCGCCCCAGCTATCCGGCGGCGCTGCTGGACTGGGTGCACGGCGAGCTGGGCGTGGCGCGCGATGCGCTGGTCGCCGACATCGGCGCCGGCACCGGCATCTCCACGCGCCTGTTCCTGCAGGCCGGGCATCCGACCCTGGCCGTGGAGCCGAACGCGGCGATGCGCGAGGCCGCAGTGGCGCTGCTGCAGGACCTGCCGGGCTTCCGCGCCATCGACGGCAGCGCCGAGGCCACCACCCTGGCCGATGCCAGCGTGGACCTGGTCAGCGCCGCGCAGGCCTTCCACTGGTTCGACCTGGAGGCGGTGCGTCGCGAATGGTCACGCGTGCTGCGTCCGGGCGGGTTGGCGCTGGTGTACTGGAACTCGCGCCTGCTCGACGCCACGCCGTTCCTGGAAGACTACGAGCAGTTGCTGCTGGAGTACGGCACCGACTACAGCGCGGTGGCCGAGCGCTACCACGACGATGCCACCATGCAGCGCTGGTTCGGCGCCGGCCTGCGCGGCACCGCGCAGTTCCCCAACGCGCAGCGCATGGACTTCGAGGCGCTGCGCGGACGCCTGCTGTCGTCCTCCTACGCGCCGCTGCCCGGCCACCCGCGGCATGCGCCGATGCTGGACGCGTTGCGCGCGCTGTTCGACCGGCACCAGCGCGACGGCGTCGTCGCGTTCCATTACCGCACCCGCGCCTTCGCCGGGACGCTGAACTGAGCCACGCCATGTACTCCCTCGCCCGACCGTTCCTGTTCGCCTTCAACGCCGAGCGCGCGCATGCCCTGGGCCTGCGCGCGATCGAGCTGGCCTACCGCACCGGCACCAATCCGCTGCTGGCGCGCACGATCGCGCCGATGCCCACGCGCGCCTTCGGTCTGGACTTCCCCAACCCGGTCGGGCTGGCTGCTGGCATGGACAAGAACGGCGAGCACATCGACGCGCTGCTGGCGCTGGGCTTCGGCTTCGTCGAGATCGGCACGGTCACCCCGCGCGCGCAGGCCGGCAATCCGCAGCCGCGCATGTTCCGCCTGCCGCGGCAGCAGGCGGTGATCAATCGCATGGGCTTCAACAACCTGGGCGTGGATGCGCTGGTGCGCAACGTCGAGCGCGCGCGGCGCCGGCGCGGCCTGCTCGGCATCAACATCGGCAAGAACAAGGACACCCCGAACGAGGACGCCGCGTCCGACTACCTGCATTGCCTGGAAAAGGTCTATGCGCTGTCCGACTACGTCACCGTCAACATCTCCTCGCCCAACACCGCCGGCCTGCGCGAGCTGCAGGAGGAACAGGCGCTGCGGCAGCTGATCGCGCGCCTGCGCGAGGCGCAGGAAGCGCTGGCGGCGCGCCACGGCAAGCGCGTGCCGATGCTGGTCAAGGTGGCGCCGGACCTGAGCGACAGCGACATCGACGCGGCGGCGCGGGTGCTGTCGGACCTGCAGGTGGACGGGGTGATCGCCACCAACACCACCGTCGCCCGCCCCGGCCTGGAACACGAACCGCTGGGGGGCGAAAGCGGCGGCCTGTCCGGCGCGCCGCTGCTGGGCCAGTCCACCCTGGTGCTGCGCCGGCTGCGCGCGCGCCTGCCCGAGAGCATCCCGCTGATCGGCGTCGGCGGCATCCTCTCCGGTGCCGATGCGGTGGCGAAGATGGCCGCCGGGGCCGCCCTGGTGCAGTGCTACAGCGGGCTGGTGTTCCGCGGGCCGGAACTGATCGGCGAGTGCGTGGAGGCGATGCGCCGGCGCCGCGAAGCGCCCAGCCGCGGGGACGTGGTCGTCCCATGAGCACGACGGCCTGGTCGCTCACCGCGCAGGCGCCGCTGCAGGCGCTCAACACCTTCCACGTCGCCGCGCAGGCGCCGTGGCTGCTGCAGATCTTCGCGCCCGAGGCGCTGCCCGAGGCGCTGCTGGCGCCGGAGCTGGCCGGCGCCGCGCTGCTGCCGCTGGGCAGCGGCAGCAACATGCTGTTCGCCGGCGATGCGCCGGGCGTGGTGCTGTGCTTCTCCAACCGCAGCATCGACACCCTGGAGCATCGCGCCGACTACGCCATCGTCCGCGCCGGCGCTGGCGTGGGCTGGCACGAGCTGGTGATGTGGTCGCTGGCGCAGGGCCTGTCCGGCCTGGAGAATCTGGCGCTGATCCCCGGCACGGTCGGCGCCGCGCCGATCCAGAACATCGGCGCCTACGGCGCGCAGATGGGCGAGTTCGTGCACGTGGTCGAGGCCTACGACCGCGCCGACGCACGCTTCGTGCGGCTGGACGCGACCGCCTGCGAGTTCGGCTACCGCGACAGCCTGTTCAAGCGCCAGCCCGACCGCTACCTGATCGCCGCAGTGGAGTTCAACCTGCCGCGGCTGCATGCGCTGCGCCTGGACTACGCCGGCATCGGCGAGGAACTGCAGGCGATGGGCATCGCCACCCCCGGTGCGCCGGACGTGGCCCAGGCGGTGATCAACATCCGCCGACGCAAGCTGCCCGACCCGGACGTGCTCGGCAACGCCGGCAGCTTCTTCAAGAATCCGCTGCTGCCGCTGGAACAGGCGCTGGCGCTGCAGCACGAGTACCCGGCGTTGCCGGTATTTCCCGGCGACGACGACAGCCAGCGCAAGCTGTCGGCGGCGTGGCTGATCGAGGCCTGCGGCTGGAAAGGCTACCGCGACGGCGACGCCGGCGTGTCCGCCGCGCACGCGCTGGTGCTGGTCAACCACGGCCAGGCCAGCGGTGCCGAGCTGCTGGAACTGGCGCGGCGCATCACCGCTTCGGTGAGCGAGCGCTTCGGCGTCATCCTGGAGCCGGAGCCGCGCATCGTCGGCGCACAGTGGTAGCCGCGCCCACGCCGCTGCGCGCGGCGCTGCTGATGTCAGAGCGTGTTATGCCCTTCGAGCCGAGATGCGTTGGTCGTCCGCGGTGCGGAGATGGTGTCGCGTGGTGCGGCCTTGGCTGGCGCCAAGGCAAACCGCGCGGCGCCGGCTCCGCGCCGCGGACGGCCAACCCGTAGGGAAGCGGCCTGTGGCACGCCGAGACTGCGTTGCGCGCCTTGCCCAGGCGGCTAGCCTGGGCCACGGCGCACGCCTTGTCTCAACGCGCCACAGTCCGCTTCGCACTCGGCTCGAAGGGCATAACACGCTCTACCAGCACCATGGCCTTCGGACTGATGGTGGTCGCGATCCGGCTGGCGTCGGCGCAGCTGTCCACGCTGCAGATCGCCTTCTTCCGCAACCTGTTCGGCCTGCTGTTCCTGTTGCCGATGCTGCTGCGGCCGGGCCGGCCACTGCCACGCACCGCGCAACTGCCGCGTTACCTGCTGCGCACCGCGATCGGCCTGGTGTCGATGCTCGCCGGGTTCTGGGCGATCGGGCATCTGCCGCTGTCGCAGGCGATCGCACTGTCCTACTCCACCCCGCTGTTCGCGACCCTGGCCGCCGCCCTGTGGCTGGGCGAGACGGTGCGCCTGCGGCGCTGGCTGGCGGTGCTGTGCGGCTTCGTCGGGGTGCTGCTGATCGTGCGCCCCGGCGCCGCCGCGTTCAGCCCCAGCACCCTGGTGGCGGTACTGGCCGCGGTGATGAGCGCCCTGGTCGCGATCCAGATCAAGCAACTGGCGCGGGTCGACGCCGCCAACACGGTGGTGTTCTACACCTACGCGTTCTGGGTGCCGATGTCGCTGCTGCCGGCGCTGTTCGTGTGGCGCTGGCCGCACGGCATCGACTGGCTGTGGCTGCTGGCCACCGGCCTGTTCGGCACCCTCGGCCAGTTGCTGTGGACGCATGCGCTGCGCCTCGGCGAAGTCTCCGCACTGACCCCGATCAGCTTCACCCAACTGCCGCTGGTGGCGCTGTTCGGCTGGTGACTGTTCGACGAGACGCCGGACGGCGGCACCGTGCTGGGCGCGCTGGTGATCCTCGGCGCCAACGCCTACATCGCCCACCGCGAGGCGATGCTGGCACGGCGTGCGGCGCGCGCCGGGGCCGGCACGCCGCCGACCCTGGACGCCTAGTGGTGCGCATGACGCCGCGTCGCACCGCGGCGTCCCGACGATCGCCGACACAGGCACAGCGCGCGGTCGCCGCACGCGACCGATGCCGCTACCATCCTCGCGCACTCGACACGGCGGCAAGCGACGCACGATGAAGACGATCGGCATGATCGGCGGCATGAGCTGGGAATCCACCCTGCCCTATTACCGGCACATCAACGAGACGGTGCGCGCACAACGGGGCGGACTGCATTCGGCCAAGCTGCTGCTGCACAGCGTGGACTTCCACGAGATCGCGCAGTACCAGCGCGACGGGGACTGGGACGCGGCCGGTGCCGTGCTGGCGGCCTCGGCGCGCGCGCTGCAGGCCGGCGGCGCCGATTTCCTGGTGCTGTGCACCAACACCATGCACTGCGTGGCCGACGCGATCGCCGCCGCGGTCCCGTTGCCGCTGCTGCACATCGCCGATGCCACCGCCGATGCGTTGCAGGCCGCCGGCATCGTCCGCGTCGGCCTGCTCGGCACGCGCTTCACCATGGAGCAGGCGTTCTACCGCGAACGGCTGCAACGGCGCGGCTTCGACGTGCTGATCCCGGATGCGCCGGCGCGCGAGGACGTGCACCGCATCATCTACGAGGAACTGTGCCAGGGCGTGGTGCAGGCGCCGTCGCGGCTGCGCTACCGCGAGGTGATCGCAGGACTGCAGGCGCAAGGCGCGGAGGCGGTGATCCTGGGCTGCACCGAGATCGGATTGCTGGTCGGCCCTGCCGACGCGGCGGTGCCGCTGTTCGACACCACCGCGCTGCACGCGCGTGCCGCCGCCCTGTACAGCCTGGCCTAGCGATGCGCAGCCAGGCCGCACATGCCGCCGCCATCGGCCCGCGCCGCGCCGCCAGCGTGCCGCGCGGCTGGGCGCCGTTCCGGCTGAGCGCCCTGCTGGTGCTGGCGTTGCTGCTGTGGCCGGCGCTCGGCCGCTGCGCCGTCGCCATTCCGCCCTACACGCCGAACGTGGTCGACCCCGCCGGCACGCTCAGTGCGGACGACACCGAGCGGATCAACGCGGCACTGCAGCGCCTGCGCGAGCGCCAGCACATCTGGGGCGCGGTCTACATCGTGCCGTCGCTGCAGGACGAACCGATCGAGCGCCTGGCCGAGCGCGCCTTCCGCACCTGGCGGCTCGGCCGGCAAGGCAGCGACAACGGCCTGCTGCTGGTGCTGGCGATGCAGGACCGGCGTTCGCGCTTCGAAGTCGGCTACGGCCTGGAGGGTGCGCTGCCCGACGTGGTCGCCCGGCACGCGCTGGACGATTACCTGGCGCCGCGCTTGCGCCAGGGCGACACCGCCGACGCGATCGTCGCCGCGTTCGACTTCATGGGCCGCGCCGCCGCGCAGGATCCCGCCGCCGTCGCCGAACTGGCGCAAGCGGCCGACGACGGCATGCACTGGCAGCGCGGCGCCATCGCCTGGGCGGGCCTGCTGGTGCTGGTGTGGCTGCTGCTACCGCTGCGCCAGGCCTGGACCGGTTATCTGCGCAGGGGTCTGCTGCGGCGGCATCCGCGCCTGTCGGACAAGCCCGAGGAGCTGGTTCAGGACACCGCACGCGGCGGTTTCTGGGCGTGGTTCATCCGCCTGTTCCTGAGCGCCAACCCCGGCATCTTCGTGGTGCTGCTGTCGGCCAGGTCGATGACGATGACGGTGATCTTCCTGGCGCTGGAACTGCTGATCCTGGTGTTGACCCTGGCCATCGCCGCGCAGCGCTACCGCTCGCCGCAGCGCTACAGCCGCTTCCTGCAGGCGCTCGCACGGCGGCGCAATGCGCTGATCCGCAAGGGCCATATCGCCGAGACCGCGCCCGGCGTGTTCGCCTACACCGCCAGCTACCATGCCGCTCAAGCCGCCAGGGAACGCGCCGCGGCCGAGTCCGCGGCATCGTCCTCATCCTCGTCGTCCTCCAGTTCCAGCAGCGACTCCTCCTCCGGCGGCGGCAGTTCCGGCGGCGGCGGCGCCAGTTCGAGCTGGTAGCGGGAGACTGCAGCGAACGCTCGAACAACATCAGCAGAGGAAATACTTTTCCCGTTTTACAAATAGTGAGTGGGCCGCTTTGCACTTACATAAAGCGCTGCCCGCACCATGAGGCGGAAGAAATCAATTCTCTCCATTGGACGGACGTTCGCGAACAGCAGCTTCGAACCTTTCAGGCTGAGGATTGCCATGCGCGAGCCAGTCACATCCGAAAACCGCCATTTGCGCCCTACCCAACTCTTCTGCAGTGGCCCCAACAAAGCCGCTTCCCGGCAAACCCGACTCCTGCTGTACGACTATCGCTGTGAGCGGGGGCAGCTGATTTAGCAAGCAATACGACTGAATAGGCTCAAGTAGCTGACCGAGACCCGCGCGATGTGCGCCCGTGAGTGCGGCCAACTGGGAGTAGGTCAAAGACTGGCGATGGCGTGCCGCCCACGCCAGCACTGCCCAAATCTGACACGCTCGCTCGGATCTGGTCATGTGTTCATCCTTCGCAGGTTTTGGAGGCGACGGCACAGCGAGCGCCAGCAGTGTGGATTGGCGCGTACTGGAAATCATGCCAATGCGCGCCGCGCGCGCCAGCGCGGCCGGCGCTCGCCGCGGAACAGCAGCAGGTACAGCCCCACCACCCACACCAGCGCCGCGCTCCAGCCGCCGAGGATGTCCGAGGGGTAATGCACGCCCAGGTAGACCCGCGACACGCCGACCAGCAGGGTGAAGCTGCCGGCCAGCCACAGCACCGGCCAGCGCCAGCGGGTACGCCAGCTCAGCGCGATCAGCACCGCCGCCAGGGTCATCGAGCCCATCGCGTGGCCGCTGGGAAAACTGAAGGTGTGGTGTTCCGGCGCGATCGACTCCCACAGGCTGGGCCGGTCGCGCTGGAAGAACTGCTTGGCGCCCATGTTCAGCAGCGCCGAGCCAATGAAGGACAACGCGGCGAACAGCGCCTCGCGCCAGCGGCGCAGGCCCAGCAGCACCAGCACGATCAGCGTGTCCAGCGGGATCACGCCGTACTGATAGCCGGCCTCGGTGACCACGGTGAAGAAGCGGTCCCAACCCGGGCTGGTCAGGCCGCGCATGCTCCACAGCAGCGGCTCGTCGAAATACAGGTCTTCCAGCGCATGCACTTCGTCGGCGAGGGCCACGAACACGCCCAATGGCAGCAGGACGCCGGCGAACAGCAGCACCACGCGCCAGGCATTGAGCCGCAGCCAGCGGCGCAGGCCGGCCGCTTCGGCGGCGGACTCACCCGGTGCGGCGGACATAGGTGCGTTCGACGTACTCGTCGATCAACGCCACGAACTCGTGGGCGATGTTCTCGCCACGCAGGGTCACCTTCTTCTCGCCGTCGATGAACACCGGCGCGGCCGGCGCTTCGCCGGTGCCCGGCAGCGAGATGCCGATGTTGGCGTGGCGCGACTCGCCCGGCCCGTTGACCACGCAGCCCATCACCGCCAGGGTCATGCTCTCGGCGCCGGGATGGGTCACCTTCCACTCCGGCATCTTCGCGCGGACGTGGTTCTGCACCACCTTGGCCAGCTCCTGGAAGAACTCGGAGGTGGTGCGGCCGCAGCCCGGGCAGGCGGTGACCAGCGGGGTAAAGGCACGCTGGCCGGTGGTCTGCAGCAGTTCCTGGGCGACGATCACTTCCTGCGTGCGCGACTGCCCCGGCTCCGGGGTCAGCGAGATGCGGATGGTGTCGCCGATGCCTTCCTGCAGCAGCACGGCCAACGCCGCGCTGGAGGCGACGATGCCCTTGCTGCCGATGCCGGCCTCGGTCAGGCCCAGGTGCAGGGCGAAATCCGAACGCTGCGCCAGGTCGCGGTACACCGCGATCAACTCCTGCACGCCGCTGACCTTGCAGCTGAGCACGATGCGGTCGCGGCCCAGGCCCAGCTCCACCGCGCGCTCGGCCGAGTCCAGCGCCGAGCGGATCAGCGCCTCGCGCAGCACCCGGCCGGCATCCCACGGCACTTCGCGCCGCGAGTTCTCGTCCATCAGCTGCGCCGCCAGCGCCTGGTCCAGCGAACCCCAGTTGGCGCCGATGCGCACCGGCTTGTCGTATTTCAGCGCGAACTCGATCAGCTGCGCGAACTGGCTGTCCTTCTTCTTGCCGAAGCCGACGTTGCCGGGATTGATCCGGTACTTGGCCAGCGCCTCGGCACAGGCGGGCTCCGCCGCCAGCAGTTGGTGGCCGTTGTAGTGGAAGTCGCCGATCAGTGGCACCTCGATGCCCATCATCCGCAGCTTGTCGACGATGCGCGGGATCGCCGCGGCCGACTCGGGATTGTTGACGGTCAGGCGCACCAGTTCCGAGCCGGCGCGCCACAATTCGGCCACCTGCTTGACCGAGGAGGCGACGTCGGCGGTGTCGGTATTGGTCATCGACTGCACCACCACCGGCTTGCCGCCGCCCATGGTGACGCCGCCGATGCGGACCGGCTGGGTGAGACGGCGCGCCCAGGGCGCGGCATCGGCGGGAGGCGTGGGGCGGCTGACGGCATCGTACATGCGCCCATTTTAGCCTGCGCGGCCGCTCCTGCCGCACGCGCCGGCACCGCCGATTCAGCCAGGCGGCACCGCTGCGACGGTTTGTCGCAGGCAGCCCCCGGGTCCAGCGCATACGATGCGCAGCATGGATTCCACCGACGCCTCCTTCCTGCGCACCCTGTGCAGCCTGCGCTGGCTGGCCACCGCCGGCCAGGCCGCGACGATCCTGGTGGCGACCTGGCCGCTGCAGTTGCCGCTGCCGCAGGCGCCATTGTGGGCCGGCGTGGCGGTGCTGGCGCTGTTCAACCTGTACGCGCAGCTGCGCCTGCGCCATGCCGACTCGGCCGCGCCGGCCACCGCCTTCGGCCACATCCTGGTCGACGTGACCGTGCTGACCTGGATGGTCGGCTGGAGCGGCGGCATCGGCAACGCCTTCGGCTCGCTGTTCCTGGTGCTGATCGCGCTGGCGGTGCTGGCCCTGCCGCTGCGCTGGGCGCTGGCGGTGGCGCTGGCCTGCGTGGCCGGCTATGCGGTCAGCGCGCTGTTCGGCCTGCCGCTGCCGCACGGCCCCTACCAGGCGCTGGACCTGCAGCGCTGGGGCATGGCCGCCAACTTCCTGCTGTCCACGGTGGTGGTGCTGGTGTTCTCCACCCGCCTGGCGATGGCCATGCGCGAACGCGAACGCGAGCTGGCGCTGCTGCGGGAGCGCTTCACCCGCAACGAGGGCATCGTCGCCCTGGCCACCCATGCCGCGTCGGTGGCGCACGAGCTGAACACACCGTTGGCGACGATGACCCTGCTCACCGACGACATCGCCGAACAGAGTACCCAGCCGGAGTTGCGCGAGGACCTGGACACCCTGCGCGAACTGCTGGTGCAGTGCCGCGAACGGGTGCTGGCGCTGGCCGCACCGGCGCAGCGCGCCGGCGGGCAGACGGTGTCGCTGGCGCAGGTACTGCACCAGTGGCAACTGGTGCGGCCGACCGTGCGGCTGCGCCGCAACGACGACGCGCCGCTGCAGTTGCGGATGGAAAGCGCCATCGGCCATCTGCTGCAGGTCTTGCTGAACAACGCCGCCGACGCCGGCGAACGCGCCGGCCACCCGCAGGTGGACCTGAACGTGCGGGTCACCGGCAGCGAACTGGTCGGCGAGGTGCGCGACTACGGCGGCGGCTTCGACGCCAACCAGGTCGGCCTGCCGGCCACTCTGTTCCGCAGCGGCAAGCCCGAGAGCATGGGCGTGGGCCTGGCGCTGTCGCATGCGACCATCGAACGCCTGGGCGGCGAGTTGTGGACCGAGCCGGCGCCGGACCACGGCGCCCGGGTCGGCTTCCGCCTGCCGCTGCTCGCCCTGGAGACCTCCGCATGAACACCGACACCCCGCTGGGCCTGCTGGTCGACGACGATCCGCTGTACCTGCGCACCCTGCAGCGCACCCTCGCCCGCCGCGGCCTGGAGACGCGCACCGCCGACAGCGCCGCCGCAGCACTGGCGCTGGCCGCCGAGGCGCCGCCGGACTACGCGCTGATCGACCTCAAGCTCGGCGATGAATCCGGCCTGGCGCTGATCCAGCCGCTGCGCGCGATCCGCGCCGACATGCGCATCCTGCTGGTCACCGGCTACGCCAGCATCGCCACCGCGGTGGAGGCGATCAAGCTCGGCGCCGACGACTACCTGCCCAAGCCGGCGACCGTGCCGATGATCCTGCGCGCGATCGGCCTGGAAGCCGAGGAAGAGGAGGACGAGGATGGCAGCGACGTGCCGGACGCGATGACCCCGCTCAGCCGCCTGCAGTGGGAGCACATCCAGCAGGCCATGCACGAGACCGGCGGCAACGTCTCCGCGGCCGCGCGCCTGCTCGGCATGCACCGCCGCTCGCTGCAGCGCAAGCTGGCCAAGCGGCCCAGCCCGCAGCGCGATCCGCCACGCTGAGGCGGACGGCGCGGCGGTGGCCTGAACTGCCTTCCGGCCGGCGCTCAAGTCCCCTGGTACCGGGCCGATAACCCGGCATGCTGAAGTCTCCCCCACCCGCCTTGCTGGACGAGCCGCAACGGCTCAGCGCCCTGCGCCAGCTGTGTCTGCTGGACACGCCGGCCGACCAGGTCTTCGATCTGGTCACACAGTTGGCGTCCCGCTACCTGCGGGTGCCGATCGCGCTGGTCTCGCTGATCGACGAACAGCGCCAGTGGTTCAAGTCCCGGGTCGGCCTGGAGGTTCCGCAGACACCGCGCAGCCAGGCGTTCTGCGCCTACGCGATCCACAGCCCGGAACTGATGGTGGTGCCCGATGCCCGCCAGGATCCGCGTTTCCGCGACAACCCACTGGTCACCGGCCCGCCGTTCATCCGCTTCTACGCCGGCGCGCCGCTGCTGATGGCCGATGGCGCCAGCCTGGGTACGCTGTGCGTGATCGACAGCGAGCCGCGCCACGAGTTCGACGAGGTGGCGCGCCGCACCCTGCAGGACCTGCGCGACCTGCTGATGGTGCGCATCGACACCCTGCGCAACAGCGGCTTCGTCGATGCGCTGACCGGCCTGCCCAACCGTAGCCGCTTCAACGACGACCTGACCATGTGGCTGTCGCTGCAGACCGCCGACCACCACGACACCGCAGTGGCGATCGACGTGTGCGGCATCGACTATTTCCGCGACATGGTCAAGGCGCTGGGCTGGGAGTACGCCGAGGGCTACCTGCTAGCCACCCGCGACCGCCTGCGCAAGGCGCTGGGCAACCTGCCGCTGTACCGCATCGACACCACCACCTTCGTGTTCATCATGGAAGGCAGCGACACGGCGCATCTGGAGTACTGGTGCGAGCACCTCTGCGACGCCTTCGCCGCGGCGATCGACCACCAGGGCATTCCGCATGCGGCCAGCCCCTCGCTGGGCGCGGTGCGTCTGGACGGGGCGCTGAGCGCCAATCACACGGTGCGCTCGCTGACCACCGCGGTGGACATGGCGCGCCAGCGTGGGCAGCGCTGGAGCCTGTACGAGCGCAACCATGACGCCAACCAGCGCAATGCGTTCCGGATCCTGGCCGCCTTGCCCGAAGCGCTGGAGGCGCGCGGCCAGCTGAGCCTGCACTACCAGCCACGGGTGAGCCTGCGCAGCGGCGAATGCGTGGGCGTGGAAGCGCTGCTGCGCTGGCAGCATCCGCTGCTGGGCACGGTGGCGCCGAACGACTTCATCCCGCTGGCGGAAAAGACCGCACTGATGAGCCGCATCACCGCCTGGGTGCTGCGCGCCGGCATCGCCCAGGCGGCGCTGTGGCAGCAGCGCGGCTATACCTTCAGCGTGTCGCTGAACGTGTCGGCGGTGGACCTGGAACAGGCCGACTTCATCGCCCGGCTGCAGGCGCTGCTGCAGCAGCATGCGCTGGCGCCCGGCGCGTTGGAGATCGAATTCACCGAGAGCGCGATGATCCGCGATCCGCAGCGGGTGGCCGAACAGCTGCAGCAGATCAGCGCGCTCGGGGTGAAGATCGCCATCGACGACTTCGGCACCGGCTACAGCAACCTCGGCTATCTCAAGAACATCCCGGCCAGCGCGCTGAAGATCGACCAGTCGTTCATCCGCGCCCTGCCCGGCAGCCGCAGCGACGGCATGCTGGTGCCGTCGATGATCCATCTCGGCCACGACTTCGGCCAACAGGTGGTGGCCGAGGGCATCGAGAGCGCAACCGTGTACCGGATGCTGCGCGACTGGGGCTGCGACGAAGGCCAGGGCTACTGGATCGCGCGGCCGATGCCGGCCGACGCGCTCGACGCCTGGCTGGCCGAGCCGTGGCAGGGCGACGACGCCTGAGCGTGCCGCGCCACGGCCCGCCCGTGGCTCACCAGAACACCGCGTACAACGCCACCAGGATCGCGATCACCGCCGCGGCGCCGAGCTTGAAGCCCAGCGTGGTGCCGTAGCGCACGTCGTCGGTGCGGATCAGGTCGCGCGCCGGCGCCTGCGGGGTCAGCAGCGACACCAGCACCGCCGCCACCAGCGACAGCACGAACACCAGCCCGATGCGGTCCATGAACGGCAGTTCCGGCCACAGCTTCTTCAGCGCGAACGACAGCAGCACCGAGCCGATCGCCGCGGTCAGCGCGCCGGCCTCGTTGGCGCGCTTCCAGAACAGGCCGAGCATGAAGATCACCACCACGCCCGGAGTGAAGAAGCCGGTGAATTCCTGGATGAACTGGAAGCCCTGGTCGAAATTGCCCAGCAGCGGCCGCGCGGTGAGGATGCCGATCAGCACCGAGGTTACCGCGGCCACGCGGCCGACTCGCACCAGCTGCGGCTGGTCGGCCTGCGGGCGGAACTTGGCGTAGAAGTCCAGGGTGAAGATGGTCGCCACCGAATTGATCTTGGATGCCAGCGAGGCCACGATCGCCGCCACCAGCGCGGCGAACACCAGGCCGAGGATGCCGCTGGGCAGCAGCTGCATCATGGTCGGATAGGCCTGGTCGGGCTTGGCCAGGTCCGGCGCCAGCACCACCGCGGCGATGCCCGGCACCACCACAACCACCGGCATCAGCAGCTTCAGGAACGCGGCGAACACCATGCCCTTCTGCGCCTCGCCGATGTTCTTGGCCGCCAGCGCGCGCTGGATGATGTACTGGTTGAAGCCCCAGTAGCTGATGTTCATCACCCACAGGCCGCCGAGCAGCACGCTCAGGCCCGGCAGGTCCTTGTAGAACGGGTTGTCCCTGGACAGGATCATGTGGAAGTGCTCGGGGTGCGCGTTCCACAGGTGGCGGAAGCCGGCGAGCACGCCGGCGCCGTCGCCGATCCGCGACAGGGTCAGTCCGGCGACCAGCAGGCCGCCCAGCACCAGCAGGGTGACCTGGACGATGTCGGTCAGCGCCACCGCCTTCAGTCCGCCGTACAGCTGGTAGACCAGCGCGAACACGCCGATCAGCGCCAGCGCCAGGGTCTGGTCCATGCCGGTGACCTGGCTCACCGCGATCGAGCCCAGCCACAGGATCGAGGTCAGGTTGACGAACACGTACAGCAGCAGCCAGAACACCGCCATCAGCGTGCGGATCCACTTGCCGTAGCGCTGCTCCAGGAACTGCGGCATGGTGTAGATGCCGTTGCGCAGGAAGATCGGCAGGAAGAACTTGCCGACGATCAGCAGGGTCAGCGCCGCCATCCACTCGTAGGAGGCGATCGCCAGGCCGATCGCGTAACCGGAACCGGCCATGCCGATGATCTGCTCGGCGGAAATGTTCGCCGCGATCAGCGAGGCGCCGATCGCCCACCACGGCAGGGTCTTGCTGGCCAGAAAGTAGTCCTCGGCACTCTTGCGGTGCCCGGCCTTCTCCCGCGAGACCCATTGCGCGAGCAGGAAGATGCCCGCCAGGTAGACCACCACGATCGCCACATCCAACGTCGCCAACCCCACTGCCTTCTCCTACGGGCCGCAGCCCTGTCGCACCGTTGTCCATGACGCCGCCCGCGTGGGCGGCGCCGCTCGTTCAAGAAAACCGTTCGCCGCCGCTCAGTGCAGCGGGCAGTCGACCACGCTCTGCGCGTCATTGCTGCTACCCAGCGCGATCCGCGACAGCGACAGATCCAGCGCGCCGTCGCTCTCGATCAGCGGCAGGCGCTCGAGCCGGGTCAGGTCGGCGCCGGCCACCGCGAAGCACTTCAGCGGCACACCGAGGGTGCGCCACTCGCCCTTGGGCAGCGCGGTCAGCGCCTTGCCGAGGTCCAGCCGCGCGCCGCAGTCGTGGCCGCAGGCCACGCCGATGCGGGCGGCGGCGCCGGGCGCCGCATCCACCTTGACGGTCAGGATCAATTGCACGTCGCCATTGCTCTCGCGCGACACGTCTAGCGGCTTGGGCAACACCAGCGCCAACCCGGACTTGCCGCTGCCGGACCAGACGAAGCGTCGCGCATCCTCCTGCGCCTTGTGGTCGATCGCGGTGACCTTCAGCGAGCCGTCGGCCAGTGCCGCCGGGAAGGTCGCCGCCGGCAGATTGGCCTGCGTGCCGCCGAACAGGATCAGATTGATGCCCGCCGCCGGCTTGCCGCGGTCCAGGTACACCCCACCCACCGCCTGCGCGCCGGACACGCCCGACACCTCGGACAAGCGGCTCAGATCGCCCTTGTCCTCGTAGGTGAGGCCGTAGCCGAAAGCGAACTGCGGGCTGTAGTTCTTCTGCCCGACGTTGTTGGCGAACTGCACCGCGGTGCGCGGCCAGGAGAAGCTCAGCTTGCCGTGGAAGTCGTACTGCACGCTGCCGTCCGCCTTGCGCAGCAGCACGTCGGCGATGCCGGCGCCTTCCGAACCCGGCAACCAGGCCGCGACGAAGGCGTCGGCGGCGTTGATCTCGCGGTTCACCCACAGCGGCCGCCCGCTCAGGAATACCGCCACCACCGGAATGCCCTGGGCCTTGAGCGACTTGATGAGTTCCAGGTCGCTGTCGTCGCCGGGCTTGTACAGCAGCGTGGCGATGTCGCCCTGGAACTCGGCGTAGGGATGCTCGCCGAACACCACCACCGCCACGTCCGGCTTGGTCGCGAACTTGCCGTCCACCGCCAGCTCGGCGCTGCCGCCGGCGGCGCCGACTTGCTGCTGCAGGCCTTCCCAGATGGTGGTGCCGTTGGGGTAGTCGGCGCGCTTGGTGCCGGTGCCCTGCCAGTTGAGGGTCCAGCCGCCGGCCTGCTTGCCCATGTCGTTGGCGCCGTCGCCGGCCACCAGCAGCTTGAGCTGCGGCTTCAGCGGCAACAGCTGCCCCTGGTTCTTCAGCAGCACCAGCGATTCGCGCACCGCCTGCCGCGCCACCGCGCGGTGTTCGGGCGCACCGAGCAGCTCGAACTTGCCGCCGAGCGGACGCTGCGACGGCTTGCCGGCCTCGAACAGGCCCAGGCGCAGCTTGACTCGCAGGATGCGCCGCACCGCATCGTCCAGCCGCGCCATCGGGATCTGCCCCGACTTCACCGCCTTCAGCGCGTTCTCGTAGACGCCCTTCCAGCTGTCCGGGGCCATCAGCATGTCCACGCCGGCGTTGAACGCGGCCGGGCAATCGTCGTTGCGGCAGCCGGGCACCTGGCCGTGGCCGTTCCAGTCGCCGACCACGAAGCCGCCGAAATGCATCTGCCCCTTCAGCACGTCGGTCAGCATGACCGTGTTGCCGTGCATCTTGACCCCGTTGACGCTGTTGAACGAGGCCATCACCGTCTGCGCCCCCGCGGCGATCGCCGGCGGATAGCCGGCGCCGTGGATGTCGCGCAGCTGCTGCTCGCTGATCCGGGTATCGCCCTGGTCCTTGCCGTCGGTGGTGCCGCCATCGCCGAGGAAGTGCTTGACCGAGGAGATCACGTGCGACCCGTCCAGGAAACCCGACGTGCCGGGCACGCCCTGCAGCCCCTCGACCACCTTGCCGGCGTAGCTGGCCACCACCTCGGGCGACTCGGAATAGCCTTCGTAGGTGCGGCCCCAGCGGTCGTCCTGCGGCACCGCCACGGTCGGGGCGAAGGTCCACTCCATGCCGGTGGTACGCGTCTCGGCGGCAGTGATCTCGCCGATCTTGCGCATCAGTTCCGGGTCGCGGGTCGCGCCCAGGCCGATGTTGTGCGGGAACAGCGTGGCGCCGACGATGTTGCTCTGCCCGTGCACCGCGTCGATGCCGAAGATGATCGGGATCGCAGGTCCGGCACCGTCGGTCTGCATCGACGCCGTGTAGTAGGCATCGGCCAGCGCCAGCCACTGCGCCGGGCTGGCATCGTACTTGCCACCGGGATCGGAATTGCCGCCGGCCAGCACCGAGCCGATGTGGTACTTGCGCACGTCCTCCGGGGTCATGCTGCCGATGTCGCCCTGTACGGTCTGCCCGACCTTCTGCTCCACCGACATCTGCGCCATCAGCTTGGTGATGCGCGCCTCCAGCGCCGGATCCTCCTTCAACGGCCAGGCCGGCGACGGCCACCGGTCCGGATGGATCGGCGGCGGCGGCGCGGCCGCCGGTGCGACCGGCACGGAGCGACCGGGAACGGCGGCGGCCAACGCCAGCAGGCCAAGCGCAGCGGCCGCGGCCAGCGCCGTGCGAAACGGCGCGCGCGCGCCAGCGGTCTGTGTGTGCAAGAGACTCCCTCCCAGGAACGGCGAACGCATGCCATGTCGCGGCCGGACCGCACACGCCGAGGTGCGGCCGGCGCCTACGCTTCCCGAATCGCCCCAAGCCTGTCAACCGCGACGCGAGGTATGCCTCGACGCCGCACGGATATCGACTGACGCTATAGCGATGGAATACCGGGTTTGCTTGGGGTGACTGGCATGGACTTGTTTTGCTTCACCAGCATACGCAGCGTCGCTGCGGAGATTTTGCTGCATCGCAGTAGAACCGACATTGCACACTGCGCAGATCTGGGACCGCATACGGGCAGATGACGCACCTGATCGCTTGCCAGTTCGATGGCCTTCTTACCCCGTCATGGAGCATGGCCGAATCCGTGACGGTGACGTCTGGTAGGCAATCAATGTCGAACCGAGACGGAGTCGTTCGCCACAGGCCCGCCGGCACAAGGACCATTCCTCCTAGATCGAGGCTCTCAGTCGACAGGCAGCGATAATGTCCTTCCATTGCCCGGAGGCAAGCAATGACGCATCGAGATTGACGACATGGTCGTTCCTGCGGAACGCGAACGCATACACCTGATCGAAAAAATCTGGAGAAAACAAACTTTCATAGCGATTAAAAGCCCCGCCATACATGCACAGGGAGAACCTGCAGCCCTCCGCATCGAACATGCTTGCCAAGGCCCGATGAATTTCTGCAGAGATCGCATCCGGAGCAGCCACGACCGTCTCGAGGAGCAATACGCCGTTCGGCCAATCGTCGCCAAGCATCCTGTAAACGGACGCTTCGCTCCGCGAACTGATATCCCGCTTCAGCGTTGCATATGCTCCCTGCAAGGAAGCTGCATCAAAAACACCGTAGCACAGAACGGAGAATGTGCTTGCGCCATAAACCGAGAGGAAATCAACGGCGCGCATAAATGTAAAAATCGAATTTATTCATGACCTATACACCTTCAATCCCAGAAAGGACGATACTGACCGCCTCATTCCCTAGGCCGCCTCAGCAAAGCCAAAATCAATCTCGCCGGACACATACCCACTAGATTTATTGCACGTACAGAGCTCATGCATGCCGAGCTCGATATACACGAGCAGCCAATAATCATTGCAGCCTTTTCCTAAGCCGCCAAGCATTAAAAAATTCAAATACTGTAACGGCAGAAAAAAACAAAGCAAAAAAAAGAAGAAGCTTCGCCAGCCACAATACATTTATAATCCATGCGATAGATGCCGCAACAGCAACAAACAAAATAAGCTTAATTCCACTACGAAAGCGAATCTCTGATTGCCTTATGCGAACCTCAATTCTCATCCCCTATCCTCCACAGCGGCACTACCACCAATAGCCATGGCGGCTACCAGTGTCAGCCGCCTTGCTCCGCATACTGCCCAGATGATCTGCCAGGAAATGCGCTCGGCCATTGACGTCATTCCGCGCATAGCGCTCATCCATACCAAGCCCTGTCAGGATCAGGTTGACGGTGCCGCCCTACGTCTCTTGCACCGCATCCAGTCCATCATACAAATAGCTGATCGTCTGTCCGCCTTCGGCCTTGCTCATTCTTCGGCCCAGCGGGTCGTAACCGAAGTTGGAAATGCTTGCTGCCCCCTATTTCCTTTCGACTAACTGGTCGCGCGCGTTCCAGACATAGGTGCGTACGCCGTCGGAAAGCAAGTTGCCGTTGGCGTCGTAGCTGAGCGCCTGGCCATCGGCCTGGGCTTGACGGTTGTTACTGCCGATCTGCGCCACCAAGCGGCCGACCTAGTCGTAGCCCTAGCCATAGCCGATCTCGCCCAGGGCCCTGCCGTCCGAATTCATCATCTGCATCAAAATCACCCAACCTTCCAAAGTTATTGACCTCAGATGATTGGAAACCATTATCCCGGGAGAGTTACTAGACAAAAATCAAAAAACCCAATGCAGAAAATAACCAAATTCTATTCATCAAAAAATAAACTCACCAAAAACAGGAAGAGCAACAGCCATAGAAGAAGCCCCGCCTCCCACCACAATCTTTATCCACACTCACATCCGCTTATCACCCAGAACTAACCAGCCTTGTTAAATATGAAAATATTATCATTCCACAATTTAGAGAAATACTCTAAAGGAAATTGCAAATCTGGGTGACTACCATCGTCAAAAATTAGTCGCCACCAAGGAGTTAGGTATGTAACAGACGCAGCCGGCACGCCGTTATTAAGAACACTCAATTTTGAAATAAATATATTTCGAACGCAATGCACCTCAACTCCATGCCCAATTTTAAAAACTAACCCACCAACATCGATAAATTTAAATCCATCGTCTTCAAAGAATATTATGCGCCTTGGGCCACGCAATATTTTCTCCCAATCAACAAGCCAACCCGCCACATTCAAACTCTTATTACCAGACGAAAAAAAATTTAACTCCCCAGCGCCATAGACAAAGACATCCTGCTCTAGCGGATCGTAGACCCTATAGCGACGAACCAGTATTTTATTGACCACAACCACAATTACCTCCAATTCTTCCTGCGCGCGTTGCCGAACCTACTAAGCCGCCTCCTACTAAAACGGATGTCCACCCAATGCTCGTTCTTCCTGCGCCAGCAATTATGTCGGCACTACTCTTTCCTTGCGCCACCAGGCCTTCATATGTGACGGCATGCCAATTTCTCAATGAGTAAGCGAAAGGTCCTCTGAAATAATTCTTCAGAGCGTTTCTTGCGATTACGCTTTCCTCTGCAGACAATCCCAATCTTGGAATCTGACGGGCTTTTGCCACGTAACCCAATCGACTCAGAGGCATAGCTAAACTATAAACAGTTCCGGCGACTTGCCCACCGGAATAATAACCTGAACATTTTTCAACTGCGCCATTAATATCCCATTGATCCCGTATGTAGTTCGTCAACCCAAATGACAACGAATCGCCAAAACCTGCTACCGCATCTACTACCGGCTGGGGAATTGATGGCAAATCAAAAAGACCTAAAGGATCTCCATACATCAGTGGGGAACCATGGACATAGGCATAAGGGTTTGCTCCACCGACCAACCCAATGGGGTCCTCACTAACAAAGCGCCCCAAGTCTGGCCGATAGTACCGCGCCCGGTAGTAATAAAGCCCACTCGTATCCCGCTCCCGCCCCGTGTACTGGTAGGGATTGCTGGTCCCTGTATTGGCCTGACTGGTCTGGCCGTAGGGGCTATAGTCATAACGCTGGATCAAGGCACCGCTGGCATTGGTAAGTGCACGCGTGCTGCCAAGCGCATCGCTCAGGAAATACGCACGTCCGCTGGCTTCGTTCCGCGCATAGCGCTCATCGATGCCCAGCCCGGTCAGGATCGGGTTGACGGTGCCACCCTGGGTTTCCTGCACCGCGTCCAGCCCATCGTACAGATAGCTGATCGTCTGCCCGCCTTCGGTCTTGCTCACTCTTCGACCCAGCGGGTCGTAGCCGAAACTGGCGATGCTCGCCGTTCCCTGTTTGATCTCCACCAACTGGTCGCGCGCGTTCCAGACGTAGGTCCTTACGCCATCGGAGAGCAGGTTGCCGTTGGCGTCGTAGCTGAGCGTCTGGCCATCGGCCTGGGTTTGCCGGTTGTTGTCGTCGAAGCTGCCGCTGCGGGCCGCCGGCAGCGCCTGCGGGGCGAAGCTGCCGGTCTGCGCCACCAGCCGGCCCAGTTGGTCGTAGCCATAGCCGATCTCGCCAAGGGCCGTGCCGTCCGGTTTGAGCCAGGCGATGCCGGTGGTCTGGTTGGCGGTGTTGTAGGCATACCCGGTCTTGACGCCGTTGGGCAGCGTGGTCTCGGTGAGGCGATCGGCGGCGTCGTAATCGAACGCCACGGTCTCGCTCCCCTGCAGCAGGGTGCGCAAGCGGTCGACGTCGTCGTAGCGGTATTCCAGTGCCGCCTGGTTGGCCGCGATCATCTTGGTACGGCGGCCCGCGGCGTCGTATTCGTAGACGATGTTGCCTTGCGGGGTGATGGCCTTGATGACCTGGTCGAACAGGTCGTAGTCCCAGCTCAGGGTGCCCGCTGCCGAATCGACCAGCGCGACACGGCGGTTGCCGGCGTCGTAGGTGAAGGTCTGGGTGCGCCCGTCGGCCTCGGTGACCACCGACAGGCGCCCAAGCACGTCGTAGGCGAACGTCTTTTTCTGGCTCTTGCGATCGGTGTAGCTGGCGACCCGGTCCATGGTGTCGTAGGTCCATGTCTCGGACTGGCCCAGCGCGTCGGTCCGGGTCAGCGGACGATTGCGCTCGTCGTAGGTATAGGTGATGCCGTTGCCGTGCGGCAGCAGGACCGCCACGACGTTGCCGTTCTTGTCGTAACCGAATTCGGTCGCGTTGCCGGCGGCATCGTAGGCCTTGCTGACCCGGCCCAGCGCATCGTATTCCTGGCGCGTGGCGTTGCCCTGGTCGTCGCGGCTGCCGGTCACCCGACCGAGGCTGTCGTACTGGAAGCGCGTGCTGCGCCCCAGCGGATCGACCATGCCGGCCAGATCGTAGCCAGCGTACTGGAAGGCGATCGTCTGGCCGATCGCATTGGTCGCGCTCAACGGCAGGCCCGCGCCATCGCAGGCGAAGCGCGCCGTGCGGCCGCCAGGATCGGTGACCGCGGTCAGGCAGCGGTTGGCGCCGTAGTCCAGCCGCGTGACCCGCCCGAGCGGATCCGTCGCCGATTGCAGGTCGCCGTCACTGGTGTAGCTGAGGCTGGACACGCGCGCCTGTGTGGTGCCCGCCAGCAGCGTGACCTGCAGCGGTCGCCCGCCCGCGTCGTAGCGATACTCGGTGCGACGGCCGAGCGGGTCGATACTGGCGGTGACCTGCCCGTAGGCGTTGCGCTCGAAGCTGTAGGTCTGTTGCTGGTCGGTGCCGTAGGCCAGGATGTCAGTCTTCGGATAGGCGCTGTTGCCGTCGAAGACGACGCGGCGTTTGCTGCCGTCCGGACTGGTGACGAGCACACCAGTGGTGCCGCCATCGACATGCGCATAGTCAATGACGAAGATGCCGCCATCGGCCTGGGTCTGCTTGACGACCCTGCCGGTGGACACGCCGTTGACGACCTCGAACTCGTTGAGCAGAACGCGCTTGCCGCGCGCGTCGGTGATGGACTGCATCCGATGCTGCGCGAGTGCGTTGTTCTGGCTTCTGGTCTGGTAGGCATACGCCTTGCTGCCGCCATCGGGGAACCCCACCGTGGCGAGCAAGCCATTGCTGTCGTAGGCATAGGTCCAGCGATTGCCGGCGTTGTCGGTGGCGGCCGCGATGCGATTGCGAGTATCGTACTCCAGGCCGATATAGCGCCCACTCGGCGACACGATGCGCGCGACCAGGCCGGCATCGTAGAGCAGCGTGGTGCGGTTGCCGTAGCGGTCTTCCAGCCAGCGCAGGCGGGTGTCCATGTAGCTGGAGAACTGCATGCGACTGCCGTCGCGCAGGGTGATGCGGAAGCCGCGACCCCAGGGCTGCAGCGGGTCCGGATCGTAGACCGATTGCAGCACGGCACCGGCATACTGCGTGGTCGAACCGGCTTGGCGCCACTCGCCACGCGGGCCGGAACCGGAGGCCCGATCGAAGCGGATATAAGCGCCAGTCGGCAGCACCAGATCGAGCGAATCGTAGGTGCCCCCGGGGTTGTACAGGTAGTAGCCCCAGTTGGACGCGGTGCCGATGCCGAACTCGCGCTGCTTCATGTCATGGGGACGGTAGCTGCGCGACAGGCTCAGCGCCGTCACGTCGGCGATCTGCAGGTCGGTTTCCGAATGGACGAATTCGCCGGTCTTCAGGTCGATGGGATCGGCCGCATTGGCGACGCCGCCGCTACCCGGGGTTCCGCAGCAATGCCCATCCGGCGGCAACCCGGCCTCGCTGGGCGGGTCGTTGCTGGGCACGCTGTACATGCCGCCCATGGTCTGGTGCAAGGCGACGCCAGGCTCGGGAACGAAATGCTTGCCGTCGGCCGAAACGGTGCCCTTGCCGTAGACGCGCCAGCCATCGCGCGGGTCGTACATCCAGAAATTGGCCTGGGTACCCGCGGCGTAGCCGTCGTAGTTGGGGTAGTAGACCTGAATGCCGTTGTTGGCGCCGGGGTCGAGTCCGCGGATCTGCGCGCCGCCCGGCTCGACCGTGAACGCCATCGGATGGTTTTCGGTGACCGGGAACGGCGCGCGATTGACCGGCGTCGGCACGATCGCCAGTTCGGTCACCAGGCGGCCCTTGCGGTCCAGCACGACGGTGCCCTTGGGAATGCGCAATTGCAGGCCGGGAATGTCCGGGTGGCCAACGACCATGTCCTGGACGGTCGGCGACGGGATCCTGATCTTGTCGCGCGCGGCGATGCGTGGCAGATGCAGCAGATAGCCGAGTTCGTTCAATCGGCCGGCGGCGACTTCGGTGCCGACAACGAATTGACCGTATTCGGCGCCGGCCGTGTTGGCGGTGCTGCCGTCGACGTAGAGTTCCTGATGCCCCGCCGGCACATCGAACAGGGTGAACCAGCCGTTCTTGTCGGTAAGCGCGCGCTCCTTGCCGATGCTGACCTCGACCCCGGCCACGGGTTGCTGGTCCACCCGCACCACACGCCCGCGCACCATCGTCACGTGGAAGGTCGCGGCGATGCGCGCGATGCGCGCGTTATGTTCCGGCTGTTGCGAGGCGCCATAGATGCGCCAGCGGCTGTCGGTATTGTCCTGTCCCGGGTACCAGATGCCGTCCACCAACAGGCCGTGCGCGCGGCACGGCACACCGTCATTGGCACAGGACGCCGGCGTGCCTGCACCGGTCATCTGCACGCTGGGTGCGGCGCCCGCCTCTGCAGGCGCGGCCGTTGCGTGCCCCACCGGCTGTCCGTTGCTGTCGTACGCCGCAGTGCGGAAATCCAGGGCGATCAGCGGCACGGCATCGCCCGATGCGCCGCGCGCACCGTCGACCATCAGGGTATAGCGGGAGTCCGGGAACAAGGCCTGACGCGGCTGCACGAACAGCAGACGCCCCTGCTCTACAGGCGCGATGCGTAGCGCGACGCGCCCCTCCGGACCGACCAGGGTGACGGTGCGCGCGGACAACGTGGGCATGTGCAGCGGACGCGAGAAGCGCAGCGCGAGCCGCGCGGTCGGCGCGACGCCGGCAGCCCCCTGCACCGGCACGCTGCCGGCGAGTCGTGGCGCGCCTGGCGTATCGGCGATGCTGGCCGGATACGGAAGAAACGCACCCGCGAGCGGATCGAACACGGCATCGCTGGCGATGCGCTGGGCGTTCCGCGACGCCGGCAACGCCACACGGCCATCGGCCAGCAGGCGCGAGCTTGCGTTGCCGCCGCCCGGCAGATCCGCAGGCAGGGTGATCGTCCGATCGCTGGCTTCGTCCCACACCTGCGCACCGGCGCCATCGCCAGTGCCGCCGGCGAGCAGGAGGCGACCATCGGTCAGTACCGTGGCGGTGTGCCCATAGCGCGCACGCAGGCTCAGCCCCGTGGCCGGCTGCACGGAGGCGCTTGCCGGATCGAACCACGCGCCGCCGTCCTGCAGCCGGCCCTTGGCATCGCGCCCGCCCCAGACCAGCACGCGCCCGCTCGGCAGCAAGGTGACGCTGGCATCGATGCGTACCGATGGCAGCGCGATCTCGCGCGCACGCTGACCGGGCACGCGATGGCGCAGAAAGCGCCCGTCGGGCGCCAGCGCCAGCTCGCTGCCATCGGCCAATGTGGTCGCATGCCACTGCCCGAGCACTGCAGGAACAGCGCCAATGCCGACGGCCGGCATGGCCGCCGTCGACCAGACCAGCTGTTGGGAGGCGGCCGTCGACGCCAGCGCGCCCAGCAGCCCACCCAGGATCACGCTTTTCCATGCGCTGTTGAACCACGTCATATGCTCGCTCCGCTCCATGCCTGCTTCCGTTCTGCGTCCGTTCGACGGAACCGCGCCGGTGTTCTAGGGTGTACTGTCCAACGTGATGTCCATCGCCGCGGTGACACCGTCCTCAGGCACGATCCGCAATCGATAGGTGCCGCTCGTCGGCAGCGCCGGGAAACTCAGGTCGCTGCTGCCGGTGCTTGCGCTGAACGATCTGTAGAACTGCCCGTCCGGCCGGTACAGCGCGTAGGTCACCGGCCGGCCGACCGGCGTGGTCGTCTGGTTGACCACCCGCAGCAGCACGCCCTGCCCTGCCGTGCCGCTGAAGGAGAGCGTGGCGGTCTTGCTGTGCCGGTCCAGCGCGATCGACTGCTGGACATCCCACGCCAAGGTGCCGACGACGGTGCTGGATACCGAGGCGGTCAGGGAGAAGCTCTGGTCTTCCGTCGAAGGGACCACCACGACGCCATAGCGTCCAGCTTGCGCGGCGTCGATGGAGAATCCGCAGCCGTAGGTACGGAAACAATTCGTGCGGGAGAAGACATTGCTGCCATCCGGACGATAGAACGTCGCGTAGACCCAACCGAAGCCGTTGCCTGACAGTGCGATCTGATCGAGCCCGAAATCGAGCTTCTGCCCGGCCTGCGCATCGAACCAGAAGAAAATGCCCGCGCCGGGCGGACCCGCAGCGAACGTGCGACTGCTGTCTACAGCCACCGACGTGCCGGTGGACAAGGCGACGGTGGTGTCGATCGTCTGCCCATACTGCGGATCGACCACCACGCTGTACTGGCCAGTCGTCGGCAGGCTACCCAGGCCGATCGCAGTACCGGTACGCGTCGATCCGGACGTGAGCAGGGTGCCATTCGGCTGGTAGACGCTGTAATAGCTGGTGCCATCCGCGGGCGTGGTCGCCTGGTTCTGCACCAGCACGGCAAGTTTGTCGCCCGCCTGCCCCTGGAAACGCAGCCGCGCATTCTGTCCGCGCCGGGGAACGGAAACGGCCAGCGGCGTGTCGCGCTGCAGGTCAAGGGGCAGATCGCTGGACAGCGTCACGTCATAGGTCGCCGCCTGATCGTCGCCCTGGCCGATCAAGAGCGCGTACTTACCTGCCGCCAGATTGGCGAGATCGAAATCGCAGCCGCCACGTTCGACATCGCAGTAACTGCTTGCCAATGTGCTGCCATCGGCCTTGTAGAGAGTAGCGACGACGCGCTGCGCGCCGGGACCGACGACCTGGATGCCGCTGATGCCCAGTCCCAGGTTCTGCCCCTGACTGGCGACGAAAGAAAAGTGCTTGTACTGCGCCGGCAACCGGGTCACGACATGCGCAGGAGCGCCGTCGATCGGCAGCGCGACGCCCGAGGACAGGGTGATGTCCGCTTCCAGCGGGCTTCCTGTCCGGCTCTCGACCTGGATTGCATACTCGCCAGACGTTGGAATATTGATCAGATTGATGGCATCGCCCACCTTGATGGTCGCCGTCTTCCAGACAGCACCATCCGGCCGTAGCACGCGATACACCACATCGCGACCGGCGGGTAGTGTCGTCTGCGCCGCGACCAGCAGCATCAACGACTCGCCTGCCTGCGCCTGGAAGCGGAGCCGCGCATTCTGCCCATACCGGGCCAGCGCCAGATGCAAGGGCTGATCGCGGGTCAGCTGATCCAGCAACTCGGACGACAGCACGGCGCGGAACTTGATCGCCTGGCTCGCCGAGGTCGGTGTCGCCACCACGCTGTAGCGTCCCGCCAAGGTGTTCCTCAGCGGCAACGAACATCCGTCCTCGGCGTAGCAGCTGCCGCTGTACAAGGTCGTGCCGCTCGGACTGTAGACGGCGATATTGAAGTAACTGCCCGAACTCACCGCGATGTCGGTAATCCCCAACCCCAGATTCTGGCCGGCCTGGGTGTCGATGGAGAAATGCACGCCCTGCCCTGCGGGCGCCTGGTAGCTGCCACCTGCGCCGTCCAGTTCGACATTGCCGTCCTGTCCCGTGGAGAGTTTCAACCGGGCCGACCACAACGCGCCGCCCGCCGGATCGACGAACACCCGATAGCTCCCCGTCTCCGGGAGATTGGGCAGGGCCAGAATGACGTTGCCGCTGGCCGTCACGTCCTTCCACAACGCGCCGTTCGGCCGATACACCGCATAAACCACGTCGCGGCCTGTCGGCCTGGTCGCAGCGTCAGCGACGAGCAAAGCCAGGCTCTCGCCGGCGGTCCCGGCGAACGTCAGGCGCGCATTCTGGGCATAGCGCGAGATGTTCACGGAACTCAATGCATCCCTCTGCAGGAAGCCGGCGACCTCCGTGGAGAGGGTCGCCTTGAACGCCATGCTCTGGGAGCCAGATTGCGGACTCACAGTCACGCCATAGTTGCCCGCGGCGAGGTTGAGCAGATTGAAGGCGCAGCCATTGGCGGCATAGCAGGTCGCGGTCGTGAGCGTGGAACCGTTGGGATTGGCGATCTTGACGTTGACATAGGTCCCGCTGCTCAGGTTCAGATCGCCGATGCCCAATCCCAGGTTCTGCGAGGCCGCTGCGCTGAAGCTGAAGAACACGCTTTGACCGGCGGCGGCGCTGTACTCGCCGCTGCTGCCATCCAGTTGCAGCCCACCCGCACTCCCGGTCGTCACCAGCACCTTGGCGGCCACGGTGGCGCCATAGCGCGGATCCACGAACAGTCGGTAAGTCCCGGCGATAGGCGTATTCATCGTCAGGGTGCCCGAGCCAGACACCGCCATCGACGACAACGCCGTGCCATCGGGCCGGTACACGCGGTAGTAGACCGTGCCGTTCGCCGGCGTCGTGGTCTGCTCCGACACCTGCAGTGCCAATGCGTCGCCGGCACCCGCCTGGAACGACAGCACGGCGTTCTGCCCACGCCGGCCGATGCCGACCTGGCTGACCGCATCCCGCGTCAAGGAAAGCGCCAGGTCGGTGGACAGGGTCGCCTTGAAGCGCATCGTCTGCGTCGTCGTGGCAGGGGCGACCAGGACGCCATAACGTCCCGCCGCCAGTTCCGGCAGATTCACATCACAGCCGTCGTTGGCCACCTCGCAGGCGGCACCGGCCATCGGCGCGCCTGAAGGGCCATAGATCGTGACGTTGAGCGGGCCGCTTTCGTTGGACTGCAGCTCGCTGATGCCGAGCCCCAGGCTCTGCCCGGCGGTCGCGGTAAAGATGAAGTACACGCTGTCGCCCGGCAGTTGCGTTGCGAATGCGCCGGTGGCGCCATCGATCCCACTACCGCCACCACCTGCGTCTCCGGTGCTGAGCCGCGTCTGCAACCGCACGGTTTCTCCGAATCCGGGATCCACCAGCACCTGATAGGTGCCGCTGGTCTTCGCCGTCACGTAGGTGGTACCTGCGGCGCGCACCGCCATCGAGGTAACACTGGTGCCATCAGGCGCGTAAACGCGGTAGTAAACATCGCGGCCGGCGGGCGCGGTGGTCTGGCCGGCGACTTGCAACGCGAACGCCTCGCCCGCCGCGGCCTCGAACGACAAACGCAGATTCTGGCCTCTACGCTGTATCTCCACGACCACATCCTGGTCCTTCGGCAACGCCTGCACCAGATCCGATGAGAGCAACAGATTCAGGCGCATTGTGCGTGCGCCGCTCGTACCGGGCGTCAGCAGCACCTGATATACGCCGGTCCTGGGCGCGGCAATGTTCAGTGCGCAGCCGTTGTTGGCCTGATTGCAGTACTGATAGCCAAGATTGACGCCGTCGGCGTCGAAGACCTGCGCCAAAGCTGTCCCCCACCCGCTGCCGACCGGCGACTGCTCGGTCAGCGCCAGGCCCAGCCTGCTCCCGGCCTGGGCCAGGAAGGTGTAGCGCTTCGATTGCGCGGCGATCGACGTGGCGACACTGGTTTCGGCACCGTCCAGCGCAAGCCTCCCGGCATGCTCCACTCCCATCTTCCAGCTGGCGGAGGAAGTACTGGGTGTGAGCAGCAACAGGTAAGTGCCGCCCACCTTCAACCGCGGCAGATGCAGGGTGGGCTGGTTCGCATTCACCAGTCCACTGGCGATCTCCACGTTATCGGTGCCGAACACCAGGTAGTTCAACGTCGTGGACCCCAGCGACTGAAATTGCGCGCTGAGGTAATCGCCGGCCATGCCGGTGAACAGGACCGCGGCGGACCCACCCGCGTTGGCGACCGCGACGTCGACCGCGGCGGCGTCCAGGGTCAGGCGCGTGACGCTGGCGATGCCGACGGACGACACACTGCTTGGCACCACCAGCACATCCTGGCTGCTGGTGGCGCTGCCGTAGGGCGTGGTCACGGTCACCGGACCGCTGCCGCTCCTGCCCGGCACCGGAAAGACCAGGCGCGTGCCGGTGGCGCTCGACAGCACCGCGGTCTTGCGATCCAGCTTCGCCGTGGTCTGCCCGGCGACCGGGACCAGGTTCTGTCCGTCGACGGTGATCGCCGTACCGGCGCTGGCGATCAACGGCGATATGCCGGTGATGGTCGGCTGACGGAGGTTGGCATCGACCACGAACTGCTGCGCACTGCTCGCGCTCTGTCCAGCCACGGTCACGGAGATCGGGCCGGTACTGGCGTTGGCGGGCACGAGCACGGTCAACTCGCGTGCGCTGGCAGCCACCACCGTGGCCGCCTGCCCATTGAAAGCCACGCTGTTGGAGGACGCAGCGGTGGAAAATCCCTGCCCCTGGATCAGCACGCGATCGCCCGCCGCACCGCGCCCCGGACTGAAGCCCAGCACCGCCAGGGTTCCGCTGGAGACGCGTTCGACGGCGACGATATTGCCCATCGTGTCGTAGCGATAGCGGGCACTGGCACCGGCATCGTTGCTGACCGCGACCAGACGCCCCTGCGCGTCGTAGACGTAAGAGGTGGCACCAGACGTGCAGGCCAGAAGGGTGAGCAACAAGGCCGCCACCGTTCTGCCCACGATGCGCCGCCAACCGCGCGCGGGCACATGCGCCGCCCGCTTCAGCAAACCCACCACCGAGCCCATCCCTGCGCCGCGACGTTCCATGCTTTCATCCCTGAAGACTGGCCACGATGGCCGGCTGTCCGTATGCTGACCTTGCTTCGTGCATTCAGCCTGGATATAGATATCCGACAGTGGGGACAGGAGTCAACAGCGTCATGCCAAGGAACTGGCGTCATCACATCGTCATCTGCATGCGCCTGTGCTCGGCCGCCCTCGTCCTGGTGATGACCGGGTGTGGTGGCGATCAGCACGACACGGCGGCAGCGCGGATCGCGCTTGGTCAGGCGCTGTTCCACGACATGCGGCTCAGCGCGGATGGCAAGACCAGTTGCGCAAGCTGCCATCGCGCCGAGTTGGCCTATACCGACGGTGCCGCGGTGTCCACCGGGACGGGCGGCCAACACGGCACACGCAACGCGCCCAGCCTGCTCGACAGCCGCTTCATGACCCATTTTTTTTGGGATGGACGCGCAGCGACACTGGAAGAGGCGGTCCTGCAACCATTGACCAACCCGCGCGAGATGGGCCTGGCCGATCGGCAGGCCGTGCTGGCCCACCTCGCCCGCGACCCGCGCTACGCGTCACTGTTGCATGCAGCCGCCGGCGAGGACGACGGCGACATCCAGGTCGTGGCCGCCGCGCTCGCCACCTATATCCGCGCCTTGCCTGCGCCGCCCACGCGCTACGAGACGTACCGGACGACGCATGGCGCGCGCGCATCGCTGAGCGAGGACGAACGCGAGGGATTGGCGCTGTTTTCCGGCAAGGCCGGCTGCGTCGATTGCCACCGGCTGGACGGCACGCCTGCGACCACGAGCGATCAGCGCTTCCATCACGCCGGCATCGGTTTCAACCAGGTCGCCGGCAACGTCGCCGCCCTGCTCGACGTACTGGAGCGACAGAAGCGCGAAGGCAGGAGCCTGGGCGATTCCATCCTCTCCGACGTTCGCGTGGCGGAACTGGGCCGCTTTGCGGTGACGCGGGCGCCGCAGGATCTGGGCGCCTTCCGCACCCCGTCGCTACGGACGGTCGCCGATACTGCGCCCTATATGCACGACGGCAGCATCGCCGATCTGCCGGCGGCGGTGGAACACGAGGTCTACTATCGCAACCTCGCCCGCAATCGACCGATCAGCCTGACCGCGGAGGAGAAGCACAAGCTGGTGCTGTTCCTGCAGGCGCTGTCCAGTACGGGCGCCGCGCCGCGCTAGGAGCCCGTACGCGGCGCGCTGTTCGCCGGCTCCATCACGTCGACGTCCTGCTGCGAGGCGAGCTTGCCATCGAGCGTCACCTCCAGCATGTAACGCCCCGGCGGCCAGCCGGCCGCGTTGTCGAAACGCAGCGACTGGAGCTGATCGGAGCGAGTCATGGCGCGCTCCACCAGCCCGACCTGGCGACCATCGCGCAGATCCAGCAAGCGCGCTTTCAGGACCTGTCCCTGGGCAGCGCCGCGCAGGGCCACGTTGACCAGGATCGGCGCATCGCTGGTCTGCGGCACAGGCCTTCCGTCGCGCATCGCGCCGATCCGGACCTCGACGACGTGCAACGGTTGCGCCGCCGTGGCCGGATTCTGCTCCGGTGCCTGCCGCTGGCACGCTCCCAGGCTCAGCACCGCCGGCAGCAACATCCAACACACCATCCTTTTCGCGTTCATCATCCCTGCTTCCTTCCTGGACCGGAGATTGCCATTGCGATGCACGCCCGCAGGCCGCATCGTTCCTCGCGAACGCACGGTGGCGAACGGCCCCGTGCGCTTCGCTTCGCGTCAGCCCTGCAACCGCGCCAGCACCGCGCGCGTCACCGGGTCGGCGATCTCGGTGGACTGGCCCTGCAGCGCCGGCAGCAGCTGGCTCGCCAGCTGCTTGCCCAGTTCCACGCCGAACTGGTCGAAGGCGTTGATGCCCCAGACCACCGACTGCACGTACACGCTGTGCTCGTACATCGCGATCAGCGCGCCCAGCGCCTGCGGGGTCAGCGCGTCGAGCAGGATCAGCGTGCTCGGGCGGCCGCCCGGGTAGTCGCGGGCCGGATCGTCGCTGCCCTGCCCGTTCGCCAGCGCTTCGGTCTGCGCCAGCAGGTTGGCCAGCAGCGCCTGGTGGTTGACGGTGTACGGGTCGTCGTTGCGGATGCAGCCGATGAAGTCGGCCGGCACGATGCTGGTGCCCTGGTGCAGCGCCTGGAAGAAGCTGTGCTGCACGTCGGTGCCGGCGCCGCCCCACCACACCGGCACGGTGTCGGCCTCGACCGGGCTGCCGTCCAGGCGCACGCGCTTGCCCAGGCTCTCCATCACCAGCTGCTGCAGGTAGGCCGGCAGCAGCGCCAGGCGCTGGTCGTAGGTCATCACCGCCTGCGTCGCATAGCCGAGCAGGTTGCGGTTCCACAGCGTGGTCAGGCCATGCAGCACGGCCACGTTGCGCTCCAGCGGCGCGTTCAGGGCGTGGTCGTCGAACTGCGCGGCGCCTTCCAGCAGCTGTTCGAAGGCGTCGGCGCCGATCGCCAGCGCGATCGGGAAGCCCACCGCCGACCACAGCGAATAGCGGCCACCCACCCAGTCCCACATCGGCAGCACGCGGCCGGCGGCGATGTCGAAGGCCTTGGCGGCGCGCTCGGGGTTGGCGCTGACCGCGTACAGGCGCTCGCTGCCGCCCAGCCAGTCGCGCAGGATCTGGCCGTTGAGCAGGGTTTCCTGGGTGCCGAAGGTCTTGGAGATCAGCACGCCGGCGGTACGCGCCGGGTCCAGCGTGGCCAGGGTGCGCTGCATCGCTGCGCCGTCCACGTTGGAGACGAAGTGCACGCGGAAGCGCGCGCCGGTGACCGGACGCAGCGCGTCGGCAACCAGGCGCGGGCCGAGATCGGAGCCGCCGATGCCGACGCTGACGATGTCGGTGACCTCGGTCTGCGCCAGGGCGTCGATCAGCGCGCGCATGCGCTGCTGCACCTCGCGCGCGCTGGCGTGGGCCTGGCTGGCCACCGGCGCGTCGGTGAGGTTGCCGCGCAGCGCGGTGTGCAGCGCGGCGCGGCCTTCGGTGACGTTGACCGTCTCGCCCCGGAACAGACGCTGGAAGGCGCCGGCCAGGTCGTGGTCGGCAGCCAGCGCCAGCAGCGCGTCGAGCGCGGCGCGGTCGTATTTCTGCCGGGCGAAATTGAAGTACAGCGGTCCGACCTGCAACGCCAACGTCTCGGCACGGCCGGGTTCGGCCGCCAGCAGGTCGGGAAGGCGCGCCCCGCGCAGGCGCTGGGCGTGGGAATGCAGTGCGTCGAAACCGGTGGACTGTGTCATGCGGCCTGCTTTGGGATGCTGTGGTTGGTGTGGGTGATCTTGTTGGCGCCGTCCACATAGACCAGGGTCGGCTGGAAGCGCGCGGCTTCCTCTTCGCTCATGCCGGCGAAGGCGGCGATGATGATCAGGTCGCCGACCTGCACGTGGCGCGCGGCGCCGCCGTTGAGCGAGATGATGCCGCTGCCCTCGTCGGCGCGGATCGCGTAGGTGCTGAAGCGCGCGCCGTTGGTGACGTCCCAGATGTGCACCTGCTCGAATTCGCGGATGCCGGTCGCGTCCAGCAGCAGCCCGTCGATGGCGATCGAGCCTTCGTAGTTCAGCTCGGAATGGGTGACGGTGGCGCGGTGGATCTTGGTCTTCAACAGGCTCAGTTGCATGGCACGGGACTGCGGTCAGGAAAGACGCGCAGTTTAGCAGCCGAGGGTCAGGTGGCGGTGGTGAGGGGCGGCCTCAAACCGTCGCAGGAGCGGCTTCAGCCGCGACCGGCGATCGCGGGAAAGCCCGGTCGCGGCTGAAGCCGCTGCTACGACGACGGTGCCGCGGCCTGCCGCGCTCAGAATTCCAGGTTGTCGATCAGGCGGGTGCGGCCCAGGCGCGCGGCGATCAGCGCCACGCGCGGGCCGGTGCCGTCCTGCGGCTCGCTCAGGTCGGGCGTGCGCAGCACGCTGTAGTCGACCTCGAACCCGGCCGCCTGCAGCTGTGCGGTCGCCGCCGCCTCCACCTCGGCGCGCGGGCGCCCGGCCAGGTGGGCCTCGCGCATCGCCAGCAAGGTGCGGTGGATGTGCGTGGCACGCGGCCGCTCCTCGGCCGACAGGTACTGGTTGCGCGAACTCATCGCCAGGCCGTCGGCCTCGCGCACGATGCCGCCGCCCAGGATCTCGATCGGGAACGCCAGGTCGGCCACCATCTGCCGGATCACCGCCAGTTGCTGGTAGTCCTTCTTGCCGAACGCCGCCAGATCCGGCTGCACCTGGTTGAACAGGCGCGCGACCACGGTACAGACGCCGTCGAAATGGCCGGGCCGGCAGGCGCCTTCCAGCACTTCGCTGACGCCCGGGGTGTGCATGCGCAGCGCCAGCTCCACGCCCAGCGGATACATGCTCTCCACCGTCGGCAGCCACAGCACGTCGCAACCGGCGCCTTCCAGGCCGCTGGTGTCGGCCTCGGGCGTGCGCGGGTAGCGGGTGAAATCCTCGTTCGGACCGAACTGGGTCGGATTGACGAAGACGCTGGAGACCACGCGATCGGCGTATTGCCGCGCCAGCATCACCAGCGAGAAATGTCCGGCGTGCAGGTTGCCCATGGTCGGCACGAAGGCCACGCGCAGGCCCTGCCGCTTCCAGCCGGAAACGATGGCGCGCAGTCGCGCCAGGTCGGTGACGGTCTCGATCATTTCGCGTAGGCGTGTTCGGCGTCGGGGAAGGTGCCGGCGCGGACCGCGTCGGCGTAGGCGCGGGCGGCACCGGCGATGGAACCGCCTTCGGCCAGGAAATCCTTGACGAAGCGCGGGCGGCGGTGGCCGCTGTCCAGGCCGAGGAAGTCGTGCATCACCAGCACCTGGCCGTCGCAGTCAGGACCGGCGCCGATGCCGATGGTGGGGATGTCGATCTCGGCGGTGATGCGCGCGGCCAGCGGCGACGGCACGCATTCCAGTACCAGCAGCGCGGCGCCGGCCGCGGCGACCGCCTTGGCGTCGGCGAGCAGTTTGGCCGCGGCAGCCTCTTCGCGGCCCTGGATCTTGTAGCCGCCGAAGGTCAGCACCGACTGCGGGGTCAGGCCCAGGTGCGAGCACACCGGGATGTCGCGTTCGCTGAGGAAGCGGATCACCTCCAGCTTGTGGCCGGCGCCCTCGAGCTTGACCATCTCCGCGCCCGCCTGCAGCAGCCGGGTCGACGCGTCCAAGGCGCGCTCGGGGGTGGCATCGGACTGGAACGGCAGGTCGGCCACCAGCAGCGCGCGCTGCAGCACCCGCGCCACCGCGGCGGTGTGGTAGACGATGTCGTCCACGCTCACCGGCAGGGTCGAGTCGTGGCCCTGCACCACCATCCCCAGCGAATCGCCGATCAGGATCAGGTCCACGCCGTTGGCGTCGAAGGTCCGCGCGAAGCCGGCGTCGTAGGCGGTCAGCATCACCAGCTTCTGCTGGCGGCGCTTGGCCTCGGCCAGGGCGGGAACGGTCCAGGGCTTGCTGTCGGCGTGACTGCTCATAAGCTCATGTGCTGCGGTAATGAGCCGAGCATTATCTACCGATTGGCGCGATCCCGTCGGTTTCGATGCGGTCGCGTGCGTCACGCACCGTTCCATGGCCCGGAATGACCGCGTCGGCGGCGATCTCGGCCAGCGGCAGCAGCACGAACGCACGCTGGTGCAGGAACGGGTGCGGCACCTGCAACCCCGGCAGGTCGATCACCGCCTCGGCATACAGCAGCAGGTCCAGGTCCAGCGTGCGCGGGCCCCAACGCTCGCCGGGCAGGCGCTGGCGGCCGTGGCGGTGTTCCAGGTCGAGCAGCGCCTGCAGCAGGTCCAGCGCCGGCAGCGTGGTGCTCACCAGCGCCGCGGCGTTGATGAAGTCCGGCTGGTCCTCGCGGCCCCAGGCCGGGCTGCGGTACAGCTGCGAGGCGCGCAGCAGGCGGGTCTGCGGCAGCGTGTCGAGCGCGGCCAGGGCCGCGCGCAGGGTCGCCGCGGCGTCGCCGAGGTTGCCGCCCAGGCCGATGCAGGCCCGGACCGGCGCCGGTGTCGCGGCGCTCACTCGACGGGCGTGGCGGCGTCCGGGCGGCGGCGCCGGCGCCGGCGGCGCTTGGGGGTCTCTTCGCTGTCGGCCGGCGGCGCGAACGCCAGCTCGTCGCCGGCGTAGTCCACCTCCGGATCGAAGCCGCGCGGCGGCGGCGCGTAGCCGGGCTGCTGCTGCAGTTCGCGCCAGTAGGCGATGTCGGCCGCGTGCTCGTCCGACGCGGACTGGCGCACGATCAGGAAATCGAACGCGGCGCGGAAGCGCGGATGCGACAGCGTGCGCACTACCCGCTTGCGCTGGCGCGAGGTGAAACGCGACTGCAGCAGCCAGATCTCCTGCATCGGCAGCGAGAAACGCCGCGGCAGCGCCACGGTGCTGAGTTGGTGCAGGGTCACCCGGTCGGCGGCGCGGCGTTGCGCCTCCTCCATCTGCATGCCCTGTTTCTGCAGGGTCATCAACGCGCGGCAGTACGCCGGCCACAGCAGCAGCGCGAACAGGAACGCCGGCGACACCGGCTCGTCGTTGGCGACGCGGTTGTCGGTGTTGCGCAGGCCTTCGATCAGCATGCGCCGCAGCGCGCCGCTGCGGTTGGAGCGCAGCGCCGCCGCGCTCTCCGGGAACAGCGCGGCGAGCAGGCCGTGCCGCTCCAGGCCCTCGAAGCTGGCCACGCCATGGCCGGACAGGAACAGCTTGAGCACTTCCTCGAACAGCCGCGCCGGCGCGGCCTCGGCCAGCAGCCCGGCCAGGCGCGGAATCGGTTCGGCGGTGCCGGCCTCGATCTCGAAATCGAGCTTGGCCGCCAGGCGCACCGCACGCAGCATGCGCACCGGGTCTTCGCGGTAGCGCTGCTCGGGGTCGCCGATCAGCTTCATCAACCGCGCCTGCACATCCTCGAAGCCGCCGACGTAGTCCCGCACCGAGAAGTCCTCGATGGCGTAGTACAAGGCGTTGCAGGTGAAGTCGCGGCGCACCGCATCGTCCTCGATGCTGCCGTAGACGTTGTCGCGGACCAGGCGGCCGTTGTCCACCTCGCGGTCGCCGCTGCCGTCGTCGACATTGGCGCGGAAGGTGGCGACCTCGATGATCTCGCGGCCGTAGACCACGTGCGCCAGGCGGAAGCGGCGGCCGATCAGGCGGCAGTTGCGGAACAACTGCTTGACCTGCTCGGGGGTGGCGTCGGTGGCGACGTCGAAGTCCTTGGGCTGGACCTGGACCAGCAGGTCACGGACCGCGCCGCCGACCAGGTAGGCGCCGAAGCCGGCCTCGCGCAGCCGGTACAGCACGCGCAGGGCGTTGGGGCTGATGTCCTTGCGCGAGATGGGGTGCTGATCGCGCGGGATCGCGCGCAGGGTGAATGGCGATGGAACTGGCGGATTGATGATGGCGCTTCCGTATCGGGTTGCGGGATTGCCGAAGGGCGGCGAGACCCATATACTAGCGCGCTGCAATCGACGCGACCAAACGCTCCCTTCGTCTAGTGGTTAGGACGTGGCCCTCTCAAGGCTAAAACAGGGGTTCGAGTCCCCTAGGGAGCGCCATCCTCGCCTCGCCTGCAGCGCGACACAGCAAAAACCCCGCCTTGGCGGGGTTTTTTGCGTTTCGGCGCCGGCCACCGCCCGACGCGTCTCATTCCTGGTTGCGCGGGTGTCGATCGTCCTCGGCCAGACGGCTGCAGACGCCGGCACGCCGACCCAAGCCTACCCGGAACGCCGAGGCGGCCCGGGCGACGTGCGCGATCCGGTCGGCATCAGTGCGCACGTACCGACCACCCGCAGGCCGCGGTCAGGCCTGCGCCAAGTCAGGGGCGGCCTCCCCGGCCATGACCGCCACCGGCGCCGATGCGGTCTCCGCCACCGCATCGTGCGCATGCAGGCTCTCCAGATGCCGCACCTGTACCTGCACCTCGGCGTAGCGCGCACCCAGCGCCTGCTGCAGGCGGCGCGCGGCGTCCTCCACGTACATCAGGTTCTCGCCGTTGCGGCGCGCGAACGCCTGTTCGTCGGCGCGCCGCACCGCCGCCTGCACCGGCGTGGCCAGGGCCTGCTCGGCGAGCGCGATCACGCCCTCCGCGTCGAAGCGCACCGCGCGCGCCGACACGCCGACCCGCACCGAGGCCACGCTGCGCTGGCTATGCGGGGTGGCGTGACTGCCGTGCCGGAGCAGCCAGTCCGCCACCGCCTCCCGCGATAGCGAGGCCTGTTCCGGGTGCTGCTGCACGAAGGCCTCGCTGAGCAGTTGCCGCGCCAGCGCCGCCGAACACGGGCAGGTCGAGGAATACAGCAGATCCACGCCGAGTCCGAGCCGGACCACGCCGCCACGCAGTTCGGCGTCGATCCGCAGCGGATACGCCCGCCATCCGGCCAGCCCCGGGCTGCGCAGTGCCGGGCTGCGACGCAGCAGTTCCAGGCGCAGCGACACCCGCGCCGCGGTCGAGGCGCAGTCGGCATGGCTGTGCACCATCGCCCGCAGCAATTGCGACAGGCGCGACGGCGACAGCGGCTGCTGCGCGCTTTCGTCGAGGAGGCGGTACAGCCGCGACATATGAATGCCCTTGACCTGCGCCGACGGCAGGTCGACGGCGAGCGCGGCCTGCGCCGGCACGGGTGCCGCAGGCGTGCCCTCGCCCATGTCCAGACAGATCGGCAGCGCGATGCCGTCCATGCCCACCCAGTTCAGGGGAGCGGCGATCTGCGAAGGTTCGTCGGCAGCGACATCGGGCAACGGCGGGGGTATCTGCAGGTTCATCGGGTCGACTGGAACGGCAAGGGAGCGAGGGACGGCGAGGAAGCCAGAGTGACAATTGTTATAAAGTAACACATGAAGTGCGTATCCACGGGATCACCCATCGCACACCTCAGCCGTTGGGGTGCCCAGCACCATCGCCGGGAGGACATCAATGAACGTCTATGGGCTGTGCGGACCTGCTCGCAAGGATTCGCCCAGACCCTCATCCGCCCCTGCGGGGCACCTTCACCCCGAAAAGGGGGCCATGGTCCCGGCGGGAGAAGGGAAAGTCCAAAGCCCCTCTCCCACCGGGAGAGGGGTTGGGGTGAGGGTACGACACGCGCAGCGCCACCACCGATCCGGCAATACCTTCAGCCGCTCGGCTACAGACACACCGATCCAACGATGGCACGCGCGCCGCGTGCGCGTGCGTATCGACCTCAGCCCTGCATCTGTTCCAGTTCCTTGCCCTTGGTCTCGTACACGTAGCGCAGCACGAAGAACACCGACAGGAACGCGGCCACGGTGTAGATGCCGTAGGCGCCGGCCAGGCCGATGCTGCCGAGCAGGACCGGGAAGGTCACGGTGATGGCGAAGTTGGACATCCACTGCGCCGCACCGGCCACCGCCAGGCCGGAACCGCGGATCTGGTTGGGGAACATCTCGCCCAGCATCACCCACATCACCGGGCCCCAGGACATGTTGAAGAAGACTACGTAGACGTTGGCGGCGATCAACGCCAGCCGGCCCATGCCCGGCGACAGCGCCAGCTTGCCGGCCGCATCCAGCGAGGCGCTGGCGAAGGCGATGGTGACCAGCGCCAGCGACACCGCCATGCCGGCCGAGCCGATCCACAACAACGGCTTGCGCCCGACCCGGTCGATCAACACCACAGTGATCAGGCAGGCACCGATGCTCAACGCACCGGACAGCACGTTGATCAACAACGCATCGCTCTCGGAGAAACCCACCGCCTGCCACAGCACCGCGCCGTAGTAGAACACCACGTTGATGCCGACCAGTTGCTGGAAGGTGGCCAGGCCGATGCCGATCCATACGATCGGGCGGACCTTGCCGGTGACCTTGCTGACCAGGTCCGACAGCCGCGGCGTGTGCTGGTCGGCCGACAGCGAGGCGGAGATTTCGGTCAGCTTGGTCTGCGCCGTGTTGGCGCCGTACAGCCGGGTCAGCACCGCCAGCGCCTGCTCGCGGCGGCCCCGCGCCACCAGGAAGCGCGGACTCTCCGGAATCGCCAGCAACAGCAGCAGGAACGCCGTGGACGGCAGCGCCTGCATCCAGAACATCCAGCGCCAGGCCGGCTGCCCCAGCCACAGCGCCTCGGTGGACGCGCCGGCGGCCTTGGCCAGCAGATAATTGCTGAGGAAGGCGCAGAACAGCCCGCCGATGATCGCAATCTGCTGCACCGTGGCCAGGCGCCCGCGGTAGCGCGCCGAGGCGACCTCGGCGATGTAGGCCGGCGACATCACGCTGGCCGCGCCCACCGCGAAACCGCCCATCATCCGCGCCAGCACGAACACCGCCGAGTTGTGCGCCGCGCCGGCGCCCAGCGCCGACAGCAGGAACAGCGCCGCCGAGACGATCAGCACCGTGCGCCGGCCCCAGCGATCGGCCAGCGAACCGGCCAGGAACGCGCCGATCGCGCAGCCCAGCAGCATCGAGGCGACCTCGAAGCCAGTGCCGGCGGAACTGGACTGGAAGGTCTGCTTGAGGCCATCGACGGTACCGTTGATGACGCCGCTGTCGAAGCCGAACAGGAAGCCGCCGATGGTGGCGACGCAGCTGATCAGGATGATGAGGCGGGTGTTCTCGCCGGCATCGGCGTGGCGATCGATCGGAACACTGGACATGGGTTCACCTGGTGGCGTGCAAGAGGGAGACGGCCGGCGCGCGGGAAGGAGCGTGCGCGGCGGCGGCACCGGGCCGCCGCCGCACACCGGTTCAGCGCAGCAGGTACTGGTTGATCAGGTTCTCGTAGGCTTCCTGGCGGCCACTACGCTGGGTCGGCTCGCCGGCCTGCGCGGCGTGCGCGGCCAGGTCGGCCAGCGTGCTCGTGCCGGCGGCGAAGGCCGCGCCGGCGCCGCTGTCGAAGCTGGCGTAGCGCTCGCGGCGCCACTGCTCCAGCGGCGAGGCGGTAAGCAGCGCGTGGGCGACTTCGAGACCGCGCGCGAACGCGTCCATGCCGCCGATGTGGGCGATGAACAGGTCCTGCGGATCGGACGACTCGCGGCGCACCTTGGCGTCGAAGTTGAGCCCGCCCGGGGCCAGCCCGCCCTGCCGCAGCACCACCAGCATCGCGCCCACGGTGTCGTACAGGTCGACCGGGAACTGGTCGGTGTCCCAGCCGTTCTGCGGATTGCCGCGGTTGGCGTCGATGCTGCCGAGCAGGCCGGCGTCGCTGGCCACCTGCAGGTCGTGTTCGAAGCTGTGCCCGGACAGGGTGGCGTGGTTGGCCTCGATGTTGAGCTTGAAATCCTGGTCCAGGCCGTGCTGGCGCAGGAAGCCGACCACGGTGGCGCTGTCGAAGTCGTACTGGTGCTTCATCGGCTCCATCGGCTTGGGCTCGATCAGGAAATTGCCCTTGAAGCCGATGCTGCGCCCGTAGTCGCGGGCCAGGGTCAGGAATCGCGCCAGATGCTCCTGCTCGCGCCGCATCTGCGTGTTGTGCAGGCAGGCGTAGCCTTCGCGGCCGCCCCAGAACACGTAGTTCTCGCCGCCCAGTTCCACGGTCGCCTCCAGCGCCGCCTTGACCTGCACCGCCGCACGCGCGACCACGTCGAAGTCCGGGTTGGTCGCCGCGCCGTTCATGTAGCGCGGGTGCGAGAACAGGTTGGCGGTGCCCCACAGCAGCTTGACCCCGGTGTCGGCCTGGCGCTGCCTGGCGATGCCGACCATGTGCTTGAGGTTCTTTTCGTACTGGCCGATGTCCTCGGCGTCCGGCGCCAGGTCCACGTCGTGGAAGCAGTAGTACGGCACGCCGAGCTTGGTGAAGAACTCGAACGCGGCATCGGCCTTGGCCTCGGCGCGGCCCAGCGCATCGCTGCCGGCGTCCCAGGGATAGGCGCGGGTGCCGGGGCCGAACGGATCGGCGCCGTTGCCGCAGAAGCTGTGCCAGTAGGCCACGGCGAAGCGCAGGTGCTCGGCCATGGTCTTGTCGCCGATGCGCTTGCCGGCGTCGTAGACCTTGAACGCCAACGGATTGTCCGAGGCCTTGCCCTCGAACGGAATGCGACCGATGCCCGGGAAGTATTCCTTGGCGCCGGTGTAGACGGAAGTGCTCATCACGAAGTCCTGGTGCGTTGCGGGGGAAAGGGAATCACGCGGCGTACAGCGGGCCGATGGCCTGCAGATGCCGCTGGAAGGTCTGGTAGTGCGCCTGGTACTGCGCGCCGCGCTGCGCATCCGGCTGCGCGGAGCGCGTCGCATCGTCCTGCTGGTGCTGCAGCACCACCTCGGCCAGGCTGGCGCGCTCGCCCTGCGCCCAGCCGTCGGCCCACAGCGCCTGCAGCGCGGCGCCGAATGCCGCGCCCTCGGCCTGCGCCGGCACGTGCACCGGAAGCCCGAACAAGTCGGCGATGAGCTGGCGCCAGCCGGCGCTGTTGCTGCCGCCGCCGGTGAGGGAGATCGCATCGAACTGCAGCCCGGCGTCGACGAAGGCGTCGAAACCGTTGCGCAGGCTGTAGCTGGCGCCCTCCATCGCCGCGCGATATAAATGCGCCGGCGTGGTGTTGTGCAGGTCCATGCCGGTCAGGCAACCGCGCGCCGCCGGCAGGTTCGGGGTGCGTTCGCCGTTGAAGAACGGCAGCAGCACCAGTCCGTCGGCGCCGGGCGCCGTGGCCGCGAGCAAGGCCTCGCCCTGCCCGGTCTTGATGCCGAACAGACGCGCGATGATCTCGGTGGCGACCGTGCAGTTCATGGTGCAGATCAGCGGCAGCCAGCCGCCGCTGGAAGAGCAGAAGGCGGCCCAGCGTGCATCCGGATCCACCACCGGACGCTCGGCGTAGGCGAACAGCGTGCCGGAGGTACCCAGGCTCATGCTCAGGCGTCCTGGCACCACGTTGCCGGTGCCGATCGCCGCCATCATGTTGTCGCCGCCGCCGGTGGCCACGCGCACCTCGCGCGGCAGGCCCAAGGTCTGCGCCACGACGGCGGAGAGAAGGAAGCTGCTTTCGGTCGGCACCAGCGGCGGCAGCGCCGCAGCCAGGTCGCGCTGCGGATCGATCGCCTGCAGCAGCGGCGCCGACCATTGCCGGGTGCGCACGTCCAGCCAGCCGCTGCCGGAGGCGTCGCCGACTTCGGCGTAGCGCTCGCCGGTGAGCCAGAAGTTGACGTAGTCGTGCGGCAGCAGCACCGTCGTCATCGCCGCGTAGGCATCGGGACGATGCTTGCGCGTCCACGGCAGCTTGGAGGCCGTGTAGCCGGCCAGGATCGGATTGCCGGCCAGCTCCACGCAGCGCTGCGCGCCGCCGACCGCCTCCATGATCTCCTCGCACTCGCGCTGGGTGCTGGTGTCGCACCACAGCTTCACCGGCGCGGTGACCTGGCCCTGCGCGTCCAGCGGCACGAAGCCGTGCTGCTGTCCGGACACTGCGATGGCCCGCACCTGCGCCCGCTGTTCGGCGCTGAGCGCGGCGAAGCAGGCGACGATGCCGTCGATCCACCACTGCGCCTGCTGCTCGCGGGTACCGTCGTCACGGCTGATCAGGTCCAGCGCATGGCCTTGAGTGGCCACCACCTGCCGGCTGTCGGCATCGTAGGCGAGCAGCTTGACGCTCTGCGTGCCCACGTCCAGGCCGATGTACAGACTCATTGCCCTACCCGCCACATCGTGCACACACCCAGTTCCATCATCGCTCCAGGAGAAAGGCCGGCGTGCGGGGACCACCCGCCGTGTCGCCGAGTGTAGTGCGCACCGCACGCATCACGCAGCGAAGCATGATGACGCTGAGTGCCGCGCGCTGCCAGCGCGGCCCGGGCGATGGCGTACGCACGCACCGGACCCAGCCACCCTGCAGCCAATTCACGGTCAACGCATGCAGAAGCAGGACAAGGATCGAGCCAACGGATGTCACTGCGCGCAGTGATGGCCCGTCGCATCCGCGACACGATGACGACTGGCGCAGTCTCGGCTCTGCGCAGGATGTGTCTACACACGGCGCCATCTTGATGCGCTGCATCAAACCTGCGCGCAAGGCGGGAGCATGTTGTACCGGAGCGCATTCGATGCATCCCTTCTCCCCGTCGACCATGGCCCTCTTCGGGGGAAGTACCCCAGGGAGCGGATGAAGCGCTGCGCTCCGTACCCTCACCCCAACCCCTCTCCCGGGGGGAGAGGGGCTTAAGCGCACCGCGGCTGCTTCGTTGTCACCGTCACAATCACGCCCACGCGTGTGAACACGCATCCCTTCTCCGATTGGGGGAAGGTGCCCCGCAGGGGCGGATGAGGGTACGGGCGTAGCGCGCCTATTTCGCTGCATCGCGACCCAGTCGGCACGCCACGACCGCCAGCATGGGGCAACCAACGCTGGCACCATCTCACGCGCCATCCCAGACTCATCCAGCCCGCGCCGCGACGGCATGGCCGGTCGACTTGCGCGGCACCTCCAGTGGCTGGCCGCGATACTCCACGCTGGCGTCGGCCGCGGGTTCGAGTGCGCCGGCATCGTCGCGTGGGCCATCGACGAAGCGCACATGGATGGTGCGCCGGTCCTGCATGCCCGGCCAGCGCCCCTCGCGCGCGCCGATGCGCAGCACGCCGCTGGCCTGGTCCCACTGCAGCGGGATGCGGCTGAACTCGCCCTGCTCGTAGCCGTAGCCGGTGCCGTCATCCTCGTACAGCGAGAAACGGCCGTCGGCGCCGGTATAGACCACCACGGTCAGCGGCGCATCCGGAATCTGGTCGACGTACTGCTGCACTTGGGTCATCGGCACGATGGCGCCGGCGCGCACGAACAGCGGCATGCGCTGCAGCGGCGCGGCGGCGTCGATGGTCTGGCCGCCGGCGTGGCGCGCGCCGCTGTTGAAGTCGATCCAGTCGGTGCCCGCCGGCAGGTAGACCTTGCGCGAGGTCGCACCGAAGCGGGTCACCGGCGCGACCAGGAACGCTGGGCCGAACAGGTACTCGTCGTCGATGTCGGCGACCTTGGGGTCGTGCGGGAAGTCCATCGGCAGGCCGCGCATCATCACCCCGTCGTGGTGATAGGTGTCGCCGGCGAGCGTGTAGATGTAGGGCAGCAGCGCGTAGCGCAGGCGGCTGTAGTAGGCCATGCTGACGTAGTACGGCGTGCCTTCCGGCGCGATGTTCCAGATCTCGCGGTACGGGAACTGGCCGTGCGAGCGGAACAGCGGCACGAAGGCGCCGAACTGGAACCAGCGCGTGTTGAGTTCGCGCCACTCGGGCAGGTGCGCCGGGTCCTGGGTTTCGTAGCGCTTCTCCACGGCGAAGCCGCCGATGTCGAAGGTCCAGTTCGGCAGGCCCGACATCGACAGGTTGACGCCGGCGGAGATCTGCTCACGCATGTCCTCCCAGCGCGAGGCGATGTCGCCGCTCCACACCGCCACGGCGTTGCGCTGGATGCCGGCGTAGCCTTTGCGCGAGAGGATGAACACGCGCTTGCCGTCGGCGGCGCGGTCGCCGGCATAGACGCCGTGGGTGTGCGGCAGCGGATAGGAATTGAAGAACTCGGTGGACGGCCCCAGCGCGGTCGGGGTGGTGCGCGCCTTGCGCTCGGCGATGTCCAGGTTGGAGTGCACGTCGGGTTCGTCGGCATCCAGCCACCAGGCATCGATGCCCTTGCGGTTGAGTTTTTCGTCGATCTGCCGCCAGTAGATCGCCTGCGCGTCGGCTGCGTACGGATCGTAGAAGGCGTTGGTGTAGCCCTTGCCGATCCAGTCCAGCTCGCCCACCTCGACGTTGCGCCGGTAGATGTGCCCGGCCGCGTCCAGTTCCTTGTAGTGGTCCGTGCTCGGGTAGAACTTCGGCCAGACCGAGATCATCAGCTGCGCGTGGCTGGCGTGCACCGTGTTGACCATGCCGTCCGGGTCGGGAAAGCGCGCGCGGTCGAAGGCGTGCGAGCCCCAGGCGTTCTCGGGCCAGTACGACCAGTCGAGCACGATGTTGTCGATCGGCAACTGCCGCCGGCGGTACTCGGCCAGCACGCCGAGCAGTTCGTCCTGGGTCTTGTAGCGCTCGCGGCTCTGCCAGAAGCCGTAGGCCCACTTCGGCAGCAACACGGCCTTGCCGGTCAGCGTGCGGTAACCGGCGATGACCTGGTCGGCGTTGTCGCCGGCGACGACGTAGTAGTCGATCATCTGCCCCGCTTCGGACCACAACGACAGGTCGCCGGCTTCGGCCACCGGCAGCGGGTCGCGATGCAGCAGCGCGATGTAGCTGGGATCGACCAGGTCCCATTCGACCTTGAGGGTATGCCGCTGGCCGGGTTGCAGTTGCAGCGCGAACGCGTGGTGCCAGGGGTTCCAGTTCTGCCGCCAGCGGTCGACCAGTAGCTTGCCGTCGACCCACAGCCTGGCGTACTCGCTGGCGTAGAGCGAGAAGGTATGCGTGCCGCCGCGCTCGGCCTCGATCTGGCCTTCCCAGCGCACCTGCATGCGGCGCTTGTCGCCGGGCTTGGCCGCGGCGGGGAATTTCGCCAGGTCCTTGATGTACTGATAGTCGATGTCGGCTTCGCGACGCTCCAGCACCGGCTTGCCGTCGATCGCGTAATGCGCGGTCAGCGCACCGGGCTTGCCGTGCGCGTCGTACAGGCGCAGCGTCGCCGGCAGCGGCTGCAGCCCGCGCGGATCGCCGAAGCGGGTGATCGCGTTGTTGTCCCACAGGATCCCGTAGTTGCGGCTGGACACGAGGTACGGCACCGCCATGTCGAGATTGCTCTGCAGCAGTTCGATATCGTGGCCCTTCTGGTTCATCCAGCCCTGCTGGTGCTGGCCGAACCCGTAAAAGGCCTCGTCGGGCGGCGAGACGAAGCGCTGGCGCACGCTCAGATAGTGGCGGCCCTCGACCTGCAACGGCGCGAAGCTGCGCCCGCCCGCCACTTCCGCCAGCAGCGGCGTGCCCTGCGCATCGGTGAAGCCGACATGGCCGTCGACGGTGGACACCTGCGCGGTCATCCGCGCGGTCTTGAGCTGCACCGTGTCGCCGCGCTGCTCCAGCGTAAAGCCGGTGTCGCCCTGCACCGGCACCCGCATCAGGCTCGGTGTGCGCTGAAACGCGCCGGTGGGATCGGCGCTGACCCGGACGATGCCGCGGTCGATCACCTGCAGGCGTACCGGCGCCGCGCCCCTGGCGCTGGGATGCACGGTGACGCCCTCGGCATCGCGGGTCACCTGCTGCGCGGCGGCGGACGCGGCGACCGCGAGCAACGCCAGCGCCAACAGGCGTGGCAACGAAGGCGGCAGGCAACGGTTGGCGTGGTGCATGTTCACTCCCTTGGAAGTCACGCGGCATGGCGCGTCTGGCGCCGCCGCATGGTCAATAAGTCGCCAGGGTGACGCGCAGCAACTGCGGCACGTCGGAGAAGTTGAGCCCGTAATCGGTCTGGTCGCCGTTCCAGTTGCGCCGGAAGCGCCATTGCTCGCCGTCGTACACGCCCTCTTCGACCCGGTCGTAGAGCATGTTGGCGGTCGCGGCGCTGGCCGGATGCAGGGTCACCCGCGCGTGCTGGGCGGTGATCAGGAAGGTGTCCGGGCCGAGTTCGGCGATCAGCGCCGCACCGATCGGCGCGGGATTGCCGGGCGGCTCGCCCTGGAACCAGAACTGCGGCACGCCATAGGTGACGGTGGCGCTCCAGCGCGCGTTGAGCGGCAGCTCCTGCACCGCCTGGCCCGGCGCCTCGGCGGTGCCGTGCAGCTTGCCGGCGGCCGCGGCGCGGGCGAACGCGCGCATGCCCATGCCCACCGCGCGATAGCCCAGCGCGAACGGCGCCAGTGCCTGTGCGTCCACGCGCTTGGCGCCGAGCGGATCGTTGGAGTAGCCGCTGTAGTCGATGCCGAAGGTCGACCAGCCGATGCCGTCGTGGCCCAGCGCCGGATACAGGTAGCGCGCGTACTCGGGGCGGTTGCCGGTCTCGGCGACGAACAGCGCGTTGTCGGGACGCGCGTAGCGCTGCAGCACCGTGGTGTACAGCGGATACTCGGGCATGTAGATGTCCGGCGCCAGCAGATCGATGTGCGGCGCTGCCGCCTTCCACACGTCGAGCACGTTATCGGTGGGGCCGCCGCTGGCGTACTGCCCGGGCTGGCCGGGATTGAACGGGCCGCGCAATGCCGCATTGACGTAGATCGGCAAGGGATACGCGGCCTTGCCGGCCTCGGCGATACGGTCGATGAAGTGCGCGATGTGCCAGGCATGGAAGATCTCGTCGGCATCGGCGCCGAACACCTGCGCCCAGCTGCCCGGCGACTTGCCGAGCCGCTGCAGCAACGCCTGTGGCACCGGGCCGTCGAACACGCGCTGCGCCATCGGCGAGAAGTCGCGCGCACTGCCGTAGGTGCCGGGCTCGTTCTCGGCCTGCACCATGATCACGGTGCGCTGCGGATCGGCCTGGCGCAGATGCCGCATGACGGCGACGAACGCTTTGCGATCGGCCTCCAGCGTGGCCGGCGCCAGCGGCGACAGCGAACCCAGGCGTCGCCCGTCGCGCGTGACCACGCGCGGAAAGCGCGCATCGTCGGTCTTGACCCAGTGCGGCGCGTAGTTGGGGCCGTTGTTCTTCCAGGTGCCGAACCACAGCAGCACCAGCCGTACCCGCTGCGTGCGCGCCTGCGCCAGCAGCGTGTCGACGAAGGAGAAATCGAAGCGGCCCTCTTCCGGTTCCACCTGCTCCCAGGCGACCGGCACCTGCACCGTGTGCGGCCCCAGCGCGCGGATCGCCGGCCACACCCACGCCAGCGCCGCCGGATAGTTGCTGGAGTTGTTGACCTGCGCGCCGAGGATCAGGAACGGTGCGCCATCGACCAACAGCGCGTGACGGCCGTCGGTGCTGACCAGGCGCGGGATCGGTGCCTGGGTCGGCGCCGATGTCGCGGCAGCGGGCGTGTGCGCACCAACCGACGGCGCATCCGGCGCGGCCTGGCAGCCGCTCAGCAGCAGCGACAGCAGGACAGGCAGCCGCCATGCGGTGCGCAACGCGCGCGACGGCGATCCGATTCTCCGCACGTGGCCGGCGCCCAGCCTCACCAGTCGTCGCTGCGGAACGGGCCCACCGGCAACTGCTCGCGGTTGACCAGGTTGGCGTCCTCGGGGTTTTCGCTCCAGGCGTAGCGCAGCGCCTGCGGCTGCGGCACCGCATCGCTGCGGACCACCACCTGGTCGCCCTCGATGCGTGCCTGCGCCGGATGGAAGCGCCGATCGGCACCGGCCAGGGCGAAGCCGTGCACCACGCTGCCGCCGCCGCGCACCGCCAGGGTGCTGCCCATCAGGTCGAACATCACCCGCGCCTGGCCATCGGCGAACGTGGCGCGCGCGAACACCGGCGCGCTGTAGACCAGGGTTTCGCCGTAGGCCACGTGGCGTGCGACCAGCGCCAGGCGATGCCCCACGTCCTGCTTGTTGGGGGGATGGATGTTGTCCGGCGTGCCGATGTCGATGGTCACCGCCTGCCCGGTGGCCGGCAGCGCCAGCGTCCTGGTCTGCGATTCGCGCAGTTGCGCCCACGGACTCAAGTCGCCCTGGTCGTTGCCGGCCTTCCAGTTGGCCAGTTGCACCCACAGGAACGGCAGCTGCGGCTGTCCGCGCTCCTGCCGCCAGCGCCCGATCAGCGACGCGAACTGCTCGCGGTAGCGCAGCGCGCCATACGGGTAGGCGTTGCTCTCGCCCTGGTACCAGATCACGCCCTTGACCGGGAACGGCTGCAAGGGATGGATCATCGCGTTGTACAGCAGCGTCGGCACCTGGTTCTTGTCGTCGTTGGCGGCCAACGTCACCTTGCCCGGGCGGAACTGCCAGTCGCCGGCCAGCGAGCGCGGCTGGCCGCCGTCGGGCTGCACGAAGAACGCCACCGCATCGCCGGGGATGCCGCCGAAGCCGCCGGTATCCAGGATGCGGATCGCGATGTGGTTGACGCCGGCGCGCAGCGCTGCCGGCGGCAAGTGGTAGCGGCGCGGCTCGGTGTAGCGCCCTTCGGTGTGGCCGACCTCCACGCCGTTGACGTAGGTGGTATCGGCATCGTCGGCCGGGCCGATGCCCACGACCGCGCCGGCCTTGGCTTCGGCTGCACTGAGGGTAAAGGTGGTGCGGTACCAGGCGACGCCGTCCATGCCGACGTAGCCATGCTGCTCCCACAGCCCCGGCAGCGGCTGGCGGTCCCAGTCGCGGTCGTCCAGGTCGGCAGCGGCCCAGCCGGCATCCGCATCCACGGTGGTCGGCTGTGGCCAGCGCGCCAGGCGCTTTCGGGTCTCGCCGAGGTCCTGTGCGTCCTTGGCCTGCATCTGCGCGATGCGCGTGCGCACCTGCGCCGCGTCCACGCCCGGCGAGGCCGCGTCCATCCAGGCCTCGATCGCGCTGCCGCCCCAGGTGCTGTCGATGATGCCGATCGGCACGCCGGTGCGCTGGCGCAGCTCGCGCGCGAAGAAATACGCCACAGCCGAGAACGCGCCGGCAGTGGCCGGCGTGGCCGCGACCCAGCTGCCCCCGGGCAGCCGCGGCTGTGGCTGCGCCGCCCAGGCCTTGGGCACCTTGAAGTTGCGCAGTTGCGGATCCATGGCCGCCGCCACTTCGCGTGCGCCGTCGCGCGCCTGCGCCAGCGGCCACTCCATGTTGGACTGGCCGCTGGCCAGCCACACGTCGCCGATCAGCACGTCGCCGACGCGCCGCTGGCTGCCGTCGCCCTGCACCTCCAGCACGTACGGGCCACCGGCCGCATGCGCCGGCAACTGCAGTCGCCAGCGGCCATCGCGGCCTGCGACCGCACTGGCGCTGGCACCGTCCAGGCGCACCTGGATGCGTGCGCCAGGCGTGGCCCAACCCCAGACCGGAATCGGTGCATCGCGCTGCAGGACGGCGCCGTCGGCGAACAGCAACGGCAGTTGCAGTTCCGCCGCGGCCGGCCATGACGCGAACGCCAGCGCCAGCAGCGCCAGGCGAACGGTGGGATGCAGCGGTCTTGCCATGAGCGGTTCCTGCGTCGGGAGGAAAAACCGGCGGCAGCCACCCGCCTCGCCGCAGGCGGACCGCGCGCCGGAGACGGCTGCGCGCCTACCAATTGGCGCGCAGCACCAGCGAGTAGCGACGATCGTTGACGAACCAGCTGCGCGTGTACAGATGCCGGTCGACCTCGCCACCGCTGTAGGAGGTCGGCCCCATCAGCACCTTGGTCTCCGCGTTGGTGATGTTGTTGGCCTGGATGCCCAGTTGCAGGTGCGGCGTGAACCGGTAGAACACCGAGCCGTCGAGCTGGCCGTAGTCGTCCGACCAGGTGGGCAGCTTGGTCGACACGTCGCTGGCGGTCAGCAGATAGCGCGAACGCCAGTTGTAAGCCAGGCGCACCGACAGCGGACCCTTCTCGTAGATGCCGGCGAGGTTGTAGCTGCGCCGCGACAGGCCTTCCAGCGGCAGCGCCACGCCGGTCACGGTGGTCTTGGTGTAGGGATCGGTGGCCGTGTTCACGCCGCCGCTGCTGTCGACGAAGGTGAAGTTGGCATTGACGCCGAAGCCGCTCATCCAGCCCGGCAGCGAATCGAAGAACTGGGTGTAACCGTACTCGAAGCCGCGGATGCGGCCCTTGTCCATGTTGTACGGACGCGTCACCAGGAAATCCTGGCCGCCGTAGTTCTCGGTGACGGTCTGGTTGGAGAAGTAGTCCTTGACGCTCTTGTAGAACAGCGTCACGTACATCATGTCGCTGCTGTCGAAGTACCACTCCAGCGCGGCGTCGTACTGGTCGGCCTTCATCGGCTTGAGGTTGGGGTTGCCGGCGGAGCCGGTCCAGTCCTTCAGCGAGCCGTCGTCGTTGACGGTGGCGGTGAGCAGCAGATACGGCTGCAACTGGGTGTAGTCCGGCCGCGCCATCGCCTTGGACGCGGCAAGGCGTAACTGCAGCGCATCGGAGAACTTGAAGCGCAGGTTCAGGCTCGGCAGCACGTCGGTGTAGCTGCCGCGCGCGTCGTTCGGGAAGTACTGTCCGTAGTACTGGGCCTTGAGCGCATCCGAGGCCGAGGTGGCGGACAGGTCCGGATACTGGCCGTAGCCCGAGGCCTCGGTCCTGGTCTGCACCACCCGCACGCCGATGTTGCCGTCCACCGGCACGCCCAGCGCGGTGTCGTTGCCGAAGTACATCACCATGTACGCGGCCTGGGTGCGTTCGAACTGGCGGTTGGTGTCCTGCAACTGATACTGGTCCGGCGCCCAGCCATAACCGCGCAGTGCGACGATCTGCTCGATCAGCGCCGAGGTGCCGGCGTAGTCCTTGACCGCGCTGTTGCGCGGGAAATACAGGTTGTTGGGCACGCGCACCTTGCCGCGCAGCAGGTTCGAAAAGGAATACAGCGACGAGGACGCGGTCATGTAGCTGGCCAGGTCGGCCAGGCCGGTGGCGGTGCCGGGAATGGTCGCCCAGTTGTCGCTGATCACGCCCCAGTTGTAGCCGGAATTCTTGTTGGTCTGGGTGCGGTCGGTGGCGCGGATGCCGGCACGGAAGGTGCGCAGCCACGGGTTGTCGTCGTAGCTGTACTCCAGGTCGAAGCGCGTGGCCAGTTCGCGGCCGCGGTTCTTCGCCAGATGATCCATCGCCGCGCTCCAGAAGTAATTGGAGGGGTCGGCGGTGTAGCTCGGGTCGGCCAGGGTCACTGCGGGATACGTGCCGCTGAGGTCGAAGGTCAGGCCCGGCAGATAGATCGAGCTGAACAGGGTGAAATCCAGGGTGTCGCTCTGCGACTGCACCAGTTGCATGTCGCCGCGCACGGTCAGCCGGTCGGTCAAACGATGGGTGAAGCCGCCGGACAGATCGGAGGTGGTGGTGCTCTGCCGGGCGTAGCGGTTGTCGGTGTAGAAGCGCACGCCGTCGTTGCCGGTGACGTTGCCGCGCCAGGAACTGGACGCCGGCGACCCGCTGACGAAACGGCCTGCGTCGTCGTAGGTGAAGGTGGTGCCGGGTGCCGGCGCGATGGCGTTGGTGTCGTCGTTGAAGAACGCCGCGCGCTCCTGCCAGTTCATGTCGTAGGACGAGCGCAGGTATTGCACGTAGAGGTCGGTGGCGTCGCTGGGCCGCCACTGGAAGGCGGCCGCCACGCCCTTGCGCTTGCGTTCGAACTCCAGCTGCCGCCAGTTGACGCCACCGGGCACGTAGACCTTGTCGAAGCTGGTGCCGGCCAGCAACGCGGGATCGGTGCGGCGCACGAACGGTTCCACCTGGATGCCGTCGCTGCGCGTGGCCAGTTCCGAGTGCGCCACATCGAGCATGAAGCCCATTTCGCCCAGGCCGGTGTTCCAGCGATCGCTGAACAGGAACGAGCCCGACGGCTTGTAGGTCTTGCTCAGGTCGCCGTAGTTGACGTCGGCGGTGAAGCCGATGACCCGGCCCGGCTGGTCGAACGGCATGCGCGTGCGCAGGTTGACCGTGCCGCCGAGGCCGCCTTCGATGATCTCCGCCGAGGGGTTCTTGTAAACGTCCACGCCGGCCATCAGTTCGGCCGGCACGTCCTCGAAGCTGAGCCCGCGTCCGCTGGCGGCGCTGAAGCTGTCGCGGCCGTTGAGTTCGCCGCGCACCTGGGTCATGCCACGGATCATCACCCCACTGCCTTCGGCCGAGAAGTGGTCCGGGTCGTTGCGCGCCATGAAGTGATCGATGGTCACGCCGCTGACCCGCTGCAGGGTCTCGGTGACGCTGCGGTCCGGCAATGCACCGATGTCCTCGGCGCTGACCGAATCGACGATCTGCTCGGCATCGTGCTTGATCGACTGCGACTTGATCAGGCTGCCGCGCACGCCCTTGACCTCGACCGCATCGAGCTGGGTCACCGGGTCGCCCTTCTTGCGCGCGGCAGGCGGTGCGCTCGCAGACTCCGCCTCCTGCGCCAGTGCCTGTGCGCTGAGCAGCAGGCCGATGCTCAGCACGATGAGCGAACGCGGCAAAACACGGGGACGACGTGACGCTGCGGTCGGCAGAGCCGGACCACAAGAATGCTGCGATGCCATGCGGTTTCCCTCCCAGGAGACATGCACACAGACACGGGCGACGGTCGCACCAGGGCGCCGTCCTGCGAGTTGTGACGGCGCCGGTCTCAGCCGCTGCCGTATCGGATGGCGCCGCTGCGCAGAGTGGCAGGTCGGTCGCTACCGCGATCGGCCGAGACTAGGAATGCACTTGGCGTGAAACAAATGAAAAATTCCCGTCAAGCTATGCGATTCCCGACTAGCGGGATGCGCACCACGGCATGTCTACGAAATCGTCCGTCTGCGACATGGCAGCGCCTGCGACGACATTCAAACGCTCGCCGCCCGCTCGGGATACAGCCGCTTGGCCGCATTGCGCAACGCCAGCAACACGCGTTCGGCGCCAGGCGGCAACAGATAGTCGCGGCGGCGCACGATGCCGAACGATTCCATGCGCACGCCCAGCGTGATCGGCAACACGGTCAGCAGCTTGGCCTGCACATACGGCGCCACCGCCTCGGCCGGCAGCGCGGCCAGCAGGTCGCTGCCGCGCAGCAGGCTGGTCATCACCGGCAGCGACGAGGTCTCGATGACGTTCTGCGGCGCCGGCACCGCATGCTCCAAAAACATCGCGTCCAGGCGCGCGCGCAGCACGCTGTCGGCCGGCGGCAGCACCCAGCCGTAGCGGGCCAGGTCGGCATGGCGCAGGTCGGCGCGGGTGGACAGCGGGTGGCCGGCGCGGGCGATCACCGAGTGCGGCTCGTCGGCCAGCGGCTCGAACTCCAGCGCCTCGGCACCATAGGGCCCGAGGATGCGCCCGATCACGATGTCGAGCTGACCATCGAGCAGCTTGGCCACCAGCGGCCGGCTGTAGTCCATCTCCACCCGCACCAGGATGCCGGGAAACTCGCGCTTGACCTCGGCGATGGCCTGCGGCACCAGGTTGGTGCCCGGATTGACCACGGTGCCGATCGAGACCTGGCCCATGCGCCCCTCGCACAGCGCCGCGATCTCTTCCTGGGCGCGGCCGATCTCCGACATCGCCGCACGCGCGCGGCGGATCAGCACCTGCCCGTACCAGGTCGGCTCGACCCCGCGCGCGTGGCGCTCGAACAGCTTCACCCCCAGCAGGTCCTCCATTTCCGCCAGCAGCTTGGACGCCGCCGGCTGGGTCATGCTGGCCGCCTCGGCCGCGCGCAGCACCGAGCGATGCTCGTGCAACTGCAGCAGCAGCAACAGATGCCGGGTCTTCAGGCGCGCGGCATTGAACCAGGGATTGGCAGAGGCATTCATCGTGGGCAGGCGTCCTGGGGGAGCGGAGCCGCGTATTCGGCGGCGGAATAGAATATGCCTAAAATTTCATTTGCAGAGCATAGCTCACGCGCGCAGGCTACGGCCCATCGCGCCCCCGCTGGCGCCGTCGTCGTCGGGCACCGGCCCGCCGGCAGCGGAGGCTGTCGGGTGGAGCCAGCGCGCCGACGCATGGCGCGGACTGCAGCGGCCCCGCCGTCCGGTCCCGCCGCTGCGCCGCACTGGCCCGGCGCTTCCGTCACCGTCGTTTCCGCCAGGTATTCCGATGTCCGCCGCTTCCCCGTTCCGACTCCCGCTGATCGCGATCCTGCGCGGTCTCACCCCCGAGGACGCGCTGGCGCACGTCGGGGCGCTGGCCGATGCCGGCTACGACGCGATCGAGATCCCGCTCAACTCGCCGCGCTGGGCCGATAGCATCGGCCCGGCCGCGCAGGCGTTCGGGCAGCGCTGCTGGATCGGCGGCGGCACCGTGCTGCAGATCGGCGACGTCGACGCCCTGGCCGATCTGGGCGCACGCTTCATCGTCACCCCCAACACGCGCCCGCCGGTGATCCGCCACGCGGTGGCGCGCGGCCTGCAGGTGGTGGCCGGCTTCGCCACCGCCACCGAGGCATTCGACGCGCTGGATGCCGGCGCGCAGATGCTCAAGCTGTTCCCCGCCGCCACCTACGGCCCCGGCCACGTGCGCGCCCTGCGCGCGGTGCTGCCGGCGCAGGTGCCGCTGTTCGTGGTCGGCGGCGTCAACACCGAGACCCTGCACGACTACCTCGGCGCGGGCGCGATCGGCGCCGGCATCGGCGGCGAGCTGTACCGCCCCGGCCAGTCGCTCGCACAGACCCAGGCGCATGCCGCCGCCTTCCGCCACGCCTATCTGGACCGCGCATGAAGATCGTCCGCCTCACCACCTACCACGCCGCGCCGCGCTGGCTGTTCCTGAAGATCGAGACCGACGAGGGCATCACCGGCTGGGGCGAGCCGGTCATCGAAGGCCGCGCGCGCAGCGTCGAGGCCGCGGTGCGCGAACTCGGCGACAGCCTGATCGGCAAGGATCCGGCACGGATCAACGACATCTGGCAGATGCTCTACCGCGGCGGCTTCTACCGCGGCGGCCCGATCCTGATGAGCGCCATCGCCGGCATCGACCAGGCGCTGTGGGACATCAAGGGCAAGGCGCTGGGCGTGCCGGTGTACGAACTGCTCGGCGGGCGCGTGCGCGACCGCATGAAGACCTACCGCTGGGTCGGCGGCGACCGCCCGGCGGCGACCATCGCGCAGATCCAGGGTTACCGCGACCTCGGCTTCGACACCTTCAAGTTCAACGGCACCGAGGAAATGAAGCTGATCGACGGCCCGCGCGCGGTGGATGCGGCGGTGGCCAAGGTGGCGCAGATCCGCGAGGCGTTCGGCACCGCCATCGACTTCGGCATCGACTTCCACGGCCGCGTCGCCGCGCCGATGGCGCGCGTGCTGCTGCGCGAACTGGAGCCGTTCAAGCCGCTGTTCGTCGAGGAGCCGGTGCTGCCCGAGCAGGCCGAGTACTACCCGCGGCTGGCCGCGTCCACGCCGATCCCGCTGGCGGCCGGCGAGCGCATGTTCTCGCGCTTCGACTTCAAGCCGGTGCTGCAGGCCGGCGGCCTGTCGCTGCTGCAGCCGGATCTCTCGCACGCCGGCGGCATCACCGAATGCCTGAAGATCGCCAGCATGGCCGAGGCCTACGAGGTCGGCCTGGCGCCGCACTGCCCGCTCGGCCCGGTGGCGCTGGCCGCCTGCCTGCAGGTGGATTTCGTCTCGCACAACGCGGTGCTGCAGGAACAGAGCATCGGCATCCACTACAACGAAGGCGCCGACCTGCTCGACTACGTGCTCAACAAGGACGACTTCGCCTGCGACAATGGCGGCAGCATCGCCGCATTGCCCAAACCGGGCCTCGGCGTGGAAATCGACGAGGAGCGCCTGCGCCATGCCAACGCCAACCCACCCGACTGGCACAACCCCATCTGGCGTCACGCCGACGGCAGCATCGCCGAGTGGTGAGCCGATGAGCGTGTCCACTCCGCCCCGCCACACCGCCACGCTGGCGGTGGACAGCCGCTGCGCGCATGGCGAAGGCATGCTGTGGTGCGAACGCCGCGGCGTGCTGTTCTGGGTCGACATCAGCGGCCGCCGCCTGTGGCGCCACGATCCGTCCAGCAACGTCAGCCGCCATTGGGACCTGCCCGATCGTCCCGGCTGCCTGGGCCTGTTCGACGACGGCCGCCTGCTGCTGGCGCTGGCCAAGGGCGTGTACGCGGCCGATCCGGATGCCGCCGCCGAGACCGACGGCGCGTTGCCGCTGCAGCACCTGGCGGACGTGGAACCGGAGCGCGACGACACCCGCAGCAACGACGGCCGCGCCGACCGCCACGGCAACTTCGTGTTCGGCACCATGAGCGAGCGCGAGGACCAGGCGCCGGTCGGCAGCTTCTACCAGTGGTCGGCGCGCCACGGCCTGCGCCGCCTGCCGTTGCCGGGCGTGGCCATTCCCAACGCGATCTGCTTCAGCGCCGACGGCCGCACCCTGTACTACTGCGACTCGGTGCAGCCGCGCATCCTGTGCTGCGACTACGACCCGGATACCGCGCACACCGCCAACAGCCGCGTGTTCGCCGAGCTGGACCATGCCGGCGCCGAGCCGGACGGCGCCATCGTCGACGCCGAAGGCCACCTGTGGAACGCGCAATGGCGCGCCTGGCAGGTGGTGCGCTACCGCCCCGACGGCAGCGTCGAGCGCCGCGTCGCCCTGCCGGTCAAGCATCCCACCTGCCCCGCCCTGGGCGGCGCCGATGGCGGCACGTTGTACCTGAGCACCTCGCGGCAGGATCACAGCGAGGACGAACTGGCACGCACGCCGCAGGCCGGCGGCGTGTACGTGGCCGCGGTCGGCATCGCCGGCCTGCCCGAAGGACGCATCGCCAGCGCATGATCGTCGTCGATTGGGGAACCAGCAGCCTGCGCGGCTATCGGCTCGACGCCGACGGCGGCATTCTCGACCAGCGCCGCAGCGACCAGGGCATCGCCGCGTGCCAGGGCCGCTTCGCCGCAACCCTGGCCGCCCTGATCGACGGCTGGGACGGCGACGTCGTCCTGTGCGGGATGATCGGTAGCCGCAACGGCTGGATCGAACTGCCGTACGCGCCCTGCCCGGCCGACGCCGCCGCCCTGGCCGCGGCGATGCAGCCGCTACAGGATCCGGCCCTGCCCGGCCGCACGCTGTGGTTCGTGCCCGGCGTGGCCAGCGACGCCGACGCCGTGCCGGACGTGATGCGCGGCGAGGAGACCCAACTGATCGGCCTGCTCGCGTTGCTCGCGCAGGAACCGCAGACGACCGAGATCCACCACGTCTGCCTGCCCGGCACCCACAGCAAGTGGGTGACCCTGCAGGACGGGCGCATCGCCTCGCTGGCGACGATGATGACCGGCGAACTGTACGCACTGCTGCGCACGCACAGCCTGCTGGCGCGGCTGATGGACGCCGACGACGGCGTCTTCGATGCGGCCGCGTTCGACGCCGGCGTGCAGCGCAGCGGCGACCCCGGCGGGGTGCTGCACCATCTGTTCGGCGTACGCAGCCTGGGCCTGTTCGAACGCCTGAGCGCCGCCGCGGCACCGTCCTACCTGTCCGGCCTGCTGATCGGCCACGAACTGCGCGCGCACCCCGTCTTGCCGCCGGTGGTGCACCTGGTCGGCGGCAGCGGCCTGCTGGCGCGCTACGCACATGCGCTGGCCGCGCTCGGCAGCCGCGTGCGCACCCACCCCGAGGATCTGGCCGCGCGCGGCCTGTATCGGCTGGCACAGCAGCACGGCGGCCTGGCCGGCTGAGCCGCGCGCGCCGCCCGCCTTCTGCCCCGCTGGCCCGCACACACGGCGGCGGCGGCCGCTTTGCATTAGAATTACCGGGTTAATCGCCGGATCCCGCCATGCCTTTCGTCGTCACCGAAAACTGCATCAAGTGCAAATACACCGACTGCGTGGAAGTGTGCCCCGTGGATTGCTTCCACGCCGGCCCGAACTTCCTGGTGATCGATCCGGACGAGTGCATCGACTGCACGCTGTGCGAGCCGGAATGCCCGGCCAACGCCATCTACCCCGAAGACGACGTGCCGGCCGGCCAGGAAAGCTTCGTCGCACTCAACGCGGAACTGGCCAAGGCCTGGCCGGTGCTGACCACGCGCCAGGAACCGCTGCCCGACGCCGCCGAGTGGGACGGCAAGCCGAACAAGCTGCCGCTGCTGCAGAAGTAACTGCACTCATCGTGCTGCGTGAATCCCGCGCTCGCACCTGTAGGACAGTTGACTTCCAGGTTCTTCGCGTTTGATTTACAAATCTCAAGCGACAGCGAGAGCTTTCGCCTTGCGGCGAGTCACTTTTCTTTGCTTGTGCAAATAAAAGTAACCAAAAGAAAGCACACCCTGCCTCGCGCCCTGCGCGCTAACGCGCTCCGGGTCCGCGTCCAGCCCGGGGATTCGCGGAAGGGGCATCCTGCCCCTGCCGCGAACGGCGCACATCCATGTGCGCCGCCCCTTCGGGGTTTTTCCCCGGGCCGGCCGCCGCTTCGGAAGGGAACCCGGCAAGTCAAAAGCCGGAGCAACGGCAACGGC
>NZ_CAXYKF010000004.1:0-52493 GCF_964278005.1 uncultured Xanthomonas sp.
CCATCGCCAACCTGAGCTCCACCTCGGAGAACCTGTCGGCCTCGCGCAGCCGCATCCGCGACACCGACTACGCCAAGGAAACCGCCGAGCTGACCCGCACGCAGATCCTGCAGCAGGCCGGCACCGCCATGCTGGCCCAGGCCAAGCAGGCGCCGCAGAGCGTGCTGAGCCTGCTCCAGGGCTAAGCGCGGCAAGACGCAACGCACCACCGGGCCCCTCCGCAAGGAGGGGCTTTTTTTTGACGCATGCGGAGCCGGCACAGGATTTGCATCACCACCGGAGCCGCACTGGCGCGCGGACGACGCTCAAGAAGCGTTCCCGCACGCCGATACTCCCCTCAGCCGCTGGCGCACCGCGTGCCGGCCACCTCAAGGACCGCCACCATGTCCACCACTGGAATCGGCTCAGGCCTGGACATTCCCAGCTTCGTCGCCAAACTGGTGGCGAAGGAACGCCAGCCGCAGGAAGACCGGATCAACCGCGACGGTACCGCCTCCAGCGCGCAACTGTCGTCCTTGAGCACGATCAAGAGCGCGCTGTCCAACCTGCAGACGGCGATGAGCACGGTGTCCGACAGCGCCGACAAGGGCGCCTACAAGGCGACCATCGACGACGGCGCCGGCTATACCGCCACCGTGACCTCCAGCGCCAACGCCGGCAGGTACGGCATCGAGGTGGTGAAACTGGCGCAGTCCCAGAAACTGACCTCGTCGGCCTATGCCAGCGGCGCCGTCGTCGGTGGCGGCACCCTGACCATCGCCTACGGCAGCACCACGCTCAACATCAACGTCGATGCCGGCAGCAAGCTCAGCGACGTGGCGGCCTTCATCAACAAGGCCGCCAACGGTGCCGGCGTGACCGCCAGCGTGGTCACCGCCGACGATGGCGACCATCTGGTGCTCAACGCGGTCGACACCGGCACCAAGGGCGCCCTGACCATCACCACGTCCGGCGGCGACGGCGGCCTGGCCAAGCTCACCTACCCGCCCGGCAACAACGGCGGGCTGACCCAGACCATCGCCGCCGCCGACGCGGTGGTGAAGGTGGACGGCTTCCAGCGCACCTCCAGCAGCAACACCATCGCCGATCTGGTACCCGGCGTGGCGATCAATCTCACCAAGGCGGTGGCCGGCACCAGCTTCAATCTCAACATCACCAACGACAACACCCCGCTGAAGGCCAATCTGACTGCCCTGGTCAGCGCCTACAACTCCGCCAACAGCGTGCTCAAGTCGTCCAGCGCCTACGACGCCACCAACAAGAAGGCCTCGCCGATGACCGGCGATGCGATGGTGCGCGGCCTGCAGCAGTCGCTGCGCCGGCTGGTCAGCGACAACGTGAGCGGCCTGATGGCGATGGGCGTGACCATCGACAAGGACGGGGTGATGAGCTTCGACAGCGCCAAGTTCGACACCGCGGCGGCCGCCGATCCGTCGGCGGCCAAGACCCTGCTCGGCAACAACGGCAGTTTCGGTACCGGCATGAGCACGCTGCTGAAGAGCAACCTGGACAGCACCAGCGGCACCCTGACCCAGCGCACCAACTCGCTCAACAAGCACATCTCCGACCTGACCGACCAGCTCAGCGATCTCGACAAGCGCATGCAGACCCTGACCGATCAGTACACCGCACGCTTCACCGCAATGAACCAGTTGGTCACCCAGATGCAGGGCGTGAGCGACAGCCTGACCAAGCAGTTCAGCTGACGCGCGCGCGGCCGCGCGACTCAAGTCGAGACGCGTGGCGGCCGATAGAAAGAGTATCGACAGTCATTACGGATTGGCCGCAGCAACCGCAGCGTCGCCGCTCACCGGCGCGGCGCGGAGGCCAGCCGATCCACCCGAGGAGTTTTCCATGTACGGTTCCAGCCGCCAGTACGCCGAGCAATATCGCAAGATGGGCATTTCCACCAGCGTCACCGATGCCGATCCGCACAAGCTGGTCGCCATGCTGTTCGCCGGCGCCTGCCAGCGCATCCGTCAGGCCCAGGCCTGTCTCGCGCAGGGCGACCAGGCACGCAAGGGCAAGGCGATCGGCGAGGCCTGCGCCATCGTCGGCCATCTCAACGGCTCGCTCGACCACGAGGCCGGCGGCGAGATCGCCGGCAATCTGTCGGCGCTCTACGACTACGTGATGCACCGGCTGACCGAAGCCAACCTGCACAACGACGACGCCGCGCTGACCGAAGCGCTGGAACTGCTCAGCGAGATCGACGCGGCCTGGGCCGCCATTCCCGCGCAGCAGCGCGAACTGGCCACGGCGAACGCGTCGTGAACATCCAGCTCGCCGACCTGCACAACGACCTGCACGAGTTGCGCGAGGTCCTGCGTGGCGACGACTACGCGCTGGCCCAGGCCATGGTCGCCGACCACGCGCGGCACCTGCAGGCGTATCTGCAGCAGGACGGCGCCGACCGCTCGCGCGAGGCATTGAAGCCGTTGCTGGCCCTGCAGCAGGCGGTGACCGCGCAGATGCGCATGGAGCGCGACCATGCCGCGGCCTGGCTGCGCAGCAGCCGCCAGTCCAGCCACGCCGCGCGGCTCTACTCGCAGGCCGGACTGCTGGGATGAACACCGGCTCGGACGGCGCGGCGCAGCACCCGGCCGACGCCGAGCTGTTCCACGACACCCTCAGTTGCGAACTGGCGCTGCCGGCGGATTTCCGCCTGGGCAACGGCGCCGGCCGGCTCGCTGCCGGCGAAGCGCTGTTGCGCAGCCTGGCGCAGATCGAGGATCTGCGTGGCGAGGACGGCAGCGACGACCGCAGCGAGTCCACCGCGCAGACCCAGCGGATGGAGGCCAAGCTCGACCTGATGCTGGTGCTGCTGGGCCGGCTGGCCCGCCAGCACGAGGATGCCCTGCCGCTGCGGCCGCTGTGCTGGTCGCGCCGGGGCGTACGGCTGGAGTTGGGCGCGCGCTCGGGCGCCACGGCCGGCGCCGCCGGCCTACTGCGCCTGCAGCCCTCGGACTGGCTCCCGGACCACCTAGAACTGCCGGTGCGGGTGCTGGCCGAGGCCGCCACCGCGGGCGTCGTGCAACTTTGGCTACGGTTCGAGACACAGCCGCCGGGCCTGGAAGAGGCCCTGGAACGCCACCTGTTCCGGCTGCACCGCCGGCAGATCGCCGACAGCCGGCGCGCGCGCTGAGCCGGCACACCGCCCCCCCGGACCGTCGCGGCGAGGTTGGCGGCGGCGGGCGGCTCGGCTAATGTGCGGCTCTGAATAGAAGGACCTGCACTGTGCGAGTCATCATCGTCGACGATCACACCCTGGTACGCGCCGGCCTGAGCCGGCTGCTGCAGACGTTTGCGGACGTCGACGTGGTCGCCGAGGCCAGCAACGCGCAACAGGCCGTGGACCTGGCCACCCTGCACCGCCCCGACCTGGTGCTGATGGACCTGTCCCTGCCGGGGCGCAGCGGCCTGGACGCGCTCACCGACGTGCTGCACAGCTCGCCCAAGACCCGGGTGGTGATGATGTCGATGCACGACGACCCGGTGCATGTGCGCGATGCGCTGGACCGCGGCGCCACCGGCTTCGTGGTCAAGGACGCCGCCCCGCTGGAGCTGGAGCTGGCGTTGCGCGCGGCCAGCGCCAACCAGGTGTTCCTGAGCCCGCAGATCTCCTCCAAGATGATCGCGCCGATGCTCGGCCGCGAGCGCCCGGTCGGCATCGCCGCACTGTCGCCGCGACAGCGCGAGATCCTGCGCCAGATCGGCCGCGGCCAGAGCAACAAGGAAATCGCCTCGGACCTGGGCATCAGCGTCAAGACCGTCGAGACCCACCGCGCGCGGATGATGGAATCGCTGGGCTGCCGCCGCGCCAACGATCTGGTCCTGCTGGCCGCACGCCATCAGGGCGAGCTGAGTTGAACTGGGGACGGCATCCCGACACGGGACATTGGCATGGCGCTTGCCTTAATCGGTCAGCAGGCGTGACGCTTCCGCCGGACCCCGCTGCATCAGGCATTTCGCCGTCGACTGTCCGGCGCCCACGCGCCGCATGTCGGGAAATCCCTGACACCCTGTCGGGAATTTGACTACCCTACTCAGGAACCCCCCGATTCTGTTACCGTCGGGCGACAAGCACTATGCGTTCCACGGGCGCCAGAGGGTTGGCGCCGAACCGAGGAAGTCCGCATGAAGCCGACCGTTTCCGCCCAACTGGGCCAGCAACTGCATCTGACCCCGCAACTGCTGCAGTCGATCCGGCTGCTGCAGCTCGATGGCATGCAACTGGAACTGGAAATCCGCCGCGCGCTGGAGACCAATCCATTGCTCGAGCTGGAAGAGGCCGAGGGCGTGATCGAGCCGGTGGTGAAGCACGAGGATGCGGCGCTGGAAACCGCGGCATTCGACGAACTGCCCGAATCCTCGATGTGGGACATCCCGGCCGCCGGCTGGAACGACGGCGAAGACGACCGCATGCAGCGCATCGCCGCGGGCGAGTCGACCGATCCGCACCTGCGCGTGTTGCAGCGGCTGGCCCTGGAACTGCCGGCGGCGGAACTGGCGGCGGCCGCGTTCTGGCTGGAACACTGCGACGATGCCGGCTACCTGGACGGCCCGCTCGACACCCTGCAGCAACTGGCCAGCGCCCGGCTGGGCCTGTCAGTGGCGCAGGCCGAAGCCGTCCGCCAGCGCCTGCTGCATGGCGACCCGGGTGGCCTCGGCGCCTGCGACCTGCGCGAGTGCCTGCAGGCGCAGCTGAGCGACCTGCCCGGCCGCGTGCCCGGCCGCCACCTGGCCGGGCGCATCCTCGCCGGCGACCTCGACCTGCTCGCCAGCCACGACTACGCCCTGCTCGGTCGCCAGCTCGACGCCGAGACCGACGACGTGCGCGAGGCGGTGCGGCTGATCCTGTCGCTGCAGCCGCGCCCCGGCGACAGCCTGCAGCCGCAGGATCTGGGCCATGTCCTGCCGGACGTGGTCGCCTGGCACGCCGACGGCACCTGGCGTGTCGCGCTGAACCCGGCCACCACCCACCGCGTCACCGTCAACCCGATGCACGAGCGCGCCCTGGCCGAGGCCGGCGACGCCGCGCAGCCGCTGCGCGAAATGCTGCAGGAAGCGCGCTGGCTGACCCGCGGCCTGTCGATGCGCTACGAGACCCTGCTGCGCACCACCCGCGCCATCGTCGAGCGTCAGTCGGCGTTCCTGGTCAAGGGCGAGGAAGCGATGGCGCCGCTGACCCTCAAGGAAGTGGCCGAGGCGATCGGCATGCACGAGTCGACCATTTCCCGCATCACCACCGGCAAGTACCTGCAGACCCCGCGCGGTACCTTCGAGCTGAAGCACTTCTTCGCCGTGCGCCTGGAAGGCGCGGCGGTGTCCGGCCAGGCGGTCCGCGCCATGGTCCGGCGCCTGATCGAATCCGAGCCGGCGGGGCGGCCGCTGGCCGACGAGGCCATCGCCGGGCTGCTGTCGCGACAGGGCGTGAACGTGGCAAGGCGCACTGTCGCCAAGTATCGTGAACAATTGGACATCGCTCCCGCACGCGAACGCCGCCGCGGCAGCAAACCGCTGCTGGCCCGTGCGGGCTAAGGAAAAATGACGCATATGAACAAACTGTCCGTGCTTCTGGTCGACGACCACGAAGGTTTCATCAACGCCGCCATGCGCCACTTCCGCAAGCTCGACTGGATGGAAGTGATCGGCAGCGCCGCCAATGGCCTGGAGGCCATCGAGCGGTCCGAGTCGTTGCGCCCGCAGGTGGTGCTGATGGACCTGGCCATGCCCGAGATGGGCGGTCTGCAGGCCACGCGCCTGATCAAGACCCAGGACCAGGCGCCCTACATCGTGATCGCCAGCCATTTCGACGATGCCGAGCACCGCGAGCACGCCATGCGCGCCGGTGCCGACAACTTCGTCAGCAAGCTGTCCTACATCCAGGAAGTGATGCCGATCCTGGAGGGACTTCGGACCGAAGGAGTGCCGGCATGAGCGAATCGCGGATCCTGGTGATCGATGACGACGCGGTGCGCGCCGAGCGGACCGTCAGCCTGCTCGAGTTCATGGACCTCAACCCGCGTTGGGTCACCGACGTGGCCGACGTCCAACCCGGCCGGCATCGGCAGACCGAGTGGATGGCGATCCTGGTCGGCGGGCTCGACGACCAGGACCAGGCCGATGCCTTCTTCGGCTGGGTGGCGCGCAGCTCGCTGCCGCCGCCGGTACTGCTGCTCAACGGCGACGCGCAGGCCTTCGCGCAGCGCCATGGCCTGCACGAAGCCAACGTGTGGCAGCTGGAAGCGCCGCTGCGCCACGCGCAGCTGGAAACCCTGCTGCGCCGCGCCAGCCTCAAGCGTCTGGACGCCGAGCACCAGGCCGGTGCCGCGCAGGACAACGGCCCGACCGGTACCAGCGCGGCGGTGACCCGCCTGCGCCGGCTGATCGACCAGGTCGCCGCCTTCGACACCACCGTGCTGGTGCTGGGCGAGTCCGGCACCGGCAAGGAAGTGGTGGCGCGGGCGATCCATCAGCAGTCGCCGCGCCGCGACGGTCCGTTCGTGGCGATCAACTGCGGCGCAATCCCGCCGGATCTGCTGGAAAGCGAACTGTTCGGCCACGAAAAGGGTTCATTCACCGGCGCTCTGAGCGCGCGCAAGGGCCGTTTCGAGATGGCCGAGGGGGGCACCCTGCTGCTCGACGAGATCGGCGACATGAGCCTGCCGATGCAGGTCAAGTTGTTGCGCGTCCTGCAGGAGCGCAGCTTCGAGCGGGTCGGCGGCAACGTCACGATCCGCTGCAACGTGCGGGTGATCGCCGCGACCCACCGCAACCTGGAAGAACGCATCGCCGGCAACCAGTTCCGCGAGGACCTGTTCTACCGGCTCAACGTGTTCCCGATCGAGATGCCGGCGTTGCGCGAACGCAGCGACGACCTCCCGGCGCTGGTGCACACCATCGCCGCGCAACTGGCGCGGACCGGGCGCGGCGAAGTGCGCTTCTCCGAAGAGGCCTTGCAGGCGCTGCGCAGCTACGAGTGGCCGGGCAACGTGCGCGAGCTGACCAATCTGGTCGAGCGCCTGGCGGTGCTGCACCCGGGCGGCCTGGTGCGGGTGCAGGACCTGCCGGCGCGCTATCGTGGCGACTTCGCCTCGTCCATCGACGTGTCGGCCCCGCCGGCGCCGATCGCAACGGATCCGCGGCGGGTGCCCAACGTGGTCGACCTGCACGTCGGCGGCAAGCCGGGGACGGACGCGGATGCGCCGGCCCAGGCCGCGGCGACGCTGCCGGAAAGCGGCCTGGACCTGCGCGGGCACATGGCCAACATCGAGCTGGCGCTGATCAACGAGGCGCTGGAGCGCACCCAAGGCGTGGTTGCGCATGCGGCGCAGCTGCTGGGCCTGCGGCGCACCACCCTGGTCGAGAAGCTGCGCAAGTACGGCATCGACCGCGACCAGACCGAACTGGCGAGCTGAGCCGGCGCACGGCGTCGGGTGCGGCCGCACCCGGCGCGCCCCTTGTCCCTCGGAACGCCACGCCCTCTTCCCTCTCCTCGCCACCTGCCGGCCCGACGCGGGCGCTGTCGCAGCGCGCGCTCGCGGCAAGCCAGGTTTCGCCTGCACCACATCCCGATCGGCACCGCCGACAGTGGACAGGCACCTTTGGCATGTGGCTTGCTTCACGTTTCCACAGCACCGGGCGGCACGTTCCGCACCGGGGACTTCCACCCGTCGCCAGGCAGGTCCCATGTCCATCCCCGTCACCAGTCCGCTGCTGCCGCCCCTGGAGGCGTTCGTCCCCTACCTGGAGCAGATCTGGCGCAGCCGCATCCTGACCAACGGCGGCGACATGCACCGCGCACTGGAAAAGGCGCTGGCCGAGTATCTGGGGGTCAACCACCTGGCGCTGCTGACCAACGGCACCCTGGCGCTGCTGACCGCGCTGCAGGCGCTGCGCATCACCGGCGAGGTGATCACCACGCCATACTCGTTCGTCGCCACTGCGCATTCGCTGCTGTGGCGCGGCATCAAGCCGGTGTTCGTGGACATCGATCCGCAGACCATGAACCTGGATCCGCTCAAGATCGAGGCGGCGATCACCCCGCACACCACCGCGATCATGCCGGTGCACTGCTACGGCACGCCTTGCGACACCACCGCGATCGAGCGTATCGCCGATACCTACAACCTCAAGGTCATCTACGACGCCGCGCATGCGTTCGGGGTCAAGGACGCCGGCGGCTCGATCCTGCGCCACGGCGACCTCAGCGTGCTCAGCTTCCACGCCACCAAGGTGTTCAACACCTTCGAGGGCGGCGCCATCGTCTGCCCGGACGCCAAGACCTACCAGCGCATCAGCCGCCTGAAGAACTTCGGCTTCGTCGACGAGACCACGGTGGTGGCCACCGGCATCAACGGCAAGATGAGCGAGATCAACGCCGCCTTCGGGCTGCTGCAACTGCAGCACATCGACGACGCACTGGCGCAGCGCGGGGCGATCGACGCGCAGTACCGACGGCGCCTGGCGCAGGTGCCAGGGATCCGCTGCCTGACGCCGCGGGAACCGGGACTGTCCAACTACGCCTCGTTCCCGATCCTGGTCGAGGACGCCTTCCCGCTGGTGCGCGATGAACTGCACCGGCTGCTGCGCAGCCACGACATTCTGGTGCGCCGCTATTTCTACCCACTGATCAGCGACTTCCCGATGTACCGCGGCCTGCCCTCCTCGGCCCCGGCGGGCCTGCCGGTGGCCCGGCAGATGGCCGAGCGCGTGCTGTGCCTGCCGATCTTTCCCGGACTGGCGGCCGAGCAGGTGGACGCCATCGTCGACCTGATCGCCGCGGCGGGCGGCGTCATGCCCGCGTCCGATTCCCGTCGCACCCTGGTCCCTCCCTCCTTCGCCCAACCCGTGGAACCCGCAGCATGAGCCAAGAGACGTTTATCGAGAATTTCCTGTCGGCCACGGATTTCCAGAATCCGGTCGAGGTGACCATGGACACGGTGTTGCGCGAGCTGCCTGAGTGGGATTCGTTGGCCGCGCTGGGCGTGATCGTGATGTTCGACATGGAGTACGGCAAGACCATCACCGGCGAGCACCTGGCCGCCGTGGTCACCCTGGGCGATCTCTATCAGCTGACCGAGGCATAGCATGCCGACCTCCACGTTGCACAACGTGCGCTTCGCCGGCATGGCGACCTGCGTGCCCAAGCGCGTCGTCTCCAATCTCACCGATTGCCGGCCGCAGATCCGCTCCGAGCGCGAGCGGCTGGTGCGCAACATCGGCATCCATACCCGGCGCATGGCCGCAGACTGGCAGTGCTTTTCCGACCTGGCCTTCGACGCGACGCAGGTGCTGCTGGAGCGCCTGCAATGGCAGCGCGAGGAGGTCGACGCGTTGATCGTGGTCACCCAGTCGCCGGACTACCCGATCCCGGCCACGGCGATCATCCTGCAGGACCGCCTGGGCCTGTCGCACGCCACCGTCGCGTTCGACGTCAACCTGGGCTGCTCGGCCTACCCGTTCGGCATCAACCTGCTCGGCTCGATGATCGCCGCCGGCGGGGTCAAGAAAGGCCTGCTGCTGGTCGGCGACCGCAGCGCCACCTTCGACGATCCGATTTTCTCCGACTCCGGCACCGCCACCGCGCTGGAGTTCAGCGCCGACGCGCCGCCGATGCATTTCGACCTCAACAGCGACGGTAGCGGCTACCGCGCGATCATCCTGCCGGTCGGCGGCCACCGCGAACCGGTCGGGGTACAGCATCTCATCCCCTACCGCGCCGACGAGAACGACCACTGGCATCGCGGCGTGGACCTGCAACTGGACGGCGTGGCGGTGCTGAGCTTCTCCACCCAGCGGGTGCCGCCGGCGGTGCAGAAGCTGCTCGACTACAGCGGCGTGTCCAAGGACGAGGTCGATTACTTCGTGTTCCACCAGGCCAACCGGATGATCAACGAGACCATCCGCAAGAAGCTCGGCCTGCCGCCGGAAAAGGTGCCCTCCACCCTGCACGATTTCGGCAACACCAGCGGCGCCTCGCTGCCGGTGACCATGACCGCGCGGATCAACAGGGAACTGGAAGAAGGCCGCAAGCGCGTGCTGCTGTGCGGCTTCGGCATCGGTCTGTCCTGGGGCACCTGCCTGGTCGATATCGACGGTGCGGTGTTCCCCGACCTGATCGAGTCCTGACGATGGCGCCTGTTGCAACGACCGATGCCTTCGGGCTGCAGGGCAAGACCATCCTGGTGACCGGCGCCTCCTCGGGCATCGGCGCTGCCGTGGCCGCGCTGTGCGCGCAGTTGGGCGCGACGCTGGTCCTCAACGGGCGCGATGCGGAACGTCTGCAGGCGGTCGCCGCGGCGCTCCCTGGCGAGGACCACCGCAGCGTCGTCGGCGACCTCACCGAGGACGCCACCCGCACGGCCCTGCTGGAAGCGGCCGAGCGCTACCACGGCCTGGCCTCGTGCGCCGGCATCGCCGCGCTGGTGCCGTTCCGGATGGCCGCCGAGAAGCACCTGCAGCAGATGCTGTCGGTGAACTACCTGGCGCCGGTCATCCTGACCCAGCAGTTGCTGGCCAAGCGCCGGCTGCACGAGGGCGCCTCGCTGGTCTACGTCTCGGCGCTGACCGCGCGCGCGGCGCCGCAGGCCAGCGCCGGCTACGCCGGGTCCAAGGCCGCGCTGGAGGCCGCGGTACGCTCCTTCGCGCTGGAACAGGCCCGGCACCGCATCCGCGCCAACTGCATCGCTCCAGGCTACGTCGACACGCCGATGCTGAGCAGGCTCGGCAGCACCGCGGACATGGACGACAAGATCGCCCTGACCCCGCTGGGCCGCATCGACCCGGCCGACGTCGCCAATGGCGCGGTCTACCTGCTGTCCGACGCCAGCCGCTGGATCACCCGCAGCACCCTGACCATCGACGGCGGGCTGTCCCTGCCGATCCGCCTATGAGCCCGGAGACCCCCATGTCCGTTGCGGAAACGCCCGCCGCGCTGCTGCATACGCTGTACGGCGTGCACGGCAAGCGCATCCTGGTGACCGGCGCCTCCAAGGGTATCGGCGAGGCGGTCGCCAAGGCCTGCGCCGGCGCCGGCGCACGCCTGCTCGTCGCCGGTCGCGACGTTGATCGACTGCAGGCCCTGCTCGACGCCTTGCCGGGCGACGACCACCGCCTGTTCGCCGGCGACCTGTGCGAGGCCGCCACCGTGCAGCGCCTGGCCGCCGAGAGCGGGCCGCTGGACGGCGTGGTGCACAGCGCCGGCATCCGCGGCCTGTCGCCGATGAAGCTGGTCAGCGAGCGTTTCCTCACCGAGGTGATGACGATCAACTACGTGGCGCCGACGATGCTGACCCGCCACCTGCTCGCGCGGCAGGCGCTGCGCCCCGGCGGCTCCATCGTGTTCCTCGCCTCGATCGCCGCGCTGACTGGCACCGTCGGCGTCGGCCCCTACGCCGGCTCCAAGGCGGCGCTGATCGGCATGCTGCGGCCGTTGGCGCTGGAACTGGCGCGGCGCCAGATCCGCGCCAACGCACTGTGCCCCGGCCTGGTCGAGACCACCCTGATCAACGAGGACAAGGCCTGGTTCGAGGAGAGCCGCAAGCGCTATCCGCTGGGCATCGGCGACCCCGAGGACGTGGCCCTGGCCTGCCTGTATTTCCTCTCCGACGCCAGCAGCAAGGTCACCGGCCAGGCCTTCAGCATGGACGGCGGCGTGGAGTTCGCATGAGCGCTGCGCCACCGCAACATGTGCTGATCGTCGGGGCCGGCGGCTTCGGCCGCGGCATCGCGGCGATGGCCTGCAACGACGATCCCGGCTACGGCCAGGCCTGGGACATCAAGGGTTTCCTGGACAGCCGCAGCGCGCTCGGCGCCGGCCTGCGCTGGCCGCTGCTCGGCGACCCGGACACCTACCAGCCGGTGCCCGGCGACCTGTTCGTCTGCGCGCTCGGCGATCCGGCCGCGCGCCGCCGCTACAGCCAGCCGCTGCTGGCGCGCGGCGCCGACTTCATGGTGCTGCGCCCGCGCCTGCGCGAGGCCTCGGAGACCCCGATCGGGCGCGGCAGCCTGTTCGAGGTCGGCGTGTCGCTCGGCGCCGACAGCCGCATCGGCGAGTTCGTCACCATCCTCGCCACCACCATCGTCGGCCACGACGTGGTGATCGGCGACTATGTGCAGATCGGCAACTTCGTGTTCGTCGGCGGCGGCGCGCGCATCGGCCACGATGTGGTCATCCACCCGCATGCCACCATCCTGCCCGGCATCGCGATCGGCGACGGCGCGGTGATCGGCGCCGGCAGCGTGGTGGTCAAGGACGTGCCGCCCAACGTCACCGTCGCCGGAAATCCGGCACGGACCATCTTCAGCCGTTGACCCCGCACCCAGGACGCCGTTCCGCATGACCCGCCACGCCCTCGACGCCGAGCACTACATCAGCCCGCACAGCCTGCGCCTGGAACAACAGCGCCTGTTCGGCACACTGTGGATCTTCGCCGGCTTCGCCTCGATGGTGCGCGAGCGCAATCAGTTCTTCGCCAGGCATATTGCCGGGGTGCCGGTGCTGGTGCAGCGCACCGAGGCCGGCATCCGCGCCTTCCTCAACCAGTGTCCGCACCGGCAATCGGCGATCCAGACCGAATCGCACGGCAAGCGCCCGCTGGTGTGCCCGTACCACGCCTGGTCGTTCGGCGCCGAGGGCGAGCTGCGCGGGCTGCCCAACTCCGGTCTGTACCAGTTCACTGCCGAGGAGAAGGCCGGCATCTGCCTGACCAGGCTGCATGTGCAGCAGGTCGGCGAACTGCTGTTCGTGAACATGGCCGAGCACCCGCTGCCGCTGGAGGAGCAGTTCGAGACGGCCTTCCTGGAGGATCTGCGCGCGGCGGCATCGCACGTGGATTCGCAGCTGATCTACAGCTGCCACCGGGTGCGCTACAACTGGAAGCTCAATATGGAGAACGTGAAGGATTACAACCATATCCCGTTCATCCATCCCAAGACCTTCAACCCGTTGATGACCGCCGCGCCCAAGCCCTCGGCGCATGTCGAGCGCTCCGCCGAGGTGCCCTCGGTAGTGGAACAACTGCTGCAGGGCGGCGCGCCGGTCCCGCTGCAGGCGCTGAGCTTCCCCGCCAAGGCCGAGATCGCGGTGCAGGATCACTGGTATCGGCCACTGTGCGAGCGCTACGGCGAGGACTCGGCGTTCTACAACTGGTTCCTGTATCCGAACGTGAACTTCTACAGCGTGCGCGGCGACTCCTTCGTGCTGCAGCAATACGACCCGGTCTCGCCGCACGAGACCGATTACCACCTGTGGGTCGCCACCGCCCGGCGGAAAAGCGAGCGGACCGATTTCACCGCCCTGTTGAGCACGCTGATGCGCATCGAGCACCAGGTGATCGCCGAGGACACGGCGGTGCTGGAACGCCTGCAGGCTGGTTTCGGCCCCCATTCGCGCTCCTTCATGCATGGCGACTATGAGACCGAGCTGGTGCGCCAGCACCTGTGGTACCGCGCCAATGTGCTGGAGCAACCGGCATGAAGACGCTGGTGTTGATCGGCCAGGGCCATGCGCTGGAGCAGGCGCAACGCACCGCGCAGGCCTGCGGCCTGGCGCACGTGGGCATCGCCCTGGAGTCGCCTGACCGCTACAACTTCGACCTGGGCGCCCTGCACGCCAGCCATGCGCCCGCCGCGACCGACGTGTTTGTCGCGATGGACGAGCGCGCAGTCAACCAGTCGCGGCACAAGCTGCTCGCCGACGTGCGCCTGGCGGGCTACGGCAGCGTCGATCTGGTGTGGCCGCAGTCGCATGTCGACGACGGCGTGCGCCTGCTCGGCAACGTACACGTCGGACCCGGCTGCAACCTCGCGGCCGGCAGCAGCATCGGCGCCGGCAGCTGGCTGGAACGGCAGGTGATCGTCGAACAGGACGTCCGTGTCGGCGCCTGCGTCACCCTGCATGCCGGCGTCCACCTCGGCCGCGGCACCCAGATCGGCCAGGGCAGCACCCTGGGCGGCGGCAGCATGACCCGCAGCGACGCGAGGATCGGCCGGCACTGCGAATGGCTGCTGCCCGGCACGGTGCCGGACCTGCTACCGGACCGCTGCTTCTACGACGCGCTGATGCCTGGCGGCGCCCGCATCCTGCGTTGATGCAGGCGCGCGCCAACGCGCGAGTCGCGGTGCCGTTCAACGATACGTTCCGCCAGTGACGGAAGTGGCGTCGCTGTGCCGACGTCTCCGACTCACTTTGCCAAAAACGGCGCCACGTGCGACAGCACGCCGGGCTGGGATGCATGCACGCTTCCGGCGCAACGGGCTTCGCTAGGATCGCTCGCGGGCGGCAATCGCCGCGCGGCCTGATCGCGTTACCACGCGACATGCCCTTCGTATCCGTCTTTCCAGCATTCGCGCGCCTCCTATGGCGTGCCCTTTCGAGTGGACCCATGACCGACCACCTGGCCGCGCGTCAGCGCGAAGCCGACTTGATCGATGCCTGCAAGCGCGCCGGCGGCGCGATCTTCCTGGCCCCCAGTTCCAGTCTCGGCGGTCTGTACGCGGCCCGCGCCGCCGCGCTGTTGGCCGAGCGCGTCCCTGGCATCCGCATCGTCGCCCTGGACGATGTGTTTCACGAACGCCGCATCACCGATGCGGGCTTCGACGACGTGCGCCCGACAGCGACCTTCCTGCGCGACCCGGACCTGGCCGGGTTGCCCACGATCAACTGCGCCTACATGCCGACCGCATGGCTGCACTTCGACCAACTGCAGCGCCTGGGCAGCGGTCGCCGTGTCGATCTGCCGCAGTTGATGTACGCCCTGGACATTCCCCTGGTGTATCAGAGCGGACAGGTGACGCGGGAACAGACGCTCGCGCACGCCGCGCAGTTCGACGCCATGCGCGGTCGATTCGCCGACGCACTGAGCGTGCGTACGCTGGACGCGATCCTGCAGATGCGCATGGACGGCGAACGGCGGCCGCTGCTGGACGTCCTGTGCCCGATGGAGCAGGAGTACTACTCGGTGTATTCGGCGCTGGAGCATCCGCTGCGGATCGGCGCGGACGAACGCTATGTGGACATCGGCGCCTATCGCGGCGACACGGTCAAGAAGTTCCGCGCGGCATCGCGCCACCGCTACGCCGCCATCCATGCTTTCGAGCCGGATCCGGAGAACTTCGCCGCCCTGCAGCAAGGGCTGGCAGACGATGACGGCCGCACGACCCTGTACAACGCCGCCGTCAGCGATGTCGCCGGGCCGGTGGCGTTCGACGCACGGGGCACCATGGGCAGCCGGATCGACGGCAGCGGCGCCGCGCGCGTGGACGGCGTGCGCCTGGACGATCTGATCGAAGAGGTCAGTGTCCTGAAGATGGATGTGGAAGGCGCCGAGGCCAGGGTGCTGCGCGGCGGCGCGGCGCTGATCGGGCGCTGCCGGCCGCGCATGGCCATCACCTGCTACCACCACGCGCTCGACCTGCTGGACATCGTCGCCGAACTCGACCGCATCATGCCGGGGGCAACGCTACGGCTGCGGCACTACGCCATGTACTACTTCGACAGCGTGCTCTACGTGGAGTGAGGCGCAGCGGCATCTGCTGCGCCACCGTTCTGCTCGGGTCACGACGCAGTTGCGGCCCTTGGGGCGTCGCCTGCGTCCAGGCGATCCGGCACAGACCGGCATGCTTGTTGCATCTGCGATGGATCGGGCGCAGCGTGCGCTCCGCTCCCCTTCCGCAACGGTCCATCGTTCATGCCCCACCCGCCCCTGGTCAGCGTGGTCATGCCGGCCTACAAGCTGCGCTACTTCGAGCAGGCGCTCGACAGCGTGCTGGCCCAGACCTATCCGGCGCTGGAACTGGTCATCTGCGACGACAACCCCACCGAGGCGATCGCCGAGGTGGTGGAACGCCGCGCCGCGATGGCCCCGTTCCCGATCCGCTACCACCGCAATCCGGAGCGCTACGGCGAACTCGGCAGCACCGCGCGCGCCATCGCCCTGGCCCAGGGCGAGTACGTGAAGTTCCTGCACGACGACGACGTGCTGGCGCCGGACTGCGTCGCCGCGCTGGTCGCGGCGATGCAGAGTGCACCGGACGTCCTGCTGGCGTCCTCGCGCCGCCAGCGCATCGACAGCCACGGCGCGCCGCTGGAGGACATCCCGGCCACCGCCTTCCCGTTCGCCGGCGACGTGCTGCTGGACGGGCCGGAGTTGCTGTCGTTCCTGGCCGACCACACCATCAACTTCGTCGGCGAGCCCAGCTGCGTGCTGTGCCGGCGCAGCGACCTGCTGGAGATCGGCGACGAGCTGATGACGCTGGCCGGCAAGGTCATCAACTGGGTCGGCGATCTGGCGTTGTACGCCAAGCTGCTGCACCGCGGCCACCTGGCGCTGCTGGCAAAGCCCTTGACCCGGTTCCGGGTATCGGAAGAGCAATACAGCCAGGCAGGCCGCGACCAGCCAGGCATCGGCGACCAGGGCCATGCCAACTTCCGCCAGGGCGTGCGCGCCATGGGCTGGTACCGCGGCGGTGGCGACGTCCGCCAGGTCACGGTGACGCCGCTGGGCGGCGGCCCCGGCACGCCGGTGGACCTGCTGCAGGCGATCCAGGACGCCTACGCGCGGGTCTGCGTACAGGCGACGCTGCACGACTGGCAGGCGCGGCGGACGGTGACGCCGGCGCAACGCGACCTTCTCGACGCGCGCCTGGACGCCCTCGGCGGCGCGCCGCGGCTCGCCGTGCTGGTCGACGCACGCGGCGCCGACCGTGCCGCGCTGGACGCCACGCTGGACAGCCTGCTGCTGGAGGGCACGCCGTTCGCGCAGGTGCAGGCGCTGGTGCTGGGCGACGCCTCCCTCCCCGCGTGGCCCGACCCGCGGGTCCGGATCCTGCCAGCGCTGCCGGCCGCGGCCGATGCGGCGGCGCTGTCCGCCGCACTGGATGCCTCTCCGGGCAGCGACTGGTGCCTGCGCGTGGTCGCGGGCACCCGGTTCTACGCCGGCGGCCTGCTGCGGCTGCTGCTGGAACTGGCACAGCAGCCGCAGCGCAACGCGCTGTATGCGGACGAATGGCTGGCCGTGGACGCGGACACCCTGGCGCCGCTGCTGCGGCCCGACCCGGACCTGGACCTGCTGCTGGGCAATCCGCTGGCCACGGCCGGGCACTGGGTGTTCCGCCGCACGGCGGTGCAGACGCTGGGCGGCTTCGATCCTGCCCACGACGGCGCCAGCGAACTGGACCTGATCCTGCGCCTGTTCCTGCGCGACGGTGGCGACGGCATCGCACACCTGCCCGAGCCGCTGCTGGTCGCCACGCTGGCCAGCGCCGAGGCCGGCGGCCCGGCGCGCCAGCGCGCGATCGCCGCGCATCTGCAGGCCCGCGGCTATCCGCAGGCCACGGTCGAACCGCTGCCGGGCGGCCTGTTCCGCATCGACTACGGCCATGCCGCGCAACCGCCGGTCTCGATCGTGCTGTTGGCGCAGGACAATCTGCCGGCGCTGCAGCGCGCGGTGGTCAGCCTGCTCGAACAGACCGCCTACCCCGCCTACGAACTGCTGCTGGTGGACAACGCCAGCCACGCCCCGGAGATCACCGCGTGGATGCAGGCCGTGGCCGAGCTGGGCAACGGCCGCATCCGCGTGTTCGCGCTGGAACAGCGGGTCTGCCAGGCCGAGGCGCACAACCTCGCCGCCACCCAGGCGCAAGGCGAGTATCTCTTGTTCCTGGACGCCGACAGCGCCGCGGTGCAGGACGGCTGGCTGCACGGGCTGATGAACCACGCGCAGCGGCCCGAAGTCGGCATCGTCGGCGCCAAGGGCGTGTCCGCCGACGGCCGCATCACCCATGCCGGCCTGCTGCCGGGCCTGCTGGCCGGCGCCGGCCACGCCTTCGCCGGCGAGGCGATGGCGCAGCCGGGCTACATGGGCCGGCTGCAGGTGGCACACCGCTACAGCGCGGTGTCGGCGCATTGCCTGCTGGTGCGGCGGGCGCTGTTCGAGCACCTGTCCGGCTTCGACGCGGCCGGCTTCGCCGCCGGCGGCGCCGACGTGGACCTGTGCCTGCGCGCCGCGGCGACGGGCGCCTGGACCGTGTGGACGCCGCAGGCGCTGCTGCTGCAGCCGGCCCCGGCCACGCGCAGCGAGGCGGCCGACGAGGCGCTGCTGCAGCGCTGGCTGCCGGCACTGGCGCAGGATCCGGCGTATTCGCCGAGCCTGGGCCTGGACCGGCCCGGCGGTTTCCAGTTGACCGAGTCCGAATTCTCCTGGCAGCCGCTGGCCTGGAAACCGCTGCCCCGGGTACTGGCCCATCCCGGCGACACCTTCGGCAGCGGCCAGTACCGGGTAATCCAGCCATTCCAGGCGCTGGCCGCGGCCGCGCAGATCGACGGCCTGTACTACGCGCGCCTGCTCGATCCGGTGGAGCTGCAGCGCATCGGCGCCGACGTGGTGGTGCTGCAGCGCCGGGTCGGCGACGCGGAACTGGCGCGGATGGAGCGCATGCGCCGGTTCGGCACTGCCTTCATGGTCTACGAGCTGGACGACTACCTGCCGAACCTGCCGCTGAAGAGCGCGCATCGCGAGCACATGCCCAAGGACGTGCTGCGCTCGCTGCGGCGCGCCGCCACGCTGGTGGACCGGGTCACCGTCTCCACGCCGGACCTGGCCGAGGCGCTGGCCGGCCTGCACGGCGACATCCGCGTGGTGCGCAACCGGCTGGAGCCGCAGCTGTGGGGCGCGCTGGCGCCGCCGGCGGCATCCACCTCGGCCAAGCCACGGGTCGGCTGGGCCGGCGGGCTCAGCCACACCGGCGACCTGGAACTGATCGCCGACGTGGTGCAGGCGCTGGCCGGCGAGGTGCACTGGGTGTTCATGGGCCTGTGCCCGGAGCGGCTGCGCCGGCATGTGCACGAGGTGCACGCGGGCGTGGACTTCGCCCGCTATCCGCAGGCGCTGGCCGCGCTGGGCCTGGACCTGGCGCTGGCGCCGCTGGAAGACAACCTGTTCAATCGCTGCAAGAGCAACCTGCGCCTGCTCGAGTACGGCGCCTGCGGCTATCCGGTGGTGGCCAGCGACCTGCCGCCCTACCGCGATGGCGCGCTGCCGGTCACCCTGGTCAAGAATCGCTTTCGCGACTGGGTCAATGCGATCCGCGCGCACCTGGCCGACGCCGACGCACGCACCGCCGCCGGCATGGCCCTGCGCGCGACGGTGCAGCGCGACTGGTTGCTGCAGGGCGCCAATCTGCAGGAGTGGCGGGCGGCCTGGCTGCCGGACTGAGTCGGCCCCCTCGTCCACCGTGAGGCCGCCGCGCGGCACCCGCGTCCGACCGTGACGCCGCGCGCGGCGTCAACCTGCCGACACCCTGCCGGCGCGCGGTCCGTGCCGGCCGTGGCGCCGGCGCCAGGAACCCGTCACCGGGTGCCGGCCTTCCCCGCGCATGCCTGTCCGGAGGCTGCGCGACACGTCAGTGCCGTTTCGGCACACCGCTTGCATTGCATACGGGCAAGCCGTCTCCCGGCAGGGACTTCACCGTATGAGCGACTCCATCAGCTCCATTCTTTCGCAGATCCGCAGCTACCAGGGCCAGGTCGGCCAGGCGGCGCAGACGCGGGTGGGCGATGTCGGCCGCAGCAATGCGATCGAAGGCCTGGGCGGCAGCCAGGGCGTGCAGGGCCCGAGCTTCACCGAGACCCTGCGCAACGCGATCGGCGGCGTGAACGAGGCCCAGCAGAAGTCCGGCGACCTCGCCAAGGCCTTCGAACTGGGCGACCCCAGCGCCGACCTGGCCAAGGTGATGCTGGCCGCGCAACAGTCCCAGGTGGCGTTTCGCGCTACCGTGGAAGTCCGCAACCGACTCGTCCAGGCGTACCAGGACGTGATGAACATGCCGCTGTAAGGGTAGAAGACGATGGCGCTTGCGATCAGCAAAGACACATTCAACAGCGAAAAGGCCGGGGCCTGGTTCGACCGCCTGCAGAGCCTGCAGCTCACCCGGCGCATCGGCCTGATGGCGATGATCGCGGTGGCCGTGGCCGCCGGCCTGTTCGTGTTCTTCTGGTCGCAGAAGCCGGCCTACACTCCCCTGTACACCGGCCTGGACGAGAAGGGCACGGCCGAGGCCACCGACCTGCTGCGCACCGCGCAGATCCCGTTCAAGCTCGACCAGGCCACCGGCGCGATCACCGTGCCGGAGGACAAGCTGTACGACGCGCGGCTGAAGCTGGCCGGCTCCGGCCTGACCGACAACGGCAACATGGGCTTCGAAGTGATGGAAAAGGATCCCGGCTTCGGGGTCAGCCAGTTCGTGGAGAACGCGCGCTACCAGCACGCCCTGGAAACCGAACTGGCGCGCACCATCGCCAGCCTGCGCCCGGTGCGCGAGGCGCGGGTGCATCTGGCCATCCCCAAGCCGAGCGCGTTCACCCGCCAGCGCGAGGCCGCCAGCGCCTCGGTGGTGCTGGAACTGCGCGGCGGCACCACCCTGGAACGCAACCAGGTCGATGCGATCGTCAACATGGTCGCCTCCAGCATCCCCGACCTGGCGCCGGACCGCGTCACCGTGGTCGACCAGAGCGGGCGCATGCTGACCATCGCCGACCCCAACAGCGATGCCGCGCTCAACGCCGCCCAGTTCGATCAGGTGCGGCGCCAGGAAAGCGCCTACAACCAGCGCATCCGCGAACTGCTGGAGCCGATGACCGGCCCGGGCCGGGTCAACCCGGAAGTGAACGTGGACATGGACTTCTCGGTGGTCGAGGAAGCGCGCGAGCTGTACAACGGCGACCCGCCGAAGCTGCGCAGCGAGCAGGTCAGCGACAGCAGCACCAGCACCAGCGGTCCGCAGGGCGCGCCCGGCGCGACCAGCAACTCGCCGGGCAGCGCGCCGGGCCAGCCGGGCGCCACCGGCGCCCCGCCCGCCGCGGGCACCGCCGGCACCCAGCAGGCCGCCGCCGCGACCCCGACCGAAAGCTCCAAGAGCGCCACCCGCAACTACGAGCTGGACCGTACCCTGCAGCACACCCGGCAGCCGGCCGGGCGGATCAAGCGCGTCTCGGTGGCGGTGCTGGTGGACCACGTGATGCGGCCGGGCGCCAAGGGCAAGATGACCGAGCAGGCGCTCAGCGCCGCCGAGCTGACCCGCATCGAAGGCCTGGTCAAGCAGGCGGTGGGCTTCAACGCCGAACGCGGCGACACCGTCTCGGTGATGAACGCCCCGTTCGTCCGCCAGGCCCCGGAAGCGGCCGACAAGCCCGGTTGGTGGGAAGATCCGCGAGTGATGAACGTCGCGCGCCTGGTGCTGGGTGCGGCGGTGGTGCTGGCGCTGCTGTTCGGCGTGCTGCGCCCGGCGCTGCGCCAGATCGCCGGTCCGGCGCCGGCCGCGTCGGTGGGCCACGACCGCGACGGCAACGAGCCGCGCGACGCCAAGCTGTCGATGCTCGACGACGACAACCCGCTGCTGCCGTCGCTGGGCGAGGACACCGCCAGCCTCAGCGGCGGCGCTGGCGGCAACCCCGCCATCGCCCTGCCCGACGCCTACGAGGAACGGTTGCGTCAGGCCCGTGAAGCGGTCAAACAGGATTCCAAGCGCGTGGCGCAGGTCGTGAAGGGATGGGTCGCCAGTGAAGCCTGATGCGAACGCAATGAATGGCACCCAGCGCGCCGCCGTGCTGCTGCTGTCGCTCGGCGAGGCCGACGCGGCCGAGGTGCTCAAGCACATGGACCCCAAGGAGGTGCAGAAGATCGGCATCGCCATGGCGACGCTGAGCGGCATCTCGCGCGACCAGGTCGAGAAGGTCATGGAGGAGTTCAACGCCGAGCTGGGCAGCAAGACCTCGCTGGGCGTGGGCGCCGACGACTACATCCGCAACGTGCTGGTGCAGGCGCTGGGCGCCGACAAGGCCGGCAGCCTGATCGACCGCATCCTACTGGGCCGCAACACCACCGGCCTGGACACCCTGAAGTGGATGGACCCGCGCTCCATCGCCGACCTGGTGCGCAACGAGCATCCGCAGATCATCGCCATCGTGATGGCGCACCTGGACAGCGACCAGGCCGCCGAGGCGCTGAAGCTGCTGCCCGAGCGCACCCGCGCCGACGTGCTGATGCGCATCGCCACCCTCGACGGCATCCCGCCGCACGCGCTCAACGAGCTCAACGAGATCATGGAGCGGCAGTTCTCCGGCAACCAGAACCTGAAGTCGTCCAACGTGGGCGGGGTCAAGGTCGCCGCCAACATCCTCAACTTCCTGGACAGCGGCTCGGACCAGGGCGTGCTGTCGGCGATCAGCAAGATCGACGCCGACCTGGGCAGCCGCATCCAGGACCTGATGTTCGTGTTCGACAACCTGGTGGAGCTGGACGACCGCGGCCTGCAGACCATGCTGCGCGAAGTCAGCGGCGACCGTCTCGGCCTGGCCCTGCGCGGCGCCGACATCAAGGTGCGCGACAAGATCACCAAGAACATGTCCCAGCGCGCCGCCGAGATCCTGCTGGAAGACATGGAAGCGCGCGGCCCGGTGCGCCTGGCCGACGTGGAGGCCGCGCAGAAGGAGATCCTGGCGATCGTGCGGCGCCTGGCCGACGAGGGCGTGATCAGCCTGGGCGGTAGCGGTGCGGAGGCCATGGTATGAACGGCAACGTGGTGCGCTGGCTGGCGCCGGAACTCGATGCCCCGCCCGCGCTGGCGGCGCTGCCCTACGAAGACGCGCTGCCGGACGAGCCGGTGCTGCGCCCGCCGAGCCTGGAGGAGATCCAGGCGATCGAGGCCGCGGCCCAGCACGAAGGCTTCGAACGCGGCCACGCCGAGGGCCTGGCCCAGGGCCAGGCCGAGATCCGCCGCCTGACCGCGCAGATCGACGGCATCCTGGACAACTTCTCGCGGCCGCTGGCGCGGCTGGAGAACGAAGTGGTCGGCGCGCTGGGCGAACTGGCCGTGCGCATCGCCGGCAGCCTGGTCGGCCGCGCCTACCAGGCCGACCCGGTGCTGCTGTCGGAACTGGTCGCCGAGGCGCTGGACGCGGTCGGCGGCGCGCGCCGCGACGTCGAGGTGCGCCTGCACCCGGACGACATCGCCGCGCTGACCCCGCTGCTGACGCTGATGGATCAGGGCATCCGGCTGGTGCCGGACCTGAGCCTGAGCCGCGGCGACCTGCGCGTGCATGCCGAATCGGTGCGCATCGACGGCACCCTCGAGGCGCGCCTGCGCGCGGCCCTGGAAACGGTGATGCGCAAGTCCGGAGCGGGCCTGTGAGCGCGCTGTCCGGCACCCACCCCGCCGACTGGCTGGATGCGCGCAACCTGCGCCTGGCCGGCCGCCTCGGCAAGCTCGATCTGGACGCGGCCGCCGGCCGCGGCCTGATCCGCGAAGGCATCCTGCGCCGCGCGGTCGGCCTGACCCTGGAAGCGGTCGGCTGCGAGGCGCCGATGGGCGCCACCTGCAAGGTCGAGGTCGACGGCGGCTGGGTCGACGCGGAAGTGGTCGGCTTCTCCGGCGACCGCACCTCGCTGATGCCCAGCGCCGAAACCCACGGCCTGCTGCCCAACGCACGGGTGGTGCCGCTGCACCGCCGCGGCGGCGTCGAAGTGGGCGAAGGCCTGCTCGGCCGGGTGATCGACTCGGACGGCGTGCCGCTGGACGGCAAGGGCCCGATCCGCGCCGAAGGCTCGGTGGGCATGGCCGGCGTGTCGATCAACCCGCTGGCACGCGAACCGATCACCACCCCGCTGGACGTCGGCGTGCGCGCGATCAACGCGCTGCTGCCGATCGGCCGCGGCCAGCGCGTGGGCCTGTTCGCCGGCTCCGGCGTCGGCAAGTCCACCCTGCTGGGCATGATGACCCGCTACACCGCCGCCGACGTGATCGTGGTCGGGCTGATCGGCGAACGCGGCCGCGAAGTGCGCGATTTCGTCGAGACCACCCTGGGCGAGGAAGGCCTGCGCCGCGCCGTGGTGGTCGCCGCCCCGGCCGACCGCCCGCCGCTGGCGCGCCTGCACGGCGCCTACCGCGCCACCGCCATCGCCGAGTGGTTCCGCGACCAGGGCCTGAACGTGCTGCTGCTGATGGACTCGCTGACCCGCTTCGCTCAGGCCCAGCGCGAGATCGGCCTGTCGGTGGGCGAGCCGCCGACCACCCGCGGCTACCCGCCGTCGGTGTTCGCCAAGCTGCCGGCGCTGGTCGAACGCGCCGGCAACGGCGCCAAGGGCCGCGGCTCGATCACCGCCTTCTACACCGTGCTCACCGAAGGCGACGATCCGCAGGACCCGATCGCCGATGCCGCGCGCGCCATCCTCGACGGCCACATCCTGCTGTCGCGGCGCGTCGCCGACAGCGGCCTGTACCCGGCCATCGATGTCGAGTCCTCGGTCAGCCGCGTGGTCCAGGACATCGCCGACGAGCCGTGGCGCCTGCGCATCCGCTCGCTGAAGCGGCTGGTGGCCGCGTACTCGGCCAACCGCGACCTGATCACCATCGGCGCCTACCAGCGCGGCAACGATCCGGCCGTGGACGAAGCGCTGGAGCGCTGGCCGGAGATCATGGAATTCCTCGGACAGGACGTCGCCAAAGCCGCAGATCTGCCCCATAGCCAGGCCGCCCTCAAGCGCCTGGTCGACCGCGAGAACTAAGCCATGATGCAATCGCAACGTCTCGATCCCCTGCTCCGCCGCGCCCAGCAGCACGAAGACGAGGTCGCGCGCGATCTCGCCGAGCGCCAGCGCGCCCTGGCCACCCACGAGTCGCGGCTGGAGGAACTGCGCCGCTACGCCGAGGAGTACGCCAACAGCCAGATGGCGGCGACCAGCCTGGCGCAACTGGCCAACCGCCGCGCCTTCCTGGACCGGCTGGAGAGCGCGGTGCAGCAGCAGTGCCAGACCGTGGACCGCAACCGCGAAAAGGTGGAGATGGAGCGCAGCCGGCTGCTGCTGGCCAGCCGCGACAAGCAGGTGCTGGAACAGCTCGCGGCCAGCTACCGCGCGCAGGAACGCAAGGTCGACGACCGCCGCAGCCAGCGCGAGATGGACGACCTGGGCGCGCGCCGCGCGCGCCTGGCGGCCACCGCCGACGAACACGATGACGGAGACGGACGATGAACAACGCGCTTTCCGCGCTGGGCGGCAGTGGCCGCGCCAGCCAGATCGGCGGCGGCAACGACACGCAGGGCACCGACCGCGCCGGCGGCAAGGACAAGGACTTCGCCAAGCTGCTCGGCGGCGGCGGCTCGGCGCGTACCACCGCGCCCAAGCCCGCCGCCCGCGAGACGCCCAAGCCGGCGCAGAACGCCGGCAAGGACCAAGCGGACAAGCGTCCGGCCGCCGCGGACGACACCGCCAGCGACCCCGCGCGCACCGCGCAGGCCGGCGACAAGGTCGCCCAGGACGCCGAGAAGAGCAGCACCGAGACCAAGGCCTCGGGCAGCGACAAGGGCAAGGCCAAGACCGAAGACAAGCACGAGGACGCCAAGCCCGACGACAGCGCCTGGCCGCCGGCCGGGCTGGCCGGCATCGGCCTGGGCCTGCTGCCGGCGATCGGCGCGGCGGTGCTGCCGGCGGCCACCGCGACCCCGCTGGGTGCGGCGGCGGGGCTGGCGGTCGGCGTCGCCGGCGCCGTGGCCAACGGCGTGGGCGCCCTGCTCGGCGGCGACGCCGCGGCCCAGACCGCGGCCGGCGCCACCGATCCGACTGCCGCCACCGCCGGCACTGGCGCGACGGCCGGCACCGCCCCGGCCTCCGCGGCCGGCGGCTTCGGCGCGATGCTGTTGGCGCAGGCCGGGTCCGCCGACAAGGCGAGCGGCGCCGACACCGCGGCGCCGTTGGCGGCGCTGGCCGCCATCGCCGCCGCGGCCGGCGGCAAGAGTGGCGAGAGCGGCGACGCCGCGACCGCCGCCGATCCCAGCGCGATCGTGCCGACCGCGGCGGCGGCCCCGCTGCACGCCACGGCGCGGCTGGCCGATCCGCAGCCGTTCACCGGCTCGCCCACGCCGACCCCGAACCTGCACGGCAACCAGTTCGACGAGGAACTGGGCGCGCGCATCAGCTGGCTGGCCGACCAGAAGATCGGCCACGCCCACATCAAGCTCAATCCGGCCGAGCTCGGCCCGGTCGAAGTGCGCCTGCACATGACCGGCGACCAGGTCAACGCCAGCTTCAGCAGCAACCAGGCCGACGTGCGCCAGGCCCTCGAGAACAGCCTGCCGCGCCTGCGCGACATGCTCGGCCAGCACGGCTTCCAGCTCGGCCAGGCCGACGTCGGCCAGCAGCAGCCGCAGCAACAGCAGGCCAATGCGCAGGGCACGCCGCAGGGCGGCGGCCGCAGCGGCGGCGAGCTCGCCGACGACCTGTCCGGCAGCGTCGGGATTCCGGCAGTGGTGTTGCGCCAGCGCGGTCTGCTCGACGCCTACGCCTGACGATCCGGGGCGCGCCGCCGCCCCTTCACGGCGATCGAGGGAGTGGGACGGGTCTCGGCCTCGACGTTCGTCGGAAGGATACGGCGGGGTTGAGGCCCCTCCGCTGGGCCCGACCCCCTCTCCCACAACGGTCTCGGCCCGCGCCGGCATGGCGCGCAGCGGCGCCGTCAAACACCCGGCGCGCCAGGCGCCCGGTTTCGGCACGGCGATTGCATCCTCAGGGGCAGACCCCCTTCAGGAGCCCGCTCAGTGTCAGCCGCCGACAAATCCAAGAAAGACGCCAAGGACGCCCCGGAAGGCGGCAAGTCGAAGAAGAAGCTGCTGATCATCGTCGTCGCGGCGGTGCTGGTGCTGGGCGGCGGCGGTGCCGGCGCGTTCTTCTTCCTGAAGAAGCCCGAGGGCGGCCACGCCAAGGCCGAGGAAAAGACCGCCGAGATCCCCAAGCCGGCGCAGTACTTCGCGATGGACCCGGCGTTCGTGGTCAATCTCAACGGCGGCGCGGAAGACGGCCCGCATTACCTGCAGCTGGAAGTGCAGCTGATGACCCGCGACCCGGAAGAACTGAAGCTGATCACCGAGAACGCCCCGGCGATCCGTGCGCACCTGCTGATGCTGTTCTCGCAGGTGCAGGCGCAGGACATCGCCAACATCGATGGGCGCAAGAAGCTGCAGGCCGCGGCGCTGGCCGACGCGCAGAAGCTGATGACCGCCGAGACCGGCAAGAAGTGCGTGGAAGAACTCCTGTTCACCAGCTTCGTGACCCAGTAAAGGCGCTGCCGCGATGACCGACCTGCTCTCCCAAGACGAGATCGATGCCCTGCTGCACGGCGTCGACGCGGGCGTGGTGGACACCGAGCCGGCGCCGGCCGAGCCGGGCGAGGCGCGCAACTACGACTTCTCCAGCCAGGACCGGATCATCCGTGGGCGCATGCCGACCCTGGAGATGGTCAACGAGCGCTTCGCGCGCCTGTGGCGGATCGGCCTGTTCAACCTGATCCGGCGCTCGGCCGACCTGTCGGTGCGCGGCATCGACCTGATCAAGTTCAACGACTACATGCACTCGCTGTACGTGCCGAGCAACCTGAACCTGATCAAGTTCAAGCCGCTGCGCGGCACCGGCCTGATCGTGTTCGAGCCGACCCTGGTGTTCACCGTGGTCGACAACTTCTTCGGCGGCGACGGCCGTTACCCCACCCGCATCGAGGGCCGCGAGTTCACCCCGACCGAGATGCGGGTGATCCAACTGATGCTCAAGCAGACCTTCGCCGACCTGGCCGAGGCCTGGGCGCCGGTGATGGAAGTGGAGTTCGAGTACCTCAATTCCGAGGTCAACCCGCACTTCGCCAACATCGTCACCCCGCGCGAGTACGTGGTGGTCAGCCGCTTCCACGTGGAGCTGGAAGGCGGCGGTGGCGAGATCCACGTGACCCTGCCGTACTCGATGCTGGAGCCGATCCGCGAACTGCTCGACGCCGGCATCCAGAGCGACCGCGTGGACCGCGACGAGAGCTGGAACATCATGCTGCGCGAGCAGCTGTTCGGCTCGGAGGTCACCATCTCCAGCGTGCTGGCGCAGAAGCAGATGAGCCTGCGCGAGCTGACCCGCTTGAAGATCGGCGACGTGCTGCCGATCGACCTGCCCAAGCAGGTGCCGCTGTGCGTGGAGAACATCCCGGTGTTCACCGGCGAGTTCGGCATCTCGCACGGCCAGAACGCGGTGAAGATCACCGCCACCCATCCCCCCGGCGCGCTGCGCCGCCGCCCCGCTCCCCAGGAAGACCTGCCATGACCCAGACCGATCCCACCCAGCCGGCGCCGGCCCAGTTCGACAGCCTGCAGCCGGACGCCATGGCCGAGTCCAACGACCTGAACCTGGACGTGATCCTGGACGTGCCGGTGACGCTGTCGCTGGAAGTCGGCCGCAGCCGCATTCCGATCCGCAACCTGCTGCAGCTCAACCAGGGTTCGGTGGTGGAACTGGAGCGCGGCGCCGGCGAACCGCTGGACGTCTACGTCAACGGCACCCTGATCGCGCACGGCGAGGTGGTGACCATCAACGACCGCTTCGGCGTGCGCCTGACCGACGTGGTCAGCCCCAGCGAGCGCATCCGGAGACTGCGGTGAGCCTGCTGCTCGCCGTCGCCACGCAGACCGCCAAGCACGGCTCGGGCGTCGGCAACGCGGCGCCGTCGGCGCCCAGCCTGCTCGGCGCGGTGTTCGCGCTGCTGCTGGTGCTGGGCCTGATCCTGGCCATGGCCTGGGTGCTCAAGCGCCTGCCCGGCAGCGGCTTCCGCCCGGCGCAAGGCCTGCGCGTGGTCGCCAGCCTGGCGGTCGGCGCCAAGGAGCGGGTGGTGGTGGTCGAGGTCAACGGCGAACAGCTGCTGCTCGGCGTCTCGCCCGGCGGGGTACGCACCTTGCATCAGCTGCCCGAGCCGCTGCCGCAGGCGCCTGCGCCGACCCTGCCCTCGATCAAGCCGTTCAAGCAGCTTCCCGATTTCGCCCAGCTTCTGGCGCAGAAGCTGCGCAAGGACAAATGATCATGCCGTTTTTCTGGAACCGCAACGCCCGCCGGCTGCGCCTGCTGCTGATCCTGTTGACGCTGAGCCTGCTGCCCGCGTTCGCCTGGGCGCAGGCCAAGCAGGCGCCGGCCGCCACGCCGACCGCGCAGGCACCGCAGAACGCCGCGCCCACCCTGCCCTCGCTGCCGGAGGTCAACGTCGGCAAGATCGGCGCGCAGCCGGTGAGCCTGCCGCTGCAGACACTGCTGCTGATGACGGCCATCACCCTGCTGCCGTCGCTGCTGCTGGTGCTGACCGCCTTCACCCGCATCACCATCGTGCTCGGCCTGCTGCGGCAGGCGCTGGGCACCGGGCAGACGCCGTCCAACCAGGTGCTGATGGGCCTGGCGCTGTTCCTGACCGCGTTGGTGATGATGCCGGTGTGGGAAAAGGCCTGGGGCCAGGGCATGAGCCCGTATCTCAACGGCCAGATCGATTTCCAGACGGCGTGGACGCTGACCACGCAGCCGCTGCGCGCGTTCATGCTGGCGCAGGTGCGCGAGACCGACCTGATGACCTTCGCCGGCATGGCCGGCAACGGCACCTACAGCGGCCCGGATGCGGTGCCGTTCCAGGTGCTGGTGGCCTCGTTCGTGACCAGCGAGCTGAAGACGGCGTTCGAGATCGGCTTTCTGATCTTCATCCCGTTCGTGATCATCGATCTGGTGGTGGCCAGCGTGCTGATGTCGATGGGCATGATGATGATGTCGCCGATGCTGATCTCGGCGCCGTTCAAGATTCTGCTGTTCGTGCTGGTCGATGGCTGGGTGCTGACGGTCGGCACGCTGGCCGCCAGTTTCAACGGGGTCTGAGGCCATGAGTCCGGAACTGGCGCTGACGGAGTTGCGTGGCGGGTTGATCACGGTGTTGTGGGTGGCGGGGCCGTTGTTGCTGGCGATGTTGGCGGTGGGTGTGGTGATCGGTGTGTTCCAGGCGGCGACGCAGCTCAATGAGCCGACCATTGCGTTCATCGCGAAGGTGGTGGCGTTGACGGCGATGTTGTTTGCGACGGGGAGTATGTTGCTGGCGCATCTGGTGGAGTACACGACGATGCTGTTTCAGCGTATTCCGCATTTGATTGGGTAGCCGGGGATGGCTGCTCTTCGCGTCCTGCTTGTTGCTGGGGAACCTTTCCCTGTTGAAGAGCAAAGGCTTTCGCCTGGCGGCGAGTCACTTTTCTTTGCTTGTGCAAAGAAAAGTAACCAAAAGAAAGCACACCCCGCCTTCGCGCCCGCTGCGCGGGTCCGCTCCGCTAGCGGGATTTTCGGACGGGGCATCCTGCCCCGGCCGAAAACGGCGCACATCCTTGTGCGCCGCCCCCCTTCGGGGGGTTTTGCCCGCCAGCTCCGCCGCTGCGGAGGGGACCCGGTGGATCAAGAGCAAAGCAGCAGCAAAAACAACAGCAACGGCAACGGCAACGGCAACGGCAACGGCAAAAGCTATAGCTGTGGCCATGGGAGCGTTGTCTTGTGTGCCCGTACTGTTTCCGTTGTTGTTCGCGAATGCGCTCGTCCGTCTTTGGCTGCAGACCGCTCGCGTTGCGCGGTCGGGGCTGGCCGTTCCTTCCTGCTGTCTGCCGGGGTCTCGGGCTGATGGATGCCGCCACGCAAATGGTCGTCGATGGGTCGCGGGCGTTCGCGATGATCGGGGCGGTGCTGTGGACGATGCTGCGGATCGGGGCGATGTTGACGGTGATGCCGATGGTCGGGAGCAAGGCGGTGCCTGGGCGGGTGCGGGTGATCCTGGCCGGGACGCTGGCGATTGCGCTGGCGCCGATCCTGCCGCCGGTGCCGGATTGGGACGGGTTCAATGCCGCGGTGGTGCTCAGCGTGGCGCGGGAGCTGGCGGTGGGGGCCAGCATGGGCTTCATGCTGCGGATGATCTTCGAGGCCGGGGCGATGGCCGGGGAACTGGTCTCGCAGAGCACCGGCCTGGGCTTCGCGCAGATGGCCGATCCGCTGCGCGGGGTCAACTCGCCGGTGATCGGCCAGTGGTTCTACCTGGCCTTCGGCATGATGTTCTTCACCGCCAACGGGCATCTGGCGGTGGTGTCGCTGCTGGTGGACAGCTACAAGGCGCTGCCGATCGGCACCGCGCTGCCCGATGCGCAGGCCATGGCCTCGGTGGCGCCGAACTTCTTCATGAGCATCATGCGCGGGGCGGTGACCCTGGCGCTGCCGGTCATGGTGGCGATGATGGCGGTGAACCTGGCCTTCGGCGCGCTGGCCAAGGCGGCGCCGTCGCTGAACCCGATCCAGCTCGGCCTGCCGGTGGCGGTGGTGCTGGGCCTGGCGCTGCTGGCGGTGCTGGTCGGTGAGATGGGGGCGCCGGTGCAGCGGCTGTTCGATGCCGCCTTCAACGCCGCGCGCGCGCTGACCGCCTAACCGGCGCTCAAGCTGCGCCGCGACGCGGCCGATACCGACGGCAGGCTACCGTTGGCGGGCCAGGATGGGCGGCGGCAGCGCCGACCGTCCCGGATCCCGTCGATCGCCGCGGTCCGTCCTTCCCTCCATCGCTCGCCGTACGCCATGCCCTATCGCCTGCCAGCGCCCGCTCGTGCCTGCCATCGCCGTGTCCCACGGCGGTGCAGCGGCGGCTGAGCGCGCATGCGCACGGTCATGGGTCGATGCCTGCGGGGGCCGCTGTGGCTGCTGCTGTCGGCACTGACATGCACCGGGGCGACACAGGCCCAGGTGATCCCGTTGCGGCACTATGCGCAGGACCAGGGCCTGCTCGGCCTGGCCGGCACCTGTCTGCTGCAGCGTCGCGACGGCAGCCTGCTGGTCTGCAGCGAAAGCGGCCTGTATGCCTTCGACGGCGACCAGTTCCAGCAAGTGAAGCTGCAGGGCCACGGCGGCCATTACATCTCCGATGCCGCCGAGGACGCCCAGCGGCGGCTGTGGGTGGCCACCTTCGATGCGATCTACGTGGACGATGGCTCGCCGGCCGGCTGGATGCCGCTGGAGCACGGCAGCCTGCCCTCGCATCGCCCGCTCAACCGCCCGCGCCTGGCCGCGCCGGCCTGGGGCACGGTGGTGCTGGACGACCGCCGCCTGCTACGCGCGGCGCGCAAGGCCGATGCGAAGGGATGGGAACTGCAACCCCTGTTCGATGCGGCGACGCTGGCGCGGCAACCGGAGCTGGCCGACATCCACGACCTGTTCGTCGTCGACGACACACTGTGGCTGGGCTGCGCCAAGGCCTTGTGCCGGATCGATGCCGACGGTCGCGCCACCCGCTACGACCAGGCCCAGGGCCTGCCCCCCGAATTCTGGCGCAATGCGGTGCGCGACCGCGACGGGAACCTGTGGGTCGTCGGCAGTCGCAAGGTGATGCGGCTGCAGGCCGGCGCGACGCGCTTCCAGGAACAGACACCCCCCGGGCTGGACGGACCGGCCCTGGTGACCTGGCGCACGCCGATCCTGCTGGACCCGCAGCACCGCGTGCTGGTGCGGACCAACCAGGGCCTGGCGCGTTGGGAACAGGGACGCTGGCGCAGTTTCGACCGTCGCAACGGCCTGCCCGAGGGCAGCATCGTCGCCATGCACTTCGACCAGGCCGGCGACCTGTGGCTGAGCATGGATGGCGAAGGCGTGCTGCGCTGGAACGGCTACGGCTGGATCGAGAACTGGGATGTGTCGCAGGGCATCAGTCGCGCGCCGACCTGGAGCATCCAGCGCACTCAGCGCGGCGACCTGCTGGTCGGTAACGAGGGCGGCGTCGACCGCCTGCGCGAGGATGGCCGCTTCCAGCGCTGGCCCAGCGACCACGGCACGCAGATGATCGGCCTGCAACGCGCCGCGGACGGCACGCTGTGGAGCATCGGCTCGGTCGGCGCGCTGCGCCGATACGACGCGCAGGGCCGGCTGCTGCGCGCCTACCCGCCGCTGGACGGCATCGCCAAACAGCTGTTCGTGGATGCGAGCGGCCGGGTGTGGATCCTCAGCAACCGCGGGGTGTATCTGCTGGCGGTGGCCGACGCCGACGCGGTGCCGCAGAAGGTGCAGGCGTTGCCCGGTGGCGAGTATTCGGACATCCAGCAGCGTGGCGACGGCAGCGTGCTGGCGGTGGGCATGACCGGCGTGTTCCGACTGCGTGGCGAGACCTGGACGCCGATCCGGCTGGTCGTGGATGGTGCGCCGGCGCAACCCGTGCTCAGCAAGCTGCTGGTCCTGGACGATGGCCAGGCCTGGGCCAGCCTGTATGGCCCCGGTGCCTGGCAAGGGCGGCTCGACGGCGACACCCTGTACCTGCAGCCGGCCGATGCGCAGTTGAGCGGCCTGCAGCTGTACAGCCTGCGCCGCACCCGCAACGGATGGATCTGGATCAGCCACAACCAGGGCGTGGACGTCTACGACGGACGCGCCTGGTCGCGGCTGACGCAGGCGCAGGGGCTGCTCTGGAACGACATGTCCGAATCGGCCTTCCTGGAAGACCACGACGGCTCGGTATGGCTGGGCAGCAGCCGTGGCGTCACCCACCTGCTGGATCCGGCGCGGCTGTTCCCGGCGCAGGCGCCAAGGCTGGCGCTCAAGGAGTTCAGCCGTGCCGGCGCCGCCATCGCCGCGGGCGCGCGCCTGCGCTGGAGCGAAGATCCGCTGCATATCGCGGTCGGCTCGCCGGACCTGTACGACGAGCGCAACCGCATCAGCTTCCGCTATCGCTTCGAGGGCGCACACACCCGCTGGCTGCACACGCCCAACTTCGAGTTCGAGCAACCGCCGCTGGCGCCGGGCCACTACGTGCTGGAGGTGCAGTTGCTGGACGCCTACCGGCGCAGCGCCTCGGCGCCGCTGCGGGTGGCGTTCTCGGTGGCGCCGGTGTGGTGGCGCAGCCAGCCGATGATCGCGCTGTACCTGGTGCTCGGCGGCGGCCTGGCGGTGGCCCTGCTGCACTGGCGCGAACGCCGCCTGCACCAGCGCCAGCGCGAACTGGCCGAGCTGGTGGCGCGGCGCACCGAGGAGCTGGAACACGACAAGCGCGAACTGGAGATCGCCCGCGCCGCACTGGCGGTGAAGGCCTCGCACGACGCCCTCACCGGCCTGCTCAACCGCGCCGGCATCCTCGAGGCGCTGGCGGCGCAGATGCGCCGCAGCGACGCCGAGCAGACCCCGCTGGCAGTGGCGATGATCGACCTCGACCACTTCAAGCGGATCAACGACGAACACGGCCACCTGGTGGGCGACGCGGTGCTGATCGAGGTGGCGCGGCGCCTGGGCGCCAACCTGCGCGACGCCGACCTGGTCGGCCGCTACGGCGGCGAGGAACTGCTGGCCGTGCTGCCCGGCTTGCCGCCGAGCTGCGGCGAGCGGCTGCAGGCCCTGCGCGCCACCATCGCCGGGCAGCCGCTGCGCATCGGCGAGCGGCAGTTGGCGATCACCGCCTCGATCGGCGTGGCCTGGTATCGACCGGGCGAACCGCTGCAGCACCTGCTGGCGCGCGCCGACGCGGCGCTGTACCAGGCCAAGCGGCTGGGCCGCGACCGGGTCGAGCTGCAACTCGCCTAGCCACCGCCGCGGCCGAGAGGCGCGGCGGCAGCGCCCGGAATCCGGGCCAGGGACCGGCACGGTCCTTGCAGTGCGCAGGGTCGATCCTGGCCGAGCGCACCCCCGATGTCCGAGAGCGAAGAAGGCGCAGAGCGCACAGAACAGCCAACAGACAAACGTCTGCGCGAAGCCCGCGAACAGGGCAATATCCCGCATTCGCGCGAACTGGCGACCGCCGCGGTGTTCAGCGCCGGCGTCTTCGCCCTGATGGGCCTGTCCACCTCCATGGCCGCCGGTGCGGTGGCCTGGCTGAAACAGGCGCTGCGCCCGGACCTGTCGCTGCGCGAGCATCCGCAGGCGATGTTCGGCCATTTCGGCGACTTGCTGCTGAACCTGCTCTGGGTGGTGCTGCCGCTGGTCGGCATCTGCCTGGCGGCCAGCTTCGCCGCGCCGGTGCTGATGGGCACCCTGCGCTTCTCCGGCCAGGCGCTGATCCCCAAGTTCGACCGGCTCAACCCGATGAATGGGCTGAGCCGCATGTACGGCGCCGAGACCATCGTCGAACTGCTCAAGTCGATCCTGCGCATGGGCTTCGTCGGCGGCGCCGCGATGCTGTGCCTGTGGGGCAGCACCGACTTCCTGCGTGGCCTGCTGCTGCAGCCGCTGGAGCAGGCCATCGGCCACGGCCTGGGCTTCACGCTGAAGCTGCTGCTGTACACCGCCGGCGCGCTGGCGCTGCTGGCGGCGATCGACGCGCCCTATCAAAAGTGGAATTACATCCGCAAATTGAAGATGACCCGCGAGGAAGTGCGCCGGGAAATGAAGGAAAGCGACGGCAGCCCCGAGGTGAAGGGTCGCATCCGCCAGATGCAGATGCAGATGTCGCAGCGGCGGATGATGGAAGCCGTGCCCAAGGCCGACGTGGTGGTGGTCAACCCCACCCACTATGCGGTGGCGCTGAAGTACGAGAGCGGGCGCATGCGCGCCCCCACCGTGGTCGCCAAGGGCGTGGACGAGATCGCCTTCCGCATCCGTGAGGTCGGCGAGCAGCACCGCGTGGCGGTGATCTCGGCGCCGCCTTTGGCACGCGCCTTGTATAGGGAAGGCCAACTCGGCAAGGAAATTCCCGTGAGACTGTATTCCGCGGTGGCGCAGGTCCTCTCGTACGTCTACACGCTGCGCGCCTGGCGCAGCGGGCCGATGCCGCCGTTGCCGCCGCTGGAAGTGGATGAATTCGCCCCGGGGAGCCAGCCATGAGTCAGCCTGCCGCGCAGATGAACACGCGCAAAGTCATGGACATGATCAAGCACGGGCTCGGCGCCCCGGTGATCGTGTTGCTGATGCTGGCGATGGTGGTGGTGCCGCTGGCCGCACCGGTGCTGGACGCCCTGTTCACCTTCAACATCGCCATCTCGCTGATGGTGCTGCTGGCGGTGGTCTACGTGAAGCGGCCGCTGGAGTTCAGCATCTTCCCGATCGTGCTGCTGATGACCACGATGCTGCGCCTGGCGCTGAACGTGGCCTCCACCCGCGTGATCCTGATCAACGGCCAGGGCGGCCACGGCGCCGCCGGCAAGGTGATCGAGGCCTTCGGCGAATTCGTGATCGGCGGCAACTATGCGGTCGGCATCGTGGTGTTCGCGATCCTGACCATCATCAACTTCGTGGTCATCACCAAGGGCGCCGGGCGCGTGTCGGAAGTGACCGCACGCTTCATCCTCGACGCCATGCCCGGCAAGCAGATGGCGATCGACGCCGACCTCAACGCCGGTCTGCTGACCCGCGAGGAAGCCAAGGCCCGCCGCGAGGAAGTGCGCGAGGAAGCGGACTTCTACGGCTCGATGGACGGCGCCAGCAAGTTCATCCGCGGCGACGCCATCGCCGGCATCCTGATCCTGTTCATCAATCTGATCGGCGGCATGGCGGTCGGCGTCCTGCAGCACGGCATGCCGGTGGCGCAGGCCGCCTCCACCTACACCCTGCTGTCGATCGGCGACGGCCTGGTCGCACAGCTGCCGGCGCTGCTGGTGTCCTCGGCGGTGGCGATGCTGGTCACCCGCGCCTCACGCTCGCAGGACATGGGCGCCTCGATGATGGGCCAGGTGTTCGGCCAGCATAAGGCGCTGGCGGTGGCCGCGGCGATCCTGGGCCTGGTCGGCCTGATCCCGGGCATGCCCAACGTCGCTTTCTTGACGCTGGCGCTGATCCTGGGCCTGCTGGCCTGGAAGATGTGGAAGCGCAGCCTGCTGCCGCCGCCGGCCGCGGCCGAGGCGGCGCCGCAGGCCGCGGCCGCCGCTCAGGCCAATGCCGAACTGGGCTGGGACGAACTGCGTCCGATCGACCCGCTGGGCCTGGAGGTCGGCTACCGGCTGATCCCGCTGGTGGACAAGACCCAGGGCGGCGAGTTGATGGCGCGGATCAAGGGCGTGCGCCGCAAGCTGACCCAGGACATCGGTTTCCTGGTGCCGCCGGTGCACATCCGCGACAACCTGGAACTGCCGGCCAACGCCTACCGCCTGCTGGTGCACGGCGTGCCGGTGGCCACCGCCGACATCCACCCGGACCGCGAACTGGCGCTGGACCCGGGCGGCGCGCTCGGCAAGATCGACGGCATCCCCGGCAAGGACCCCGCGTTCGGCCTGGATGCGATCTGGATCCAGCCGCATCTGCGCGCCCAGGCCGAGACCATGGGCTATACCGTGGTCGACCCGGCCACGGTGATCGCCACCCACCTCTCGCACCTGATCCGCGAGCACGCCCCGGAACTGCTCGGCCACGAGGAAGTGCAGCAGCTGCTGGCGACCCTGGCCAAGAGCGCGCCCAAGCTGGTCGAGGACCTCACCCCCAAGGCGCTGCCGCTGTCGGTGGTGGTGCGGGTGCTGCAGAACCTGCTCATCGAGAAGATCCCGGTGCGGCAACTGCGCAAGATCGTCGAGGCACTGGTCGAGCACGCCCCGCAGAGTCAGGAACCCGGCGCGCTCACCGCCGCGGTGCGCAACGCCCTGGGCCGGTTCATCGTCCAGGAAATCGCCGGCATGGCCCCGGAACTGCCGGTGTTCACCCTGGCCCCGCAATTGGAACGCGTCTTGCAGGACTCTACCCAGGGCAACGGCGCGGCGCTGGAACCCGGACTGGCCGAACGCTTGCACCAAAGTCTGGCGGACTGCGTGAGCAAGCAGGAGGCGCGCAACGAACCGGCGGTGGTGCTGGTGCCGGCGCAGGTCCGCGCCGCCCTCGCCCGCCTGGTCCGCCACAGCGTCCCCGCGCTGTCGGTCCTGTCCTACAGCGAAGTGCCGGAGGACAAGCGGCTGAAGCTGGTGGGCACGATCAGTTGAGATGACGGGAAACGGGAACAGGGAATGGGGAATCGCACCCTTGCCCCGGCAGCGGAGAGAGCAATGAACACGATCACGAAAAACCGGACACGACACCGCGGCCCGCCACGTATCGGCACCGATCACGCATCCATTCCCCATTCCCCATTCCCCATTCCCGGCTCCCACCCATGAAGATCAAACGCTTTGTCGCCCCCGACATGCGCACCGCCTTCCGGATGGTGCGCGACGAGCACGGGCCGGATGCGGTGATCCTGTCCAACCGGCGCACCGACGAGGGCATCGAGATCGTGGCCGCCAGCAACTACGACGAGGCCCTGGTGCAGCGGGCGCTGGATGCGGTGCGCCCGGACGAGGCGCCGCGCGCCGCCGCGGCGAGCCAGGCGCCGGCCGCTGCGGCCCCGCGTGCCGCGCGCGGGGACGCCGCCGCCAGCCCGGCGATGGCGATGATGGCTGCGATCAGCGAGCGCCGCGGCGGTGCCGCGCCGGCCGCCCCGGCCGCTTCCCCGGCACGGCCGCTGACCCAGCCGGCGGCGCTGGCCGCCTCGGCGATGCCCGCCGCGGCCGCCCCGGCTGCCGCCGCACGCCAGGCCGCCCCGGCCAAGGCCGCAGCGCCGGTCACCGGCCGCGCCGAGTTCAGCATCCCCGAGGACGTGTTCCGCAACGCCCCGATCAGCGTGCCCATGCCCAGTCCGTTCGCCGCCGCCACCGCGGCGCCGGCCGCCGAGGCCGTGCCGGCCTGGCGCGACGACGTGCCCGCGGTGGCGCTGACCCCGGTGGCGAGCCCGGCCCCGGCCGCGCCCGTCGCGACCGCCGATGCGCCGGCCGCTGCCGGGATCCCGGCGGCCGCGGCGCTGGCGGCGGTGCCGACCTTCCCCGCCCCGCAGAACGACGAACAATTGACGCAGCTGCGCGACGAACTGTCGCTGATGCGGCAGATGATCGAGCGCGAGATGAACCGCCTCACCGACGAGCGCCTGCGTGGCTCGCCGGTCCGCGCCCAGGCGCTGGAGCTGATGGACGACTACGGCTTCGACAGCGGCATCACCCGCGACGTGGTCATGCAGATCCCCGCCGACCTGGAGCTGCACCGCGGCCGCGGGCTGATGCTGGGCCTGCTGTCCAAGCGCCTGCCGATCGCCGCGCTGGACCCGCTCGAGGAAGGCGGCGTGATCGCCCTGATCGGCCCGACCGGCGCCGGCAAGACCACCACCATCGCCAAGCTGGCCTCGCGCTTCCTGGAGCGCCATGCCGCCCGCGACGTGGCCCTGGTCACCACCGACACCATCCGCGTCGGCGGCCGCGAACAGCTGCACAGCTACGGCCGCCAGCTCGGCATCGCCGTGCACGAGGCCGACAGCGACGCCGCGCTGCAGCAGCTGCTGGAGCGCCTGGCCGACTACAAGCTGGTGCTGATCGACACCGCCGGCATGGGCCAGCGCGACCGCGCCTTGGCCGCCCAGCTGCACTGGCTGCGCGCCTCGCGGGTGGTCCGATCCTTGCTGGTCCTCCCCGCCAACGCCCATTTCTCCGACCTGGACGAGGTGGTGCGCCGGTTCGCCGGCGCCGACCCACAGGGGGTCATCCTGACCAAGTTGGACGAGACCGGGCGGTTCGGCAGTGCCTTGTCGGTGGTCGTGGACCACCGCCTCCCCATCACCTGGGTGACCGATGGACAGCGCGTGCCGGACGACCTGCACCGCGCCAACGCCGCCAGCCTGGTATTGCGCCTTGAAGATTTGCGGCGCGCTGCCGATAAGCCCTGTACTCCGGAGCAGACCCATGCCGTCGCGTGACTACGTCAATCTGACCAATGCCTTCCCCCTGTCGGCGACGCGCAGCGAACCGCTGGGTCCGGTGCGCACCATCGCCGTGACCGGCGGCAAGGGCGGCGTGGGCAAGACCAACATCTCGGTGAACCTGTCCATGGCGCTGGCCGACATGGGCAAGCGCACCCTGCTGCTGGACGCCGACCTGGGCCTGGCCAACGTCGACGTGTTGCTCGGGCTGACCCCCAAGTTCACCGTGGCCGACCTGGTCGCCGGGCGCTGCACCCTGGAAGAGGTACTGATCGACATGCCCAACGGGCTCATGGTGGTACCCGCCGCCTCCGGCCGCCGCTACATGGCCGAGCTGCCGCCGGCCCAGCACGTCGGCCTGGTCAACGTGTTCTCCGAGCTGCAGCGCGAGCTGGACGTGATGATCGTCGACACCGCCGCCGGCATCACCGACAGCGTGCTGACCTTCTGCCAGGCCGCGCAGGACGCGGTGGTGGTGGTCTGCGACGAGCCGGCCTCGATCACCGACGCCTACGCCCTGATCAAGGTCCTCTCGCGCGAGCGCGGCGTGGACCGGGTGCAGATCGTCGCCAACATGGTCCGCGACCTCAACGAAGGCCGCCTGCTGTACGACAAGCTCAGCCGGGTCTGCGAGAAGTTCCTCGGCGATGTGTCGCTGAACTACCTGGGCTGCGTGCCGCAGGACGACTGGCTGCGCCTGTCGGTGCAGCGCCAGCAGCCGGTGGTCAAGGCCTACCCGTCCAGCCCGTCGGCGCAGGCGATCAGCGAGATCGCCCGGCGCACCGCACGCTGGCAGGCGCCGACCGCCCCGCGCGGCAACGTCGAGTTCTTCGTCGAGCGCATCATCCAGCGCGGGGTGGCCGCATGAACGCCGCCGCCCACTACCGCGCCGTCCAGCGCAACAGCGCCAACGACTACATCACCCAGCACTCGGACCTGGTCCGGCGCATCGCCCACCACCTGGCGGCGCGGCTGCCGGCCAGCGTCGAGATCGACGACCTGATCCAGGCCGGCATGATCGGCCTGATCGAGGCCTCGCGCAGCTACGACGCCGAACAGGGCGCCTCGTTCGAGACCTACGCCTCGATCCGCATCCGCGGCGCGATGATCGACGAGATCCGCCGCGGCGACTGGGTGCCGCGCTCGGTGCACCGCCGCGCCCGCGACGCCGCCTCGGCGATCCGCAAGATCGAACAGAGCACCGGCCGCGCCGCCGCCGCCAACGAAGTGGCCGCGGCGATGGATATGCCGCTTCCCGAATACCTGCGTTTGATGGAAGATGCCGCCCGCGGCCAGGTGCTGAGCCTGGAGTCGCGCATCGAGGACCATGGCGAGCTGGATACCATCGCCAAGGGCGGACCCAATCCGCAGCAGATGCTCGAGCGCAGCGAATTCGGCCGCGAGCTGGGCAAGGCCATCGCGCAGTTGCCCGAACGCGAGCAGTTGGTGCTGTCGCTGTACTACGAGCAGGAATTGAACCTCAAGGAAATCGGCGCGGTGCTCGGGGTCAGCGAGTCGCGCGTGTGTCAGATCCATGGCCAGGCCACGGTACGGTTGCGCGGACGCCTGAAGGCGTTCGAGGTCGCCGATGCCGGTCTGGAAGACGAAGAATAGGAACCCTTAGGAGTCAGTGGTGAACAAGAACATGCGGATTTTGATCGTGGACGATTTCTCGACGATGCGACGCATCGTCAAGAATCTGCTCGGCGATCTGGGCTTCACCAACACCGCCGAGGCCGAAGACGGCAACAGCGCCCTGGCCGCGCTGCGCTCGGCGCCGTTCGAGTTCGTGGTCACCGACTGGAACATGCCGGGCATGACCGGCATCGATCTGCTGCGCAACATCCGCGCCGACGACAAGCTCAAGCACCTGCCGGTGCTGATGGTCACCGCCGAGGCCAAGCGCGAGCAGATCATCGAGGCCGCGCAGTGCGGCGTGAACGGCTACATCATCAAGCCGTTCACCGCGCAGACGCTGCAGGAGAAGCTGGGCAAGATCTTCGAACGCCTGGGAGCGACCGCCTAAATGGAAGCCACCGCCGAACGTACCGCCCTGATCGAACGCCTGCAAGGCGCGCTGGACGCGCTGGAGAACGGCGACGAGGCCGGCTGGCGCAGGGAGATCGACACCCTCGCCGCCTGGCGCACGCGGCCGATGATGCAGGGCCTGAGCCGGCTCGCGCGCGATCTGGGGCAGGCGCTCGGCGAACTGCCGGTGGTGCCCAGCGAGGCCGGCGAACTGGACGACGCCTGCTCGCGCCTGGACCACGTGGTGGAAATGACCGAACAGGCCAGCCACCGCACCCTGGACCTGGCCGAGGAATGCCGTGCGCTGGCCGACCAGCTCGCCGCCGGCGGCCTCAGCGGCAACCAAGGCGAGATCCTCGACAAGATCCGCCACAACCTCACCGAAATGGCCCTGGCGCAGAGCTTCCAGGACCTGACCGGGCAGATCATCCGCCGTGTCGCCGGCATCGTGCGCCGCGTGCACGAGGGCTTCGGCGCGCTGGGTCTGCCGCCGAAGGAAGAACGCAAGGCCGACGGCAGCCTGGCCGGTCCGGCCCTGCCCGGCCTGGACCGCCACGGCGTGTCGCAGAACGACGCCGACGACCTGCTCTCGGGCCTGGGACTGTAACGCTATGAGCGCCGTACCCGACGACATCGCTGCCGACTTCATCATCGAGGCCCAGGAGATCCTGGACCGGCTCGGCGAGCAGTTGGTGTCGCTGGAGCAGGCGCCCGAAGACAGCGGCCAGCTCAACGCCGTGTTCCGCGGCTTCCACACGCTCAAGGGCGGTGCCGGCTTCCTGGCGATCAACGCCATGGTCGAGCTGTGCCACGCCGCGGAGGAAACCCTGGGCATGGCCCGCGCCGGCCAGGCGACCCTGCAGGCGCGGCACTTCGACGCCGCGCAGCAGTCGCTGGACTACCTGCAGTCGATGCTCGATGCCTTCGGCAGCGGCCAGGAGCCGCCGCGCGCGCCGCCGGAGCTGATCGCGCAGTTCGACGCGCACGGCGACGATGCACCGGCGCCGGCACCCGCGAAGAGCGCCGCGCCCGCGCCCGCCGCCGTCCCGGCCACCGCCGCGGCCGCGGGAGACCTGATCAGCGACGACGAATTCGAGGCGCTGCTGGACCAGTTGCACGGCGATGCGCCGCCGACGGCCACGCCGCAGGCGCTGCAGCCGGCGCCGCGCGCGCCCAGCGCCGCGCCCAAGGCCGCGGCCGCCCCGGCCAAGGCCGCCGAGCCCGAACACACCGTGCGCGTGGACACCAAGCGCCTGGACGCGATCGTCAACCTGATCGGCGAACTGGTGCTCTCGCGCAACCGCCTCAAGACCCTGCGCGTGCGCCTGCGCGACGAGGAACTGGACCGCGCGGTCAGCAGCCTGGACATCGCCACCGCGCGCCTGCAGTCGGCGGTGATGCGCACGCGCATGCAGCCGGTCGGCAAGGTGTTCTCGCGCTTCCCCAAGGTGGCGCGCGACGTCGCCCGCTCGCTCAACAAGGAAGTGGAGCTGGAGTTGGTCGGCGCCGACACCGAACTGGACCGCAACCTGGTCGAGGCGCTGGCCGATCCGCTGGTGCACCTGGTGCGCAACGCGATCGACCACGGCATCGAGGCGCCGGCGCTGCGCGAGGCCACCGGCAAGCCGCGCGGCGGCCATGTGCGCCTGTCGGCGCAGCAGGAAGGCGACTACGTCAGCATCGAGGTGCAGGACGACGGCGCCGGCATCGACCCGGAACGGTTGCGCGCCAAGGCCCGCGAGAAGGGCCTGATCGATCCCGAGGCCGCGGCCCGCCTGACCACCGAGGAATGCCTGCACCTGGTGTTCCTGCCCGGCTTCTCGACCAAGTCCGAGGTCACCGACATCTCCGGCCGCGGCGTCGGCATGGACGTGGTGCAGTCGCGCATCCGCGAACTCAGCGGGCAGATCCAGATCCAGTCGGAACTGGGCCGCGGCAGCCGCTTCCTGATCCGCGTGCCGCTGACCCTGGCGATCCTGCCGACCCTGCTGGTGCAGGCCGGCGATACCGTCTACGCGCTGCCGCTGGCGCGCGTGGTGGAAGTGCTGCACGCCCCGCGCCGCTCGCTGGGCTGGTTCGACGGCCGCGCCGTGCTCGACCGGCAATCGCACACCCTGCCGCTGGTGGACCTGCGCCAGTGGCTCAACATCGACGCCCCGCAACTGCCGCTGCTCACCGTGGTGGTGCTGCAGGCCGGCGAATCGCGCATGGGCCTGGTCGTGGACCAGGTCCGCGGCCGCGAGGAAGTGGTGATCAAGCCGCTGCCGCGCTCGCTGCGCGGCCTGCCCGGCTACGCCGGCGCCACCCTCATCGGCGACGGCCGCCTGGCGCTGATCCTGGATGTGGATGGCTTGAAGGCCTGAGGGGCCGGGATTGGGGAATGGGGATTGGGGAATCGTCAAAGCGGCTTCCCTGGCGCCTCGTTTTCCCTGATTCCGCCGTAGGAGCGGCTTCAGCCGCGACGCGGTGAGGCTGGGATTGGCGATAGCACGCGCAGCGCAGTGCCAATTGCCGAGACGATCCGAACGATTGTGCTTAGGCAACGCGCCAAGGTCCGCGCGTCGCGGCTGAAGCCGCTCCTACGGCACACCGACCAACCCTCCGCCCTCGCGCTCTTGCCAATCCCAAATCCCGATTCCCGAATCCCGCCCCCTTCAAGTCCCAAGCCCCCTGGCCGATACCTCCTGCATGGACAAGCTCAGTCTCATCGGCCTGCTGTTGGCGATTCTGTCGCTCATCGGCGGCAGCATCCTCAAGGGCGCCGGTATTTCGGCGCTGTGGTCGCCGGCTGCGTTCGTGATCGTGATCGTCGGCACCGTCGCCGCGATCCTGGTGCACACACCGCCCTCCGTGTTCCGCCGTGCGTTCCAGATCGCCAAGTGGATCCTGTGGCCGCCGCCGAGCGACCGCCAGGCGCTGCTCAAGCAGATCGTGGAATGGAGCAACATCGCGCGCCGCCAGGGCCTGCTCGGCCTGGAGAACCAGGTGCCGCAACAGCAGGATCCGTTCGTGCGCAAGGGCCTGCAGATGCTGGTGGACGGCGTGGAGCCGGAAGCCATCCGGCACATGCTGGAGATCGACCTGGAGGGCCAGGAGCATTGCGACCTGGCCGCGGCCAAGGTGTTCGAGGGCATGGGCATCTACGCGCCCACCCTGGGCATCATCGGCGCGGTGCTGGGCCTGATCGCGGTGATGAAGAACCTGGCCGACCCGAGCAAGCTCGGCCACGGCATCGCCGCCGCGTTCACCGCCACCATCTACGGCATCGCCTCGGCCAACCTGCTGTTCCTGCCGATGGCCGCCAAGCTCAAGAGCGTGATCAAGCACAGCTGCGGCGAGCGCGAAATGATCATCGAAGGGTTGATCGCCATCGCCCAGGGCGAGAACCCGCGCAACATCGAATCGAAACTGGCCGGATTCTTGCATTGAGTTGCCAATGGCCCGCAAGCACTCCCACGACGAGCACGCCAACCACGAGGCATGGGCCATCCCCTATGCCGACCTGATGACGTTGCTGCTCGCCTTCTTCGTGGTGATGTACGCGCTGTCCACGATCAACGAAGCCAAGTACCGGGTCATGGCCGACGCGATGAGCGCCGCGTTCGGCGGCACCCCGACGACCCTGCGTCCGGTGCAGGTCGGCGACCACGCGCTGCAGGGCCAGGGCGGCGAGCGGCCGACCCCGATCAAGTCCAGCCCGGCGCTGACCCTGCCCGATCCCAACCGCCTGCCCTCGGGCAACGCGCAGCGCGGCGACGACCTGCGCGACGCGCAGCAGCTGCGACGCGCGCAGCGCCAGCTCGACAGCATCGCCGATCGCCTCGGCGCCGCGCTGGCGCCGCTGATCCAGAAGAAGCTGATCACCGTGCGCCGCGCCGGGCTGTGGATCGAAGTGGAGATCAACAGCGACATCCTGTTCGGCTCCGGCTCGGCCGCGCTCGACCAGAGCGCGCGCGCCACCCTGTCCGAACTGGCGCAGGTGCTGTCCGGCGTGCCCAACGGGGTGCGCGTGGAGGGCTACACCGACAACACCCCGATCGCCACCGCGCAGTTCCCCTCGAACTGGGAACTGTCGGCGGCGCGCGCGGCCAGCGTGGTCCACCTGTTCGCCGACCAGGGCCTGCAGCCCTCGCGGCTGTCGATGATCGGCTACGGCCAGTTCCGCCCGCGCGCCAGCAACGACACGCCGGCCGGCCGCAACGCCAACCGCCGCGTGGTGTTGGTGATCCTGGCCGACTCCGGCGACAGCGGCGATGCGACGCCGTCGGCCTCCGATCGTTTGAGCGCCGGCGCCGCGCCGGCCACCCCGACACCCCCCGCCGCGGCGGCCCCCGGCAACGCCGGCGGCCCCCGCGCAGTACCTGCCATTGAAGGAGTCAACTGATGCGCATCTGGGCGATCGCCAACCAGAAAGGTGGCGTGGGCAAGACCACCACCACACTGGCCCTGGGCCGTGGGCTGGCCATGCTCGGGCACCGCGTGCTGATGCTCGATCTCGATCCGCACGCCTCGCTGACCCGGGCCTTCGACGTGCCGCAGGAACCGCAGCCGCCGGGCGTGCTCGACCTGTTCGCGACCCCGCCGGGCGAACTCGCCGCGCTGGCCCGCGACACCGCGGTCGAGCGTCTGAGCTTCGTCTGCGGGCAGACCGCGCTGGCCACACTGGAACGGCGCAGCGCCAACCAGCCCGGCCTGGGCCTGGCGCTGCAGCAGGCCATGGCCCGCCACGCCGGCCAGCACGACTACATCCTGCTCGACTGCCCGCCGACCCTGGGCCTGCTGATGATCAACGCGCTGGCGGCAGCCGATCGCGTGATCATCCCGACCCAGGCCGAGCCGCTGGCCCTGCACGGCCTGGCCAGCATGGTCCGCACCGTGGACATGGTCGAGCGCTCGCGGCGCCGGCCGCTGCCCGCGTCGATCCTGCCGACCCTGTTCGACAAGCGCACCCGCGCCGGCAACGAGACCTTGCGGCAGATGCAGGACAGCTACGGCGAGCGGGTGTGGGAAGACGCCATCCCGGTCGACACCAAGATCTGCAACGTCAAGGCGCTGACGGTGGCCGGCGTGCCGGGCGACTACCCGGGTCGCGGCCTGGCCGCCTACCGCCGCGCGCTGGAATGGCTGATCGCCAGCGACGCCACGCCGATGGAGCAAGCCGCATGAGCACCCCCGGGGTCATCGACGATTATCTGGAAGGCCTGCTCCACGACGTGATCGCCGAGGAACAGAAGGCCGTGCCGCCGAGCCCAGCGCCGGTCGCGGTCGCCGACGTGCAAGCGGACGCCGCGACGACGGCGCCCGCCCCGGCCGCGGCCGGACCGACCCCGGAGCAGATCGCTGCCGCGGTCCTGGCCGAAGCCGACTCCGATCCGGCCCTGGCCGGCATCATGTCGCAGCAGGCGCTCGCGCCCGCACCGGCCGGCCCGCCCCCCGAACAGATCGCCGCCGCGGTCCTGGCCGAAGCCGATTCCGATCCGGCCCTGGCCGGCATCATGTCGCAGCAGGCGCTCGCGCCCGCGCCCGCCGGTCCGACGCCCGAAGAAATCGCCGCCGCGGTCCTGGCCGAAGCCGATTCCGATCCGGCCCTGGCCGGCATCATGTCGCAGCAGGCGCTGGCGCCTGCCCCGGCCGGCCCGACGCCCGAGCAGATCGCTGCCGCGGTCCTGGCCGAAGCCGACTCCGATCCGGCCCTGGCCGGCATCATGTCGCAAGCAGCACCGGCGCCCGCCGCGCTCACGCCGGCCCAGCAGGCCGAGCGCCAGGCCGACCTGGACGCGGTCGCGGCGATGGAGCGGCAGCGTGCCGCCGTGCCGCGCGATCTGGCCGCCGAAGACGATGCCGCCGCCGCGCGCGCGGTCAAGCGTCCGCCGATGGCGGTGCCGCCGGAACGCCGCGCCGAAGCCAGCCGCGCCCAGGCCGCCGGCGCGAAGCTGCCGCCGAACCTGCAGGCCTTCATGGCGCCAAGCGTGCCGCATGGCTCGGCCATCGCCCCCGAACGCCTGGCCGAGCGCCGCACCCGCTGGCTGCGCCTGCGCTGCGGCGAGCAGGCCTACGCCCTGGAACTGCTGAAGGTGCAGGAAGTGGTGCTGCCGGTGCCGCTGCTGGCCCTGCGCGGCACGCCGCCGGCCATGCTCGGCATCATGAACCTGCGCGGCCAGGTGGTGCCTGTGCTCGACCTCGGCGTGCACCTGGGCGCAGCGCCGATCGAGATGGACATGCAGACCCGGGTGGTGGTGCTGGAAGAGAACGGCGAGACCCTGGGCCTGCGCGTGTCCGCGGTGGAAGACGTGGCCAGCCTCAGCGACCAGCAGATCGAGCCGCCGGACAACGCCCGCATCTGCCGCATTTCCAACCATCTGTTCCGCGGCGTGGCGCGGCTGGCGCAGCAGCCGATGATCCTGCTCGACGCCGAGCAACTGCTGCACTGACCCGGGCCGGCGGGCGGCAACTGGGAACGGTGCCGCACTTTCCAACCGCCGCTAAAGCTTTTCAGGCCACGGCCGTTATCTGCCATAGAACCATTGGTGCGGAGCAATGATGAGCACAGTCCCACTTGGCGAAGATCTCGGTATCGAGACCAGCGCCGACCTGAAACAACGCCTGACCGCGTTCCTTGCGTCGGACGACGTGCTGCGGCTGGACGCCGGCGAAGTCCGCCGCATCCATACCGCATCCGTACAGGTGCTGTGCGCATTCGTCGATGCCCGTCGCAAGGACGGCAAGCGCACCGAATTCGAGGCCTGCAACGCCACCTTTCGCGACGCGGCACGCCTGCTAGGGGTCAGCGAATCGCTGGGCCTTCCTGCAACCCCTGACAATCTGAAATCTGTGGAGAACGCGGCATGAGCGCACGTATCTTGGTAGTGGACGATTCGGCGTCGATGCGCCAGATGGTCTCCTTCGCCCTCACCTCGGCCGGCTTTGCCGTCGAAGAAGCCGAAGACGGCGCGGTCGCGCTGGGCCGCGCCAAGGGCCAGCGCTTCAACGCGGTGGTCACCGACGTCAACATGCCGAACATGGACGGCATCACCCTGATCCGCGAACTGCGGCAGCTGCCGGACTACAAGTTCACCCCGATGCTGATGCTGACCACCGAGTCGGCGGCGGAGAAAAAGTCCGAGGGCAAGGCGGCCGGTGCGACCGGCTGGCTGGTCAAGCCGTTCAATCCCGAACAGCTGATCGCCACCGTCCAGAAAGTCCTGGGCTGATCCCTCCCCTCCTTTTCCGGATTCCCGCCCCATGAGCATGGACCTGCAACGTTTCCACGCCACCTTCTTCGAGGAAAGCCGCGAAGGGCTGGACGCGATGGAAGCCGGATTGCTGTCGCTGGAAGAAGGCAATCGCGACCCCGAGACCATCAACTCGGTGTTCCGCGCCGCGCACTCGATCAAGGGCGGCGCCGCCACCTTCGGTTTCGAGGCGATGGCCGGCCTCACCCACGTGCTGGAGACGCTGCTCGACGAACTGCGCGCCGGCAAGCGCGAAGTCGAAGCGCACGCGATCGACGCCATCCTCGGCTCGGTGGACGTGCTGCGCGCCCTGCTGCGCGAAGCCGAACACGGCGTCCCGGCCGATCCGGCCGCGGTCAAGGCCGTGCACGAGCGCCTGCAGCACGCGTTGAACGGCGGCCCGGCCGCGCCCACCGTCGCCACCCCGGCGGCGAACCAGCCGGCCGAGCCGGAAGCCTGGCAGATCGGCTTCACTCCGGCGCCGTCGCTGTTCATGAGCGGCAACGACCCGCTGCGCATCATCCGCGAACTCGAACACCTCGGTCCGCTGCAGGTCGCCTGCCGCAGCACGCGTCTGCCCGGCTTCGCCGAACTCGATCCGCTCGAGGCCTACCTGGCCTGGGACCTGGGCCTGGTCGGCAAGATCCCGCGCAGCGCGATCGAAGACACCTTCGCCTGGGTCATCGACGACTGCGAGCTGGAGATCCGCCCGGTGCCGCCGCCGAGCCTGGCCACCGCGCCGGCGCCGGTGCTGACCGCGCCGCCGACCGCCGCCACCGCCGCCCCGGCCGCCGCCGTGGCCGCGAATGCGCCGGCCGGCAACGCCGCGGCCGCGCACGAAGCGGAAAGCTCGATCCGCGTCAGCGTCGACAAGGTCGACGCGCTGATCAACCTGGTCGGCGAACTGGTCATCACCCAGGCCATGCTCAAGCAGGTCTCCACCGGCCTGGACCAGGCCGTGGCCGAGCGCCTGTTCGCCGGTCTGGACCTGCTCGAACGCAACACCCGCGACCTGCAGGAAGCGGTGATCGGCGTGCGCATGCTGCCGGTGGACGCGGTGTTCCGCCGCTTCCCGCGCCTGGTCCGCGACCTCTCCACCCGCCTCGGCAAGCAGGTGCGCCTGCGCACGATCGGCGAGGGCACCGAGCTGGACAAGGGCCTGATCGAGAAGATCGCCGATCCGCTGGTGCACCTGGTGCGCAACTCGATCGACCACGGCCTGGAACTGCCGGAGGCGCGCCGCGCCGCCGGCAAGGACGAGACCGGCACCATCACCCTGGCGGCCTCGCACCAGGGCGGCCACATCGTCATCGAAGTCAGCGACGACGGCGCCGGCCTCAACCGCAACCGCATCCTGGCCAAGGCCGCCGAACGCGGCATCGCGGTGCCGGACAACCCGAGCGATGCGCAGGTCTGGGACCTGATCTTCGCCCCGGGCTTCTCCACCGCCGACGCGGTCACCGACCTGTCCGGCCGTGGCGTCGGCATGGACGTGGTCCGCCGCAACATCCAGGGCCTGGGCGGCGAAGTGCAACTGGAAAGCGAATCCGGCCGCGGCACCCGCGTGCTGATCCGCCTGCCGCTGACCCTGGCGATCCTCGACGGCATGACCGTGGCGGTGTCGGGCGAGACCCTGATCCTGCCGCTGGCCTACGTCATCGAGGCGCTGCAGCCCAAGGCCGACGACATCCGCACCATGGCCGGCGAAGGCCGCGTGCTGCGGGTCCGTGGCGAATACCTGCCGATCCTCTCGCTCAGCGACTCCTACGGCTTCGGCCGCATCGAGCAGAGCGAAGAACCGCTGGTGGTGGTGGTCGAGGCCGACGGACAGAAGCTGGCGCTGGAAGTGGACGAACTGATCGGCCAGCAGCAGGTGGTGGTCAAGAACATCGAGAACAACTACCGGCGCATCAGCGGCATCTCCGGTGCCACCATCCTCGGCGACGGCCGCGTCGCCCTGATCGTGGACATCGGTGGCCTGGTCCGCTCGCTGCGGGTGCAGCAGGCGGCCTGACCGCCCCGCCCTCCCGCGCAACGCCACACACGAGCCCCGGCAGCGATGCCGGGGCTTTTTGTTTGCGGTGCGCGCTGCAGATCGGCGTCTGTGCGTACATGGCCGCCAGAGACAGGGCGACGCGCGCCGCACGCAGGTGCCCCATCCGAGCTGCAAACACCGCAACGCGGCCCTAAAGAACCCGCCGCGATTGCCGATAGCCCATTGAGCGCACAGTTTTTGTCTACATGTGCGTGCCGGTCACACCTGGGGAGGTGGAACCGGCGCTTCAGGGGAGCGATCGGAGGAGCTGCCGGTCGCTGAAGCCGTGCCGCAGCAACGGGGAAAACGGGTCGTGTGTCGTGTTGGCGTGGCTTGAGCGCATGTTTTCGCATGCCTCTCGCCTGTTTTACGCACTTCATCACAGATGAAACCAGCATTACGACCGGTTTTCCCTGCTACCGACCACGCAGTGACTCGTCCATTTTCAGGGGGTTCCAACATGACGTCGCTCTTGCAACGCTACAACGTGGGCCGCCGCCTCGGCGGCGCATTCGGCCTATTGATCCTGCTGTCCTGCCTGCTGGTCGCGGCCGGCCTGCTGTCCATGTCGCGGGCGCGGAACGAGCTGGACCGCATCGTCAAGATCAACGTCGAGAAGATCCGCATCAGCAACGGCATGCTCGACGACAACGCCAACATCCTGGTCGCGCTCGGCACCTTGGCAATGGTGAGCAACGAACAGCTCAACCGGGAAGCACTGGCAGAAATCAAGCAACATCGCGCGCACTACATAGAGATGCGCAGGCAACTCGATGCGTTCCCTTCAACCAGCGAACGCATCCGCACGCTGCGTGCGGAGATCGATGCGCAAAGGGCGGTCGCAAGCAAGCTCAACGATCAGGTGATTGCGCTCGGCGCGGCCAATCGCAACGACGAAGCGCAGGCCGTATTGAACGAGAAGGCGCGACCGGCCACGGCCGCCTGGCAGGCCAAGATCCGGGAAAACGCCGATATCCAGGACGCGCAGATGAAGAAGGCCTATGCCACGGCCACCGAGGCGATGACCAATGGCCGCAACATGCTGCTCGGCGGCGGCCTGGCCGTGCTGATCGTCAGCGGCCTGCTGGCCTGGACCATCACCCGCAGCCTGACCGGACCGCTGAGCCAGGCCACCCGCGCCGCCGAAGCCATTGCCGATGGACGCCTGGACAACCACGTGGCCACCGAGGCACGCGACGAACCCGGCCGCCTGCTGCTGGCCATGGACCGCATGCAGAGCCAGTTGCAGCGCTTCTCCAGCGAAACCGCGCTGATGATCGAACTGCACGCCGACAAGGACGTGTCCCACCGCATGCCGCAGGACTTCCCTGGCGTCTACGGCGAGCTGAGCAAGGGCATCAACACCATGATGTTCGAGCATCTGGACGCCATCGTCGATGCCATCGGCGTGCTCAACGAATACGCCAACGGCGACCTGCGCCGCGATGCGCGGCGCCTGCCCGGCAGCCGCGCGGTGCTGCACGAATCGATGGACGCGGCCAAGACCAGCCTGCTGGCGATCAATACCGAGATCAAGCGCCTGGCCGCGGCCGCCGCCGCCGGCGACTTCAGCGCCCGCGGCGATGCGGCGCACTTCCAGCACGATTTCCGGCTGATGGTGCAGGACCTCAACGCGATGATGGAGGTCAGCGACCACAACCTGGGCAAGCTGTCGG
>NZ_CAXYKF010000005.1:0-86194 GCF_964278005.1 uncultured Xanthomonas sp.
CCCCGGTGTACCTGGAGTTCCCGGGCTGGAGCGAGAACACCCACGGCATCACCGTGTGGGACGAACTGCCGCCCGCCGCCCGCGCCTACCTGCGTGCGCTGGAGGAACTGGCCGGCTGCCCGATCTCCATCGTCTCCACCGGCCCGGACCGGGATCACACGATGGTGCTGCAGGATCCGTTTGCGTGACGCGTCGTGTTGGAGCCATCAGGCTGACGAAATGAAAGCGAGGCGCTGGTCGCCCCGCTGCTCTTTGCAGAGTGACAGTCGATAACCTGGTGGCATTCGATAACTGCCTTCGGTGTCAGTGTTCCGACTTATCAGTTGGTCACCATATCCGCGGGCGCCGCACGCTTTCCCATTGCCGCTTCAATCAGCGCGAGCAGGTTCTGCTGGCGTTGAGCGCAGAAGCTGTCGAAATCGTCGGCGCGTAGGGCGTCCACCGGAATGCGATGACTGGCCAGTAGCGCGTCCATGCCGCTGTTATCCAACTGGACTTGCTTGTGGGCCTGCAGGGCGGCCAGATAGCTGGAGGGAGCGGAGCCGCCGATCATGCGGTTTGCCTTGTAGGAGATCGGCGTTTTGTTGATGATCGAGTCGTAGCGCCGGCGCGGGATGTTCTGCTTCTCGCACCAGTCGCGCGGGAAGATGTGGTGGATGTCCAATGCCACCTCGTCGGCCTCCAGGTCGCGAATACGCGACTTCCAGAACAGGTCCTGCGCACCTTCGCGCAGTACCAGCACGTTGATGCCCTTGTAGGCGGCGCTCAGGCGCGAGGTCAGCGAGGCGAGGCGGTCGACCTGGAAGGTGGCGTCCACAATCGTGCGCGGCGGTTGGCCATCGTGCTCGATCCAGCTCAGCAGCTCGTCGACGTCATTTGCGATGCGGGTCTCCACCGCGCCGCCGTAGAGTTCGCCCAGCACGCCGCACCAGAACCACTGCGCCAGCTTCTGGTGGATGCGCGGTTCGCGCCAGTGCTCGTCGGCGCCGATCAGTGCCAACACCGCCGCCAACGGCGCCAGCTGGGTACGGTAGGGCAGGTCGCGTGGCGCGGTGAAGCATTCCTGGCGCAGGAACTTGGCCGCACGCAGGAACCCTTGTTCAACGGGGTCAGCCCAGCGCTTGTAGGCATCCAACGGTAGTTCCAGCACCGATGCGCGCTTGGCGCTGACCGGGGCCACTTGCTTGCCGGTCTTGCCGGCCTCGATATCGGCACGGCGCTTTTCCAGCGTGTGCAGCATGGTCACCGCCTGCAGAAAGTCGGTGTTCTCCACCCCGCGTAGGATGGGTTCCTTGGCCAGCCGCTTGTAGCGCGAGGACACCTTACGCAGCTCGCTGCCGTACCAGTCGTCGCGCAGGTTGTAGCCATCGGCCGCGTAGCTGGCGGTCACCAGCTCGAACACCGATAGCGGGACGCCGCCGGTATTGACCTTCTCGAACACCAGGCACACTGCTTCCTTGCTGGTTTCTTTCTTCAGCACGATCAGCGGGATCTGGTACTCGTTGTACGCATCGAGCACCTTTTCTTTGAACTCAAAGAACTGCGCCTGCGCAGCGGCGTTGAACTTGAACAGGTCCTGCAGCCAGCCCATCGCCTCCAGGATCTCCGAGCATGGGAAGTACAGCTGTTTGCATTCCAACTCGCGCGTGGACAGGTCCAGATCCAGCCTGCGGCCGAAATCGCTGCGCTGCTGGCGGCTGCCGTCGGTGGCGATGATGGCCTCGTCCAGCCGGTCCGGGCCGGCCAGGGCGGTGGGGATGTGGATGTAGTAGTGGCGGTCGACCGGCTTGCCTTTGTCGGTGGTGGTCTTGACCGGGCCGGACAGCTTGAGCACCTGGGTCAGCGTCGTCAGACGCTGCTGACCGTCGAGGATCAGCTTCTCCGGCGCGGCCAGTCCTTCCAGCGGCACGTTCTCCACCGGGCGGACCTGGAAGCGCACCTCGCCGCCGGTTTCCAGCAGCATCACTGCGCCCACCGGGAACGAGCGCCCCAGGCTGACCAGCAGGCTGCGCACATGTTCGTCATCCCAGACCCAGCCGCGCTGGAAGTCCGGTAACTGGATCTTGCCTTGGACGACGTCCTTGAGCAGGTCCTTCAATGGCAGTTTGGTGCTGTCGAATGTGGTCATTGGCTCGCTTCCTTGTGATGGATGGGATGGATCGGATCAGCTTGTCGCCGCCTTGCGGCCGCGCTTCGGTTTGGGCGTGGCGGCGCGCTGGGCGCGGATGCGTTCCAGCAGCGCGCGGGCAGGTTCGTCGGTGGGGTCCTGTGGCACCAGTTCGCCGCGGAACGCCTTGGCGAGCAGACTCTGCGTCAGCGCGTCGATGCGCTGCTGGGCAGCGGCGACCTTGGTTTCCAGCTGGTCGGCATAGGCGAAGAGCTGTTCGACGCGGAGGACGATTTCGGCTTGCACTTCCCTTGGTGGCAAAGGAACAGGAAGCTCGGAAAGCTCTTTAAGGTTCAGAGTCTTCCTGGCAACTTCCCTTGAAGAACTCGCTAGCCACCACTGAACTTTCGGGGAGGTAATCCAGAGGAAAAGCCATTCGGGCGTCAGCTGAGACTGATCCACTGAGAGGCGCGCCACTGCCCGGGCGATGTTTACTGGGCGATCTTCGCGGACGATAGCTGCGCGCCCGATTGATCCGACAATAGACATCAGAATGTCCCCTCTCTGCACGCGAGAGCGGCGGTACTCATCATCTACTTCGCTGGCAATCTTCCTCAGATCATTCCAAGCAATAGTCCCATCTTCAATGTCGCATACACGAATCATGTCGACGCCGGATTCAACTTCGGACCCGGGTTGAACTACTCCGTAGCAAAGTCTCCGGGCTGAGTGGAGTACAGAATCTACTGGAGCGTGGCTCCACCCTTTCGGAAGATCGAATGTCTCGTCGTTCAACATGAAGCTTGAGCCTTTGGCTTCACTTTGATTCGTAATCACGCTGCTGCCGTCGAATGTTGTCCCGCTTGTTGCTGCGGTGAGAATTGACATGCGGAAACGCTTGAGGAGGGCGGGGATGGCGTCGATGCGGGCCTTGAGGGTGTCGACCTGGGCCAGCAGCGCATCCAGCTTCTGCGCGATGCGCTTTTGCTCTGCGAGCGGCGGCAATGGCAATTCGATCGAACGCAGTGCGTCTTGCGAGATGTTTCGCATCGAAAGCTGATTGCCGGTGGCTAGCGCCTCGATCTGGCTTCGACCGGATTTCGACTTGAGGCAGGTAAGCGCCCACGCTCGAAGAGGTTCGGCGATGTCCAGTCGAAGCACTTTGTCGCTCAGGTAGAGGTTCTTGGTGATCGCATGCACGATCACTGGTGCACCGACGAGCTCCAAGGTGTTTGCACGCGAAATGAGCAGGTCACCCGGCTGGATTTTGTTGCGCGCCTCAAGTCCGTCATCGCTCAGTAACGTCTTGCTTTCTAACTCGTCGAATTTTCCCCATGTGACCGCGCTGATTTTGACAAGGCCGGGTTCTTCGCCTTCTGGGGGACGCTCGTCGCATTTGACGTTTTTGCCGGCTTGGATGTGATCCAGCAGGTCTCCTAGTTGGCAAGATGCCCACCCGGCCGGCAACTCACTCACCATCCACCTCGCCGCTGCTCACTTCCAGCCCCATTACCTCGGCCAGTAGCCGCTTCTGCTCCAGCGCTTCATCACCGGCGCCCAGCGCCTGCATCAGCGCGTCGAGCTCGCGCAATGCCTCGCTGAGTTCGGCCATCGCTTCGGCGGCCAGCACTTCGGGCGCGGGCAGGCTGTCGGCGTCGACGCTGTCGGCGTCCTTGAGCCAGCTGATATCCAGCGAGTCGCCGCGCTCGGCGATCTGGGCGCGGGTGAAGCAACGGAAGCGGCCTTGCTCGCCTTCATCGGTGCGTGGGCTGGCGCCGTTGGGGTCGGTGCCGTAGGCCTCCTCGAACGGTTTGAGGTGCGTCGGCCCGAAGGGGGTGCGCTTGCCGAAGCTGGGCATGTTGCTGCGCAGGTCGTAGACCCAAGTGGCCTGGGTGCAGCCGGTGTCCTGGCGCGGGCTGGAGGCGGTGCCTTTTTGGAAGAACAGCACATTGGTCTTGACGCCTTGCGCGTAGAAGATGCCGGTGGGCAGGCGCAGCAGGGTGTGCAGGTTGCACTTGTCCATCAGGTCGCGGCGAATCTCGGTACCGACGCCGGCCTCGAACAGCACGTTGTCCGGCAGCACTACGGCGGCGCGGCCACCGGGCGTCAGGCCACGGTAGATGTGCTGCAAGAAGGCGAGCTGCTTGTTGCTGGTCTTGTAGGTGAGGTCGTCACGGGTGGGTCCGCCACCGCCCTTGGCGGTGCCGAATGGCGGGTTGGACAGGATGATGTTGGCCGGTGGCAGGTCCCTGCCTGCGGTGCCGAGGCTGTTGCCCAGGCGGATGGGACCGGCGCCTTCGCCGTTCATGCCGTGCAGCAGGCAGTTCATCAACGCTAGTCGGCGTGTCCCGGGGACGAGCTCCATGCCGACAAAGGCCTTTTCGCGCTGGAAACTGCGCTTCTTGGCGGTGACCCCGGGACCGTACAGATCGTCGTGTTGCGCTTTGATGTAGGCATCGGCGGCGATCAGGAAGCCCGCGGTGCCCGCGGCGGGATCCTGGATGACGTCGCCAAGCTGCGGCTTGATGCAATGGATGATCGAATCGATCAGCGCACGTGGGGTGAAGTACTGGCCAGCCCCGGACTTGGTCTCGTTGGCGTTTTTCTGCAGCAGGCCTTCGTAAAGGTCGCCCAGGCCGTCCTGGCGCGCGCTAAACCAGTCCAGCCCGTCGAGCGCGGTGACCAGCGTTTCCAGATGACGCGGCTCCTTGAGGCGGGTCTGCGCGTCGGCGTAGATGGCCGCAATCATCGGATCGCTGCTCTTGCCTAAGTCCAGAAGCATCTGCTGGTAGTGGTTGAGCAGGTTGCGGCCAGACTTGCTTTTCAGATCCGGCCAGCGGCAGCCTTCAGGCAACTTGTGCTCGAAGTTGGGATTGTTCTGCACCTGCTCGTATTCCATCTTGACGAACAGCAGCAGCACCAACTCGGTGACGTAGTCGCTGTAGTTGATGCCGTCGTCGCGTAGGACGTCGCAGAGGTTCCAGAGTTTCTGGACGATGCCGTTATGGGTCATGGGGTATTGCCTTGTTCTGAAGTGGTGCGGGCCGGCAGCGCGATGCTGGAGGCCGGCGTGTTGATGGCGTAGCGGGTGCTGCGGCCGCTGCCGGGCAGGCGGCGCAGGCAGCCTTTTTCCAGCAGGTCGGCCAGATGGCGGGTGGCGGTGGCCTTGGAGACCTTGGCCACGGCCTGGTACTGCGAGGCGCTGATGCCGTGTTCGAAACCGCGCTCGCCGCCATCGAGCAGGCGGTTGAGCACCTTGACCTGTTCCGGCGACAACGGCTGGGCGTAATGCAGCTGCCAGAAGCGCGCCTTGGCCAGCACGCGGTCGATACGGTGCAGGGCCTGCACGAGGCTGTCGTGCAAGGTGGTGAGGAACCAGTGCAGCCAGTGGGTCATGTCCAGACCGCCTTTCTGGGTGGTTTCCAGGCTGCGGTAGTAGCCGCTGCGGTCGGCGAGGATGCTGGCCGACAGTGCATGGAGGCGGATCGCCTGCGGTTGCGCCTGGGCCAGGGCGAGATCGGTGAGTAAGCGAGTGAGGCGGCCATTGCCGTCGTCGAACGGGTGCAGGGTGACGAACCACAGATGGGCGATGCCGGCGCGCAGCAGCGGGTCCAGCGTGGCGTCGGTGCGCGAGCTGGCGAACCAGCCGAGGAAGGCGGCGAGCTGGGCGTCCAGGCCGTCGCGCGGCGGGGCTTCGAAGTGGACGGTGGGGCGGTCGAGCCGGCCGGAGACGACCTGCATCGGCGCATCGCCACGCAGCGCGCCGATGCGGATGCGACTGGGCAGCAGGCTGTCCTGTTCGGCAAACAGCCAGCGGTGCCATTGCAGCAGGCGGGGCAGGTCCAGCGGGGCATCGGCGCGGCCGGTGGCGTCCAGCATCAGCGCGGCCAGCCCCTCGCTGCGGCCAGTGGTGCGGCGCGGGCTGTCTTCGGCCAGGCCCAGATGGCGGGCCAGCGAGGAGCGTACCGAGCCGACATCCAGCCGCTCGCCCTCGATGGCCGAGGAGGTGACGATGTTGGAGAGCAGGGTGTCCAGTGCTTCGGCGGCCTGCTGGTCGCCGGCGACCGCGCCGGCCATGCCGAGCAGCTGGCCGTGGGCGTGCTGGCAGTCGCGCAACAGTGCCGCCAGGGCATCGGCCTGCCAGTGGAAGCGAGGCCAGTCGGGCTGCTGCCAGATCCAGCGGGGCCGTGGTTCGGTTGTTCGGTTGGACATTGGTGAGCCGATTGGCTGGATTAATTGGCTCTTTGAATGAGCCGATTATCCCGACTAATCGGCTCATATGCCAGTGTGAACCACCGACTCAGCCGGTCTGATCCCACAGATGCTCGCCCAGATCGCCCAAGATCTGGTCCAGCCGGCCATCGAGCAGGCGGTCCAACTGCAGGGCGCCGCCGTCGCCGCTGAAGTTGCGTTGTACGGTGTCGCGGTCCATCACCACCTCGTGTATCAGCTGCTGGGCCAGCCGCTTGAGCCAGCGCCGCTGCACCGGCGTCCAGCTGCGCTGGGCATAGATGCCCTGCATGGCCTTGTCGACACGCTGCTCGAACGGCACCAATGCCTCGCCCAGTGCGGCACGGCGGATGTAGCCGATGATGCTGGCGGCGACCTCCTGCTGAGTGCTGTCGCGCCACGCGCCGCGCAGGTGGGCCTCGCTGTAGCCGTGCTGGTCGAGCAGCAGGCGTACCTCACGCAGCTGGGCGCGGGTGAGGTCGCGGGGGCGGTTGACGATGACGCTGAGCGCGGCGGACTGATTGATCTGCTCGCGGATGAAGGCGTTGAAACTGTCCAGGTAATCGGCCGGGGCTTCGTTGACGCCGTAGTTCTGTGCGCGTTCGAGCAGGGTGTCAGTGTGTTCGGAAATGACCGGATAGCGGTCCGTCCCCAGCAGCACGCCCACTTCGCCCAGTTGCTCCACCAGGCGCGGGTGTTCGCGGAGGAAGCTTGCGGCATTGCGTGCGCCGAGCTTGTGCAGGTGGGTGTGCAGCACGGCCGGCGCCACGCCCCAGGAGGTTTCCAGCTCGCTGAGCTTGTCGCGCAGATTCGGGCGCTGCTCGGCGCGATGCTGGGCCTTGCGCAGCACGCGCATGATGCGCTGGCTCAACTGGTCGAGTGCGTCGTCGGCATGGCTGCCGCCGTTGCTGCCGGGGGCATCGAAGCTGCGCTGCTGGCCGAGCTCGTGGACCAGCTGCTCGATGCTGATATTGGGGTCCTTGACCAGCGGGCGCATGGTGTCGACGTCTTCGAGCGCGGCGTACAGATCGACCGGATCGAATATGCGGAACACGGTCTTGCCGATATCGTCGCAGCGGCGGGTGGCGCGGCCTTTCATCTGTTCGTAGAGGATGCGCGAGCGGACCCGGCGCATGAACACCAGGTTGGCGATCCGCGGCACATCGATGCCGGTGGTCAGCAGGTCCACGGTGATGGCGATATTGGGGTAACGCTCGTTCTTGTAGTTGCGAATCAGCTGGTCGACCTTGTCGCTTTTGCCGGTGATCACCGCGACGCTGGCCTGGTTGTAGTAATCGCCATGGACCTGTTTGAATGCCTCGTCCAGCTGGTTCTTGACGCGTTCGGCGTGGGGCTGGCTGACGCAGAAGATCAGGGTCTTTTCTTCGCCGTCCGGGTCCAGTTCGATGGCGAGCTGTTCGCAGACGACCCGATCGAAGTCTGCGGTGATGACACGCCGGTTGAACGACTCGATATTGAAGTCGAGCTCGTCTTCCAGGTCTGCGGTATCGACTTCGCCGGTCTGCGTGTTGATGACGCTGACGCGCTCGCCGCGATCGAAGTGGATGCCGTTCTTGCCGAGCGCGGTGATGTAGCGGATGGGCGGCTCGTGGTCGATCAGCCAGTCATCTGCTACCGCTTCGCGGTAGCTGTAGGTGTAGATCGGCTTGCCGAAGATTTCGGTGGTGTGTTTGGCCGGCGTGGCGGTCAGGCCGATACGGCAGGCATCGAAGTAATCGAGCACGCGGCGGTATTGCGACAGGTATTGCGCGTGGTCGCGCACGGCCAGCTCGCCTTCGGTCATTTCCTGGTCGAGCGTGTAACCGCGGTGGGCTTCGTCGACGACGATGCAGTCGAAGGTGCCGATCGGTGGCGGGTCATCGGATTGGAAAATGCGCCGGACCATCGCCTGCACCGTGGCGACCTGCACGCGGGTCTCATCGGCGGTGCGGGTATCGTCCAGGCCATCGAGGTTGTAGATCTGCGCCAGCGTCTGGTTCTGCTCCAGCTGCATGTCCTGCATCGTCTCGGTGGCCTGGGTGCCGAGCGCGGAGCGGTCGACCAGGAACAGAATCCGGTGGAAGCGCTCGGCCTTGAGCAAGCGGTAGATCAGGCCAATCATCGTGCGCGTCTTGCCGGTGCCGGTCGCCATCGCCAGCAGGCAGTTGCGTGAGCCCGATGCCAGCGCGCCTTCCACTGCCTCGATCGCGCGCTGCTGGTAGTCGCGCAGGTTGAGGTAGGCCATGCCTTCGTTGGCGAGATTGCGCTCGGCCTGGTCGCGATCGCGGGTGAGCAGATCGGCGATGTCCTCGGGCGTGTGGAACTTCTGCAGCGGGCGCCGCAGGTTGGCCGGTGAGCGCAGGTCGCGGAACCAGATGCCCGATTGCTCGGCCAGCTGTTTCACGAAAGGACGGCCATTGCAGGCGAATGCGAGCGGCACCTGGAAATGGCCGCCCTGGCCATCGGCCCAGCCTGCGATCGAGCTGGTGGCCGGGTAGGCGGGGGCTAGCTCACCACGCATCACGAAATCGCGCGCGTAGCGCTCGGCCTGGGGAATCCGGTCGGCGATGTTGATCTGCTTGCGCTTGGCCTCGACGATGGCGACCGGGGTGAGGCCGGCGAACAGCACATAGTCGGCGTTGGCGCGCGGCACCCTGGTGGGCCATTCGGCGATGGCGAGATTGCGACCTTTTTCCGGGCGGATGCCCTTGGCGTGGGTGAGGTCGAGCGAGTCTGCTTCCCAGCCGGCCTCGCGTAGCTGTTGGTCGATCAGGATGCGGGTGAGGTCTTCGCTGAGGTCGAAGTTGTTGCTGGCCTGCTGGGTGGCGCCGGCGACCTGCTGGGTGGCGGCCTGGCGGCCGGTGTCGGGCTGTTGCAGGTTGGCGAGGCGCTGTTCGAAGTCCTGGCGAAGCCGTTGCAGTTCCTTTTCACGTTGAACTGCCAGCGCCGACTGCTCACGCGCTTCGACATCCATCGCTTCGGCGAGATCGGCGTTGAGCTTGGCTTCGCGGTCCTTGAGTTCGGCGAGCGCCTGGCTTTGGTCATGTCGCTGGCGGGCAGTATCCAGCTCCGCTCTGAGGCGACTGACTTCGGCCTGCACTTCGCGCAACGGCGCGGCTGGATCCTTCGGGGGCACGAAAGGACCGGCCTTGAATTCGGCGGCGTTCCTGCCGAAGGCTCGGTGATACCAGACCGCCAGGTCGCGGGCGACCTTCAGGCCATCCATCGCTTCGCGGTGTTGCGTGGTGAAGCCGTGGGTCGCCTTGTTGCCCTCGACCCGCAGCACGTGGAACAGCTCCTGGATCCGCCGGTCCAGGCGTAGCTCGCGCGCGAGCTGGTAGATCAGGTCTGCCTGGGTTGTCCGTTGGTCGTGGATGATGCCGGCACGTCCCGCGAGATCCTGGGCAAGCGCTTCGGCGAACTGCCGGAGCTTGATTAGCGTGGTGTTGGGATCACTGGCAAAGACCTGCTCGGCCATCGAGGCCAGTTTGAAGAAGACCGGATCGTGTTCCTGCAGGAAGGAAAAGTTGCTGTCGACAGTCACTCGCGTATCCGTACTGAGGGGCAGGGCGGCCAATGGCATCTTGTGATGCGAATAGTAGGCCACGCCGGGTGTTGTGGGTATCGGGCCTGGATGCAGGGTGATGATCGTGCCGCGCGATTTGGCTACATCCATCGGCAGGCGTAGGAATGGTTTTTGTCGTTATTTATCCATTTGAGCAGGTCCGGGCAATCAACCGTTCGTTGGCGTAAGGACGTCTTGACGTGGCTGGTTGCCAGTAGCATTCTCGCCTTACGGAGCCTCGAAACTCCGCACACAGCGGTACCCACCTCCGACAAACCGGTGGGTTTTTTGTGCCCGCATGTTTCTTTGCGGGCGCAGCCGACGCGATGCCTGTGTCGGGAGGGCGGCTAATACAACACCCGCAAGGGGAATACGCCCGCCGGCTGTGTGCGGTTTCGAGCCTCCCGACTTCCCGTCCGCCGTTCGCGGCGGACGGGTCACTTCGATGGAACGAGGAGGCAGCGATGTCGTACGACCGTTTGGATGACGAAGACATGCCCGGCTATTTCCTGCCGGAGGAAAGCCAGTTCCGGCTGGCGAGGCTGAGCGACCACGTCAGGTTCCTGGCCCGCATGGCGCAGCCGCGCACGCAAGCCGAAGAGCGTGCCGCCGAGCCGAAGGTGCGCATGGGCGAACTGGCATTCTGCCTGGAGCTGCTCGCCGATCAGGTGGACCTGGTGCTGGACGAGGTGTCCTACCCAGCGCAACGTACCGGCAAGACGGGTGTTACCCGGTCCGATGCCATCGCCGAGGTGACGCAAGCAGCGGGCGGTGGATTCCGGGTCACGCTGGAACAGATCGACCGGCTCAACCTGCTGGTCGAGACTGTCTCGGCCCACGCGCGGGTGGTGGCGGTCGGCGATGCGACCAAGCGCGCCGGCAAGACGCCGCCCGAAATGGGCGACGTGATCTTCGATGCGGTGGCCGAAGTGCGTACGCTGCTGACGCAGATTGAAAGCCAGCCGCTGCGCCATCCATTGCCGAAAAGCGATGTGCGCGAGGAGCGGGCGGTCTATGCGGTGGGGCGGGTGTCGCAGGCCGTGGGCGGCGAGCGCTTGCACTGATCCATGAGGCAGGTGGGGTGGGGCAGGGGGCTCGCCTTGGATTGACTGGCCTTGCATGGTCGGCGCTGATTCGCAGCGGGTTTCAGGGGGCTTCTTCGTCGTAATGTTCCTGCTCAAGGCCAAAGTTGTCTTCGGAACATCCGATTGGTGCTCTCGAAGGCGGGAACGGGCGCCGCCGCGTTCGATTCGAAAGTCCTTGGATGATCGGTCCTTCGGACCGCTGTGGAGCGCTTCCCGCTTTCGCGGGAATGACCAGGGGGAGGGAGCGCAGTGTCTTGCGCCTTTGCTGTGGGAAGGCGCCGGGCACCCGCCTGCGCGGGGGTGACGGTCGGTTTTCGACGGCGCCGTCCGCTTCACGGTCCACGTCATCGATCCGGCAAAGGATCACGGGGCTTGGGGAAGCTGCTCGCAGCGGCCTCAATTTGTAGACAAGTTTTTTTATGCCGCGCCATCTAGCTTTACCCGGCGGCGCGCTCCGCGAGTAACTCAGTTACTGGGCGTACTCCAAACCTGCCCCTTAACCCCTCGCACGCTTGCCTCCGCCACACCATCCAAATCGAACACAATCACGCTATTCCCGCCCTTCCGCTGCCACGGCGCCGGAAAATACAACGCCCGCTGCGGCCCGATATTCCAGTGCCTCCCCAGGTTATGGCCGTTGGCCCAGGCGAAGCCTTTGCCGAAGGCCTGCATGTCCAGGAACGTATCGGCAGGCGTGCCGATCTTCACCGTGCCGCGGTGGAAGGCGGGGCCATCGACCTTGGCGGTGGTCCAGCCGGTGAGCTTGCTCGAGTCGTCCATCGGCAGGGGGAAGGTCTGCCAGCCGGTGAGGGGCTTGCCGTCGAGCAGCACGGGGTCGACCAGGCCGGCGTGGCCGTCGGGGAGGTGCGCGCCGTAGTTGATGCGGCCGGTGTTCTCCACCAGCACGTCGAGGGTGTGGGGGCCGGCGGGGATGTCCACGTCCACCGCCACTTGCTGCAGGCGGCGCTCGGCGCTGCCGGCCAGCTTCCGGTCGACGTAGACGCGGGCGTAGTCGCGCACGTCGCCCAGGTACAGGCTGCCCTTGCGCGGGCCGGTGACGGTGGTGCGGTAGAGGATGTAGCCGTAGGCCTGGCCGTAGCGCTCCATCGGCTGCGGGGTGTCGGTGGTGGCGGCCGGGGCGGGCAGGTTGTCCCACAGCGAGGCGGATTCGCGCAGCGGTGTGATGGGGAGTTCGGCGAAACGGATCGGCTTGGGCAACGCCGGCGGGGCGATGCCGGTGACGTGCTGGATGGCGTCGCGGAACAGGGTGAACTTGGGAGTGGGGCGGCCGGCTTCGTCGAGTACGGCGTCGTAGTCGTAGCTGGTGGTCTGCGGGGCGTAGTGGTCGCTGGGGTTCTTCTGGAAGTTGGCGCCATTCATGAAGCCGAAGCTGGTGCCGCCGACGAACATGTAGAGGTTCGCGGAGTGGCCCTGGCGCAGGATCCATTCGAATTCGCTGGCCTGCTTGGCGGCATCGGTGGCCGCGTGCTTCTCGCCCCACTGGTCGAACCAGCCGGCCCAGTATTCGCCGACCATCTGCGGTTGCCCGGGGCGGAACTTGGCCAGGGTCTCGAAGGCGTTCCTGGCGTCGCCGGGGGCGAAGTTCACCACGGCCAGGGTGTCGGGCAGGGTGCCGTTGGCGAGCACGTCGGGGCCGTCGGCGGTGAACAGCAGGGCCTTGTCGAAGCCGGCCTGCACGAACATGGCGCGGTTGCGGCGCATGTAGGCGTGGTCGTCGCCGTAGGAGCCGTATTCGTTCTCCACCTGCACGGCGATGATCGGGCCGCCGTTGCCGTTGAGCCGCGGCTTGACCTGGGCGGCGAGGGCGTCCAGGTAGGCCTGGCTGGCGGCGAGGAAGCGCGGGTCCTGGCTGCGCACGCGCATGCCGGGTTCGGCGAACAGCCACGCCGGGTAGCCGCCGGCTTCCCACTCGGCGCACACGTACGGGCCGGGGCGCAGGATCACGTTGAGGCCTTGCGCCGCGGCTTCGTCGACGAAGGCGGCGATGTCGTTGTTGCCGCTGAAGTCGAACTGGCCCTGCCGCGGTTCCACCAGGTTCCAGAACACGTAGGTCTCCACCGTGTTCAGGCCCATCGCGCGCGCTTTCTGCAGGCGGTCCTTCCAGTAGGCGCGGGGGATGCGCTGGAAGTGGATGGCGCCGGAGATGACCTGGTACGGCTTGCCGTCGCGGATGAAGTGATCGCCCTGGGTGGCGAAGGCGGGCCAGGCGGTGCCGCTGTCGGCCGCGCGCACGTGGGTGGCGGGCAGGGCGAACGCCAGGGCGAGGGCGAGAGCGAGAGCGGCGAGGGTCTTACGCGGCATGGGGGATTCTCGAAAAAAGCGATGCGATTGCGACAGTAGGACGACCGGAGCACGCGCCGTAGTGCATCGGGTCACGCACAGGCGCGGATGTGGGGAACCACCAATCCCGATTCCCGGCCGTCAGCTAAACGATGGCGGCAGATCGTCCTTGCCCGCACCGAACGCGGTGTTGGGCTTGGGCCCCATCTCCAGCTCCAGCGTACCGCCGGCGGCGAGGTCGGCATGGCGCAGCCAGCTGCGGGTGTAGGGCTTGCCGTTCCAGCGGGCGCTCTGGATGTAGACGTTGGCCGGGCTGTTGCCGTGGGCGACGATGCGCAGGGTGCGGCCGTTGCCCACGTCCAGTTCGGCGCGCTTGAACAGCGGGCTGCCCAGCACGTAGTTGGCGCTGACCGGGTCCACCGCGTACAGGCCCAGTGCGCTGAGCACGAACCAGGCGCTCATCTGCCCGCAGTCCTCGTTGCCGGACAGGCCGTTGCGCGCGTCGTGGTACTGCTCGCGCAGCAGCCGCCGCACCATCGCCTGGGTCTTGTACGGCTGCCCGGCGTAAGCGTAGAGGTAGGCGACGTGGTGGCTGGGTTCGTTGCCGTGCGCGTACTGGCCGACCATGCCGTCGATGTCCGGCGGTGCGTCCGCCGGCAGTTCGGAGCTGGTGGTGAACAGTTCGTCGAGCTTGGCGACGAAGTGGTCGCGGCCGCCGAACAGGTCCATGTAGCCGTACAGGTCGTGCTGGTTGAGGAAGGTGGCCTGCCAGGCGTTGGACTCGGTGAAGTCGCGCCACTGCGCGCTGTGGCCCATCGCGCGCGGATCGAACGGGGTGGCCCACTGGCCGTCGCTCAGCCGCGGCTGCACGAAGCGGCTCTCGCGGTTGAACACGTTGCGGTACTGGCGCGAGCGTTCGCGCAGGTGTTTGGCGTCGTCGTCGGCGCCCACCGCCTGCGCCAGGTGCGCCACCGCCCAGTCGTCGTAGGCGAATTCCAGGGTGCGGCTGACCGATTCGTCGACCTTGTCGCAGGGGATGTAGCCCATCTTCCGGTACAGCGCCAGGCCGTGCACGTCGTCGTCCATCGCGCGCTTGCGCCAGGCCGGGTAGGCGGCTTTCCAGTCGATGCCGGTGAAGCCCTTGGCATGCGCCTCGGCCAGCACCACGGCGGAGTGGTAGCCGATCATGCAGTCGGTCTCCACGCCCTGCAGCGGCCAGATGGCGACGCCCTGCGGGCATTCGTGGGCACCGCGCACCAGGCACTGCACCAGGTCGGGCACGCGCTCGGGCTGCACCAGGGTCAGCAAGGGATGCAGGGCGCGGTAGGTGTCCCATAGCGAGTAGGTGCTGTAGTTGTGGTAGCCGGCCGGCGCCTGGTGCACCTGCAGGTCCATGCCGCGGTAGCGGCCGTCGGTGTCGCTGAACAGGGTCGGCGCGATCAGGCTGTGGTACAGCGCGGTGTAGAAGATGCGGCGCTGCGCCTCGTCGTCGCTGTCGATGCGCACCCGGCCCAGTTCCTTTTCCCACGCCGCCACGGCGGCGGCGTGCACGCGGGCGAAATCGAAGTCGGGCAGTTCCGCGTCGAGGTTGGCCAGGGCGTTGTCGGCGCTGACCGCGGAGATGCCGACCTTGACCAGCAGCGGCGCGTCGGCGGCATCGGGGTAGTGCAGGGCCAGTTTCAGCCGGTTGCCGTCGGCGCTGCGCGCGCTCGCGGCCAGCGGCTGGTCGTCGGCATACAGTTGCGCGCTGGCGAACGGCCGCGACAGGCGCATGGCGAAGTAGATGTAGCGGCCCTTGGCCCATTGGTAGACGCGGCGGCCGCCGGTGACGGTCTGCGCGTCGACCAGGCGCAGGCTGGCGTCTTCGACGCGGGCGGGGATCTCGGGCTTGTCCTGCATGCCGTGGCACAGGTCCAGCAGCAGGTGCGCCGGCTTGCCCTTGGGGAAGTGGTAGCGGTGCAGGCCGGCGCGCGCGGTGGCGGTGAGTTCGGCATGCACGCCGCTGTCCTTCAGGCGCACGCGGTAATAGCCGGGCGAGGCGGCTTCGTCGGCATGGTCGTAGCGCGAGCGGTAGCCGGCCTCGGGGTGCTCGCGCGTGCCGGGCTGCAGCTTCACCGGGCCGGTGGCCGGCACCACCAGGAAATCGAGCATGTCGCCGATGCCGGTGCCGGACAGGTGGGTGTGCGAGAAGCCCATGATCGAGCCGTCGTCGGCGTGGTAGCCGGAGCAGGCGTCCCAGTCGGCGTTGTAGGTGTCCGGGCTCAGTTGCACCATGCCGAACGGCAGCGTGGCGCCGGGGAAGGTGTGGCCGTGGCCGCCGGTGCCGATGAACACGTCGACGTTGCGGGTGAGCTCGGCCTTGGCGTGCGCATCGGCCGGCAGCGCGTAGCTGCCGGCGCGTGCCTGCGCCAGGCGCGCGATGCCGCTGCTGCCGAACAGGGCCAGGGCGATGGCGCCCTGCAGGAAACCGCGTCGTGTGGCCATGGTGCTGTCCTCGGGGTGTGCGGCGGTGCAGTGGGGGTGTGTTTGCTGTTGTGGGAGGCACTTCCGTCCCGACGCGTTGTCGGTCAGGCCCGTCGGGACTGAAGTCCCTCCCACAGATGCAGTGATCGCGTCAGGCCTTCAGCAACTGCGGCTTGCGCTGATGCAGATCGATGATCAGCTCGCCGAACAAGGTGTTGGCCCAGGCGAACCAGTCGCGGGTGAAGGTGCTCGGGTTGTCCTTGTCGAAGGCTTCGTGCATGAAGCCGCTGCCGGCGTCGGTGGTCTTGAGCCACTGCAGGCACTGGCGGATCTGCGCGTCGTCGTCGCTGGCGAGGGCGTACTGCATCAGCGACATCGGCCAGATCGTGCCCAGGCCGCTGTGCGGGCTGCCCACGCCGTCGGCGGCGCGGCCGCGATAGAAATAGGGATTGCGCTCGCTCCAGGCCAGTTGCCGGGTGCGCAGGAACACGGGATCGCGGCGATCGCAGCAGCCCAGATAGGCCAGGCTCAGCAGGCCGGGCGCGTTGGCGTCGTCGATGAACAACTGGTTGCCGTAGCCGTCCACTTCGTAGGCCCAGAACGGCTGACCGTCGGCGTCGCGCATCTGCCCGAACTTTCGGGTGGCGGTCTCGACCTCGTCGGCCAGGGCGCGGCACTCGCCGGCGAAGGCGGCGTCGTGATGCAGCGCCTCGCTCATCGTCGCCAGTTGCCGCAGCGAGGTCACCGCGAACAGGTTGGCGGGGACGAACAGCGGGTACAGGCAGGCGTCGTCGGACGGGCGGAACATCGAGTGGATCATGCCGTTGGGGCGGGTCGGCTGCCCGTAGCCGTCCAGCACCAGCGTTTCGGTCGCCAGCGGCGAGGGCCGCTGAAAACTGTACGGCCCACGGCCGTGCAGGCGCTGCTGCTCGCGGAAGGTGCGCACCACCACGTGCATGGCGTCGCGCCAGTCGTCGTCGAACGGCGCGGTATCGCCGCTGGCGCGCCAGTACTCGTGCGCCAGGCGGATCGGGTAGCACAGCGAATCCACTTCCCATTTGCGCTCGCCGACGCCGGGCTTCATCTCGGTGATGTCGGCCACCGACCACTTCAGGCGCTGGCTGGTGCCGTCGGGCAGGAAGGCGTTGGCGTAGGGATCCAGGCGGATGCAGGCGGCCTGGCGCTGGATCAGTCCATGGAACATGCGCCGCAGCGCCGGGTCGCGCTTGGCCAGCGGCACGTAGGGATGCACCTGCGCGGAGGAGTCGCGCAGCCACATCGCCTCGATGTCGCCGGTGATGACGAAGGTGTCCGGCTTGCCGTTGCGGGTGCCGGTCTCGACGGTGGTGTCGAGGGTGTTGGGGTAGCAGTTCTCGAACAGCCAGGCCAGGCGCGGATCGGCGATGTCGGCCTTGACCGTGCGCAACTGGCGCTCGACCGCGGCGCTGACGAAGCGGCGCTTGCCCGGCGGCGGCCGCTTGCTGGGCAGCGCGGTGGAGGCCGATGCCGCGGCGGCAGCCGGCAGCGCCCCGCTCAGCAGCGCGGCGCCGGCGCTGGCGCCGAGGAAGTGGAGGATGTCGCGGCGGGTGGGCATGGCCTGGAACGCTCCGTGGAATCGACAAACGCTCCCGGCACGGGCCGGCGCCGGGGAGGCGCCGGCCGCGGCCGGAAGGGCAGGTTGATGGTACCTATGACGGACCAATTTGCGACGACCTTACAACGTGTGGCCGTCCGTTGCATCCTGCGACCGCACAACCGGCCGGCTCAGTGGTGGTGATGCGCGCCGTGCCAGTGCATCGGTCCCGAGCACACGCACTCGCCGTCGTCGTCGCCGTTGCCGGCATGGCCGAACAAGGCCTCCAGCAGTCGCCGCGACGGGCTCCACTCGCCGATGGCCGGGTGGATCAGCATCGCCTTGCAGGCGTCCAGGTGGCTGCCGCTGAGCGCGGCGTCGATGGCGGCGTGTTCGTAGGCCTTGACCGTGCGCACCAGGCCCTGGATCGCCTCGGGCATCGGCCGCGCCGGCAGCGGGGTGATGCGGTCGCGCTCGATGGTGGAGGAGATCTCGACGATGTCGTCGTCGGCCAGTTCCGGCATGCAGCCCTGGTTGCGCACGTTGACCACGTGCCGCCCCGGCAGCGCGCCGGTCAGCGCGCTCATCACGTCCACGGCGATGCGGTGGTAGCCGGTGCTGGCGCGGAACGGGTCCGGCTGCGGCGCGAGGTCGTCGGCGAAGGCCGAGCCGGCCTCGGCCTCCAGCCGCATGTACGAGCCGGAGCGCTGCTGCAGGTAGGCGGCGTAGGTCTGCACCGCGCCGCTGCCGTCGCCGGCGTTGAGGCGGCTGCGCAGGTCGGCGATCAGGGTGTGGTTGAGCCGTTCGATCTCGCTGCCGCGGCTGGCGCCGCTGGCGCGCTGGTTCTCCAGGGCGCGACTGCGCTCGTAGTAGAAGTACAGGTACTCGGTGGGGATCAGCCGCAGCGTGCGCAGCATGTCGAAGTCGAACAGCGGCGCCAGGTACAGCTGGCGCAGGATCGCGTCGTCGGCCAGGATGCGGTCGAGCACGTCCTCGCCGCGCACGCGCACCGCGCGGATCCAGCCCAGGTGGTTGAGGCCGACGTACTCGCAGTCCACGTCCGCCGGCGGCTCGCCGAGCGCGCGGGCGATGTTGTGGAACAGCTCCACCGGCGTGTCGCAGATGCCGACCACGCGCGCGCGGGTGTGGCGGCTGATGGCCTGGGTGATCAGCCCGGCCGGGTTGGTGAAGCTGACCAGCCAGGCGTCGGGGCTGAGCCGCTCCACCATGCGTGCCTGCTCGATCGCCACCGGCACCGTGCGCAACGCTTTGGCGACGCCGCCGGGGCCGGTGGTCTCCTGCCCGGCGTAGCCGTGGCGGATGATGGTGTGCTCGTCGGTGGCGCGCTGGCGGATGCCGCCGATGCGGATGCTGTTGAGCACGAAGTGCGCGCCGTCGATCGCCGCTTCCGCCGAACTGGCCGCGTTGACCTGCAGGTCGCCGCCGAACTCGGCGACCACCGCGCGGCCCAGCGCGACCATCAGCGCCAGCCGCTCCTGGTCGGGATCGTAGAGCACGATCTCGCGCGCGCCGAGCGCTTCGGCGGCATCGTTGACGCCGTACACCACCAGCGGCGCGCGCACGCCGCCGCCGCCGATCAGGGCGAGCTTACGGTTGGGAAAGGAACTGCTCATGGAGACTCCTGAGACGTGGGGGATCGGGAAGGCCATCGAGCGCGCCGAGCGCGGTGCAGCAGGCGGCGCCGCACAGGCAGCCGCGCTGCACGCAGGCGTCGAGGGAAAGGTGGTCCAGCAGCGCATCGATGAAGCCGGCATCGAAGGCATCGCCGGCGCCGGTGGTGTCCTGCACGGCGACGACGGGCGCGGCAACCAATCGCGCGCCGGCCGCATCCACTACGCAGGCGCCGGCGCCGCCGAGTTTGATCGTCACCTGCGCCAGCCCCAGCGCCTGCGCCCAGGCGGCGCAGGACGCGGCGTCGTCGCCCGCGCAACCGGCCAGTGCCGCCTCCTTCTGGTTGGGCAGGAAGTGATCGACCGCGCGGCAGGTGGCGTGGTTGTCCGGATCGGCCAGCCAGGCCGGGTTGAAGCCCACGTCCAGCGAGGTGCTGCAACCGGCCGCGCGCAATGCCGGCAGCAGCGTGCGCGCCAGCGTCGCGGGCAGCGGCAGGGCGAAGTGCACATGGCGCGCGGCGCACATGGCCTGCAGCGCGGCCGCGCTGCGCAGCAGCGGTTCCAGCGCGGCGTTGGCGCCGGGATAGGTGAAGAACGAGCGGTCGTCGTGCAGCGACACGCTGGCCGTGACGCCGGTGCCGGCGGGGTGGTCGACCAGGCCCTCGGTGCCGACGCCGAACGCGCCCAGGCGCTGCGCGAACCAGTCGCGGTCGCCGGCGCCGATCGCGCCGATCAGCGTGACCGTGCGTCCGAGCCGCGCCAGCCCGCAGGCGGTGTTGACGGTGCCGCCGCCGAGGTCGCGATGGTAGTGCCGCGCCATCGCTTCCTCGCCCGGCCCGGGCCAGGTGCTGAAGCCGCTGAAGATGTGGTCGAGATAGACCTCGCCGACCACCGCGACGTCATGGGTTTTCATTGCTGGAAGGGCCATGCTGCCTCGCGTTTGGCCTGGATGAGATAGAGCGCGGTGCCCGCGCACAGCGCCAGCACCGCCGCCAGCAGCCGCGGCAGCGGGCTGGTGGCCAGCAGCGCCAGCCAGCCGCCGACGCTGATCAGCAGCGGCCACGGATACAGCGGCATGGCGAAGCTGGCGCGGCGCCGCGGCTGCCGCCGCAGCAGCACGACCGCCAGGCATTGCGCCAGGAACTGGAACAGGATCTGGATGATCATCAGCGTGGCGATCAGGTCGTCCAGCGACAGCGGACAGGCCAGCGCCGAGGTGATGCCGACGAACAGCAGCGACACGGTGGGGAAGCGGCCGCGCGGATGCAGCCGCGCGAACACGCCGAAGAACTGGCCGGAGGCCGCCGCCGCATACGGCACCCGCGAATAGCCCAGCAGCACCACCAGCGCCGAACCCCAACTGGCGAGCACGATCAGCGCCACCGCCACGGTGCTGCCCACCGGGCCGTAGATGGCCTGCATGAAGTCGGCCACCACCGCCTTGGACTGCGCCGCCTGTTGCCACGGCAGCACGCCGAGCAGGGTCACGTTCAAGCCCAGGTACAGCACCGCCACGATCGGGATCGACCACAGCACCGCACGCGGAATCGTGCGGCGCGGCTTGCGGATCTCGCCGCCGAGCATGCACACGTTGTTGTAGCCGCCGTAGTCGTACACCGCGATCAGCGCCACCGCACCGAAACCCAGCCAGAAGCCGTGCGGCGAGGCCGGCCGCGCCTGCAGGAACTCGCGCGCCAGCGCCATGTCGAAATGCAGCGCGCCGCTGAGCACGATCCACAGGCAGGCGGCGATCACCACCGCGCTGACCAGCAGCGACAGCAGCTGCACCGAGCGCACCTGCCGGTACAGCAGCGCGGTGTTGAACAGGCACAGCGCCATGGCGATGCCGGTGAGCGCGGTGTGGCTCAGCCCGGGCATCAGGTAGGCCAGGTACTGCGCGCAACCGACTGCCGCCGCGGCCACCGACAGCGGTGCGGTCAGCAGCGTCTGCCACAGGTACAGGAAGCCGAACAGGCGCCCGGCGCGGTCGCGGCCATAGGCCTCGCGCAGGTAGTGGTACGGCCCGCCCGAGCGCGGGATCGCCGAGCCGAGTTCGGCCCACACCAGGCCGTCGCACAGGCACAGCAGCGCGCCGACCACCCAGCCCAGCAGCACCGCCGGCCCGGCCAGCGCCGACAGCGCCAGCGGGATGGTGATGAACGGGCCGATCCCGATCATGTTGAGCAGGTTGGCCGACAGCGCGCTCCAGAACCCCAGCGTGCGCGGCGGCGCGCCCTGGTCCGCGGCGGACGGGGAGGACGCGACGGGTGCGGCGAGCGATGTCATGTGCATGCGCGATCCTGCGGGGAGGGAAGGGATGCGACGGGCTGCGTGGCAGGGGTGGGGACGCGACCGTCGGCGCACCGCACCAGGCCCGGCTGCAGGCGATGCAGATCGAGGATCAGCACCTGGTTGGCGCCGGCGCGGAGCCAGGCGCCGGGGCAGTACAGGCACTGCTGCGGGCCGATGTCCCAATAGCGCCCGAGCAGGCGCCCGTTGACCCACAGATAGCCCTTGCGCCAATCGCGCATGTCCAGGTGCACGTCGCCGGGCTGGTCGAGGGTGAACTCGGTGGCGAAGAACAGACCCGGGCGCTGCGGCGGTGCCTGCAGCGGGCGCAGCGACGGCGTCGGATCTGTGTCCAGCGCCAGCCCACGCACCTCCCAGTCATGCAGCTCCTGCCCATCGAGCCGCACCGGACCGAGCAGGCCCTTGCGATCGCCCAGCGCCGGGCCGAAGTTGATGTGGCCGAAACTGTCGACCAGCACCTCCAGCTCGCGCGTGTCCTGCGCTGCATCGGGCAGGCGCAGGTGCAACGCGCTGTGCAGGCGCGGATGCCGCACCCGCGATACGTGGTCGAGTTCGCGTCCGTCCAGATGCACCACCGCGTAGTCGTGGACCTGTCCCAGGTGCAGCGCCCGGCCCGCGCCGATCCGGCGCCGATACAGCACCAGGCCCTGGTCCTGGCCCAACAGGCGCTGGTTGTCGATGGGGGTGTCGGTCTGCAGCGCAGGGCCGAGGTTGTCCCACAGCGCGGCCACGGGCCTGGCCTGCACCGCGTCGAAGTGCGCGCGCCGCGGTGCGGCCGGTAGCGGCGGCGGTGGCGTGTCGGCTTGCGCGGCGATGATCTTGCGCAGCGTGAAATAGGCCGGCGTCGCACGGCCGGCTTCGTCGATGGGCGCGCCATAGTCGTAGCTGGTCAGCGCCGGCTGGAACTGCGAGCCGTCGTCCTCGGCATTGGCCCCGGCACTGAGACCGAAATTGGTGCCACCGTGCACGACATACAGATTGAACGAATAGCCGGCGGCGGCGATGCGGCGCAGCAGCGGCGCATAGTCGCGACGCGCGAACTTCGGCTCGCCCCAGTGCGTGAGCCAGCCGGGGTAGCCCTCGGACACCCACACCGGCGCCTGCCCGGCAAAGGCCGTGGCCGCCTGCAGATCGTGCAGATCGGGACCATCCAGGCCTAGCGCGGCGCCGGGCAACATGGCCTGGCGCCGCCGCAGATCCTTGAGCCCTTCGGCCAGCGAGAACGGCCCCTCGACCCCGTGCGCCCGCCACAGCGCGGCCAGCGCCTGCAGATAGCCGACGTCGCTGCCGTGCATCGAGTACTCGTTCTCGATCTGCAGCATCAGCACCGGCCCACCGGCACTGGCCATCAACGGCGCGATGCGCGGCGCGATCGCCCCGATGTAGCGCTGCACCGCCGCCATGTAGCGCGCATCGTGGCGATCGCGCAGGCGGATGTTCGCCTCGCGCAGCAGATACGGCGGCAATCCGCCCAGCGTCCACTCCGCGCACACGTACGGACCCGGGCGCAGATACACCCACAGCCCCTCCTGCTGGCACAGCCGGATGAACCCGACGAAATCGCGCTCGCCGCTGTCCAGATCGAACTGCCCAGGCGCCATTTCCAGCGCATTCCACATCAGATACAGCGCGATGGTATTCAGCCCCATCGCCTTGGCCATGCGAATCCGATGCAACCAATCCGCCTTCGCGATCCGCAGCGGATGCAGTTCTCCACTGCGGATCTGCCAGGGTTGCCCGTCCAGCGTGAAGCGGCCCTGGGCGAAACCGAATGTGTGCGGCCGCCCGTCCGGCACCGGCGCTGATGCCGGCGCCGCCGCGCGCAGCATCGGCATCGCCGCCAAGCCCAACGGCGCCAGCAAACCGAACCGACAGAATGCGCGGCGTTTCAATGCGCGCTCCAGGATGTTTGGCGGCGCTCAGCGGCGACCGAAGTCCCGAAGGAAGGAGAGGAGTGTTGGATGCAGGAAACAAAGTCGGGCGTCGTGACACCAACTGCATCGACGGTGTCGATCCACGAATTAACTTGGTATTGCTGATGCTGATCTTGCTGTTGCTGTTGCTGTTGCTCTTCAGCTTTTGCTCTTCCCGGGTCCCCTCCGCAGCGGCGGAGCTGGCGGGTCAAACCCCCCGCAGGGGGGCGGCGCACAAGGATGTGCGCCGTTTTCGGCCGGGGCAGGATGCCCCGTCCGAAAATCCCGCTAGCGGAGCGGACCCGCGCAGCGGGCGCGAAGGTGGGGTGTGCTTTCTTTTGGTTACTTTTCTTTGCACAAGCAAAGAAAAGTGACTCGCCGCCAGGCGAAAGCTTTTGCTTTTGCCTTCCAACATTCCCAGTAAAGCCCGTCGGGACTGAAGTCCCTACCACAAAAAGCGTGGTCCAGGCGAAGTCGGTAAGGCCTGTCGCGGCTGAAGCCGCTCCTACAAGAGCGGCGGTGTGTGCCGCTAGTGTGAGCTGCTGAGATCGCATGATCCAAGCAGCGTCGGTAAAGCCCGTCGGGACTGAAGTCCCTCCCACAAGAGCCATAGTCCAGGCTTTGTCGGTGGAGCCTGTCGCGGCTGAAGCCGCTCCTACGACAAGCGGGGCGCGCGCTGTGCGAGCGGGCTGCCGATGCAGCCTGGTCCAGGCCGCACCGGTAAAGCCCATCGGGACTGAAGTCCCTCCCACAAAAAGCGTGGCCGAGGCTAAGTCGATAAGTCCCGTCGGGACTGAAGAAGCTCCCGCAAAGACCCTGGCAACGCTCCGCGATGGCATCCCAGTGCGCACGCCGCCGCGGCCTAGAACGCGTACTTGACGGTCAACAACGTCATCATGCCGGCATCCACGATGTCCGACACCGCCAGATTGTGCCGGCCCACATGGCCCCAGTAACTGTATTCCTTGGTGAGATTGGAGATCGACAGATCCACATTCACCCCGTTGTCGAACCGATAGCCCGCATGCAGATCCACCCGCCGCGTCGGCCGCGCCCACAGATCGTCCCACGGCGCGTTCTGGTGCAGGAAATCGTAGTTCAGCAGATACGAACTGCTGAAGTGGTAGCTCAGGTTCACCGAGAACTTCGAGCGCTCGTAGAACAATTCCAGATTGGCCATCGCATTCGGCGCCGACTGCATCTGCTCGTCTTCGAAGCCGACCATCCCCAGATCGGCGTGCGCATGCTGGCGCGTGGCGTTGGCGCTCACGCCCAGCCCGTCGAACGGCGCCGGCAGATCCTGAAAGCGCTGCCGCGCGCTGACCTCCACGCCGTAGACGCGGCCGTCGCCGCCGTTGGTCGGCATCTGGTAGAACACCGTGCCGCTGCCGCTGGTGCCCGAATTGGCCTGGCCGGAACCCGCATCGTAGATGTAGTGATGCAGGCGCTTGTAGAAACCGGCCACCGAGAAGAACCCGCCATAGTCGGTCGCCCACTCGCCGGACAGGTCCAGGTTGGTCGAGGTGATCGCTTTCAGGTCCGGGTTGCCCTGGCTGATGGTGGTGATGCCGTTGGAGATGTTGATCTGGCTGCCGCCGCCCAACTGCACGAACGCCGGCCGCGTATAGCTGGTCCACAGCGCCGCGCGGTAGGTGGTGGCGCTGTCCGGGCGCCAGGTCAGGAACACGCTCGGCAGCGGCTGGTCGTAATGCGTGCTGTTGGCGGCGAAATAGCCGACCTGCTGGTTGCCGTCGCTGTCGGTGGGCGTGGTCCAGAAGGTGTTGTGGATACTGGTGTGCTCGAAGCGCACGCCCGGCACCACTTCCAGGCTGCCGAAGGAGAAGGTCGCCATCGCGTAGGCGGCGCTGACCGCCTCGGTGCCGCGCATGGTGTTGCAGTTGTAGTTGTTGACGTAGAACGCGCTGCCGCAGGTATCCAGGTCGTCGTCGGTGAGGTGGTTGGCGATGACCTGCGCCACCGCGCCTTCGCTGACCCGCGGCGTGGCCCAGTGGTACTTGCCGGGGAAGATCGCCGCGTAGCCGCCGTTGAAGATGCCCAGGTCGCCGAGCGTGCTGGTGTCGGGCACCGGGCCGGTCCACCAGTCGCGATTGCTGTAGTGGCGGCTGCTCTTGCTGTACTTCACGCCGAACTGCAGCGCGGTCAGCGCGCCGTCGGCGAAGTCGTAGCGCGCGTCGAACTTGGCGCCGCCCTTCTTCTGCCCGGAGTAGATCTTGGTCGATTCGCCGTAGCTGCTGGCGTACAGCGAGGGGATGTTGTTGACCTGCGCCAGCAGCGCCGGGGTCAGCTGCGGATAGGGGAAGGCGCCGCTGCCGTAGCGCATCAGGCTGCTGCCGGAGTAGGCGAAATTGGCCTGGCTGAACTTGTCCTCGCGCCCGTCGATCTCGATGTGGTCGGGGCGGTCGTTGTCGCCGAAGCTGTAGAACAGGTTCGGCGACAGCGTCCAGTTGCCGGCGGTCTTGCGCGCGCCCACCTGGAAGGTGGCCAGATCGGCGATTTCCGGGTTGGTCTCGTACCAGAAGCGCGCGGCGATGCGGTTGATGTTGGGCGAATACACGCCAGGCGTGGCGGTCGGCACGAAGCTGACGTCCTGCGGCAGCAACTGCACGAAGGTGGTGCCCTGGTCGGTCTTGGCGTAGGCGTAGGTGGCGCGTGCGTACACCGACAAGGTGTCGTCCACGTTCCAGTCGAAGGCGGCGTTGCCGCCGTAGCGGCGCTCCCAGCCGGCGACCACGCCGACGTTCATGCCGGTGCTGGTCAGGTTGTCCTGCGGCGCGTAGCCGGCGGCATTGCTGCCGTCGGCATTGGCGTGCAGGAATTTCCATGAGCCGTCGTTGAGCGCGCTGGTGGCCGCGGCCACCTCGCTGTTGGTCGAGGTGCGGTAGTCGTAGTAGGCGCTGGCGTAGAAGCCGAACTGCTGCTCGTCGCCGAACTTGTGCTGGAACTCGCCGGCCAGGCCGCCGCCGAGGCCGTCGCCGCCGTAGTCGCGGGCGCGGCTCTCGACGCGGCCGCTGACGGTGACGCTGCCGCTGGTGGCGTCCTTGTAGTCGTAGGCAGTGGGCGTGCGGAAATCCAGGGTGCCGCCGATCGCGTCGCCGTCCATGTCGGCGGTGGAGGTCTTGTTGGCGACGATGGTCTGCAGGCCGGAAGGCGGCAGCAGGCTCAACTGCACGCTGCGGCTGTACGGCATGCCCTGGGCGACGGTGACGCCGTCGATCAGGTTGACGTTGTACTCGGAGGGCAGGCCGCGCACCGAGGCGAACATGCCTTCGCCGCGCGCGGCGCCGTCGACGCCGCCGAAGTAGCCCGAGCCGCTGTAGGTGATGTTGATGCCGGCGATCAGGCCCAGCGCCTCGGCGACGTTGTGCACGGCGGTGTGCTCGAGATCGTTGGCCGACAGCACGTCCACCGTGTTCGAGGAATTCATCTTCAGCGTGCTGGCGTCGTAGCGGTTGGCCGCCACGCTGATCGTCTGCAACTGCTTGGCCTCGTCCAGCGCGATCGACACCGTGGCGGCGCCGCTGTCGGCGACCTGCACGGTGGTTTCCGGCGCGCTGAAACCGGGATAGTCCAGTTGCAGTGCGTACTGCCCGGCCGGCACGTCGGCGATGACGAAGCGGCCTTGGGCGTCGGTGACGGCGCTGAGCGCGGTGCCGGCGATGGCCACCTTCGCATGGGCGGCGGGCTTGCCGCTGCTGCGCTCCTTGAGTTCGCCCTGCACGGTGCCGGCCAGCGCCGGTGCGGTGGCGGCAAGGCCGGTGATGGCCAGGATGGCGGCGCACAGCGCCTTGCGCTTGCAATGGGGATGGGTTGCCACGTGACACCTCGCTGATCGTGATCGGTGCGGGCACGCGCCGAAGGCGACGCGCCGCTGCGTTCCTGGAAGGCAGACACGGTGGACGGAAGGCGCGCGCGCTCGAACCGCACGCCGGAGGGCGTGCGAACAGGACAGAGCGAACGGCGACCGACGCGAGGCGTCTGCCGGCTGGGCGGACCGTTAGATGGCGATCAGTGGCGTGGCGGCGAGTAGCCGGCGATGCACTTGGAGCGCGAACGCAGCGCGCTCAGCTTGTAGCGACGGGTCATGCGCAGCGGCCCCCATGCGTGCCCGCGCGGAACGCGGACGACAGGCAGGGCGCCGGAACTCCGGCGAGGCATCGATCCTGGCTGCGACGACTGCATGACATGGCACATCACCCCTGGAACTGCCCTGGAAAACGCCGCAAGTGCTGCGGCGTTCGGCGCGTCTGGCATCGTCGATGCGTGGCACCGACGTGTTATCGATACCTCTGTCCCGGAAGACTGTCAATAGGTTGTGAAAAATAAATTAGCAGGACGCTGCAACGTGCGGGGATGGCGCCCGGCGGCGGCAGCGCGCCGGGCCGTTACGCTGCACCGCCGCATGCGCTGGCGCATTTCGTAGACAGGGGCCGTGGGCGGCCCCGCCGCTCACTTCGGCAGGGCCATGCGCCCGCTGATCGAGAACGCCGCGTCCTCGCCGGGGGCGCCGGTACCGGGCTGGCCGCCGCCGACGAACAGGCGGTAGTCGCCGGCCTCGACCGCGCGCTGGCCGCTGCGGTCGACGTCGCTGAGTTGGCGCGGGTCCAGCGCGAAGCGCAGCGTGCGCGCCTCGCCCGGCTGCAGGTGCACGCGCTGGAAGCCGACCAGGCTGCGCAGCGGCGACTGCGCGCGCTGCGGGTACTGCAGGTAGACCTGCACCACCTCGTCGCCGGCGCGTGCGCCGGTGTTGCGCACGGTGGTGCTCACCTGCAGCGGCTGGCCGGCCTGCAGCGTCGCGGCCGACAGCTGCGGCGCGTCGTAGGCGAACTGGGTGTAGCTCAGCCCGTAGCCGAACGGGAACAGCGGCTCGCCCTTGAAGTAGCGGTAGGTGCGGCCCTTCATGTCGTAGCTGACGTAGGGCGGCAGGTCCTTGGTGGAGCGGTAGAAGGTCACCGGCAGGCGCCCGCCGGGGTTGATGTCGCCGGCCAGCGCCTGGGCGATGGCGGTGCCGCCGGACTGGCCCGGATACCACGCGGCGATGATCGCGTCGGCATGCTGCTTGGCCCAGTTCAACGCCACCGCGCTGCCGCTCATCAGCACCACGACCAGCGGCTTGCCGCTGGCCTTGGCCCGTTCCAGCAGCGCCTGCTGCGCCGCCGGCAGGGCCAGGTCGTTGCGGTCGCCGCCGTCGAAGCCGGGCACGTCGATGCGCAGTTCCTCGCCTTCCACGTCCGGCGACAGGCCGACGAAGGCCACCACCGCGTCGGCCTGCGCCACCGCGCGTTCGGCCTCGGCCAGCTGCAGCGCCGGCGGCGCCAGCCACTCCAGGCGCAGGCCCTGGTCCTGGCCGCGGTGCTCCAGCTCCAGGCGGATGCGGCGCGGCCGCGCGTCATCGAAATGCAGCACCGCCTCGACGTTGCGGCCGTCGGCGTTGTGCATGCCGGCCGGCAGGTGCTTGTCCTCGGCGTTGCCGGCGATCACCAACTGGTCGTCGACGTACAGGCGCACCGGGTCGTGGCCGGTGCAGTCGAAGCAGCGCGCCACCCGCACCGCCAGGGTGTAGTCGCCGGGGCCGGGCGGCAGCAGTTCGCCGCTCCAGCGCACCGAGTAGCGATCCTTGTCCACGCCCTTGGCCGGGGCCACGTGGTCCCAGTTGAAGCCGACCACGCGGTCCTGGCGCTGCACGCGCGGCGTGCCGGCCAGGTCCAGGTTGTCGAAGTACTCGCCGCGCAGCCCGGGCTTGCTGTCGCTGCGCAGGGCGGTCTCGGGGATCATGCCGGGCACGCCGGCGGCCAGCGGCGCGCCCTGCGCATAGGCGACCTGGGCGGCGCCGAAGCGCGTGCGCAGCCCTTGCAGCGGCGTCACCGGCTGCACCGAGGTGCCCTGGTAATTGGCTTCCAGCGCGGCCAGCGCGTCGGCGTTGGGGCCGAGCACGGCCAGGCGCAGGCCCGGGCGCAGCGGCAGGGTGGCGTTGGCGTTCTTCAGCAGCACCAGCGATTGCTGTGCGGCCTGCAGCGCCAGCGCGCGGTGCGCGGCGCTGTCGATGTCCCTGGCGCCCAGCCGCGCATACGGATCGTTGCGCCGCGGCTGCAGTTCGCCGAGCCGGTAGCGCGCGGCGAACAGGCGCACCAGCGAGCGGTCGAGCAGGGCTTCGTCGGCTTCGCCGCGGTCGAAGGCGATGCCGAGCTCGCGGTAGGCGTAGCCGCAGTTCAGATCGTGCCCGGCCTTGAGCGCGGCCGCGGACGAGCCGGCATTGTCGGGGCGGTAGTAGTGGAACTGGGTCATGTCGTCGATCGCATCGCAATCGGACACCACGAACCCCTTGAAGCCCCAGTCGCCGCGCACGCGGCCGTCGAGCAGCCAGTCGGCGGCGCAGGCGGGCGTGCCGTGCAGCGAGTTGTACGCGCACATCACCGAGCCGGCCTGGCCGTCGACGATGGCGGCGCGGAACGCCGGCGAATAGGTCGCCTCGAAATCGTGCGGCGACACGTCCACGTCGAAACCGTGGCGGCCCGGTTCCGGCCCGCTGTGCACGGCCAGGTGCTTGGGCGTGGCGATGGTGCGCGGATGCGCCGGATCGTCGCCCTGCAGGCCGTGGATGAAGCCGACCGCCAGCCGTCCGGTGAGGTAGGGATCCTCGCCGTAGGTCTCCATGCCGCGGCCCCAGCGCGGGTCGCGGAAGATGTTGATGTTGGGCGACCAGATGGTCAGCCCGGCGTAGCGCGGATGGTCCTTGCCGGGTCCGCCGGCGAGGTTGAACTTGGCCCGCGCCTCGGTGGAGGTGACGGTGCCGACGTCGTGCAGCAGCTCGGCGTTCCAGGTCGCGGCCAGGCCGATCGCCTGCGGGAACACCGTGGCCTCGCCGTTGCGGGCGATGCCGTGCAGGCCCTCGCTCCACCACTCGTAGGCCGGCACGCCCAGGCGCGGGATCGCCGGCGCAGCGTTCATCGCCTGCGCGATCTTCTCGGCGCGGGTCATCTTCGCCACCAGCGCGGCGGCGCGGTCCTCGGCCTCGTCGGCATGGGCGAGCGGGGCGGCGAACAGGCCGATCGCACACAGCGCCAGGTAGAGGCGCTTTTGTGGGAGGGACTTCCGTCCCGACGCTTTACCGGTAACGCCCCCTCGGGACTGAAGTCCCTCCCACAAGGTGACGCCCGCCTGCGACATCGGCTTGCCCATCACTTCGCCTCCGCCGGTTCGGCCGGCGCGCCAGCCATCGTTCCGCCCAGATCGCGCACCTGCAGCGCCGCGCGCACCTGCTCCAGGGTGGCGCTGCTGTGCACGCGCACGGTCAGCGGTTCGCCCGGCAGCAGGTCGAAGGCGTTGTCGGACAGGGTCACGTCGAGGTCGCCGAAGCTCAGCCATACCTGCGCGGCGAGGGTGGCGCTGCTCAGGGTCAGCGCGTAGCCGTCGCCATCGGCGCGCAGCTCGCTGCGGATGTCGGCCTGCGGCCACTGCAGGCGCTTGGCCGCGTCGAAGTACACCAGGGTGCGCGACAGCACGCGCTCGCCGTCGAGCAGCTCGAACACCGCCACGCTGCGGCGCGGATCGGCGCGGCGCAGCAACTGCGCATCGCTGAAGCTGCCCACGCGCACGCTGGACAGCGGCGCCAGGGTCACCGGCTTCTCGGTCTTGCTCAGCACCTTGCCGGACAGGTCCATCACCCGCATGCGCCAGCGCGCGGCCAGCGGCGTGGTGCGGTCGGAAACCAGCGACACGGTGGTCTGGCCCTTGTCGTCGCGCAGTGCGGCGATCAGTTCCGGCGCGTAGAAGCGGCGCGCATGGTACTGCAGCGCCTTCCAGCGGCCGAAGTAGTCCAGGCTCGACCACGAGGCGCCGGGCCACACGTCGTTGAGCTGCCAGTACAGCGAGCCCATCGATTGCGGCCGCGAGGCGCGCAGGTGTTCGGCGGCCAGGGTGATGCCCTCGGCCTGCATGATCTGGCTCAGGTAGACGAAGCTGGCGAAGTCCTTGGGCTCGCCGAAGGCGCGGCGGATGTAAAGCAGCAGGCGCTGGTTGCCGTTGCCCTTGTCGAACTTCTGGTGCGCGCGCATCACCGGCGATTCCGGCTTCAGGTCGCCGGGTTCGGCGAAGGCGCGGATGGTGCGCATCTCGGGGAACGACTGCAGGCCGTATTCGGACATGAAGCGCGGGGTCACGTTGAGGTACTCGGTGACCGGCAGCGCCGGGCCGCCCCAGACCTTCCAGTAGTGCATGTCACCGTCGTCGGGCTGGTCGGCGGCGCCGTCGAAATCGGTGCCCGGCGAGGTCGCCCAGTACGGGGTGTCGCTGTCGTACTTCTGCACCGCCTCGCGCAGCACCGTGCCGAACAGCGTGGTCATGCCGCGGACGATGCGCTCGCGCTCTTCCGGGTCGATCGACTGCTTGAACTTGACCCGGTCGCCCCAGTTCTCCCAGCCGGTCTGCACTTCGTTGTTGCCGCACCAGATGACGATGCTGGGGTGATCGCCCAGGCGCCGCACCTGCTCTTCGGCCTCGGCGCGGGTGTTCTCGCGGAAGGCGACATCGTAGGGCGGGATCGCGCCGCCGAACATGAAGTCCTGCCAGATCATGATGCCCAGGCGGTCGGCGTCCTCGTAGAAGCTGTCCGGCTGGTAGTGACCGCCGCCCCACATGCGCAGCATGTTCATGTTGGCGTCGCGCGCGGACTGCAGGAAGCCGCGCATGCGCGCGGCGTCGACGCGGGTGGGGAAGCTGTCGAACGGAATCAGGTTGGCGCCCTTGGCGAACACCGGGATGCCGTTGACCACCAGGGCGAAGCTCTTGCCCCACTGGTCCTTCTCGCGGCGCAGTTCGACGCTGCGCAGGCCGGTGACGCGCTGCGCCTCGAAGCGCTCGCCCGCGGCATCGCGCAGCTGCGCCTTGAACGTGTACAGGTCCTGGCGGCCATAGCCGGCCGGGAACCAGCGCCGCGGCTTGGCGATGCGTACCGGCAAGGTCAGCGTATTGGCACCCGGATCGACGACCGCGCGCTGGCTGAACTGGCCGACGCGCTGGCCGTCGGGGCCGAGCACGTCCAGGTCCAGTTGCACCTCGCCGCTGCGGCCGGCCTGCACCTGCAACTGCGCCAGCAACTGCGCCGCGTCGGCGTCGACGCGCTGCTGAGCGATGCGCAGGCCGTCCACGCGCAGCGCGTCCCAGGCCTCCAGGCGCACGCCCTGCCAGATGCCGGCGGTGACGATGCGCGGGCCCCAATCCCAGCCGAAGTTGTAAGGTGCCTTGCGCACGTAGGTGGAGCTGTGCCGCGCCACCGGCTCGTCGCCGAACGCCGAATCGTAGGCGCCGGGCAGCGCATAGGGCTGCTTTGACAGCCACGGCTGGATCTTCTTGATCGGCGAGGCGATGCGCACTTCCAGCACGTTGTCGCCGCGCTTGAGCAACGGTTTGGCGTCGACCCGCCACTGCCGGAACATGTTGTCGGCGGCCAGCAGTTTTTTGCCGTTGAGGTAGACCTCGGCGAAGGTGTCCAGCCCGTCGAACACCAGTTCCAGGTGCGGGCGCGCCAGCAGGGCCGCATCGACCTGGAATCGGGTCTGGTACTGCCAGTCGCTGAGCCCGGCCCACTGGATCTGCGCTTCGTTGTCGCGATAGAACGGATCCGGCACCACCCCGGCGGCGATCAGGTCGGTCTGCACCGTGCCCGGCACCTGCGCCGGCAGCCATTGTGCGGCCTTCGGGTGCGCCTTGGCGTTGGCATCGCCCGGCGCCAGCCGCACCTGCCAGCCCTGTTGCAGCGACAGCGTCGCCGGCGCCGCCGCCTGGCCCAGCGCCGGCAAGGCCAGCGCCAGCAGCAGCCCGAGGCGGGCAGGAAGGCGCGTGCGCGGCGCGGAACGGGGGCGGCGGGGCGGCAGGGTCATGCGAGGGTCTCCGTGGTCAGTGCGCGGCGGCGGGGGGCGCCTGCGCCGCGGTGTCGATCAGATGGACGGCGCCGATGGCGTAGTACGGGCCGGCGATCGGCGCGGTGGAGCGCAGGCACAGGTCGTGCACGCCGCTCTGCCTGGGCAGCCGCGCTTCCAGCGTGAACTGGTCGCCCAGGGTCTTGCCGGCCGGCAGCGGCAACCGCGCCAGCAGCTTGCCCTTGCAGTCGCCCAGCCGCACTTCGAACTCGCCGCGCGGGCTGTGCGCCGGGTAGCGCTTGACCTTGGCCTGGTCGTGCGCCAGCCCGTAGTTGCGCGCCAGGCGGGCGGCGTCGATGCGGATGCGGTCGATGCCGTCCAGCCGCGCGTCGGCGTAGCGCCAGCAACTGGTGAACAGGTCTATGTTGAACACCGGCGTGTCCTGGTCGGCCAGATCCGGCAGCAGCGGCACGCGCAGGCCCAGCTCGCCGCCTTCGCACGAGGCCAGGCCCTGGGTGTCGCGGCTGAGCAGGTTGGCGCGGTCGAGGATGCGGCTGCGCGGCGCGGCCAGCAGGCGGCCGTCGTCGGCGTAGGTGGCCGCGCGCACGGTCACCGGCAGGGTCACCGCGAACGGCGCGGTGTAGCGCGGCGAGTCGGCCTTGGGCTCGCTGCCGTCGGTGGTGTAGCGGAAGCTGCCGAACTTGGCCTGGTTGCCCAGCACCACGGTGGCCTTCCCGCTGTCCAGCGCGGCGTTGTCGCCGCCCTGCACGGCGATGTCTGCGGCGAAGGCGCCGTCGCCGTAGGCGATGCCCTGCAGGCGGTAGCGGTCCAGCTGCGCCGGCATGCGCTGCAGGAAGCCGTTCCAGTCGCGTGCGGCCATCGGCGACCAACCCGCCTCGGCCACCGCGCTCAGCCGCGGGAACAGCGCATGGTCGATATGCCAGGTGGAGGGGATGTACTCGCTCCACAGCGCCGCCTGCACGCCGAGCACGTGCTTGCTCTCCTCGGCGCTGAGCGCCGCCGGCACCGGGTCGAAGCCATAGACCTTCTGCAGCGGCAGCGTGGCCAGGCGGCCGTTGGGCTCGTCGTTGCGTGCGCTCTGCAGATTGTCCAGGTACATCCAGCCGGCCGGTGCCAGCACCACGTCGTGGCCTTGCTTGGCGGCGGCGACCGCGCCGTCCACGCCGCGCCAGGACATCACCGACGCACTGGCCGGCAACCCGCCTTCCAGGATCTCGTCCCAGCCGATCAGGCGCCGCTGGTGCTGGGTCAGGTAATCGGCCAGTTGCTGGTTGAACCAGCCCTGCAGCGCGTGCGCGTCCTTGATGCCGAGCTTGCGCATCTGCGCGCGCACCGCCGGCGAGCGTTCCCACTGGTCCTTGACCGCTTCGTCGCCGCCGATGTGGATGTACGGCGAAGGGAACAGCTGCAGCACTTCATCCAGCACGCCGCGGATGAAGGTCATGCTCTTGTCGTTGGTGTTGAACAGGTACGGATTGACGCCCCAGTCCACCGACACCTTGGGCCGTTGCCGGGTCACCCCCACCAGTTCCGGGTACGCCGCCACCGCCGCCTGCGCGTGCCCGGGCATGTCCAGTTCCGGCACGATGGTGATGTGGCGTTCGGCGGCGTAGGCCACCAGGTCGCGGATCTGGTCCTGGGTGTAGAAGCCGCCGTAGCGATCGGGCAGGCCGTGGGTGCCCGCGCCGGGCGGGGTGCGCCAGGCGCCGATCTCGGTGAGCTTGGGATAGCGCTTGATCTCGATGCGCCAGCCCTGGTCGTCGGTCAGGTGCAGGTGCAGCACGTTGAGCTTGTGCTGGGCCATGGCGTCGAGCAGGCGCTTGACCGTGTCGGGGCTGTGGAAGTGCCGCGCCACGTCGAGCAGCACGCCGCGCCAGCCGAAGCGCGGCCAGTCGCGGATATGCACCTGCGGCACGTCCACCTCGCCCTTGCCGGCGTCGGGGGTCATCAACTGCCAGGCGCTGATCGCGCCGTAGAACAGGCCGCGCTCCTCGCGCGCCTGGATCAGCATGGTGCGCGGGTCCACGTCCAGCGTGTAGCCCTCGGCCTGCGCGACCTCGGTATTGGGATTGAGCTGCAGGCGGATGCTGCCGTCGGCGGGGATGGTCTCCGCACGCACCTCCAGCGACAGGCCGCGGGTCTTGCTCAGCAATTGCGACAGTTGCTGCGCCACGCGCTGCGCGCCGGCGTCGTCGAGCGGCACCGACAGCACGGCGCCGGTGCCGATGGTCAGGGTGCCGCCGTCGCGCTCGGCCTTGGCTGGCGCCGGGATCAGCGGCAGCGGCGTCTTGTCGTCGTCGTCATCGTGTTTCGGGGCCGGCGGCGGCGCCGCGGCGGGCTTGGCCGTGGGCGCCGGCGCTGGCGACGGAGCGCGGTCGCAGCCGCCGAGCAGGCTGCCACAGGCGAGCAGGGACAACCCCAGCCAGGCGTTGCGGGAGGCCGCCGCGATGCGCGCGGCGGCGGGCATCGGGCGGTGTGGCAATCGGGGGTATGCACCCACTGCAGTCATCGGTCTACCTCAAGCGATCGAGATGCATATCGTAGAGGCTGTGAGGTAGCCTGGGGTGAGCGCGGCGCGTTCGCTGCGCGCCGCGTGCCTCCTGTGTCGCATCGCGATCGTGCGGCCGCTCAGCGCGCCGCGGTCGGCAGTTCGTCCCAGACCTTGGGATCTTCGGCGCCCAGCACCCAGCAGCTGAAGCCTTCCAGACCGTACTGCTTGGTCAGCTCGTAGCGGGCGCGGAAGCTGCGCGCGTCCGGGCGGAACACCCATTCGCGCATGTCGTCGCGGTAGAAGTAGAACCACGATTCCTGCTCCACCGGGTCCCATTGCACGGTGGCGTGCTGCTCTTCCGCCAGCGGGAACGATTCGTCGGCATCGATGTAGTCGGCGGTGATGTTCGAGGCTTCGGTACCGTCGGGCTTGACCGGATTGCCGGTGTACCAGCGGTAGCCATAGGTGGCGATGCCCAGCGACAGCTTGTCCTTCGGCACCTGGGTCAGCGCGTAGTCCAGGTGCTTCTTCATCCACACCATGCCGTCCACCGGGCCGGGCGCGGTCCAGCGGGTGTGCTGGTCGTAGGTCATCAGGCTGATCAGGTCGGCCGAGGCGCTCAGCGCCTTGAGGTCGTAGGCGCCACGCCAGTACTCCCACATCCACTTGGCGAAGGCGCCGCCCTCGGCATAGCCAGGCGCGTTCGGCACCACCGCCACCGACAGCTTGAAGCCGGCCTTGTGCAGCGCCTCGGCGGTCTGCTTGACCATCAGCGAGTAGGCGTCGCGGTCGGTCCAGGCGATGCTCTCGAAATCGAACTGGAAGCCGTAGTAGCCGTGCTTGCGGCCGTGGATCAGCAGCGCCTGGATCATGCGCTGCTTGGCGTCCTCGTCGTGCAGCAGCTTGTGGAAGCCCTCGCGGCCGGCGGTCATCGACAGGATCGGCATCACCCGCAGCTTGTGCTGCTTGGCGATCTCGTACAGGTACATGTTCGGGGTGCCGTTGACCAGGCCGCTCTGGTCCACGCCGTACCAGGTCGGCACCACCACGTCGATCTTGTCGAGGTGGGCCAGGAACGAATTGGTCGATTTCTGCGTGTTCATCAGATAGAACAGCGCAGTCGGGTTCTTGGCCATGGCCGGCCCGCAGGCCAGGGCGAGGGCGAACAGCAGCCCTGCGAAACGCTTCATCATCGGGAGGGATCCGTTGGCGGAGTGGGGGAGGACAGGTCGATGCGGAATACGTAGGCGTGTTCGCCCACCGGCTTGGCCGGCAGGCGCAGGTGCAGGCCGTCGGCGCGCTGCTCGAACGGCACCGGCTTGCCGTTGGCGAGCAGGGTGACGCCACGCACGCCATCGGCCGGCTTCAGCGAGCGGATCAGCGCCTGGCCATCGGCCGGCCAGCTCAGCTCGATCGCGTACAGCGCGCCGTGGCCGGTGGTGAAGCGGAAATCCTCGGGCGTGTACGGCTTGGTCTTGGTGTCCTGGAAGGTGCCGCCGACCACTTCGGTCGGGCCTTCGCCGTAGCTGCGCCACGGCGTGCTGTCGTAGATCGCCTCGCCGTTGGTCTTGAGCCACTTGCCGATCGACAGCAGGATCGCGCGTTCGGTGTCCGGGATCGAGCCGTCGGCGCGCGGACCGATGTTGAGCATCAGGTTGCCGTTCTTGCTGACCACGTCCACCAGCATGTGGATGATGAAGGTCGGCGTCTTGTAGGTGTCGTTCTCGACATAGCCCCACGAGGCGTTGCTGACCGAGGTGTCGGTCTGCCAGTGCGTGGGATGGATGCCGGTGAGCTGGCCGCGCTCGATGTCCAGAGTGCCGGCGCCCTCGGGGAAGGCGCCGAGCTTGTAGTTCACCACCACGCCGCCCTTGGCCGCGCCGTGGTTGTAGTAATACGACAGCATGGTCGGCAGGGTGCCGCGGAAGGTCGGGTGCGCGATCCACCAGTCGAAATAGATCAGGTCCGGGTCGTAGCGGTCGATCAGCTCGGTGGTACGCGCCAGCCAGTCGTCCAGCCAGGCCTGCGACACCGGGGTCCAGTCGTTGGTGACGTCGGCGTCGTCCTTGCCCGGCAGGCGGATCTGCGCCGGGCCGTACAGGCCGGCGTAGCGCGGGTCGTTGACGTCCGAGTCGAACTGGCGGCCGCCGTCGAAGAACCAGTCGTGCTCGGCGCGGTGCGAGGACAGGCCGAAATGCAGGCCCTGTGCGCGGATCGCCTTGGACAGCTCGCCGAGCACGTCGCGCTTGGGGCCCATCTTGACCGCGGTCCAGTCCGACAGCTGCGAGTCGTACATCGCGAAGCCGTCGTGGTGTTCGGCCACCGGCACCACGTAGCGGGCGCCGGCATCGCGGAACAGGGTGGCCCAGGCCTGCGGATCGAACTTGGGCGCGGTGAACAGCGGGATCAGGTCCTTGTAGCCGAAGCGCGACTGCGGGCCGTAGGTTTCCCGATGGTGCAGGTAGTCCTTGCTGCCCTGCTGGTACATGTTGCGCGAATACCACTCGTTGCCGAAGGCCGGCACCGAGAACACGCCCCAATGGATGAAGATGCCGAACTTGGCGTTGTCGTACCAGGACGGCGAGCGGTACTGCTTGAGCGAGGTCCAGTCGGGTCGGAACGGTCCGCCGCGCGCGCCATCGTTGGCTTCGCGCACCAGCCGCGCGCGTTCGGGCGCGTACTTGGCGGTGGCCTGCAGCCACTGCTGGTCGATCTGTTCCGGACTGAGGGTGGTGGCGGTGGGCGCGGTCGGCGACGGCGCATCCGCGGCGCCGGCGGGCAGGGCCGTCAGCGCGAGCATGAGGGCCAGCGCGCTGGCCAGGGTCTGGCGTGCGGCTCCGGCGTGGCGGGATCGGTCCGCACTGGGGCGGGTCTCGGTCGTCATGGAACGGCACTCCTTGTTGCAGAAGACGATGCCGGCGCCGCCGCGCCGGACACGAAAAAGCGCGCCACCGTGGAGGGACGGTGGCGCGCCGGTGCTACATCAGAACTTGAAGTTCAGCTGCGCCTGGTAGCCGCGGCCGTTCTTGTACATGCCGATCGGCGCGTACTTGACCTCGTTGTACCAGTAGTACGTCGAGTCGAGCAGGTTGGTCGCGCTGAAGCTCACGCTCATCCAGTCGTTGATCTCGTACGAGGCGGTCAGGTCCAGCTGCTTGTACTCGTCGGTGAACACCTGCGAGTTCAGGCGGCCGACCTGGGTGAAGTACTTGGAGCGGTAGCTGTAATTCAGGCGCACCATCCACGGACCGTTTTCCCAGTAGGGGATCACGTTGTAGGTGTTCTTCGACAGGTACGGCAGGTTCAGGCCGGTGCTGGCGTCGGCGGTGGCGTAGGTGTAGTTCGCCTGCAGACCGAAGCCGTAGCCGAAGGCCTGCTGGTAGTTCAGCGAGGCGCCCTTGACCTTGGCGTCGGACACGTTCATTGGCCGGGTCACGCTGTACGGCTGATTGAAGATGCCCTTCTGCGGATCGCTCAGGATCTCGGTCGTCGTGTTCGAGACGATGTAAGAGCTGATGTCGCGGTAGAACACTTCAGCCGACAGCATGCTGGACGGTGCGAAATACCACTCGGCGGCCAGATCGTAGTTGGTGGATTCGTAGGGCTTCAGATCCGGATTGCCACCGCTCGCGGTCAAGTTGGAGCCGTTGCTGTTGATCTGGAAGGAGCCGGCCAGATCGCCGTAGCGCGGACGTGCGATGACCTTGGCGACCGAGAAACGCAGCACCTTGTCTTCGTCCAGATCGTACGCAATGTTGAAGCTCGGCAGCGGCTTGTAGTACTGCTTGGAGACCTCGATCGGAGTGTAGGTGGTCACGCCGTTTGCAGCGGTATTGCTCTGCCAGTACGAGGACTTGTCCTTGGTGTCCACGTAGCGAACACCCAGGTTGCCGCGCCACTTGCCAGACTCGAAGTTCAGCTGGGCGTACAGATCGCTGGTGATCTCCTTGACGTTGAACTCCTGGCCGTACTTCTCTTCGTAGGCACCCTGCGGGAGCCCCTTCAGATAGCTTAGGACCGAGTTCAAATTGGCGGTCGGCCAGTTGACCAGATCGCCGCTCGCACCCAAGCCGTCATACAGTCCGTTCGGCGTGGTGCCCGGATTGAAGGCGGTGAGCAGCACGTCCTGATTGGCAAACAGCGAGTTGCCGCGGGACTGCTGGCCGTTGTCGTGGTTGATGTACTTGTAGCCGACCTGCAGCTTGTTCAGCGGGCCCCAGTCCAGGTCGCGCGCGGCATCGAATTGGAAGTACTTTTCCTTGTCCTTGGTCGTGGTGTATTCGATGCCGCCAGCCTGCTGGCCGGTCTTCAGGCCCCAGTTCGACGCGTTGTTGTTGTCGTAGGTAACGCCGGTGTGGCTGCCGTCATAGTTGAAGTTGTAGCCGCCGTCCTGCAGCAGATACTTCATCAGGTACTCGGGGTTCTTGCCGCCGGTGGCCTCGGTGGTGCCAACCTGCGAGGTGAACACCCACTTGTCGCCATAGAAGTCGTGGCGCAGGTTCAGGCTCTTGGTGGTGACGGTGCTTTCGCGGTAGTTGGTGTCCAACTGCGCATACGGCTGCTTGCCGTTGCCGGCGCCGTCGGTGACCGTGGCCTGGGTGATGTAACCGTTCTGCACGGTCGCGCTGGTGATCTTGTCCTGGTCGCCGCAGCCCGGGCAGACGTAGCGCGATTCGCTGAAGTTGTTGTACTTGCCCTTGATGTAGAGGCCGGTCAGGTTGAACTCGTTTTGATCGTTCTGCTTCCACTGCAGTGCGCCCTGCAGGCCGTTGCGCTCGCGGGTCTGCTGGAAGAAGGAACTGTTGATGCCCACCGGGATCTTGGCGGTCGCGACGTTACCACCGTCGCCGGAGATGCGCGCGGTCGGCGGGATGCCGGCGCCGGTGTTGTAGCCGAAGAACTCGATGCCGGCGCGCGACAGATCTTCCTTGTCGTGGGTGGCGGAGATCAACGCGCCGAAGGTCTCGTCGTCGTTCTTCCAGCTCCACAGCGCCGAACCGCGCGGATTGCCTTCTTCCGAACGGTCGTTGTAGTTGTAGCCGATCGAGCCGCGGATGGTGTTCTTCGGCAGGTCCAGCGGCTTGCGGGTGTGCACGATCACGGTGCCGCCGATCGAGCCTTCGTCGATGCGGGCTTCCGGGGTCTTGTAGACCTCCATCAGGCCGATGATTTCCGGCGACAGCAGGGTGTAGTTGAAGGTGCGGCCGCTGGTGTCGGTCGGGTTGCCGCCCCAGTCGCCCGAGGCGATGGTCTGGCCATTGAGCAGCACGCGGTTCAGCGCCGGGTCGGTGCCGTTGATGCTGACCTTCTCGCCTTCGCCGAACTGGCGGTCCACGCTGATGCCCGGCAGGTGCGCCAGCGACTCGGCGGCATTGGTGTCCGGGAACTTGCCGATGTCCTCGGCGCTGATCGCATCGACGATGGAGTTGGCCGAGCGCTTCACCGACTGGCTCTTCTCCAGCGAGGCGCGGTAACCGGTGACGGTGATGGCATCCAGCTGCTGGACGTTCTTGGAATCCGCGTTGGCGGAAGCGGGCGCTTCCTGCGCGGCGGCGTTACCGGACAGGTACAGCGCGGCCATGATGCTGAGGGCTAAGGTAGTGGTGCGGCTATTCATTGGCTAAACCTCTGGGTGAGTACTTGGGCATGAGGTGCCAACCGATGTTCCGGCGTGCTGGCCGCTGCCCGGCCTTGTGGATGGCGCCGCGCCTGGTGGCGCTGCGCGGATCGCATCTCGATGCGCGTCGTCCGGTCGCTGACGCGGAAGTAGCCAACCGGCGGCATCGAGGGCGCCAGTCCTTCCTGTGTTCCTGCAGGTAACAACCAAGTCCAGCAATACAGCAGTGCACCTTGTCGCCTGATCCGGACGCCGCTGCGTCCGGCCCGGCTCGGGGCGTGGTTTCGTCGGTTCGGGGATGCCGGTCGCAGCGTCAGCGCGCGTCCTGCCACTTGGCGCGGGAGGAGCGGCGATGCGTCGCTGTGTCTGAATCCCCTGAACGTGGCATGTCTTGAAGTTGTAAAACTTGTGTGAGCCGAGTCTGTCGTAGCGCTGACAGCGTTGTCAACACCCGTTTCACGTGGTTTTGACGAATGCAAGCAAGGCTCGCCGCGGCATCTTTCCGGAGGCTTTCGCGGCCCTTCCGCCGCGTCTCCTAGGTGCTTGTCTACAAAAGAAAACATGCCCGCGGATGGGTGCAACGGGCCTGCGTTGGCCGCGAGGCCCTGGTGTGGCAGGCGCTGCCGGTTGGCCGGGCGTGTGGCAGAAATTTGTGCAATGCGGCGAAATTTTGCGACGGATGTTCACCCATGCAACGCGCCATGCGATCGACCACTCGAACGGCCGGGCGATCCGGCCGATGAAGTCGCAGTGGTGAAGACAAAACGACAAACGGGTGAAATTCATCTTGACAACGTTGTCAAGGTGGTCCGACACTCGATCGATCAATCTGCCGAATCGGCGTGCGCCTGCTCTGGCGCAACGGGAGAAGATGTGTCCGCAAGCAGTTCATCAGTGGCAGCGGCCGTGCCGCGCGCCGAGCCCTTCATTGCTGCCGATGTCGGCGGAACCCATGTCCGGATCGGCCTGGTCGCACGCGCTGCCGGTGCCGGCCCGGCGCCGTCCGTCGATGTGCTGGACTATCGCAAATACCGCTGCGCCGACTATCCCGGTCTGGCCGAGATCATCGGCGAGTTCCTGGGCCAGGTGCAGGGGCCGAAGCCGACCCGTGGGGTGATCGCCAGCGCCGGTTACGCGCTCGAAGATGGTCGCGTCATCACCACCAATCTGCCGTGGACGCTGTCGCCGCCGGAAATTCGCGAGCGCCTGGGCATGAAGGCATTGCATCTGGTCAACGATTTCGAAGCGGTGGCGTATGCGGCCGCGTCGATGGACGCCAGCGAAGTGCTGCATCTGACCGGGCCGCGCAAGGCGCAGCGCGGGCCTGCGCTGGTGATCGGTCCGGGCACCGGTCTCGGCGCCGCGGTGTGGATTCCGACCCAGGGCGGCGCCATGGTGCTGGCCACCGAGGCCGGCCATGCCGCGCTGCCGATCGGCAACGATCTGGAACTGGCGCTGGCGCAGCGGCTGTTGCGCGATCGCTCCTATGTGCCGATGGAGCATTTCCTGTCCGGCCCCGGGTTGCTCAATCTCTATCGCGCGTTGTGCGAGCTGCGTGGCGCCACGCCTGCGCATGCCGCACCGAGCGACATCACCGCGGCTGCGCTGGCCGGCGACGATCCGCTCGCGCACGAGGCACTGTCCGCGTTCTGCGGCCTGCTCGGCAGCGTGGTCGGCGATATGGCGCTGCTGTACGGCGTGCAGGGCGGCATCTATCTGGCCGGCGGCTTCCTGCCGCAGATCGGCGCGTTCCTGTCCGCCAGCAGCTTCGTCGAGCGCTACTTGAACAAGGGCGCGATGCGTCCTGCGCTGGAGCAGATCCCGGTGAAGCTGGTCGAGCATGGCCAGCTCGGGGTGATCGGCGCGGCGAACTGGTTCCTGCAGCAGCGCCACTGAGCGGACCGGCGCGGCGATGGCCGCGCCGATGGGCGGCGTCCCGCAACGCCGGCGCGGCGTGCCTGGCGTGCCGTAGCGCGTCGATACATATATATGTCCCATGCCTGCGGCGCCTGCGTTGCGGCGCCGCTGTCTACAGCGTCATCGCTTGCCTGAACTCACAGGTCGCCGTGGTGCGCCTGCAGCGCCGCGATCGCGGCCAGGCCGGCGGTTTCGGTGCGCAGGATGCGCGGCCCCAGGCGCAGGCCGACGAAGCCGGCGGCCTCCAGCGTGGCGCGGTCGCGCGGCGACCAGCCGCCTTCCGGGCCGATCGCGATCGTCGCCGCAGCGCCGCCGATGGTCAGCGACCGCAGGCGGTGTTCGCCCTGCGGATCCAGGATCAACCGGCACGGGCTGTCCGCCGCGGCGCGCGCCGCATCGGCCAGCGCCAGCGGCGCGCTCAGCTGCGGCACGCGCGCGCGGCCGGACTGTTCGCAGGCCGAGATCACCACGCTGCGCCAGTGCGCCACGCGCTTGTCCACCCGCGCCGCATCCAGCTTCACTTCGGTGCGCTCGGCCCACACCGGCACGATCGCGGCGACGCCGAGCTCGGTGGCCTTCTGCAGGATCAGGTCCATCTTCTCGCCGCGCGCCACGCCCTGCAGCAGGGTGATCGCCAGTGGCGACTCGTTGTCGACCGGCTGCGCCGCGCCGATGCGCACGCTGGCGTTGCGCTTGCCGGCCTGCAGCAGTTCGGCGGGGTAATCGCAGCCGTCGCCGTTGAACAGCACGCAAGGATCGCCCTCGCGCAGCCGCAGCACGCGCAGCAGGTGGTTGGCGACGTCTTCCGGCAGGCTCAACTCTGCGCCGGCGTGCAGCGGCAGCTCCACATGGCAGCGGGTCAGGCGCATGCCACCGCCTCGTCGATCGCCGCCAGCGTGGTCTCGGCCAGCAGCGTCAACTGCTCGGCGTCCACGCAGTACGGCGGCATCCAGTACAGCACGTCGCCCAGCGGGCGCAGCACCACCCCGCGTTGCAGCGCGGCACGGTAGGCGTGCAGGCCGACGCGTGCGGACGCAGGGAAGGGCGTGCGCTTGTCGCCGGTGCGGGTGAGTTCGAACGCCACCACCATGCCGGCCTGGCGCACGTCGGCCACGTGCGGATGCTCGGCGAACGGCGCCGACAGCGCGCGCATGGTCTCGGCGGTGCTGCGGTTACGCGCGATCACGTCGTCCTCCTGCAGGATCCGCAGCGACGCCAGCGCCGCGGCGCAGGCCAGCGGGTTGCCGGTGTAGCTGTGCGAATGCAGGAAGGCGCGTTCGCGGCTGTCGTCGAGGAAGGCGTCGTACAGATGCTGGGTGGCCAGCACCGCCGACAGCGGCAGGAAGCCGCCGGTCAGGCCCTTGGACAGGCACAGCAGGTCCGGCATCACCCCGGCCTGCTCGCAGGCGAACAGGGTGCCGGTGCGGCCGAAGCCGGTGGCGATCTCGTCGGCGATCAGGAAGGCGCCGTTGGCGTCGCACAGTTCGCGCGCCCGCCGCAGATAGGCCGGATCGTGCATGCGCATGCCGCCGGCGCACTGCAGGCGCGGTTCCAGGATCACCGCACAGATCTCGCCGGGATGGCGGTCGAACAGGTCGGCCAGCGCATCGGCGGCGACATCGGCGCGTTCGCGCGCGCTCTGTCCCGGTTCTGCCTGGTACGCGTCGGGCGAGGGCGCGAATAGCGCCTCGGCCAGCAGGGGCGCGTACACCCGCCGGTACAGCGGGATATCGCCGACCGCCAGGGCGCCGATGGTCTCGCCGTGGTAGCCGTTCTCCAGCGCGACGAAGCGGGTGCGCCCCGGTTCGCCGCGGTTCTGGAAATAGTGGAAGGCCATCTTCAGCGCCACTTCCACGCCGGCCGAGCCGTTGTCGGCATAGAACACCTTGGCCAGCGGCGCGCGCCCTTCCTGGCGCGGCGCCAGCGCCAGCAACTGCTCGGCCAGCAGCACCGCCGGTTCGTGGCTGAAGCCGGCCAGCATCACCTGCTCCAACTGGGTGGCCTGGGCGGCGATGGCCGCGGCGATGCGCGGCTCGCCGTGGCCGAACAGATTCGTCCACCAACTGCTCACCGCATCCAGGTAGCGGCGGCCGCCGTGGTCGATCAGCCAGGCGCCTTCGCCACGGGCGATCGGGACCAGGGGCAGGGTGTCGGGGTGCTCGCGCATCTGCGTGCACGGGTGCCAGAGCACGGCCAGATCACGCGTGCGCCACGCCTCGGCCATCTGTGCTGCGGTCAGGTCTGATAGCATTTCGCGCTCATGAACAGGTTCTTCGCTCCGCGCATTCTATCGATCGACGCCGTCCGGCGCCGCAGGGTGCCGGCGTGACCCGTCGATTGCCGGTCATCCATGCCGTGCGCGAGCGCAGCGAATCGGCCGCCGAGCGCCGGGTCGAGGAGCTGGACCTGGAGTTCAGCAATGGCGAGCGCCGCGTGTTCCACCGGCTGAAGGCGCCGGGCCATGGCGCGGTGGTGGTGGTGCCGATGCTGGATGCGCAGACCGTGCTGCTGGTGCGCGAATACGCCGCCGGCGTGCATCGCTACGAACTGGGCCTGGTCAAGGGCCGCATCGACGCCGGCGAGACCCCGCTGCAGGCAGCCGACCGCGAACTCAAGGAAGAGGCCGGCTACGGCGCGCGGCAGTTGCGCGTGCTGCGCGCGATGACCCTGGCGCCGACCTACATGAGCCACCAGTCGTGGCTGGTGCTTGCACAAGATCTCTATCCCGAACGACTGACCGGCGACGAGCCGGAGGAATTGGAAGTGGTGCCCTGGAAACTGGCTGAACTGGATCAACTGATGTTGCGTGAAGATTTTTCCGAGGGGCGTTCGCTGGCGGCGCTGTTCATCGCCCGCGAGTGGCTGGGTCGCGCCGAATGATCCGTCTCACCAGTGATTTGCGCGAAACCGTGATCGCCATCGCCATCGATGCCGCCGCGGCCATCATGTCCGTCTATGCCACCGGCTTCGAGGTGGAGCACAAGGCCGATACCAGCCCGTTGACCCAGGCCGACCTGGCCGCGCACCAGATCATCGTCGAAGGCCTGGAGCGGCTGACCCCGGACCTGCCGGTGCTGTCCGAGGAATCGGCGCAGATTCCGTGGGAGGTGCGCGAGCACTGGACCACCTATTGGCTGGTCGACCCGCTCGACGGCACCCGCGAGTTCGTCAAGCGCAACGGCGAATTCAGCGTCAACATCGCGCTGATCCACCAGGGCGCGCCGGTGTTCGGCGTGGTCCAGGCGCCGGTGGACGGCCGCGTCTGGCATGCGGTGCGCGGCGAGCAGGCGTACCGCCGCGAGGGCTTCCGCGACACCGCGTTGAACACCCGGCGGCCGGCCACCGCGCCGCTGCGGGTGGCGGCGAGCCGCTCGCACCGCGACGCGCGTACCGACGCGCTGCTGCAGCGCATGGGCGAGATCGAACTGGTCGCGCAGGGTTCGTCGCTGAAGTTCTGCCGCATCGCCGATGGCGACCTGGACGTGTATCCGCGCTTCGGCCCGACCTCCGAATGGGACACCGCCGCCGGGCAGTGCGTGCTGCAGGCCGCTGGCGGCGCGCTGCTGGCCGCCGCGACCGGCAAGCCGTTCCGCTACAACCGCCGCGAATCGCTGCTCAACGGCGACTTCGTGGCGCTGGGCGATGCGGCGCTGCCCTGGCGCGACTGGCTGGGCTGAGCCGCGCAGCGAGCACGCGCCGCACGGCGCGCGCTCTGCCACACTAGGCGGTGGCGGCAGCGGTGCCGTCGCACCGGAACCCGCCCGTGACCCCCACTCGCTACGATCTTCCCGCCCTGCTCGACATCATGGCGCGCCTGCGCGATCCCGCGCAGGGCTGCCCCTGGGACCTGGAGCAGGACTTCGCCAGCATCGCCGCGTACACGATCGAAGAGGCCTACGAAGTGGCCGACGCGATCGACCGCCAGGACCTGGCCGGGCTGAAGGACGAACTCGGCGATCTGCTGCTGCAGGTGGTGTTCCATGCGCAGATGGCGCGCGAGCAGGGCGCGTTCGGCTTCGACGACGTGGTTGCGGCGATCTGCGACAAGATGGTGCGCCGCCACCCGCACGTGTTCGGCGACAGTCAGGTGGCCGATGCCGAACAGCAGACGCTGAAGTGGGAAGAGATCAAACGCGCCGAGCGCGCCGCCGCCGGCGAGCGCGACGGCTCGGCACTGGCCGGCATCGCCCGCGGCCTGCCGGAATGGCAGCGCGCGCTGAAGCTGCAGTCGCGCGCGGCGCGGGTCGGCTTCGACTGGTCCGGCCCCGCGCCGGTGCTGGACAAGGTGCAGGAAGAGCTGGAGGAAGTGCGTGCGGAACTGGCGCATGGCGCCGCGGTCGATCCGGCACGGCTGCAGGACGAGATCGGCGACCTGCTGTTCGTCTGCGCCAACCTGGCGCGGCATGCCAAGGTCGACGTCGGTGCGGCGCTGCGCCACGCCAACCTCAAGTTCGAGCGTCGCTTCCGCACGATGGAACGGCTGGCGCAGCAGGACGGCGGCGCGCTCGACGGCCTGTCGCTGGCGCAGCAGGAGGCGTACTGGCAGCGCGCCAAGGACGAAGAGCGCGCCGCGGCCGGATGAAGACCCTGCTGCTGTTCGTGCTGACCGCCGTCGCGGAAATCGTCGGCTGCTACCTGCCTTATCTGTGGCTGCGCGAACAGCGCAGCGCCTGGCTGCTGTTGCCGGCCGCGGGCAGCCTGGCGGCCTTCGTCTGGCTGCTGACCCTGCATCCCGCCGCCAGCGGCCGCGTCTATGCGGCCTACGGCGGCGTCTATGTCGCCGTCGCCTTGCTGTGGCTGTGGACGGTGCAGGGCATGCGCCCCACGCGCTGGGACCTGCTCGGCGCCGGCCTGTGCCTGGCCGGCATGGCGGTGATCATGTTCGCGCCGCGGCAGGGCTGAGGCCGCTCCCACAGGCGCTTGCGGCGAATGCGGCGGGTGCACTGTGGGAGGGACTTCAGTTCCGACGCATTGGATCATCGGAAAGCACGCCACGTTGCGCGTTGTGGCCGCATGACCGTTGCGCCCCAGGACACGTCCCTGCGCGATGGGCGGTGCCTTGCCGCCGCGAGACGCGTCATCGTCGCACCACGGCACGACGGAGGCCGCTCCCATAGGCGCTTGCGGCGAATGCGGTGGGTGCACGGTGGGAGGGACTTCAGTCCCGACCCATTGGATCATCGGAAAGCACGCCAAGTGCGCGTCGTGGCCGCATGACATCTGCGTGTCGCATCCGTGCGCAGCGCGCGACGCCCGCGCTCCCAGCGTATGCTGGACGCCTGCGTCGCCTCGGGAGGGCCATCGCATGCGTCGCTTCTCCAGTTTTCGCGAGTTCTATCCGTTCTATCTGAGCGAGCACCGGCATCGGGTGTCGCGACGGCTGCATTTCGTCGGCAGCCTCGGCGTGCTGGCGAGCCTGCTGCTGGCGCTGTGCACCGGCCAGCCGCGTTGGCTGTGGGCCGCGCCGGTCTGCGGCTACGGCTGCGCCTGGATCGGCCATTTCGTGTTCGAGAAGAACCGTCCCGCCACCTTCAATCACCCGCTGTACTCGCTTGCCGGCGACTGGGTCATGTTCAAGGACATGCTGCTGGGCCGCATCCGCTGGTGACCGGCACGTGCGCGTGCGCTGGCTATACTGCGGATTCGATTTCTTTCTGGTTAATGGAGCGACCTGATGCCGTCTTCCTTCTTCCTTGCGCTGGTGATCCTGTTCTTCGGCGTGGTGGTGCTGTTCAAGACCGTGCGCATGGTGCCGCAGGGATTCCAGTGGACGGTGGAGCGCTTTGGCCGCTACACCCACACGCTGTCGCCCGGCCTGCACTTCCTGATTCCGTGGATGTATGGCGTCGGCCGCAAGGTCAACATGATGGAACAGGTGCTGGACGTGCCCAGCCAGGACGTCATCACCAAGGACAACGCGGTCGTTCGCGTGGACGGCGTGGTGTTCTTCCAGGTGCTGGACGCCGCCAAGGCCGCGTATGAAGTCTCCAACCTGGAGATCGCCACCATCGCGCTGGTGCAGACCAACATCCGCACCGTGATCGGCTCGATGGACCTGGACGAATCGCTGAGCCAGCGCGAGACCATCAATGCGCAGCTGCTGAACGTGGTCGACCATGCCACCAATCCGTGGGGCATCAAGGTCACCCGCATCGAGATCCGCGATATCCAGCCGCCGCGCGACCTGGTCGATGCGATGGCCCGGCAGATGAAGGCCGAGCGCGAGAAGCGCGCGCAGATCCTCGAGGCGGAGGGCTCGCGGCAGTCGGAGATCCTGCGTGCCGACGGCGAGAAGCAGGCGGCGGTGCTGGAGGCCGAAGGCCGTAAGGAGGCCGCGTTCCGCGACGCCGAGGCGCGCGAGCGCCTGGCCGAGGCCGAAGCGCGGGCGACGGCGATGGTGTCCAAGGCGATCGCCGAAGGCGACGTGCAGGCGATCAACTACTTCGTCGCGCAGAAGTACGTGGAGGCGTTCAAGGAGCTGGCCACCGCGCCGAACCAGAAGTTCGTGCTGATGCCGATGGAGTCCAGCGGCATCATCGGCTCGATCGCCGGCATCGCCGAACTGGCGCGCGAGGCGCTGAACAAGCAGGCCTCCCCGCCGGCAGTGCCGCGCGTGCCGCCGCGCAACGGAGTCTGAGCCATGCGCATTGAGGTAGTGGCTTGGGGTGCCCTGACCTTGTTGCTGTTCGCGGCCGAATCGCTGGCGCCGGGCGCCTTCATGCTGTGGATGGGCTTCGCCGCCGCGGCGGTGTTCCTCGCCGTGCTGGTGTTCCCGGACATCTCCCTGCTGCTGCAGGTCGGCGCGTTCGTGGTGCTGAGCTTCGTCTCGATCCAGGTGTACCGCACCTGGTTCCGCAACCGCGGCCGGACCAGCGACCAGCCGCTGCTCAACCGCCGCGCCGAGCAACTGATCGGCCGCATGGTGACCCTGGACCAGCCGATCCACGGCGGCCGCGGCCGCGCCAAGGTCGACGACGCCTTCTGGGTGGTCGGCGGCCCCGACCTGCCGGCCGGCAGCACGGTGCGCATCGTCGGCGTGGACGGGATGACGCTGCTGGTCCAGGCGGTTTGAAAGCCGGGATTGGGGAGTCGGGATTGGGGATTGGTGCCGCGAGTGCGCGGTACCTCCACCTTCCCAATCTTCCTGCGCGTAGGAGCAGCGATCAAGCGCGCGTCCTTCGGCTCAGGACGCCCGCTCTTGCTAATCCCGAATCCCAACTCCCCGATCCCGGCCTTCGCTGAAGCCGCTCCCACGGCACTGCGCGATCGAGCGCCAGTCCTTCGGATCCAGGAAAGCCGCTCTGACGAATCCCCATTCCCGACTCCCCCAATCCCGGCCCCCAGCCAGCGATAATGGGGGACTTTTCTCACGGACCCGCGCCATGACCCAGAAGACCATCCTCAACGACAGCCACCGCGCCCTCGGCGCCAAGATGGTCGACTTCGGCGGCTGGGACATGCCGATCCACTACGGCTCGCAGATCGACGAGCACCACCAGGTGCGCCGCGACGCCGGCATGTTCGACGTCAGCCACATGACCGTGGTCGATCTGCACGGCGAGCAGGTCCGGGCGTTCCTGCGCCATCTGCTGGCCAATTCGGTGGACAAGCTGAAGGTGCCGGGCAAGGCGCTGTACACCTGCATGCTCAACCCGCAGGGTGGGGTGATCGACGATCTGATCGTCTATTACATGTCCGATGCGTTCTTCCGCCTGGTGGTCAACGCCGCCACCCGCGCCAAGGATCTGGCCTGGATCGGCGAGCAGGCGCAGGCGTTCGGCGTGCAGGTGCGCGAGCGCGACGACTTCGCGATGATCGCGGTGCAGGGGCCGAACGCGCGCGCCAAGGCGATCGGCCTGCTGCGCGAGCAGGATCGTGCCGCGGCGCAGAAGCTCGGTCGCTTCGCCGCGATCGAGGCGACCTCGGACGCGGGCGTGCCGCTGTTCGTCGCGCGCACCGGCTACACCGGCGAAGACGGATTCGAGATCGTGCTGCCGCAAGCGCAGGCGCCGGCGTTCTGGGAGGCGCTGATCGGTGCGGGGGTGAAGCCGGCCGGCCTGGGCGCGCGCGATACGCTGCGCCTGGAGGCGGGCATGAACCTCTACGGTCAGGACATGGACGACAGCGTCTCGCCTTACGAGGCCGCGCTGGCCTGGACGGTGACCCTCGACGAGGGCCGCGACTTCATCGGCCGCGCTGTGCTGGAAGCGCAGAAGGCCGGCGGCGCGCCGCGGCAGATGATCGGCCTGGTGATGGACGAGAAGGGCGTGCTGCGCCATGGACAGAAGGTGCTGACCGCCAACGGCGACGGCGAGATCCTGTCCGGTACCTTTTCGCCGACGCTGGGCAAGGCCATCGCCTTCGCACGGGTGCCGGCCGGCGAGCCGGGTGCGGTGCGCGTGGACATCCGCGGCAAGGAAGTGCCGGTGCGCGTGGTCAAGTTCCCGTTCGTGCGCGAAGGCCAGGTCCAGCCCGGCGTGCTCGGCTGAGTCCTGTCCACCGCGCGCGACTTCGTCCCCAAGCGCGCGGTTCGCTACACTAGACTCCCATCCTCGATACCGTCTTCTTCCGGAGCAGCCCCATGAGCGAGATCCCTGGCGACCTCAAATTCCTCAAGTCCCACGAGTGGGCCCGCGTCGAGGGCAACGGTCGCGTGACCATCGGCATTTCCGACCACGCCCAGGGCCTGCTCGGCGACCTGGTCTACGTCGAACTGCCGAACGTCGGCGATCACGTCGAAGCCGGCAACGGCGTGGCCGTGGTCGAGTCGGTCAAGGCCGCCTCCGACGTGTACAGCCCGCTCAGCGGCAAGGTCGTCGAGGTCAACACCGCGCTGAGCGACAAGCCGGAAACGATCAACGAGGACGCCTACGGCGAAGGCTGGATCCTGGTGCTGGAAGCGGACGATGCCGAGCAGTTGAACGAACTGCTGTCGCCGGACGAGTACGCCGAACTGCTCGAGGACGACGGCCACTGAGCCGACCGCCCATCGCGATACCCGAACCGGCCGCCCAGTGCGGCCGGTTTCTTTTTGGGCGCGGCTCGGCGAACTCGCCAGCGTTCGCGCGTCGGCAGCGCCATTCTCGGCATGGCGATCCCGGAACGCGCGTCGCCTGCGTCGCCGCGTGCGTCGCTGCGAAGACCATGTGAGGTCGCCGCCGGGCGTACCGCGAGCGCAGCGTGTTCGTCGCGTCTGGCGGAGACCGATGCCGACGACCCGCGCGTCGGCCGGCGCCGGTTTTCCGACGCGGCGCAGGTGCAGCGCGGCGTGGAGGCACAACGTGGGTCGGCGACGCGCGGGCATCGGCGATGCGGTGTGCGCTGCTCGCGTCGCCGATGCATGGCGGCGCGGTGCGTGCCGGCGCCAGTCGATCACCTCTGCGAGCTGTTTCGGTCGACACGACCGTGCAACGGCATCGCCGGAGGACGCGTTGGCGACTTGGCATGGAGGTGGGCGAGGGCAGTCGTGCGCGTCGCGGTGTGTCGGCGACGTGCGTGCAGGTCGTGTCGCAGTGGCGCGATGCGGCGCCACCCGGCGACGCGGCACGCATGCATCGCGCGCGTCGTGAGCGCCGCACGACGCAAAAAAGTTTGCGCACTTTTGCGCATTTGCACTTGTGCGATGCCGGAACCGCGTGCGGTCGCGAAATTTTTTTTCAGCTAGCGGACAGGCTGGCGTGCATCGCCGCGGTTCCCGCCGACGCTTCGCCGCTGCCTGCCCGCAACGCGATCGAGGCAGTGTGTCGTTACAGAAAACACGGAAATTTCCCTGCTTTTTTTGCATGCGCCGTTTTCCTCGCGGCGTCGGCGTCGGCGATCGGCGGCGTCGGCAAGGCGGCCAGTGCGGCATGCGGCGTCGGTGGCGCGCGCGCCATCGAAAAAAAAATTGCGTAGAAGTGTTGACAGTAAAAAAAACCGTGATTAGGTTTCGCCCAGCAGACGTTGCTGCGCAAGCGAGTGAATCGGATCGACATCAAAACGCGAAGCACAACTTGGACATCCGCCAGGAACCCGAAGATGGTGGAGTTGGAGTCGCTTCCCTCCGAGAAACGCAACGTCTCCCCTGGCATCGCACCCGTATCGCTATCCGGTACGGGTGTTTCTGTATCCGATCCGGCCCGCAGCGCGCGCCGGCGGTTCCCGCAGGCGGAGCATCGCCGCGAGGTTGCTTTAACTGGGCATTTTCAATCCATAGTTCACTGACGAGGAGCCATCCCATGGCGACGAAAAAAGTTGCGAAAAAGCCGGCCGCTAAGAAGGCGGTCAAGAAGACTGCCGCCAAGAAGCCGGCAGCGAAGAAGGTTTCGGTAAAGAAGGCGGTCAAGAAGGTCGCCAAGAAGGTGGCCAAGAAGGTCGCCAAGGTGAAGAAGGCGGTCAAGAAGGCCGTTGCCAAGAAGGCAGTGAAGAAGACGGCGAAGAAGGCCGCCACCAAGAAGACCGCGAAGAAGGCCGTCGCCAAGAAGGCGGTGAAGAAGACCGCGAAGAAGGCTGCGACCAAGAAGACCGCTGCCAAGAAGACGGTGAAGAAGTCGGCTGCCAAGAAGCCGGCCGCGAAGAAGGCAACTGCGAAGAAGGCCACCGCCAAGAAGACCGTGGCGAAGAAGAAGCCGGCCGCTCGCAAGAAGAAGGCCGCTCCGGTCGCGCTGCCGGCCACGCCCGCGCCGCTGATCTGATCCATCCCGATCGCTGTTCCTAGACTCTCTCCCCGGTGCCCAGCGGGGAGGGAGTTTTTTATGTGCGGCATCCTGCCGCGCGTGCCCGCAGTCCCGGTTGTGGGAGGGACTTCAGTCCCGACCCGGGAGTACCTCCGTGGTGCCTCCGCCCGACGATCCCCGCAGCGTCCGTCTTCTCGATCCACGCTGGCCCTTCCCTGTGCCTTGCTTGCCAGGCTGCGACGTGGACATCGCGCCTGTGCCTGTCGCATCGGCAACCGACGCGGCAAGCTGCGTCGCCTCCGTGCCACGGTCGGTGCCTACGGGCAGGGCCACGCATCCAGCTGATCTCCCTGGCATGCACGTGCGGCCTGGGCAGCCACGCGAGTACCGGGAGGCGCGGGCAGTTATCGTCGGCGTGAACTTACGCGACAGCTACGCCGGCAACGACACGACGGTAGGCGGCAGCAAAGGCCGTCATATCGCGTTCAATGGATCGCCCCTGGCCTGGATCGACCGACCGTCGGGATCGGGGCCGCCACAGCGGCCGGAACGCCTGGCATTCGCCGACCCAGCCAAGGCGTTGCGTGCGCACTTGCAGCGCGTCAGCGCGCCTTGCCCGCCTCCACTCCGCATCACGGGTTTTTCCGGCGTATCCGTGGACTGAGGGGAGTCTCCGGCCGCCTGCTTTCGCCACACTCCCGCCGGATGCAGTCTGTGCTGTGGGAGTCGACTGTGGTGCAGCCGCGACAAGCGAAGCCGAAAGCCGGCCGACACCCTCTGTCGTCGGGACTGAAGGCCCTCCCACAGTGCACCCGGTAGGTTCGCCGCAAGCCCCTGTGGGAGCGGATTCAGCCACGACGGGCTTTGTCTGGAATGCCCGACGCTGCTGAAGCGACTTCCACAGTGGCTTGCGAGCTCGCCGGGTGGCTGTGGGAGGGCCTTCAGTCCCGACGCATTGGGCCATCGGAAAGCACCCACCACTTCGCGCGTCGCGGTTGCACGACAGTCGACTCCCGCAGGAGGCTTCTCGTCGGGCGTTATCGCAGGCGTCCTGCAGTCGCGCCTCGCGCGCTGCCCCGCGCACGTCGGCGATGGTGCACCGGGTTGCCAGCACGCCAACGGCAGCCTGCGGCGATGCGGGGCGCAGCGATACCAGATGCCGGATCGCGAACAATGCCGAGAGGGCGCGGCGTGTGCCCTGTGCGCGATCTTGGAAGCGGCGGTGCGCCACCACCCTCACCGCGGCCGTACGCGGGCGCTCCGAGCGCCTGCTGCCGCTGGGGCGACGCAGTCGCTGATGGTTCGTCCAGGCACGACGTCGGCGTTGCGGCCACACTTTTGTGACGCGCTCGTGCCAGCGCATCGCCGCAACCGGGACATGACTGCGTCCCCGCGTCGGGAAAAAGGGCGCACGCAGCGCAGGTCAGCGCTGTAGACAGCAGAAAGGCGGTTCGCGCGCCCGTTCGCGAGGATGCTGCGCGAGCGCGCGGTCAGTGCGGCGGAGACCGCGCCGTGTCGTTGCTGCGGGAATGGCACCGCGTCCCAGCCGGGAAGGGGCACACGCGGTGCAGGTCAGCGCTGCAGACAGCAGAAAGGCGGCTTGCGCCGCCTTCTGCGAGGATGCTGCGGGAGGCCGCGCTCAGTGCGGCGAGGCCACCGACTTGGACGAGGAGGCGCCCTTCTTGTCCTTCGGGTCCGGACGCTCGGCCATCAGGTTGTCGCTGCCGAAGTCGGTGTCCACGTCCAGCCAGCGCTGCGCCGGCAGGCCGATCGCGCGGTCGAGCACGGTCGGCAGCAGGCCCGAGGGCAGGCCGCTTTCGCCGTTCCACAGGATGGCCACGCCGAGGTCGCGTTCCGGCACCAGCGCGATCAGGCCGCGGTAGCCCTGCACCGCGCCGGCATGGAAGATCACCTGGTGGCCGGAGTAGTCGAACACGCGCCAGCCCAGTGCGTAGCTGGCCGAGTTGACCCGCGCGCGGCGCCAGCCCGAGCGCATCTCGCCCGGGGTGAGGATCAGCGGCGCGTGCAGGGTCGCCAGCAGCGGCTCCGGCAGCACGTCGGGACGATGCCCGGTCTGTGCGATCAGCCACTGCGCCATGTCGCTGATGCTGGCGTTGACGCCGGCGGCCGGCGCCAGGCGGTAGTAGGTCGGCTTGGGCGTCAGCGACACCCAGCCGTTGCGGCTGCGCACATGCGGGCGCGCCCAGCGCGGGCTGGCCTGGATGCCGGCCAGGCCCATGCTGGCGTCGTTCATGCCCAGCGGCTTGAAGATGCGCCGCTCCACCGACTGCTCGTAGAAGCTGCCGGACGCGGCGAACACCACGTCGCCGATCAGGCTGAAGGCGACGTTCTGGTAGGCGTAGCACTCGCCCGGCGCGCACTTCAGCGGCGCATAGGCCAGCTTGTGGCTGAGCGTGTAGTAGTCGATGTTGGATTCGACGTCGCGGTCGTAGGCGTTGTAGGTGAGGCCGACGCGGTGGCTGAGCAGGTCGGCGACGTTCAACTGGCGCGTGGCGACCGGGTCGCTGAGCTGGAAGCCGGGCACGTAGTCGACGACCTTGCTGTCCCAGCGCAGGGTGCCGTCGTTGACCAGCAGGCCGGCCATGGTGCCGGCGAACGCCTTGGACAGCGAGGCCAGGCGGAACACGGTGTGCGCATCGACTTGCTCGGGGCGATTGACGTCGGTGACGCCGTAGCCGCGCGCGCTGAGCACCTGGCCGTTGTGCACGATGGCCATCGCCAGGCCGGGCACGCGCTCGCCATAGGTCAACTGTTCGGCCACCGACTCCAGCGCGGCGACATCGAAGTCCTTGGCCAGCGGCAGCACCTGGCTCTGGGTGAGCGAAGCGCGGTAGGGCAGCGGCTGGGTCGGCGAGGTGTAGCGCGTGGCTTCGGTGTGCAGCGGCGGCGGCAGCGGTTGTGCGGGCGCCGGCGTCTGTGCGGTGGAGGACATCGCAAAGGGCAGCAATGCCCCGAGCAACCCGGTTGCCACCGGTCGAAGGAGCCGGTGCCTGCTGTTCTGTGTCATTGCGCCTGAGGCCTGTGAGGTGCTGCCGGCCACGATTCTAGCGCCGGATTTCTCGAATGCACAAACTGGGAGAAGATGAATAGGCATCGCCTTGATCCTGCTCGGGATTTCCCGCCTCGGACGGGGGGGCAGGCCTGCCGGCGGAGCGGTGGCGGGGACTGCGGCGGATACCCACGGACATGCAATCGCCGTGCCGCGCACGGCTTGCCTAGCCCCTCTCCCCCGGGAGAGGGGTTGGGGTGAGGGTAGGTCACGCAGCAGCGGATCTACCGCCGCGATACTCGTGCGCTCGCCCCCTCCGCGCAGCGGCGCGCAGCCGCCGCCTCACCCCTCCCGCAGCACAGCCCGCCCACGGATCAGATCCGCAGCACGCTCGGCGATCATCATCGTCGGGCCGTTGGTGTTGCCGCTGACCAGGCGCGGCATCACCGAGGCGTCGACCACGCGCAGGCCGTCGAGACCGCGCAGGCGCAGCTGCGGGTCGACTACCGCCTGCGCATCGCTGCCCATCCGGCAGGTGCCGATCGGGTGATAGATGGTTTCGGCCTTGGCGCGGATGAAGGCGATCAGCCCGGCCTCGTCCAGGTCCTCCCGCGCCGGCAGCAGCGGCGCGCCGCGCCATGCATCGAACGCCGGCTGCTGCAGGATGTGCCGCGCCAGGCGCGCGCATTCCACCAGCATGCGCAGGTCGAAGCCGTCGGGATCGCTCAGGTAGTTGGCCTGGATCCGCGCCGGCGTGCGCGGGTCGGCGTCGTTGAGCGCGATGCGGCCGCGGCTGCGCGGCTGCAGGTGGCAGGCGTGCAGGGTGAAGCCGTCGCCGGGCAGGCGGTTGCGGCCGTGGTCGTCGAGCATGGCCGGCACGAAGTGCAACTGGATGTCGGCGCGCGCGTCCGGCGCCAACGGCGAGCGGATGAAGCCGCCGGCCTCGGCGATGTTGCTGCTGCCGGCGCCGCGGTGCCCACGCAGGAAATAGTCGAAGGCGATCTTGGCCTGGTTGCGACGGTCGTAGCTGATGCCCGGGCGGGTGCGGTACAGCGTGCACACGTCCAGGTGATCCTGCAGGTTGACGCCGACCTGCGGTTGGTCCAGCTGCACCGCGATGCCGTGGCGGCGCAGCGCATCGGCCGGGCCGATGCCCGAGAGCATCAGCAGCTGCGGCGAGTTCACCGCGCCGGCGCTGAGCAGCACTTCGCGCGCGGCGCGCGCCTGCACCTCGCGGCCGTCCTGCGCATAGGCGACGCCAACCACGCGTCCACCTTCGATCAGCAGGCGCAGCACCAGCGCGTCGGTGACCACTTGCAGGTTGTCCCGCGCGTGCGCCGGCGCCAGGTAGGCGACTGCGGCCGAGCAGCGTGCGCCGTCCTTCTGGGTGACCTGGTACAGGCCCACGCCTTGCTGCTGCGGGCCGTTGAAATCGGGATTGTGCGGGAAGCCCGCTTCCTGCGCGGCCGCGATGAACACGTCCGAGAGTGGGTTGTGGTAGCGCAGGTCGGAGACGTGCAGCGGGCCGTCGCCGCCGTGCAGCGCATCGCCACCGCGGCTGTTGCATTCGCTGCGGCGGAAGTACGGCAGCACGCCGCGCCAGTCCCAGCCGTCGGCGCCATCGGCCGACCAGTCGTCGTAGTCGGCGGGCACGCCGCGCACGTAGCACATCGCGTTGATCGAGCTGGAGCCGCCCAGCACCTTGCCGCGCGGCCACCACAGGCGGCGGTCGTTCAAGGCCGGCTCGGCCTCGGTCAGGTAGTTCCAGTTGATGCGGCGGTTGCTGGCCAGGCGCGCCAGGCCCGCGGGCATGTGGATGAAGGGATTGCGGTCGCGCGGCCCGGCCTCGATCAGCAGCACCTTGCAGTCGCGGTCCTCGCTCAGGCGGTTGGCGAGCACGCAGCCGGCCGAGCCTGCGCCGATGATGATGTAGTCGTACACCCGCGGTGTCCCCTGAGTTCCTGGCGCCGACGCTAGTCGCCGAGGATAGAGCATATGCTCGGCGCGGCCGTTCGCCGCGCGCGATGCCCGTACGGCGCGGGCGGTGGATCGCGCACGCGCTGGCGGTGTTGCGGTGCATCAGCTACCGTGCGCGTTTTCCGCCCCCCGAAAATCGCCATGTCCCGTTTTTGCACCAGGGTCCGTCGCCAATGAGCGCCACCCCGCATGCCCCCGGTGCGCTGGCGCGGCTGCGCGGTGCCCTACGCGATTCGCCGCCGCTGGCGTGGGCATTCCTGTACTTCTTCTCGCTGCTCAGCGGCTACTACGTGCTGCGGCCGGTGCGCGAGGCGATGGGCGCCTCCGCCGACGTGGCCGCGGTGTTCCCGCCGGCGATGATCGCGTTCTTCGCGGCGCACGGCATGCCGTTGAAGGAATTCGCGCTGCAGGTGCTGTTCACCTGCACCTTCCTGATCATGTTGTTGCTGCAGCCGATCTACGGGGCGCTGGTCAGCCGCTATCCGCGGCGGGTGTTCCTGCCGGTGGTGTATGGCTTCTTCATCGCCACGCTGCTGCTGTTCTACGTGCTGTTCGACAGCGGCGTGCCCGGGCGCGGCATGGCCTTCTTCCTGTGGATCTCGGTGTTCAACCTGTTCGCGGTGGCGGTGTTCTGGAGCTTCATGGCCGATGTCTTCAGCAACGCCGAAGCGCGCGCCTGCTACGGCTACATCGGCGCCGCCGGCACGCTCGGCGCGTTCCTGGGACCGGTGATCGCCAGCAGCCTGGTCGAGCGCGTGGGCATCGCCAACCTGATGCTGGTGTCGGCCGGCTTCCTGGTGGTCAGCGTGGTGTGCCTGCTGCGCCTGCGGCTGTGGGCGGTCGCCCGCGAACGCGAGCGTGGCGTGGTCGGCGGCGAGGCGCCGATGGGCGGCGACGTGCTGGCCGGGCTGAAGCTGATCGCGCGCGAGCCGCTGCTGCGCTGGCTGGCGCTGATGTCGGTGTTCGGCGTGGGCGTGGGCACCCTGCTGTACAACGAACAGGCGGCGATCGTGCGCCGCCTGTACACCGATGCGGCGGCCAGTACCGCCTTCTACGCCAACATCGACCTGGCGGTGAACGCGGTGACCCTGGTGCTGCAGTTGCTGGTCACCCGCGCGCTGTTGTCGCGCTTCGGCATCGGGCCGGCGCTGCTGATCCCCGGCTGCGCGATCCTGCTCGGCTATTCGGTGCTGGCGGTGTCGCCGCTGCCGATGCTGGTGGCGGTGGTGCAGGTGGTGACCCGCGCCGGCGAGTTCTCTCTGGCCAAGCCGGCCCGCGAGACCCTGTACACCCGGGTCGGCCGCGAATGGCGCTACAAGGCCGGCGCGGCGATCGATACGGTGATCTACCGTGGCAGCGACCTCAGCTTCGCATGGTTGTACAAGCTGCTGTCGGGGTTCGGCTCGCAGGTGGTGTTCGTCGCGGGCCTGCTGGCCGCCTCCGGCATGACCCTGGGCGCGTGGCGGCTGCTGCGCGAGGCGGCCAAGCTGCCGCCGGAACGCACGCCGCCAACGCGCTGAGCCGGCGCCGCGTGGCGGGGGACTGGCCGCCCATCGGGCCGCTGGCTATGCTGACGCCCTGTCTCCTGTGCCGGATAGCACGATGATCCTGTTGGCTTCGATCCTGGTCGGCGCGGTCGCGCTGCTGCACGTGTACATCCTGGTGCTGGAGATGGTCCTGTGGACGCGTCCGCTGGGCATGAAGGTGTTCCGCAATTCGCCGGAGAAGGCGCAAGCCACGCGCGTGCTGGCGGCCAATCAGGGGCTCTACAACGGCTTCCTCGCCGCCGGCCTGGCCTGGGGCCTGGTCGCGCAGCGGGTCGACGTGATGCTGTTCTTCCTCGGCTGCGTGGTCGTGGCCGGCCTGTACGGCGGCTGGAGCGTCAGCCGCCGCATCGTGTTCGTGCAGGCGATGCCGGCAGCGCTGGCGATCGCGGCGCTGCTGCTGGCGTATTGAGCCACGCACCGCACACGCGACGCTGCGATCAGGGCGAGGCCGTGGCCGGCACGCGTGGCGACACCCATATGGCGATGCGCGCGAAGCACACCACGTGCTCGTGCGTATCGCGGATCTCCACGCTGACCGGCAGGTCGTAACCACGCTCGGCGGCGACGATCGCCACGTCCGGCGTGGCCACCGCATGCATCGGGCCGAGCGCCTTGCTGCGGTATTCCACCTGCATGCCCTTGGGGATCCAGCGCATCGACGGCGGCAGGCTGGCGTCGACCATCACTCCACCGGCCAGTTCCGCCAGGTTGCACAGCGCGATCGCGTGTACCGTGCCGATGTGGTTGCTGACCCGCCGCCGGTGCGCGATGCGCGCCTCGCAGCGGCCCGGCTCCAGGACGGTGATGCGCGGGGCGATGCTGGCGAAGTAGGGCGCCTTGAAGCACACCGCACGCGAGAACAGCCAGGATCCCCCGGGCCAGCCTTGCATGCGGCGGTAGAGCGAGAGCAGTCGGCTCATTGCAGTTCCCCCGAACGCATGACGGCGGACCGAAGTCCGCCGTCGTGGGTGTCGCATGGCCAGGACGATCAGGCCGCTTCGCGCGAATGCCCGTCGCCGGCCGCCGCCGCGGCACGCTGGTAGTAGCTCGCCGAGCGAAGTTCGTCGGTGTCGAAGTCGTCGACGCTGATCGTGTCCATGGTGATCTCGCGCAGCTCCTCCAGCTGACGGCGCTCGTCGGCCGACAGCACGCCTTGGCGCACCGCCTCATCCAACTGCGAGGCGAAGTCCAGCGATTCGATGCCCTTGCTCTTGAGCGCCTTCAGGAACTTGCGCTCCACCGGCTCGGCCAGCACCGCCTTGGTCAGGTAGCTGGCGATGCGGCCGCCGGGGTTGTTCTCGCACGGGGTCAGGAACACGCCCTGGCCCAGGCGATCGCGGGCTTCGTTCGGCGTCATCAGCAGCGCGGCGACGCGGTGGCCCAGGCGGTCGCCCGGCGCTTCGGCGCGGCGGCCCCACGGGAAGATCAGCGCCCACATCAGCCAACCGACCGGACGGATCGGGAAGTTGCGCAGCGCCGCCGACAGCGCCAGCTCGATCTTGTGCACGCTGTCGTGGAAGGCCCAGGCCAGCAGCGGCTGGTCGGTGGCCGGCGCGCCGTCGTCGTGGTAACGCTTGAGCATGGCGCTGGTCATGTAGATGTGGCTCAGCACGTCGCCCAGGCGTCCGGACAGCGACTCCTTGAACTTCAGCTTGCCGCCGAGCATCAGCATCGACACGTCGGCCATCAGCGCCAGGTTCGCCGAGTAGCGGTCCAGCTTGCGGAAGTAGCGGCGGGTGTAGGCATCGCCCGGCGCGGCGCCGATGCGCGCGGCGGTCAGGCCGAACCACAGCGAACGCACCGCGTTGGAGATGGCGAAGCCGATGTGGCCGAACAGGTTGCGGTCGAACTCGTCGACGCCGGCCTTGTGATCCGGATTGCCGGCGGCCTTCATCTCCTTCATCACCCACGGATGGCACAGGATCGCGCCCTGGCCGAAGATCAGCAGGCTGCGGGTCATGATGTTGGCGCCTTCCACGGTGATCGCGATCGGCGCGGCCTGCCAGCTGCGGCCGGCGAAGTTGCGCGGGCCGAGGATGATGCCCTTGCCGCCGACCACGTCCATCACGTCGCTGATGACCTCGCGGCTCATCGTGGTGCAGTGGTACTTGGCGATCGCCGACGGCACCGACGGCACGTCGCCGCGGTCCACCGCCGCAGCGGTGGCCTGCGACAGCGCGCTGATCGCATAGGCCTTGCCGCCGATCCGCGCCAGCGCCTCTTCCACGCCTTCGAAGCGGCCGACCGACAGGCCGAACTGCTTGCGGATGCGCGCATACGCGCCGGTGACGACCGCGCCGAACTTGGCGCCGCCGCTGGCGGTGGAGGGCAGGGTGATCGAGCGGCCGACGGCCAGGCACTCGTTGAGCATGTTCCAACCCTTGCCGACCATTTCCACGCCGCCGATCAACTGGCTCAGCGGGATGAACACTTCGCGGCCATGGATCGGGCCGTTCTGGAACGGTGAGTTCAGCGGGAAGTGGCGGCGGCCGATCTCGACCCCCGGGGTCTCGCGCGGCAGCAGCGCCAGGGTGATGCCGATGTCCTTGGTGTCGCCGATCAGGCCTTCCGGGTCGTACATGCGGAACGCCAGGCCGACCAGGGTCGCCACCGGGGCCAGGGTGATGTAGCGCTTGTCGAAGGTCAGCTTGACGCCGAGCACGTTGGCGCCGTTCCACTCGCCCTTGCAGACGATGCCGTAGTCGGGGATCGAGGTGGCATCGGAGCCGGCGAACGGACCGGTCAGGCCGAAGCAGGGCACTTCCTGGCCCACGGCCAGGCGCGGCAGGTAGTAGTCCTTTTGCTCCTTGGAGCCGTAATGCAGCAGCAGTTCGCCAGGGCCCAGCGAGTTGGGCACGCCGACGGTGGAACTGACCACGCTGGAGACCGAGGCGATCTTCTGGATCACCTTGTGGTGGGCCAGCGCGGAAAAGCCCAAACCGCCGTATTCCTTCGGAATGATCATGCCGAAGAACTTGTTCTTCTTGATGAAGCTCCAGATCTCCGGCGGCAGGTCGGCGTGGACGTGGGTGATTTCCCAGTCGTTGGTCATCCGGCACAGTTCTTCCACCGGGCCATCGAGGAAGGCCTGCTCTTCGGCGGTCAGCTGCGGCTTGGGATAGTTCAGCAGCTTCTGCCAGTCCGGGTCGCCGGTGAACAGCTCGCCTTCGAAGCCGACCGAGCCGGTTTCCAGAGCGATGCGCTCGGTCTGCGACAGCGGCGGCAGCACCTTGCGGAATACCTTCAGCATTGGCGCGGTGAGCAGCGGCTTGCGCACGAACGGCAACAGCAGCGGCATCGCAACCACCGCCAGCACGACGGCCGCGACGATGGTGGCGACGTGGTTGGCGCCGAGCAGCCAGCACGCGACCAGCAGCGTGGCGCTCAACGCGGCCCAGACGGCGAGCCGCATGCGGTGATAGGCGGCGAACGCGCCGGCCAGCAACAACACGAGGAAGGGGGCAATGATGCTCATGGGCGTGCTCCGGGGAGGTACTCGGTGACGGCGGACGATGCGCCGGCGCAGGCCGGTGGCAGGGCGTCCAGGTAGTGCAACACAGTGGCGGTAAATGCGGCGTTGTCGTCGCCGGCCAGCATATGCGTGGCCTCGGGCAGATGCGCATGCTGCGCATGCGGCACCAGCGACAGGAATTCTTCGATGGTCTGCGGCGTGACTAAATCGCTGCGGCCGCCGCTGATCAGCAGCAGCGGACACTGCACGTGCGCGGCGGCCTGCGCGATCGCGCCCTGGTGCTGGTCGCTGTCGCGCGCCAGTTCTTCGACCAGGCGCGGATCCCAGTGCCAGTACCAGCGGCCGTCGGCGTGTTGCCGCAGGACGCTGCGCAGCGCCTCGGGCGACTTGCGCGCGCGCTGCGGCAGGTAGGCGGCGATCGCGTCGCCGGCCTCGTCCAGACTGGCAAAGCCGTGCGGATGCGCGGTCATGAAGGCGAGGATGCGCTCGACCCCGGCCGGCTGCCAGCGCGGGGTGATGTCCACCAGCACCATCGCGCGGAACAGCCCCGGCCAGCGCGATTCGGCGATCAGCCCGAACAGCCCGCCCATCGAGGCGGCGACCAGCACCGGTGGCGGCGACATCTCGCCGGCGACCACGATCAGGTCGTCGGTGAACTGCTCGCCGCGATAGGGCAGGTCCGCCGGGTTGCGCGCCGAATCGCCATGGCCGCGCGCGTCATAGGCGACGCTGCGGTAGCCGTGCGCCTGCAGCGCCGCTGTGGTCGCCGACCAGGCATGCCGGGTCTGGCCGAAGCCATGCGCGAACAGCACCGATCCGGCCTCGCCGGGACCGGTGACGGTCGCGGCCAGCGCCAGCTCGCCGGCACCCGAGAGGGTAGCCGAGGCGGCATGTGGGACGGTGGCGGAAGCGGAAACCATACGAGATAGTATGGTTGCTCTGCGCGGCATGTCAATACGATGCAGTATGGGTGCGAAAAGCCAATGCTGCCGGGCATTTGCGCCGCCCTCGTGAAGACCACATACTGCAACCGACGTCCCCGTATGGTTAAATCCACGGATGAATACCGCGCCCGCTCCTTCCTCCGACGACGGCGCCGCTTCCGGCGGTGGCCGCAACAACCGGCTCAGTGCCGAAGACTGGGCGCAGGCCGCCCTGGACCTGATCGCCGAACAGGGCGTCAGCGCGGTGGCGGTGGAGCCGCTGGCGCGGCGCCTGGGCGTCACCAAGGGCAGCTTCTACTGGCATTTCCCCTCGCGCGATGCGCTGCTGCAGGCCGCGCTGGAGCGCTGGGAACTGGTCGAGCAGCAGCAGGTGTTCGGCAGCCTGGAAGAGGTGCCGGATCCGCGCACGCGGCTGCGCGCGCTGTTCCAACTGGTCGCGCACGAGGTCAAGCCGCACATCATCTACAGCGAGTTGCTGAAGGCGCTCGATCATCCCGCGGTGCGGCCGGTGATCGACCGGGTCTCGCAGCGGCGCATGGAGTATCTGATCGCCTCGTTCCGCCAGGCCGGGCTCAGCCGGACCGATGCGCAACATCGCGCACGCCTGGCCTATGCCGCCTACGTCGGCTTCCTGCAGCTGTCGCTGCAATTGCACCAGCCCAAGCAGGCGCGCGAGGACTTCGAGGCCTACGTCGAACACGTCATCGTGACCTTGATTCCCGGCTGATCCAGTTCGTCGTACCGACGCATCGCGCCAGTCGGCTGGCGCGATGGATCAGTGCGCTGTAGGACTCCGAAAACGCTTGGGCCCTGGAATCGTCCAACGATGCAGGGACGTTGTGCATGCATCGTCATATGTGCGCACCGCGCATCGCGCTTGTGCCAGTCCGGCGTGCGGCGCATTGAAGTTCCGCGCATGCCATTGCCGTGTGCGAATGTCGCTGCCGCTTGCGGGGTCCTGCCCATGTCGCGGCGGGCGCTGCAGCATCTCCACAGACTCATGCGTGCGCCAAGCGCGTGCGCTGTCGCTTCCCGTTACGCGACTCGCAAAAAACAACGGCTCCTTGCGGAGCCGTTGTGGTGACACGTTTACCGATCGCCAGGCGATCAGAAGCGCTGCTGGTACTTCATGTAGATGAAACGACCGATGTCGTAACCGCCGTAGTACGAGTAGCCGGAGGCCGGCTGCGAGTACGACGGAGCGGCGTAGTGCTCGAACACGTTGTTCGCGCCGACGGCGATGGTCGCATTCCACGGGGTGTTGTAGCTCACCTGCACGTCGTGGAAGACGTTGGCGCCGATGCGGTTGACCGGGTAGGTCGCGCCCGCGTACTCCGGAGCGGTGAAGTTCGGCTCGCTGCAACGGTCGTCGAAGTAGCACTGCTCCTTGGTGCTGGAGTAGTAGCGGGTGCTCCAGGTGACCGCCCAGTCGTTCATCTGCCAGGTCAGGCTCAGGTTCGAGCGCAGACGGAAGTAGCTGCCGTTCTTGTTCTGGTAGCCGTTCTGCTGGCTCGGCGGAGTATCCGAGTTGTCCTGCTTCAGCTCGTTCTTGGCCACGTAGCTGCTCAGCCACGCCGCGGTGAAGTTGCCGTACGCGGTCTCGAAGCGGTAGGTGACGTCGAGGTCGTAGCCTTCCGTTTCCTGGTAACCGGCGTTGCGCAGACCGAAGGCCAGCGCGGTGATGTTGCCGGCGGCGTTGCGGGTGAAGCCGGTGCAACGCGAGGCGATGCCGCGCAGGTAGCAGTCTTCCAGCAGCGTGGTCGGGTCATCGGAGACGATGGTGTTCTCGATGCGCACCTTCCACCAGTCCAGCGACGCGTTCAGGCCGGTGACGAATTCCGGGCTCCACACCAGACCCAGGGTCTTGGAGGTGGAGGTTTCCGGGGTCAGGGTCGGAGTCGAGCCGGAGGCGAACGGGACGTTGCTCTGCTCGCCCGGGCCGTTGGCCGGCGCGGTGCCCGAGGCATTGAGCTGGCGGAAGCCCGCCGGCACCACTGCCGCGCAGCGCGCATTGCCCGCCGCCGTGCCGAACTTGGTATCGCACGGATCGGTGTAGTACTCGAAGCTCTGCGACAGGCCGCCGTACAGGTCGGCGATGGTCGGCGCGCGGAAGCCCTGTGCCCAGGTGCCGCGGACCAGCAGCGAATCGATCGGCTTCCACTTGAAGCCGAACTTGCTGTTCACGGTGTCGCCGAAGTTGTCGTAGTCGGAGTAGCGGCTGGCCAGCGACAGACTCAGTTCCTTGGCGAAGGCCACATTGGCCAGCAGCGGCACCTGGAACTCGGCATAGACTTCGTCCAGGCTGTACTTGCCGCGGGTCGGGCCGGCAGCCAGGTCGGTGGAGATGCCGGTTTGCGCCATCGCATCCGGAGAGAAGCTGCCGCTTTCCTGGCGGTGCTCGACGCCGACCGCCACGCCCAGGTCGCCTGCCGGCAGGGTCACGATGCTGCCGGAGATGTTGGCGAAGAAGTTCTTGGTCTCGGTCTTCGAGATCGCCTGGCCGTCCTGGTACAGGAACGCGCGCACGTTCGGATCGCTCAGGCCGTTGGCGCCCTTGTAGCCTTCCGGCAGCAGGGGATTCCACGGTGTGCAGTTGCCGCCCGAAGTGCCCAGCGCGATCGGATTGGCGGCCGAACCGCACTGCGCCACGCCGCTGCCGTTGATGAAGGACGGGCCGGTGGCCAGGCCGACGGCATAGGTGTTCAGGTTGCCGGTGCTGACCTGCACACCCTTGTTCTGGTTGTACAGATAGCCCGCGTCCCAATCCCAGAACTTGCCTTCGCCCAGCTCGAAGCTGCCGCTGAAGGCGCCGGTGAAGCGGTAGGTGGTGAGGTTGTTGCGCACTTCGCGCGGCACTTCCCAGCCGCGACGCACGTACTGCACCGCCTGCGGCGCGGTGCCCGGAGGCAGGCCGCCGGTGGCCTTGTTGCCGACCGGATTGAACACGCTGTCGGCCGACAGGCCGTCCTGCGACAGCACGAAGTTGGCGCTGTTGAACGGATAGCCGGAGTTCTGCGCGAACGACTCGCGATCGGTGTACAGGACGCTGGTGTCGAAGCGGATGTTGTCGGTGAAGTTGAAGGTGCCGTTCAGGAACGCGGACTTGCGCTCGATGCCGCTGTACACGGTCGAGGCCAGCGCCGGGTTGGACACGTCGGAACTGTCCAGCGCGCGGTAGCTGTTGATGTTCGCCGGATCCAGGCCCTGGACATCGCGACGCAGGGTACGGGTGACGGTCTGGCCCGCGCCGTTGCGGTAGGCGAAACGGCCGTACTGGCTGGTGCCGGACAGGCCGCCCGGCCGCGACTCGGAATCTTCGCCGGTCGGGAAGCGGGTGCGGCTGAACCAGCGGTCGCGCGCCCACACCGGATCTTCCTTGGTGTACTCGACGCCGGCGGTCAGCGAGCCGCGCTCGCCGGTGCTGCCGATCATGAAGTCGTAGACCTGACGCTGGCCGTCGCCCTGGCCCCACTGGCCGACGTAGGCGTTGGCTTCGGCGCCGTCGAAGTTCTTGCGGGTGATGATGTTGATCACGCCGGCGATGGCGTCGGAACCGTAGATGCTCGAGGCGCCGTCCTTCAGCACTTCGATGCGCTCGACCGCCACTGCCGGGATCGAGGACACGTCCTGCAGGCCGCCGTTGGTGCTGCCGAGGCGCTTGCCGTCGACCAGCACCAGCGTGCGCGATGCGCCCAGGTTGCGCAGATCGATGTAGTAGCCGCCGACGGCTTCGCCGGAGGACAGCGGAGAAGTGCGGCTGACGGCCGGGGAGCCGGCGGTGGGGATGTTCTGCAGGATGTCGGCGACCGACTTGAAGCCCTGCTTCTCGATCTGGTCGCGGCTAATCAGCAGGACCGGCTGCGCGGTCTCGGTGTCGACCTGGCGGATGCGCGAACCGGTGACTTCGATGCGATCCAGGTTGGTGGCGCCGCTGCCGCTCGCGTCCTGAGCGACGGCTGCGCCCGCGGTGCCACCGGCGCCCACGACAAGCGCGAGCACCACTGCATCACGCAGGGTGTTGGTCTTGCAATTCATTAGCTCTCTCTCCGAAAGATTGGGTAAAGCCCAAGGTTTGCCTGTGGGCGGAATCGAAATGCGATTCCAAATCCCTTCAGGGTGCCTGGATGGTATCCCGGTCGGAGGAAGAATTAAAGTCCCGTTAACAAAGCGGTGTTTTGACGTGAATTGGAGTAAAAATCACGTATCCATCACAAAATGCGGTGTGATGAGGCGGCGCTTGCCGCAAGTGGTCGCTACAGATCCTGCTCGTAGCGCACGTAGGGGATGGTCCCCTCTTCGGTGCTGATGTTGTTCGGCGAGAACGGGTTCTTGCCGCGGGTGATGACGTTCTCGGCGCCCACGGTCAGCTGGCCGCTCCATGGGGTGCGCCAGGTCAGGCCCACGCCCAGGCCGGTCCACTTGCCGGGTTGGCCGGGGGCGTCGACGACACGGCCGATCACGTTGGCGCTGAACGAGCCGTAGCCGCCGCCGATGCTCAGGCTCTTGCTGTCCCAGCGGTCGAGCATGGCCGGGGTGGCGTCGGCGATCGGCACCAGGCGCGCCTTGGCGTAGGTGCCGCCGATCGAGACGAAGCCCTCGCGGCCGATGTTCTGCTGCGCGAAGACGGTCAGGTCGTTCTGCTCCATCCGCATCGACGGCGTCTTGTTGGCGCCGGCCAGCCAGGCGGGGAGGTTCTCGCGGCCGGTGCCCGCCGACAGCGACAGACGCCCGCCTGGGCGGTTGAAGGTGGTGGTGGCGGCGACATGGTGGCCGGTGGTGCCGTCGTCGTCGCCCAGGCTGGCCAGCATGCAATGGCTGGCCAAGCCGCTGATGCTGCCGCCGCTGGCGCTGTTGCACAGCAGGCCCAGCGAGTCGCCGGAGGACAGGCCGAACGCCGCATCCAGGGAGTTGCGGCCGAAATGCCAGCGCGCGCCAACCGCCTGTTCGCCGGTGGGTTCCAGATACAGCAGCGCCTCGACCTTGCCGCTGCCCTTGTTCCAGACCGGCAGCACGGTGCGGTCGTGACCATTGGCGGGCTTGCTCTGCGCGTGCGCGCCCGTGCTCGCCGCGAGGGCGATCAGCAGGGCGAGCGGTAGGCGCAGGAAGGGTCGCATCAGCAATCTGAGACTTGGGGCGGGCACGAAAGTTCCCGCCGGACAGGGTGGTCGATGCTAGAGGGTTTATGTTTCTTTAACAAGTCGGACTCCCCGGTCGCGACGCGCGTTTCAGCTAGTGCAAGCGCTCCGAGGACGTCGGTTCAGCCTGCGTTACGGCAAACAATACTCCGAATTCCGTCAAGGGGAAGTCATAGTGGCGGCCGCAGAACTCGCAGCGGATCTCAACTTGGCCGGTCGCCTCGGCCGCCGCCCGCGCTTCTTCCTCGCCGAGCGAGCGCAGCATCGCCGCGACCCGCTCGCGCGAGCACGAGCAGCCGAAGCGCAGCGGGCGGTCGCCGAGCAGTTCCGGGGTCTCCTCGTGGAACAGCCGGTGCAGCAGGGTTTCGGCCGGCGTGGCCAGCAGTTCGGCCTCGCCGACGGTCTCGAACAGCGCGCCGGCGCGGTTCCAGCCGTCCTCGTCGCCGGCGTCGCCCGGCAGCTTCTGCAGCAGCAGGCCGGCGGCGTGCGTACCGTCGGCGGCCAGGATCAGCCGCGTCGGCAACTGCTCTGACTGGCGGAAGTAGTCCTCGAAGGCTTCGTCCAGCTCGGCCGAGGACATCGCCACCAGACTCTGGTAGCGCTGCGGTTCGCGCGGGTCCAGGCCGGGGTTCTCGATGGTGATCGCCAGCAGGGCATCGTCGCCGAGCACGCGCAGGTCGCGCGGCGCGTCCTGGCCTTCGCCCAGCTGGACGATGCCGCGCAGCGTGCCGGCGGCGGTGCACTCGGCGAACAGGGTGCGCAGCGCGCCCTGGCTGCGCAACTGCACCGACAGGCGCCCGTCGACCTTGGTATGGCCGGTGAACAGGGCCGCGGCGACGCAGGCCTCGCCCAGCAGTTCGGTGGCCGCGGCGGGATAGCTGGCCGGCGCCAGGATCTCGCGCCAGGTGTCGTGCAGGCGCACGTGCACGCCGCGCACGCCGGCGCCGGGGAGCAGGAAGCGGGTCAGACGATCGTCGGAAGAATGCATTGCGGCCTCGCTGCGCATGGGAAGATGGCGACCGCACGAGAGTGGATCGTCACGGTGGACCAGATCGAAGAAAGCATAGGAATGGGGGCGGGGCGCCGCGATGCAAGTGGCACCCTTCCGGCGCGTCCACGGGCCAGGCGCTGGCGGCGCTGGCTGCTGCTGGCGCCGTTGCTGTTTGTGCTGGCGAGCGTGTCGCAGGTGTTGCTGCTGCGCTTCGTCGACCCGCCGTTCTCGGCGATGATGCTGGAGCGCCAGCTTGGTGCCTGGGCCAGTGGCGACTGGTCGTACCGCATCGCCTACGACTGGCGCGATACCGCGCAGATCGCGCCGAGCCTGCCGATCTCCCTGGTCGCCGCGGAGGACCAGCGCTTCCCAAGCCATCACGGTTTCGATCTGGATGCGATCGAGAAGGCGCGCGACCACAACGCGCGCGGCGGCCGTCTGCGCGGCGCCAGCACCATCAGCCAGCAGGTCGCCAAGAACGTGTTCCTGTGGCAAGGCCGCAGTTGGTTGCGCAAGGGCCTGGAGGCCTGGTACACGGTGCTGATCGAGGCGCTGTGGTCGAAGCAGCGCATTCTGGAGGTGTACGCCAACGTCGCCGAGTTCGGCGACGGCGTGTATGGCGCACAGGCGGCGGCGCGCAGCTTCTGGAACAAGGACGCGGCGCAGCTGACGCCGGCGCAGAGCGCGCTGCTGGCGGCGGTGCTGCCGGCGCCGCAGCGCTACAACGCCGCGCGTCCCGGCCCGTACGTGCAGGGACGCGCCAACTGGATCCAGCGCCAGACCCGACAACTGGGCGGCCCGGCCTACCTGCAGGCGCCGTAGCTTGAGCCCCTCTCCCCCGGGAGAGGGGTTGGGGTGAGGGTACGGCCGGCAGGTGAGCGTGGTGGGGGCGGCGGCAGACGTACCCTCATCCGCCCCTTCGGGGCACCTTCCCCCAGTGGGAGAAGGGATTCAAAGCCCCTCTCCCTTCGGGAGAGGGGCTGGGGTGAGGGTACGGCCGGCAGGTGAGCGTGGTGGGGGCGGCGGCAGACGCACCCTCATCCGCCCCTTCGGGGCACCTTCTCCCAGTGGGAGAAGGGAGGAGTTCGTCAGGCGCCGCGTGCCGCTGGTGAACCCGCAGGCGGCTCCGTACCATCCGCCGATGGAATCCGAACGTCTTACCGTCGTCGTCACTGCGTTCAACGAGGCGCAGACCCTGCCGCTGTTGCACCCGCGCATCGTCGCTGCGCTCGACGCCGTGCCGGGATTGGAGGGGCGGGTGCTGTACGTCGACGACGGCAGCCGCGATGCGACCTGGGAGACGATCCAGACGCTGGCCGCGTCCGATCCGCGGGTCGGCGCGCTGCGCCTGTCGCGCAATTTCGGCAAGGAACTGGCGTTGACCGCCGGTCTGGACTGCGTCGATCGCGGCGCGGCGATGCTGCTGGACGCCGATGGGCAGGATCCGCCGGAACTGATCGGACAGTTCGTCGCGCATTGGCGCGCCGGCTACGACGATATCTACGGTACGCGCCTGGTGCGCGAAGGCGAGGGCTGGCTCAAGCGCGGCACCGCGGCGCTGTTCTACCGGGTGATCGGGCGCCTGTCGAAGACGCCGATCCCCGCCGATACCGGCGATTTTCGCCTGCTGTCGCCACGCGCGCTGGCCGCGCTGCGGCAATTGCGCGAGCGCCACCGCTTCATGAAGGGATTGTTCGGCTGGATCGGTTTCCGCCGCCTGGCGGTGCCGTACCGGCGTGCGCCGCGGCTGGCTGGGCGCAGCAAGTTCAGCCTGTGGCGGTTGTGGAACTTCGCCCTGGACGGCATCACCGGCTTCTCCACCGCGCCGTTGCGGGTGGCCACCTACCTGGGCCTGGCGACAGCGGTGGGCGCCTTCCTGTTCGCGATCTGGGTGGTGGTCAAAGCGGCGCTGTGGGGCGACCCGGTGGCCGGCTGGCCGACGATGATGGCGGTCATCCTGTTCCTGGGCGGCGTGCAACTGATCGCGCTGGGCCTGATCGGCGAATACCTGGGCCGGCTGTACGAGGAATCCAAACAGCGACCGCTGTACCTGGTGGAGACCTGGCGTGCACCGGGCGAAGGAGTATGCTCGGCCGTGCGATCCAGCGAACCGGGAGGCAGCGATGCGGACGGTACGGCAGGTCTTGAGCGAAAAGGGCAATGAGATCCACGCGGTCGCGCCGGACACGGCGGTGATCGAGGCGCTGCGGCTGATGGCCGCCAAGGGCATCGGCGCGGTGCTGGTGCTGCAGGACGGACAGCTGTCCGGGATCCTGTCCGAGCGCGACTACGCACGCAAGGTGGTCCTGCAGGACCGCTCCTCGGCGACCACGCCGGTGCGCGACATCATGAGCAGCAGGGTGCACACCGTGGACCCGTCGCAGAGCGTGCAGCAGTGCATGGAACTGATGACCGGGCAACGCATCCGCCACCTGCCCGTGGTGGACGCCGGCACCGTGATCGGCGTGATCTCGATCGGCGACCTGGTCAAGGCGGTGATCGAAGAGCAGCGCGAGGAGCTGGATCAGTTGCAGGAATACATCAGGAGCTGAGGGGCTGGAAATCGGGAGTAGGGAATCGGGAATAGGAAGTCAAAAGCAACGATCCCCTGCAGCCATCCGTGCATCGTCGCCTGACAAGATCGATACGCGGAACGCGATTTTGCTCTCGCGATTCCCTATTCCCGATTCCCCACTCCCGGCTTCAACGGCCGCACTGAATATCCTTGCCCGGCCCGGTCTCGATGGTGGCCAGCAGCGCCGCTGGCGGGGCGATGCTGCCCAGGGCGACGGCGATCGCGCCGCGTACGCCCAGGGCCTTGAAGTCGGGGCGGAAGCTCGGGTCCTTGAAGGTGCCGCCGACGCGCAGCGGCGAGCGCAGGGCGAGGATGCTGCGATCCTTGGGTTGCGCCTTCAGCAGCAGGTCCAGGCGTTCCTGGCCCAGGTCGATGGTGCCGCTGCCGACCAGCAGGGTGTCGGTGCTGTCGAAGGCCAGGCCGCGCGAGGTCATCACTCCGTGCTGCACGCCGAAGTCGCCGAACGCACAGCGCACCGGGATCTCGCGGTCCTTGGTCACCAGGTACTTCAGCGATTCGGCGATATCCAGGCCGGCCAGTTCCATTACCAGGTTGCTGATCCGGCCCTTGCCCATGCCGACGGCGACGTTGCCGTCGGCGCTGCCGAGCATCTGCGCGATCGAGTTGCCGCTGCCGGCCAGCGCGATCTCGCCGCCGATCGCGCCGGCGGCTTCCTTGGCCAGCTTGCCGTCGGGGAACAGCTTGCCCAGCTGCACGCCGCGGATCGACACCTGCGCGCGGGTGAACAGCGTGGGCTTGCGTGCATCCATGCGGATGTCCGAGCGCAGGTCGCCGCCGGCCACGCCGAAGTTCAGCGGTTGCAGCAGCAGGACGCCGTCGTCGAGCTTCAGGTGCGCGTCCATGTCGTCCAGCGGCAGCGACGGCGCATTGATGCGCTGCGCCTTCCAGCGCACGTCGGCATCCATCGCGCGCAGCTTGCCGAGGTCGTATGGGGTGGACGGCAGCACCTTGTCGGTGGCGGCGAGCTTGGCTGCCTGCGCCTTCTGCTCGGCATTGGCGGTCTCGCCGGCGCCGGTGCGCGGCGGTGCGCCGACGAAGCCGGCCAGGTCGTCGAAATCCAGCCGCTGCGAACGCAGGTCGGCGCGCAGGAACGGGCGTTGCCCAGCGGTATCGATCTGCACGGTGCCGGCCAGGTCGCTGTCGCCGGCGCGGCCGCGGAAGTCCTGGTAGCGCCAGCGATCGCCGTCGCGCTGCAGGCGTCCGTCCAACTGGTAGGGCGGGGTGGAGGGGATGGCGATGCCCAGCAGCGGATACAGGTGGGCCATGTCGGTGCCGGCCAGTTGCAGTTGCAGGTCGAACACGCGCAACTGGAACGGATTGGTCAGGGTGCCGCGCATGTGCGCGCGGGTGCTGCCGGCGCTGCCGCGCAGGTCGACGCGGAACGGATGGTCGCTCTCGCTCAGTTCCAGCGGCGAGGCGGTACTGCCTTTCAGGGTGAAGGGATTGCCGCGCCAGCGGCCGTCGCCGCTGACCGCGATCGGCGGGGCGGCATCGCCACGGCGGCGCTGCCCGACCTGGCTGTCGACGGCGATGTCGATCTCGGTGCGCCCGGCCGGATCCTGGAAGCGCAAATGTCCCTGCTGTACCAGCAGGGCGCCGAGCACGACCGGACGGCCGCCCTCGGACTGGCCGAGCACCCAGTTGCCGGGCTGTCCGTTCGGTCCGGTTTCCAGCAGCAGATCGGGCTTGGTCAGGCGGATCTCGGGGATGCGCAGGCGGCCGCGCAGCAGTGGCCACAGCGCGATGTCCAGTTCGGCGCGGTCGGCGCTGGCCATCTGCGGCTGCTTCGACCAATCGGCGTTGGCGAAGCGCAGGCGATCGCCGCGCACGGTGACGATGCGGCCCAGGTCCACGTCCAGGTTGCCGTCGATATGGAAGGCGCGGCCGGTGCGTGCCTGCACCGCGCGTTCGACCGGCGCCTTGAACCAGTTCCAGTCGAAGATCAGGATGATGACCAGCAGGAGCAGCACCAGCGCGCCGAGCACGAACGGCCAGCGCCGCAGGCGGCCGTCGTTGCGCCGCCAGGGCCAGGAGCGGGATGCGGAAGCGGGGTCGCGAGCCATGCGGCCATCCTAGGCAGCCGCCGTGCACGGGGTGCGAAAGCGGACGGGATGGCGGGCCCGATGGGCGTTGTCCGCGTCCACACCGGGGATGCATGATGCATGTGGGCTGCCTGCGGGATCAGACGCTGCCGCTCACGGGAAGAGCCGGAGATCGCTGACGGCGATTCCAAGGTACTTGATGGTGAAGGTGGCTTTCTGGCCGCCTACAGCATCGCAGTGCATCACCCTTGGTCCCGGTCAATTAGCGGTCGTCGGTGTATTTGACAGGGGATGCGTGTGAGAGAGTCAGCCAAGCGCTTCGGCAGGTTTCCACTCGCCGTCGCTGCCTTTTGTCTCGTGTCGCCGGTGGGTGGCGCGTCTCAGGCGGATGTGGATCCGGCGCAGGTTGTGCGCATCGACGTCGGGAACATCGATCCGATTGAAGTGGGCATTCTGGCGCCGAGCGGAAGATTCCTTGTTTTGATGGACAGCGAGACCCAGTGCGAGGGCGTTTCGGCAACCGGTGGGCGCGTGGTTATTACGCCTGCCATCGCGGCAGGGATGTATTGGGATGCGGAAGGCAAGGAGCACGTGGTCGCCGCATTCTCGGAAGTTGGAACCTTCACGATCCATGTCTCTGACAACCTCGAAACGGAACCGGATGGGGCGTTCGCGACGAAGCAGCGCTATGTCAACCAGCATCCATCGCACATGGTCGTCTCTGCTGGAGCGTGTCAGAAGCGCAAGAGCTGATCGGCGTTGATGCAGAGCGTACGCCATGCGCTCGACATTCCAAGCGAGTGCGTGGGTAGGCGTTGCGATCGCAGAGCGGTCCGTCATGCCGCCCTGGGAGGGCGGTGTTCGGGACGCCGGCGAACGGCCGATGGTCTGCCTACAGCACCTGGTTGGTCACCGCCACGAAGTGGCAGACGCTGCCGGCGAGGACGAACAGATGCCAGATGGCGTGGAAGTAGCGCACGGTGTCGCGCTGGTAGAAATACGTGCCCAGGGTGTAGAACAGGCCGCCGGCCAGCAGCCAGCCCAGGGTCCAGGCGTCGATGGAGCGCAGCAGCGGTTCGATCGCCACCACGATCAGCCAGCCCATGGCGATGTACAGGATGGTCGACAGCAGGCGGAAGCGACCAGTGAAGAACAGCTTGAAGATCACCCCGGCCACGGCGATGGTCCAGATCGCTGCGAACAGGCCCCAGCCCCACGGGCCGCGCAGGCCGATCAGGGTGAACGGGGTGTAGGTGCCGGCGATCAGCAGGTAGATCGCGCAGTGGTCGAAGATCTGCAGGCGCGCCTTGGCGCCGGGATGCGGGATGGCGTGATACAGCGTCGAGGCCACGTACAGCAGCAGCAAGGTGACGCTGAACACGATCGCGGTGGCGAGCTGCCAGCCGTCGCCGTAGATGGCGGCGAGAGTGATCAGCACCGAGCCGCCGGCCAGCGCGGCGATGGCGCCGAGGCCGTGGGTCAGCGCGCTGGCCAGTTCGTCGCGCCAGTCCGTGGAAGGCTGCGCGTCGGCGTTCGAGTAGGCGGGCGACCGGTCTGCATCCATGGGCCCGCACGGTAGCGCAATTGCGAGCGGTTCGCATCCGCTGCGGCGCCGCACTGCGACGCCGGTTGGGCGTGCGCTCAGCCGGCGCACGCCCGCGGTCACATGGCGGTCATTCCACCGCCACGCTGTGCGCGTGTTCGCGCGTGGCCGCGAACCGCACGTCCGGCGCACGTTCCTGCGCCAATTGCAGGTTGACCCGGGTCGGCGCCAGGTAGACCAGTTCGCCGGCGGCGTCGATGCCGAGGTTCATCGCGTTCTTCTCGCGGAACTCTTCCAGCTTCTTGGGGTTGTCGCAGTGCACCCAGCGCGCGGTGACCACGCCCACCGGTTCGAAGCTGGCGTCCACGCCGTACTCGTCCTTGAGCCGGTAGGCGACCACGTCGAACTGCAGCGTGCCGACCGCACCGAGGATCAGGTCGTTGCTCATCAGCGGACGAAAGAACTGGGTGGCGCCTTCCTCGGACAGCTGCGCCAGGCCCTTCTGCAATTGCTTGAGCTTGAGCGGGTCGCGCAGGCGCGCGCGGCGGAACAGTTCCGGGGCGAAGTTGGGAATGCCGGTGAACGACAGCGACTCGCCCTCGGTGAAGGTGTCGCCGATGGAGATGGTGCCGTGGTTGTGGATGCCGATGACGTCGCCGGGGTAGGCCTCGGCGGCGATCTCGCGGTCGCTGGCCATGAAGGTCAGCGCGTTGGCCAGCTTGACCTCCTTGCCGGTGCGCACGTGCAGGGTCTTCATGCCGGCGGCGAAGCGGCCCGAACAGATGCGCATGAACGCGACGCGGTCGCGATGCTGCGGATCCATGTTGGCCTGGATCTTGAACACGAAGCCGGTCAGCTTGTCCTCGCCGGCCTGCACCTGGCGGCCGGTGGTGGCGCGCGGCTGCGGCGGCGGCGCGTGCTCGGCGAAGAAGTCCAGCAGCGGCTGCACGCCGAAGTTGTTGACGCCCGAACCGAAGAACACCGGGGTCTGCTTGCCGGCGCGGTAGGCGTCCAGGTCGAAGGCGTGGCTGGCGCCCTGCACCAGTTCCAGTTCCTCGCGCAGGTCGGCCAGCATCTGTGCGCCGATCTTCTCGGCCAGGCCGGGCGCGTCCAGCGACGGGAAGATGGTCGAGTCCTGGCGGGTGAAGTTGCGGCCGGGCTCGTACAGGTGCACTTCGCCGGTCACCAGGTGCACCACGCCCTTGAGGCGCTGGCCCATGCCGATCGGCCAGGTCACCGGCGCGCATTCGATGCCGAGCACGGTCTCGACCTCGTCGAGCAGGTCGATCGGATCCTTGCCCTCGCGGTCGAGCTTGTTGATGAAGGTCATGATCGGCGTGTCGCGCAGCCGGCACACCTCCATCAGCTTGATGGTGCGCTCTTCCACGCCCTTGGCAACGTCGATCACCATCAACGCCGAGTCCACCGCGGTGAGCACGCGGTAGGTGTCCTCGCCGAAGTCGGCGTGGCCGGGGGTGTCGAGCAGGTTGATGATCTTGCCTTCGTACGGGAACTGCATCACCGACGAGGTCACCGAGATGCCGCGCTCCTTTTCCAGCGCCATCCAGTCCGAGGTGGCGTGGCGGGCGGCCTTGCGGCCCTTCACCGAGCCGGCCATCTGGATCGCCCCGCCGAACAGCAGCAGCTTTTCGGTCAGCGTGGTCTTGCCGGCGTCGGGATGGGAAATGATGGCGAAGGTGCGGCGGCGCGCAGCTTCGGTGGCGACTTCGGACATGGGCGGCACGCCCGGAAGGGCGTCATCGGCAACGGAGGAAGCCCGCGATTATAGCGGGCTTCCCGCGGCGGCCGTTCAGTTGAGCAGCCAGGGATGCGGGCGCCTGCTGGATTGGCGTGCCACCAGGTTGTAGACGACGACCATGCCGAGCAGCAGCAGGCTCCAGGCTGGTGCCAGCCAGTGCGGCGCCACCGCGCCGGGCAGGCCGACCTGGCCGATGCTGATGGCGCCCAGCAGCGTCAGCGTGCAGTGCGCCACGACCAGCGCCGACACGCTGCGCGGCCAGCGCAGGCAGGCCAGCAGGACGGTGCTGGCAAGCAGGGTCCCGGTCAGGGTGATCGACACCGTCAGTGGGTAGTAGGCGGTCGGGGCGTGTCTGAGCAGCCCGAGCAGCCAGGACAGGCCCAGCCACGGCAGCATCGCCGCGATCGCGCATTTCAGCACCACCTGGTTGAACAGCGAGCCGATCTGCCCGGGTGCGCCCAGGCCGGGCAGCAGGGCGCTTTCCATCAGGCCGAGGTTGCCGTGCTTGCGCCACAGCCACAGTCGTTGCAGGAACTTCGCGCTGGACAGGTTGGCCATGACGTTGGCCAGGATCAGCGGCAGCGTCGGCGATTGCGTGCCCACCAGCAGCAGCGTCCACAGCAACACCAGCGACGGCATGACGAGGACGGCCAGCGCGGTGCCGGCCGCGCTGCCGGGAGCGAAACCTGGACCGAGTGCGAAGCGCATGGCGCGTTCCGGTGCGCCGCGCAGGTCCGAGGGAACGCTGGGGCGCGCGATGCCCTGCATCCACCCACGGCGCCCGGTTTGCGATGCGACCACCTGCCTGATCGCGCCATCGCTGGGCAGGCGCGGCTGCAGGTTCATCCATAGCGGACGCAGCCAGGGCGCGAGCGCGACGGGCCGAGGCGTGCTGGCGCGGCGGTACGCCCACGTCGCGCCCGCGACGCACGCTGCAGCGATGGCCAGCATGGTGCTGCGCGGGTACGCGTCCAATGGCACGCCGACCCAGTAGTGCAGCATGAAGCCGAGGGGCGGCAGACACAGCAGTGCGGTACTGGACCACGCCGGCGCTGTCGCCAGCAGCAGCCCGCCGGACGCGCACAGCAGCAGCGTCGGTGCCGTCAGGCTGGGATCGCTGCCGCGCGGCACGTACAGCAGGACCGGCACCAGCACGGTGCTGGCCACCGCCAGTGCGAACAGGCGCGCGAAGCGACTGCGCAGCCCCGGAAGGCGCAGGCGATGCGCCTGCTCGAGCAGGCTCAGCAAGCGTGCGCCGAGTCGTGCCCAGAGCAGCAGCACGATGGGGCAGGTCAGCACCAGCGGCGATGGTGGATTGTCGACCAACGTCAGGGCCAATGCCGCGGCGATCACCCAGGGGTAGACCCATCGGGTCCTGCCCGATGCCGCGTACAGCAGGCGCAGATCGGCGAGCAGGCGCTTCATCCCGCCACCTCGATGAACAGGTCCTCCAGGCCGAGCCGGTCGATGCGCAGACCGGGCACGCCGAGCAGGGCGGAAGGCGGTTCGCTGGCGTGCAGCAGTACGGCGGTGCCGCCGTCGGCGCTGCGGCGCCGTGCGAGTTCGTCGCGCAGCACGGCGTCGCCGAGCAGCGCGGCGGCGGCCGGCGGCAGCGTGAGTCGCAACACGCTGTCCTTGAGCTCGTCCAGCGGCTGGTCCAGCAGCAGCCGGCCTTGGTGCAGGAAAGCCACGCGCGAGGCCACCCGTTCCAGGTCGCTGACGATGTGGCTGGAGAACAGCACGGTGGTGCCGGCATCGCAGGTTTCGGTGACGATCTCGCGCATCAGGTCGCGGCGCGCGACCGGATCCAGCGCCGAGGCCGGTTCGTCGAGCACCAGCAGCGCCGGCCGCGCCGCCAGTGCGCGCACCAGGGCCAGGCGCTGGGCCTGGCCGGGGGAGAGCGTGTCGATGCGCTGGCGGCGGTCCAGTTCCCAGCGCTGCAGCAGCGTGTCGGCGCGCTGCGGGTCCCAGTGCGGATACAGCTGCGCGGCGAAGGCGAGCAGTTCCTCCACGCGCATCCAGCCGAAGGCCTGGGGCTGCTGGGGCACGAAGCCGATGCGCGCCTTGCGCGCGTCGTCCAGGCGCAGCGCCGGACCGCCGAATACGCGCGCCTGGCCGCGCTGCGGCTGCAGCAGGCCGAGCAGGCAGGCCAGCAGTGTGCTCTTGCCGGTGCCGTTGCGGCCGATCAGGCCGACGACCTCGCCGCGCCCGATCTGCAGGCCCACGCCCCGCAGCACGTCGCTGGCACCGAACGCCAGGTGCAGGTCGTGCGCCGCCAGCGGCAGGTCCATGTCCAGGTCGGTCTGGATTGCGCTCTGCATCGCCACGCTACTCATCGCCAGGTTCTCCAAACAACTGTTCAAGACGTTCGATCACGGGAGGCGCCGGCAGGCCCAGTTCGCGGCAATGCCGGACCAGTTCCTGCAGCCGGGGTTCGATCAACTCCAGGCGCTGCCGTTGCGGTGCGGCGGCGGTCGCGGCCACCGCCATGCCGCGGCCGCGCAGGCGTTCCAGCACGCCCTCGGCTTCGAGCTGGCTGTAGGCGCGCGAGACCGTCATCGGGTTCACCGCGTGGACCGCGGCGACCTCGCGCACCGAGGGCAGGCCGTCGCCCGGGCGCAGTTGCCCGGCGGCGACCAGGCGGCGGATCTGCTCGGCGATCTGCCGGTAGATCGGCTCGGGGGCGCTGGGTTGCACGTGGAGGTGGGTTGCATCCATGTGTATTAATACATCAATACACTTGGCGGATGTCAATGCGTTTGCCGACGAACGGTAGGCGCGCTCAGGGTGGGGCGGGATGGGCGAAGCGCAATTCGCCCAGCGGGCCGGCCATCCGGAACGGCACCGATTCCAGGCGCAGGCCGCGGTTGAGCTGGACGGCGAAATGCAGGTGCGGGCCGCTGCTCAGGCCGGTGTTGCCGGACAGGCCGAGGCGGTCGCCACGCTGCACCGCCTGGCCCACCCGCACCTGCACGCCGCCGGGGGCCAGGTGTGCATAGATCGCCATGCTGCCGTCGGCGTGCACCACCCGCACCAGGTTGGCGGCCTGACCCAGGCGCGGGTCGGTGCCGGACTCGCGGAAGTCGTCGCGCACCTCCATCACCACGCCCGCGCGCGCGGCCAGCACCGGCGTGCCTTCGGGCAGGGCGAAGTCCAGCGCATAGGCATTGGCGGGATCGCGATGGCTGAAGGCGCCGCCGAAGCCCTGGTCGATGCGCACCGGGCGATCGGCGAAGGGCAGGGCATACAGCACCGCGTCGGCATGGGCGCGCGGCGAACCGGGGATCGCCTCGATGCGCAGTCGGGCGCCGTCGCCGCCGGCCTCGGCGAGGTCGCCGGGGGGATACAGGCGCGCGACCATGCGGCGCTCGCCGGCGGCCAGCTCCACGGTCAGCGGCAGCGCGGGCACGGCAGTGAAGCCGGCACGGTCGCCCAGCAGGCGGATCTGCACCGGGCCGCCGAGCGGATTGCCCAATGCGACCTCGCGCAGCCCGCTGTCGCGGGCGGTCACCTGCAGCCACGCCGGCGGTGGCTGTGGTTCGGGCCGCGGAGCATTCCAGCGCAGCAGCGGTTGCGCAGGCGTGCCGGTCGCCAGTGCCAGCGACAGGACCACGGCAAGACAGCGGCGGGAGCGGCGTCGGCGCACGGACAGGGGCAGCGATGGGGGAAGCGGAGTATGGCCGAGGCCAGGGATCGAAAAATCATATCGCTTCATCCGAATAAAGAGATTGACATGACCGAAAATCGCTGGCATCGTGGCTTCACCATCGAGACCGGCGGAGGGACAGGCCCTTTGATGCCGGGGCAGCCAGCGGACGCGCAAGCGGCCGTGTAGGTGCCAAATCCTGCGGGGACCCACGCGTCCGCCGAAAGATGGTTCGATCCATGCCCTCTGCATGGCGAACGCGAGCTCCGCGAAGCTCGATGGCCGTTCCTCTCCGGATACCGCCATGCGCCTCGTGAACTCGCCTGATCGCCCCACCTCCGCCATTCCGTCCCACGACCGCGTTGCCGCGCCGGCCGACGGCGTGCACGCGATGCGTGGCGAGATCGCCGTCGCGTTGCCGCTGCGCCACGCCGGTGTGCAACTGCTGCGCCTGCGCTACGAACTGAGCGGCCCGGCTGCCGCGCCGGTGGTGTTCGTCGCCGGCGGCATCTCCGCGCACCGCCATCTCGCCGCCAACGCCAGTTTTCCCGAGAAGGGCTGGGCCGAAGGCCTGGTCGGGCCGGGGCGGGCGCTGGATCCCACCCAGCGGCGGCTGCTGGCGTTCGATTTCGTCGGCGCCGATGGCAGCCTGGACGCGCCCATCGACAGTGCCGACCAGGCCGATGCCATCGCCGCGCTGCTGGACGCGCTGGACATCGCGCAACTGCACGGGTTCGTCGGCTACTCCTACGGCGCCCTGGTCGGCCTGCAACTGGCGGTGCGGCATCCGCAGCGCCTGCAGAAGCTGATCGCGGTCAGCGGCGCGCACCGCGCGCATCCGTATGCCGCGGCCTGGCGCGCGCTGCAGCGCCGCGCCGTGGCACTGGGCCAGCTGCAATGCGCCGAGAGCCACGGGCTGTCGCTGGCGCGGCAGTTCGCGATGCTCAGCTACCGCACTCCGGAGGAATTCGGCGAACGCTTCGACGCGGCGCCGGAAGTGATCAACGGCCGCGTCCGCGTCGCCGCCGAAGACTACCTGGACGCCGCCGGCGCGCAGTACGTGGCGCGCACCCAGGTCAACGCCTACCTGCGCCTGTCCGAATCCATCGACCTGCATCGCATCGAGCCGGCTGCCGTCGCCGTGCCCACCGTGGTGGTGGCGGTCGAGGGCGACCGCCTGGTGCCGCTGTCGGACCTGGTCACCCTGGTCGAAGGCCTGGGCCCGCGCGGCAGCCTGCGCGTGCTGCGTTCGCCCTACGGCCACGACGCCTTCCTGAAAGAAACCGATCGCATCGACGCGATTCTCGCCACCGCCCTTCGCCCCACCGGAGTTGCCGCATGAGCACTGCCCACGACACCGATCTGCCCTGTAGTGCCGCTACCGCCGCGGTCCGCGCCGGCATCGACCGCGATACCGCCTACGGTGCGGTGACCCCGCCGATCGTGCTGTCGTCGAACTTCAGCTTCGACGGCTTCGGCAACAAGCGCCAGTACGACTACACCCGCAGCGGCAACCCTACCCGCGACTTGCTCGGCGAAGCGCTGGCGGAACTGGAAGGCGGCGCCGGCGGCGTGATCACCGCCACCGGCATGGGCGCGATCAACCTGGTGCTCAATGCGCTACTGCAGCCAGGCGACAAGCTGGTGGTGCCACACGATGCGTACGGCGGTAGCTGGCGGCTGTTCAACGCGTTGGCCAAGAAGGGCCATTTCGAGCTGATCACCGCCGACCTGACCGATCCGCGCTCGCTGGCCGATGCGTTGGCGCAGGCGCCGAAGCTGGTGCTGATCGAGACCCCGTCCAACCCGCTGCTGCGCATCACCGACCTGCGCTTCGTCATCGACGCCGCGCACAAGGCCGGCGCGCTGGCGGTGGTCGACAACACCTTCCTGTCGCCGGCGCTGCAGACCCCGATCGCCTTCGGCGCCGACCTGGTGATCCACTCCACCACCAAGTACGTCAACGGCCACAGCGACGTGGTCGGTGGCGCGGTGATCGCGGCCGATGCCGAACTGCACCAGCAATTGGTGTGGTGGGCCAATGCGCTGGGCCTGACCGGCTCGCCGTTCGATGCGTTCCTGACCCTGCGCGGCCTGCGCACGCTGGATGCGCGCCTGCGCGCGCACCAGGAAAACGCACAGGCGGTGGTGGACCTGCTGACCACGCACGCCGCGGTGCGCCAGGTGTACTACCCCGGCCTGGCCTCGCATCCGGGCCACGCGGTGGCGGCGCGGCAGCAGCGCGGCTTCGGCGCGATGATCAGTTTCGAACTGGCCGGCGGCGAGGCCGAGGTGCGCGCCTTCGTCGACGGCCTGCGCTACTTCACCCTGGCCGAATCGCTGGGCGGCGTGGAGAGCCTGATCGCGCATCCGGCGACCATGACCCATGCGGCGATGACCGCCGAGGCGCGCGCCAAGGCCGGCATTTCCGACGGCCTGCTGCGCTTGTCGGTGGGTATCGAATCCAGTGCGGACCTGGTCGCCGATCTGCAGGCCGGCCTGCAGCGCGCGCAGCGCGCCGGCGAGGCGCTGGCCCGCAAACGGGTGGACGCGTGAGCAGCGGCCTGGCCGATGCGCCATCGGCGCCGCTGCGTGCGGCGCCCGTCGCGGCCACCGCGCGGTTGGGCCTGCTCGGCACCGGCACCGTCGGCCGCGCCTTCGTCGCGCGCTACCAGGCGTTGCAGCAGCGCCGGCCTGGCCTGCCGACCTTCGCCTGGCTGGCCAATTCGCGCACCGTTGCCGATTGCGCGGTGACGCCGGCGCAGGCGCTGGCCGCGGCCAATGCCGCCGCGCGCACGGCGCAGACGGTGACGTTGCCGGAGGATCTGGGCCGTGGCGACATCGTGGTCGACGCCACCGCCAGCGAGGCGGTGGCGCAGCGCCATGCCGAGTGGCTGCGGCGCGGCGTGCACGTGGTCACCGCCAACAAGCTCGGTCAGGGCGCCGCGCTGGCGCGGGCCGAACAGATCCAGGCCGCCCGCCATGTCGCCAGCACCCATTACGGCGACAGCGCCACGGTCGGCGCCGGGCTGCCGTTGCTGAGCAGCCTGCGTGCGCTGGTCGCCGGCGGCGACCACATCCACGCGGTGGAAGGCGTGCTGTCCGGCTCCCTGGCCTGGCTGCTGCATCGCTACCACGGCTGCCGTAGCTTCTCCGCGTGCGTGCGCGAGGCCGCGGCCGCCGGCTACACCGAACCCGATCCGCGCGAGGACCTGTCCGGCGAGGACGTGCGGCGCAAGCTGCTGATCCTGGCCCGCGCCGCCGGCCTGCCGTTGCGCGCCGAGCAGGTGCAGGTGGAGTCGCTGGTGCCGGCCGCGCTGGCCACGGTGCCGCTGGCGCAACTGGATGCCGCACTCGAACAATTGGACGCGCCGCTGGCGGCGCGCCTGGCGCAGGCACAGGCCGCCGGCGCCTGCCTGCGCTTCGTCGGTCGCTTCGATGCGCACGGCGCCTCGGTGGGCCTGCGCGTGCTGCCGCTGACGCATCCATTGGCCAGCGGTGCCGGCACCGACAACCGCGTCGCCATCCACAGCGACCGCTATCTGCAGCAGCCGCTGCTGATCCAGGGGCCGGGCGCGGGCGCCGATGTCACCGCGGCGGCCTTGCTCGACGACGTGCTGCGGATCGCGGTGCGCTGAGCGAAGCGAACGACGCCCGCCATCATGTGCGGGCATCGCGGTTCGGACTGGGGCGATACCGACGGGCAGTCGGCGTGTGGGTAACGCTGCCTGCACGCCGATGCCTGCGGGTCACCCGGCGCGGGCGGCGCGCGGTGCAC